>CAMWJF010000018.1 GCA_947174505.1 uncultured Lachnospiraceae bacterium
CAAGGTACAAACAAGATCAGATATTAATTAATGTGTCTTTTGACACCCTAATCCTTGTAAGCAAAGAAGAAATGATTGGATCTGTCGCATGTTATGGAAACGAAATAGATGATTTGATAGTCAATAAAAAATTTCAAAATAAAGGATATGGAAAACAACTTTTACTATGGGGAATGAATCATATTCGCCAAAAGAGTAATGAGCCCATTTTGCTGCATGTTGCTAAATGGAATGAAAAAGCTTTGATGTTGTACGAAAAAGTTGGATTTGCTATTATAAATACTGAGAGGGTACGTTAACGATTAGAAACTTTTTATGATGAGATTAAGACCATACAAAGCCCGCGATGCACAGGCAATAACACCGTGGATAAAGGATGAATATGCGTTTCGGCAATGGAGTGCGGACCGTTATGAGAAATACCCCATTACTCCCGAAGATATGAATTCGTATTATGACAGGGACAGGCATAATGATCGAATGTGGGGTATGACGGCATTTGATGAGACAGGGATCGTCGGACATTTTACCATGCGTTTTCCGAATGACCATAGTTGCGATGAAATCCGGTTAGGGTTTGTGATCGTTGATGATAAAAGACGGGGGAAGGGGTATGGAAAGGAAATGCTTTCCTTGGCTATCCGATTTGCATTTGACCTGGTTAAAGTAAAGAAAATTTCATTGGGCGTTTTTGAAAACAATAAATCTGCCATCAAATGTTATGAATCCTGCGGGTTTAAAAGAGTGAAATTGGAAAGCACAGAAAGCTACCGCTGCATGGGTGAAGTGTGGAACTGCATTGAAATGGAGATGATGTGAGATGTTTCATTTAGCGGAAGGGAGGTGACAGACCCCCTTATCGGCTTTCCAGATACCTGATCAGCTCCTCCGCATACCGGTCACTGTGCTCATGTAAATATTGGCCATGCCCCATGTTTTCCATTTCAACATCCGTTAAACCGGGGAGATATTTTTTCAGGAGTGCAGCGCTTTTCCGCGGATATCGCTCGTTAGAGCCCCGCCAAAACAGAACCGTTCCTTTATAATCGCGTATTTTTTCGGGGATATGATAGGCGTACACAAATGCGCAGGCATTTCTGATGGTTTCCTGCGTAATAGCCGGATAGAGCATTTCCATAATGCCGTTGTTATCTTTCCCCATAACTGCGTCCAGCATAAATTGGGGAATCGGTTTTTGGTTATTGATCCGTTTGATTGCCTTGCAGAAAAGAAAGGTATACGGTTTGGACAGCAATCCCATTTTTACGAGAAACGCCGCGTCCAGATGCGTTTTCTCCACATGGACGTTACCTCGGCCGATGATTTCCACCGCCATGGTCGCGCCCATAGAAAACCCGGAAAGGCAGTATAAATGACCGGACAGATGATTCGTTATGTAATTTTCTATTTTATCACAGTTCTTTTCAACACTGACAAGGTCGCCCGACTGCGGGCTGTGACCATCCACTTCCGCCAATATGACATAATAGTCTGACAGCGGCGCCAGTATGGGTTCGTAACAGAGCATCGCTGTGGAGGCCATGCCGTGTATAAACAGTATGGACTGCTTACTTTTATCTCCAAAGCATCTAAAATTCATAGCGCCTCTCCTGTTTTCGCATCTGGGATTCCGTTTTCGTAAAGGGAAAAGAGAAAGCAGACGGGAGCGTGTTGGCCCGGTCTGCTTTCCCCGTAAAGTCAGGCATTTATCCTTTCGCAGCCTCCATCAAAATCCTGACGCACAGATCAATCCCCAGATTTCCGGCGTTCATGTACAGGTCATAGTTTTTCGGATCGCCCCACTCATGGGTGGTGAGGGCACTGTAAAAATTCTTTCTCCTCTTATCGTTCTTTTTCAGGGCATTTTCGGCCTCCGCCTGCTGGACACCTTCCCGCTCAACCGCCCGCTGTATTCTCTTTTCATGGCTGGCATAGACAAATACGTGCAGGGCGTTTTCTTTTTCCTTTAAAATATAGCCGGAGGCCCTTCCCACAATCACGCAGTTGCCCTCATCGGCAGCCTTTTCGATGATGCTTTTTTCTTCCAGAAAAAGCTGATCGGCCAGGGGCAGGTTTTTATTCCCGGAAAGCCCGCCAAGGGGTGTCTTGGAAAGGTTTAATAGGACATTGCCGGGGCTGCTCTCCTCAAGCGCTTCGATCTTATAAAACGGTATGTCAAGCTTCTGCGCCGCTTCCAGCAGGATGTTCCTGTCATAAAGCTTGTATCCCAGCGCTTCGGCCAGCCTTTTTCCGATCTCGTGTCCTCCGCTGGCATAACGCCGTTCGATTGTTATGATATTGTACATAGATGCGACCTCCTTTCTGCTCTGTGTTTTCCTGATTATTCTATAATTATTATAAACAATTCACGGACATATCTCAATTTATTTTTGCAGGTATATTCGGATTTCTAAAACACGCCTGTCACAAAAATTTCAATGCCGATGAGGATTAAGATCGTGCCGCCCAGCATAGCCGCCTTTTCGGCGTACGCGGTTCCGAATTTTTTTCCGATGACAAGTCCTCCCATGCAGATCACAAATGTGACAACCGAAATGATAAAGGCGCAGACAAGGGCCATGACGAAATCGTATCCCGCAACGGTAAATCCGACGGAGAGGGCGTCTATGGATGTGGCGATTCCCTGTAGTAAGAGGGAGAGCAATCCTGCTTTGGGCTTATCTGCCTCCCCGCTGCCGCCTTTTATGCCGTCCGCAAACATTTTTCCGCCAATAAACAGCAGCAGGGCAAGGGCAATCCACGGTATCAGTTTTTGAAACGCGGTGAAATATTGGATGAATGTGTGGACGCAGATCCAGCCCGTCATAGGCATTGCCGCCTGAAAAAAGGCGAACACTCCTGCGATGCCGCACATCTTTCTGCGCGACATGTCCGGCTCGTTCAGGCCGTTAGCAAGCGACACGGAAAAGGCGTCCATGGAAAGCCCGACACCAAGCAGTACGCTGTTAAAGAAAAACAACAAATTCCACTCCATCTTTTGTCCCTCCTGAATTTGAATGCAAAAAACCGGATACAGTCTTAAAAACTATACCCGGTAAATGTAAAAATAAACAGACGCCACGTATAGTTTCACTATACATGAGTCTCGCAATTTAAAACAAGCCAGACCAGACGGCCAGTATGTTGACTTGCTACGATATACGCTTGCTACTCCCCCATGGGAATGATAGTAAAAGAAATCTATCATGAAAGGTAAAATTTGTCAACCGTTAATTTTATGTATTCGTCAGATTAAAATCTACTTTTTTTTTCACCGTTTTTATGGCATGATGAAAGAGAAGAGAAATTCGGTTTTTCAATAGGAATAAGAGACAGAATCAGGATGTGTTGGGGAAAGCGAGAGGCGAGTTTTCTATCAAGGAGGAGGTATGACATGAAACTACTGGTGATTGGCGGCGTGGCGGCCGGTACGAAGGCTGCCGCGAAATTTAAGAGGGTAAATCCTGAAGCGGAGGTGACCATTGTCACCAAGGGCAAGGATATTTCTTACGCGGGATGCGGGCTTCCCTATTATGTGGGCGGGGCCATCCCGGAGAAAGAGCAGCTTATTGTCAATACGCCGGAGAAATACAGTTCCCTCACAGGCGCCATGGTGTATCCGCAGCGCGAGGTGGTGGCCCTTGACCCGTCGGCAAAGAAGGCGACGGCGAAGAATCTCCGCACGGGCGCGGAAGAAATTTATGAGTATGACGCCTGTATCGTGGCAGTGGGGGCTTCCCCGGTGATTCCGCCTTTGCCGGGTTTAAATCTGCCGGGTGTATTCGTGATGCGCACGCCGGACGACGCCATTGAGACGAGGGATTACATAGGGGGCGATGATGTGAAGCGGGCCGTGGTAGTGGGCGGCGGCTTCATCGGTCTGGAAGTGGCCGAGAATCTGCTGGAAAAAGGCTTATCCGTGACGTTGATTGATATGGCGCCCCAGATTATGCCGGGATTTGACGCGGAGATGGCGGATTACGCGGTGCGTCATCTGGCCAAGAAAGGCATCAGGGTGATGACCGCCACGAAGCTGGAAAGCGTGACCGGGGACGGGAGAGCGGAAGGCGTGCAGACGGACAAGGGACTTCTTCCCGCGGACGTGGTGATTCTCTCCATCGGTATCCGTCCCAACACGGGCTTTTTGCAGGATACCGGGATTGAAATGTTTAAGGGAACGATTCTGGTGGATGATAAGATGGCCACCAATGTGGCGGACGTCTACGCGGCCGGTGACTGCGCCATGGTGAAAAACCGCCTTACCGGGGAAAGGCAGTGGTCGCCCATGGGTTCCTCTGCCAATATGGAGGGCCGTACCCTTGCGCTTGCTCTGGGCGGCAGGGATGTGACTTATCCGGGTGTTCTGGGAACAGGCGTGGTGAAGCTTCCCGGTCTGTCGGGCGGCAGAACCGGACTGTCCGAGGAACAGGCGAAGGCGGCAGGGTATGAGCCGGTCTGCGTGCTGGCGGTAACGGACGACAAGGCGCACTACTATCCCGACAGTGCATGGTTTGCAATCAAGCTGGTGGCGGATAAAGCAACGCACAAGCTGCTGGGCGTACAGGTACTGGGTCCCGGCGCGGTGGATAAGGTGACGGACATCGGTGTGATGGCGGTGACCTTCGGGGCCACGCTGGAACAGATGACATGCCTGGATTTAGCCTATGCGCCCCCGTTTTCCACGGCGATCCATCCGTTTGTGCAGGCGGTGCATATGCTGTTGAATAAAATAACGGGTGATATGGACAGCTTCACGCCTGCGGAATATCTGGCAGGAGCGGCAGAAGGTTACCGTGTCATCGACGCGAATCCGGCAGGCCCCACGATTGCGGGCGCGACTTATGTGGATCTGCTCAAGGTAAAGGGCGAGGTGCCGGGGCTTTCAAAGGACGAGAAGTTACTGCTTGTCTGTGCCAAGGGCAAGAGAGCCTATCTGCTGCAGAACAGGCTGAAACGTTACGGCTACACGAACACGAAGGTGCTGGAGGGTTCCTCTTTCTTTAATGTGGTGAAGGTGGCAGGCAAACCGGGCGTGGTGACGGTGCCCGCGGAGGAGATTACCCGTGTGAAGGCGCTTGGCTGTCTGCACAACAAAGGAACGGACAATTTTAACGTCCGTGTGATTACGAGAAACGGAAAAGTAACCGCTGCGGAGCATAAGAAAATCGCGGAGGCGGCGGCGCTCTTTGGCAGCGGCGATGTGGTGATGACAACCCGCCTGACCATGGAAATTGTGGGCGTGCCCTTTGACAGGATTGAGGATGTGCGCGCATTTCTGGCGCAGGAGGGCTTAGAGACCGGCGGCACCGGCTCCAAGGTACGCCCGGTTGTGGCATGTAAGGGAACCACCTGTCAGTATGGACTGCTGGATTCCTACGCGTTATCCGACAAGATACATGAGCGTTTCTTCCACGGTTACGCATCCGTGAAACTGCCGCACAAGTTTAAGATCGCGGTGGGCGGCTGCCCGAATAACTGTGTGAAGCCTGACCTGAACGACTTCGGCATTGTGGGACAGAGAGTGCCGGCGGTTGATCTGGAGAAGTGCCGCGGCTGCCGGATCTGTCAGGTTTCGCTGGCGTGCCCGGTGGAGGCGTCTCAGGTGGTGGACGGCAAGCTTTTGATTGATCCCGACAAGTGTAACAACTGCGGCCGCTGCGTGGGCAAATGTCCATTCAAGGCGTCGGAGGAAAGCGAGTACGGCTACCGTATCTATATCGGCGGCCGCTGGGGCAAGAGAGTGGCCCATGGGCAGAAGCTGGATAAAATTTTCCTGGATGAAGAGGAAGTGCTCTCCGTTCTGGAAAAAGCCATTCTGCTGTTCCGCGAGCAGGGAAATACGGGAGAGCGTTTTGCGGACACCATAAGCAGGCTGGGATTTGAGAACGTGCAGGCGCAGCTTATGGCGGATAATCTGCTTAACAGAAAGGAAGAGATCATCGGGGCGAAGATGCATTTACATGGCGGAGCCACTTGTTAAAGTGACGTGGCGGGGCAGGAGGACACCTGAAACAGGGTGTCTGTATGCCTGGTCAAAAACAGGAGACCACAAGACAGGTTAAGAAGAGATGGAGTGTATCAGTATCAGCCATAAGACGGCGGCATCCGAAGAACGGCAGAAGTTTTATATTCCGAAAGAAAAGGCGGGAGATTTCCTGCAAAAGATCCGGGCGGATGCGGGGGTGGAGCAGTGTGTGCTGTTATCCACCTGCAACCGCACGGAGATTTATGTGGAGGGTGAGGAGAACCGCTTCCGGGAACTGGAGAAAGCGCTCGAGACGTTTTCGGGAAGCGACGCCGAGCAGATCAGAAATCTTGCCAGAAGATATCAGGGAAAAAGAGCGCTGCACCATCTTTTCCGTGTCGTCTGCGGCATGGAGTCCATGGTGCTGGGAGAGGATGAAATTCTCGGACAGACGCGGGACGCCTATGGGTTAGCCAGTGAGGCAGGATATACCGGGTATGAACTGAACAGCGCGTTTCAGGCGGCGCTTGCCTGCGCCAAACGGGTGAAGACGGAGACGATGATTTCGAAAACGGCGGTCTCCGTGGCCACGCTGGCGGCAAGTGAAGTGGCGCACCTGCCGGTGCCGCATAAGACGGTACTCCTGATGGGCGGCAGCGGACAGATGGGCGGGATTATCTTGAAGAATCTGCTGGGTCAGAAAAATGTCCGCGTGATCGCTACCGTGCGGTCGCACAATGGAATCCGTCAAAGCGGCAGTCCACAGGTGGAGCATGTGGATTATCAGGACCGCTATGCCGTTTTGGATGAGGCGGATGCTGTTATATCGGCCACTACAAGCCCCCACTATACGCTGACGGCGGGGCGGGTGCAAAAGGCCATGAAGACCCCAAAGGAGAGGCTGTTCCTTGATATATCCATGCCGCCGGATCTGGATGCGGAGATCGGGAAACTGGCGCACTGCCGTCTGGTGGCATTAGATGATATCAAAAAGCTGGCGGAGGAGAACAACAGGCGCAAACAGCAGGCGTTTGCGGATGCGGAGGAGATTCTGGAGGAGGAGCTGGAAAGGCTCTCTAAAGTACTGGCCTTTCACCATTTTACCGAAAGAGATGCGTGCTGGAAGGAGCGGTATGCGGACTGTTCTGCGGAGAAACTGCTTTATTTGCTGAGAGACGGGCTGGACAGCGGTTCTTTTGAGACGGTTTTGAATGCGTTGACTAATATGGTCATATAAGAGGGTACGTTTGCATGGGACATTTTCCTTTTTTTATGGAGCTGGAGGGAAAACGCGGCGTGATCGTGGGCGGCGGGAAGGTTGCGGCCAGAAAAGTGGAGAAGCTGCTCATGTTTGGCCCGGATCTGACGGTGATTGCACCGGAAATAAAGGCGTGCGTGAGAATACAGGGAGAACTGTTGCAGGAGGACGCGGCGGCCTCCCTTCATTTTGAGGAGCGGGCGTTTCAGGTGGCTGATCTGCACGGCGCGCATTTTGTGATTGCCGCTACGGACGATGAAGCGTTGAACGGGCAGATAGCGGATTACTGTAAAACACAGCGGATTCCGGTCAATGTGGTGGATGACAGGGAGAAATGCACCTTCTTTTTCCCGGCGCTCGTAAAGGACGGCCCTCTCACAGTCGGGATTTCCACGGACGGCAAAAGTCCGCTCGCGTCGTCGTGGGTGAGGAGGGAGATTGCCGAAATGCTGCCGGAAGGGCTGGGTGGAATTATTGACCTACTTGGTCAAATTCGGCCTGCAGTGATGGCGCTGAAGGCAGAGGAGGCCGAAAGAAAGGTATTGTTTGAGAAGCTGTTTTCCTACTGTATGGATTGTTTGAAAAGAGGGCAGAAGGTGACGGCAGAAGAGTTGACTGAATTGGTCGGCCTAAGAGAACCACATGAGAATATGGATGAACCGGGCAGGAGCCAGAGCCGGATGGAAACAGGGGAATTGGAATTGACGCAGGCGGAAAGCGGGAGGAACGCTGAAAATAGGAACGCAATCAAAATCGGCACAAGGGGGAGCAGACTGGCTTTGCGACAGGCGGCTCTCGTGCAGGAAGCAATATCGAAAGCGTGTGGCGGGATCGAAACAGAGCTTGTCATTCTGCGTACGAAAGGGGATCAGATACAGGATACGCCCATCTCAGAAATCGGAGATAAGGGTGTCTTTGCATCGGAGCTGGAGCAGGCGCTGCTTTCCGGCCAGATTGATCTGGCGGTGCATTCTGCGAAGGATCTGCCGATGAGACTGGCGGCGGGGCTTGTTATTGCGGCTGTCCTGCCGAGGGCCGATGTGCGGGATGTGCTTGTGGTTCCAAAAGGAGGGAGAGTGCCGTATGCGAGGGGGAAATGCAGGGATTCCCGGCCGTTTCTGCTCGGAACCGGCAGCAGGCGGCGGCAGCTTCTTGCCGGGAAAGTTTGGGAGAATGTAATCTGTGAGGAAATCCGCGGCAATGTGGACACCAGACTGCGCAAACTGCAGGAGGGAGGTTACGACGGTATTATTTTGGCGAAGGCCGGGCTGGACCGTTTGGGCAGTAACCCGGATTGGGAAAGTGCCTTTGACTTTTATCCCCTTCCCCCGGAGCTGTTTTTGCCGGCGGCCTGTCAGGGCATCATCGCTGTGGAGACTGTGCAGGGCTCTGTGGCGGCCGGCATCTGCAAAGAAATTTCGGATGCGGAGACAGAGCTTTGTTATCTGGTTGAGCGGGAAGCGCTGGCGCAGCTTTCGGCGGACTGCAGTGAGGCTGCGGCGGCGTGGTGCAGGCGTGCGTCATCGATGCACGGGGGGCATTCGCCTTCGGTCCGGGGGCTGGAAGTGCCGCCAGTGCAGAGCATGGAGGCGGCGTACGCAGCGTTCATGCATGGGGCGGAAATGGCCTACCCGGAGGATAGTATTCTGCTGGATGTCATGTATGCGGAAAACAGGGTCAGGCTGATCGGTGCGGCAGATGTGGCGGAGGGCGGGAGAATGGCGCGCCGGGCGGCAAAGATGGTCAGAAAGTAAACGGACCGGCTGCCGCGCCTTATATAATGGAGGAAATACAGAGATTGAGCGGCGGAAAAGTATATCTGACGGGCGGTGGCTGCGGCGATGCCGGGCTTGTGACGTTAAAGGCAATAAAAGCTTTGCAGAGCTGTGACACAGTGGTTTATGACAGTCTGGTGTCCGAGGAGCTGCTGCAGTGGACGGGGCCGGAATGCGAAAAAATATATGTGGGAAAGCGGTATGGCTGTCACAGCAGGAAACAGGCTGAAATAAATGCCCTTCTGGTGGAAAAGGCGCGGGAGGGGAAGACGGTGGTGCGCTTAAAGGGCGGAGATCCCTATGTGTTTGGCAGGGGTGGGGAGGAGTTTATGGCGCTGCGGGTTGCGGGCATCTGCTGTGAGGTGATTCCCGGAATCACCTCGGCCATAGCGGTTCCGGCGGCGGCCGGTATCCCGGTTACCCACAGGGGGCTTTCTGACAGCGTGACGGTGGTGACGGGAACGGCGGCGGAAACAGGAGGACAGGCAGAACTGAGACTGGATTTTCGCACATTGGCACAGTTAAAGGGAACGCTGGTGATCCTGATGGGGATGCACCATCTGGCTGAAATCGTGACAGGACTGCTCGAGGCTGGAAAAGACCGGAATACGCCCTGCGCCATTATTATGGAAGGGACGACCGAAAGGCAGAGAGCCTTAAGGGCGCCGCTGTTCGAACTCCCGGCCAGGGCGGTCGGGCAGGGGTTTACCTCCCCGGCGGTGACCGTGGTTGGCGCGGTGGCGGAATTGGAGCTTATGGCGGAGAAAGAGGCGGAAGGGGCAGGAAGCTCCCGTGCGGAGACGGAAAGTACATGGACGGCTCACATAGAAACCGGTGAACCGGAGGCCGTAAAACCCAGCGTGCTGCCTTTGGCAGGAATCAGCGTCGGGGTGACAGGGACAGCGCACTTTGCAGACAGGCTGTCCCTGACGCTCCGGGAAAAGGGTGCGGATATCCGGGATATGAGCTTTATGGAGATTCAGCCTGCGCAAGGCCAGCTGCCGGATTTGACGGACTATGGCTGGCTTGTTTTTACCAGCCCCAACGGGGTGCATGTTTTTCTGGATAAAATGCGGCAGTCACAGTGCGATCTGCGGACGCTCTCCGACAAGAAAATCGCGGTGATCGGACCGGGGACGGCGGCGGCGCTGCAGGAGGCGGGGATCTATGCGGACTATATGCCGGAGGTTTACGATGCCATACATCTGGCGGAAGGGCTGGCACACAGGATGACGCAGGAGCGGACGGACGATGGCTCCGGCAGCGCGGAAGGATTTTTGGAGGAAGCGGCACAAAGCAAGGGCGCGGATGGAAGTAGCCGGAGGCTTGACGGGGCACGGCGTCCCGCGATTTTCCTGCGGGCAAAGCAGGGAAGCGACGTGCTGCCCCGGATTTTCCGCGGGCGGGGGATCCCTTTTACCGAGTATGCCCTCTACGGGCTGTGCGTGCGGGAGGAGAAGCGGGACGCGGTGATCCGCAAAGAGCCGGATTATATTGTCTTTGGTTCCGCCATGGGTGTGAGAGCCTATTTTGAAGGATTGGAAAGGACAGGCATCCGGAATACAAAGAGCCGCTATGTCTGCATTGGGGAATGGTGCGCGAAGGAAGCGCGGAAATATGTGGCAGAGCCGCCCCTGATCCCGGAGGAATCCAGTGTGGATGCCATTGCAGAGTGCCTGTGTAGACTGGGCTGCTAAACTGCAAAATGCCATTGTAGAAGAAGGCTTTATGGATTTTGCCCGGAAACGTGAAGGTATTTAACAGTTACGGAGGAAGATAAATCGTGTACCGATTCAGAAGACTGAGAAGAGATGGGAGAATCCGCTCCATGATGCAGGAGACGAGACTGCACCCGAAGGACCTTGTTTACCCGATATTTGTGACAGAGGGGGAAAGGATTCAGAATCCGGTGGATTCCATGCCGGGTGTTTTCCAGTACTCGATCGACCGTATGGATGAGATTTTAGAACAGGTGAAAGCGGCGGGGATCGGGGGCGTGATGCTTTTCGGCATTCCGGCCCACAAGGACCCGCAGGGGAGTCAGGCTTATGCCCGGGACGGCGTCACCCAGAGGGCGGTCCGCTATATCCGGGAGAAGTACCCGGAAATCTATATTGTGGTGGATGTGTGCCTTTGTGAATACACATCCCACGGGCATTGCGGGATGGTGCGCGGGGAGGAAATCCTGAATGATGAGACGCTGCCCTATCTGGTGAAAATGGCGGTGAGCCTTGCACAGGCCGGGGCGGATATGGTGGCGCCTTCGGATATGATGGACGGCCGGGTGGCGGCCATACGGGAAGGACTCGACCAGGCGGGCTTTACCCAGACGCCCATTATGGCTTACAGTGCGAAATTTGCATCCGCCTATTACGGGCCCTTCCGGGATGCGGCGCAGTCGGCGCCGGGATTCGGGGACCGCAAAAGTTATCAGATGGACTGTGCAAACGGACAGGAGGCGCTGCGGGAAATCCGTGCGGATATAGAGGAGGGGGCGGATCTTGTGATGGTCAAACCGGCCCTTGCCTATCTGGACGTCTTAAAGGAGGCGGCGCTCACTTTTGACCTGCCTCTTGCAGTGTACAATGTGAGCGGGGAGTATGCCATGGTAAAGGCGGCTGCCGCTAACGGGTGGATTGACGAGAGAAGGATCGTACTGGAGAATCTTACGGCCATGAAGCGGGCGGGCGCAAAGGTGATCATTACTTATCATGCGCTGGACGCGGTAAACTGGCTGAAAGAGGAATAAGGATTGAAAATTAAAACTTTCAATCACGAGATTTGTGTCTGCGCATTGCTTGCCACAAACTCGGTTATGCGCAAAAAGCAGCGCAGAAATCAGGTGAAATATGAAATGTGACAGATCGGAACAGCTTTATGAAAAGGCACAGCGGCTGATCCCCGGCGGGGTCAATTCCCCGGTGCGGGCTTTCGGCGCGGTCGGAAGACATCCCTTCTTCGTGGAGAGGGCGCAGGGGCCTTTTTTATATGATGTGGACGGCAACCGGTATCTGGATTACGTCTGCTCCTGGGGACCGGGTATTTTGGGACATGCCCATTCCCGGGTAGTGGAGGCGGTACAGCGCGCATGCGCGGGTGGGCTTACCTTCGGCGCGCCGACGGCCGGGGAGGTGGAGCTGGCGGAGCTGATAGGCGTCTGCGTGCCGGACGTGGAGATGGTACGTCTGGTCAGTTCCGGGACGGAGGCGGTGATGAGCGCCGTGCGCGTGGCCAGAGGGTTTACGGGCCGGGAAAAAATCATCAAGTTTGCGGGAAATTATCACGGCCATTCCGACGGTCTTCTTGTGAAGGCGGGCTCCGGTCTTATGACCCAGTCCGTGCCGGACAGCGCGGGCGTGCCTGCCGGATATGCGGCGGAGACTTTGACGGCAGTCTATAATGACGAGGAATCCGTGCGCGCGCTGATGGAGGAAAATGACGGACAGGTGGCGGCGGTCGTGGTGGAGCCGGTGGCTGCCAATATGGGCGTGGTGCCGCCGAAAAAAGGGTTTCTGGAATTTTTGCGCCGCATCACAAAAGCACATGGTGCGCTTCTGCTGTTCGACGAGGTGATTACGGGGTTCCGTCTCAGTCTGGGAGGCGCGTCCCAGTATACGGGCGTGCACGCGGACCTGTACACCTTCGGAAAGATTGTGGGAGGCGGCATGCCTCTGGCGGCTTACGGCGGCAGACGGGATATCATGTCCTGCGTGGCGCCGTCGGGCGCGGTTTATCAGGCGGGTACGCTGTCGGGAAATCCTGTGGCGGTGGCGGCGGGCATCACAACGCTGAAAATCCTGATGGAGGATACGGGCATCTATGAGAGGATTGACAGGCGGGCGCAGACGCTGGCGGAGGCTTACAGGAACGCAGGGCTGACAGTAAACAGGGCGGGTTCGCTGCTCTCGGCATTTTTTGTTCCCGGCAGGAACGACTGTGACGGGAGAGAAACCGTTTCCCGGCTTAAAGAGCAGGAACAGCGGAAACAGGCGCGGAAGGTGGAAAATTACGAGGATGCCTGCCGCTGCGACAGAAAAGCATTTGCGGAGTATTTCCATCACATGCTGGAGCGGGGCATTTACGTGGCGCCGTCCCAGTTTGAAGCGATGTTTGTGTCGGATGCCCATTCCGATGAGATGATCGGAATGACGTGTGAGGCGGTTTCGGCGTGCGCCGGGAATTGGGACAGAACGGAATAGCAAGCCGGGAACGGAGCAGAATACAATATAGTAAATATTTATGGAGGGAAACCGATGAGCGAAATCGATGATGTCATCAACATGCTGGACAATCTGACAAAGGACGGCGTCAGCCGGATCAAGGTGGAAACCTCGGAGGAGCTTCACGGGGGAGAGCAGAAAAAGGCGTACCATCACGGCCGCTGCGACGTGGGAAGCCCCTTTGCCACAGGGAAACTGTTCGACGCGCAGGAGCCTGACTGCGGATAACGGTCAAAACAGCGGCCGCCTTTCAAAAAATCTGCTAGAAAGTGGAATCGGGATTTGATTTAAATGATTGCAATAAAACAGTGATTATGCTACAATTTACTCATATATTTCCGGCTTTGTTTTATGGAAGGATAACCCCGATACGGCTATGTTGCCATAAGAAAGCTGGAGTTTTGCTGTCTGTAAATGTTACGGACAGCCGACGTACATATCACATAATTTCATTAAAAGGAGAAATGAGGATGCGGAAAAGTATAAAGATCATGGCCGGGGCCCGGGTTGTGGCTGCGCTGCTGGCGGTAGTGCTGTTCAGTGTGCTGACCACCAGAAATATCTATAGTATGGAGGCTTCCGAGGAGGCCAATATTGCGGTGAACGCCCTCTTGCAGAAGGCGCAGAAAGCGGAGGCGGCCCATTATAAGTGGTCCTCCAATCTGAGCAACGCGCTGTACAGCGGCTCGGAATTTACGGGCAGCACAGACCCGACGGGCTGTGTGCTGGGGCAGTGGCTCTACGGGGAGGCGGGAACAGAGGACAAGACGATTCTTGACCTGCGCAGTCAGCTTGAGCCGCTTCACAAGGAGCTGCACGAGTCGGCCATTTATGTGCTGGAGCTGTATGCGGAAGACCCGGCGCAGGCCCAGGCGTATTATCAGGACACCATTATGAGCAATCTGGGCGTTCTGGTGGGTCTTTTGGAAGAGGTAGTGGAGCGGGGCACGGCGCTGAATGAGATTAGCGAGGCGAATATGGAAAAAACCGTGTCCACCATGCATATTGTCACGGGCGTGGGTCTTCTGCTGACTTTGTTCTTTCTCTTGAGTCTGGTGCTTTATATTATGAAACGCGTGGTAAAACCGATTCTGGTGATCACGGAAAAAACCAAACCTTTGCAGGAAGGCCGCATGAAGCTGGATTTGGATTATAATGCCAACGATGAGATCGGTGATCTTTCCAGAACGCTGAAGGACTCCATTAAGCGGATCAATCAATATATAGAAGATATCAATCACATGATGCACCAGCTTTCCAAAGGTAATTTTGACGTGTCCGCATCGGTTCCGTTTATCGGTGATTTTAGTTCCATTGCGGATTCGATCGACAGCTTTACGGCGTCGCTCTCTTTGGCGATGTCCAATATCAACAATGTGGAGCATAAGGTGTTCGGCCATGCGCAGAGCCTCTCCAACAGCTCCCATCTGCTGGCTGAGGGCGCGACCGACCAGGCTGCGGCGGTGGAGGAGCTTTCCGCTACCACGGAGGATCTGGCGAGAAGCGCGGAGAAAAACATAAAGATGGCGACTGAGATGCGGGATAATGCACATCTCACCGGAGACCAGGTGAACCTGAGCAGCCACCAGATGGAGCAGCTGATCAGTGCAATGACGGATATCAGCGATACGTCACAGCAGATTGCAAATATCATTTCCACGATTGAGAATATTGCCTTCCAGACGAACATTCTTGCCCTGAATGCGGCGGTGGAAGCCAGCCGGGCCGGTGAGGCGGGCAAGGGCTTTGCCGTGGTTGCGAAGGAAGTCCGCGATCTGGCAGCGAAGTCTGACCAGGCAGCTAAGGAGACGAAGGAGCTGATTGAAAATTCCGTGCAGGCTGCGGGACGGGGCAGCAGGATTGTGGATGAAGTTTCCACTTCCTTAAAGAAGACGCTTACACTCGTTACGCAGTCCAATAATGCTGTGGAGGAGTTCGCGGATGCGGTACAGATTGAGGCTACCGCGATCTCACAGGTGTCCGATGCGCTTGGGCAGATCTCCAATGTGGTACAGACAAACACGGCAAACAGCGAGGAGTCTGCGGCTGTCAGCGCGGAGCTGTTTGAACAGGTGAACCAGATGCAGAGGGAGACCAGCAGATTTAAGCTCAAACATTAAAAACAGGGGAGAGGAATCATGTCAGAGAAGACGATACCGTATAAAATTTATCTGGAAGAGGAGGAAATGCCAAGACAGTGGTATAATGTCCGGGCCGATATGAAGAATAAGCCCGCGCCCCTCCTGAATCCTGCTACGCTGCAGCCCATGACTTTCGAGGAGCTGCGGGGGGTATTCTGTGACGAGCTTGCCAGACAGGAATTAAACGACACGGACGCCTATATCGACATTCCGCAGGAGATTCTGGATTTTTATAAGATGTACCGCCCGTCGCCTCTTGTGCGTGCGTACTGTCTGGAGAAGAAGCTGGATACGCCTGCTAAGATCTATTATAAGTTTGAGGGAAACAATACGAGTGGCAGCCATAAGCTCAATTCTGCGATTGCACAGGCATATTATGCGAAGCAGCAGGGGCTTAAGGGAGTGACCACGGAGACGGGGGCCGGACAGTGGGGGACGGCGCTTTCCATGGCATGCTCCTATTTTGATCTGGACTGTCATGTCTATATGGTAAAGGTGTCCTACGAGCAGAAGCCCTTCCGCCGTGAGGTGATGCGCACCTACGGCGCGCAGGTGACGCCGTCGCCCTCAGATACCACCGGTGTGGGGCGGAAAATTCTGGAGGAGTTCCCGGGAACGGGCGGCAGTCTCGGCTGTGCCATATCCGAGGCGGTAGAGGCGGCCGGCGCGAGGGAAGGATACCGTTATGTGCTGGGCAGTGTGCTGTCACAGGTACTGTTACACCAGTCGATTATCGGTGAGGAGACGAAGGCGGCGCTTAAGAAATATGACATTAAGCCGGATATGATTATCGGCTGCGCGGGCGGCGGCTCCAATCTGGGAGGCCTGATTTCACCTTTCGTCGGCGAGAAAATAAGAGGAGAGGCGGACTACCGGATCGTAGCGGTGGAACCGGCGTCCTGTCCGAGCCTGACCAGAGGAAAATATGTGTATGATTTCTGTGATACAGGAAAAGTCTGCCCGCTGGCGAAGATGTATACGCTGGGTAGCGGATTTATGCCCGCCCCGAACCATGCGGGGGGCCTGCGCTATCACGGTATGAGCTCTGTCGTTTCACAGTTGTACGACGACGGGCTGATTGAGGCGGTCAGCGTGGAGCAGACGGCGGTATTTAAGGCGGCGGAGGAGTTCGCGAGAGTGGAAGGGATTCTGCCTGCGCCGGAGAGCGCCCACGCGATCAAGGCAGCCATCGACGAGGCGGAAAAGTGCAAGGAGACCGGGGAGGAGAAGACCATTGTCTTTGGCCTGACCGGCACGGGTTATTTCGATATGGTGGCTTACGGGAAGTTCCACGACGGCCAGATGTCGGATTACATTCCCACGGACGAGGATCTGGAAAAAGGGTTTGTGGGCCTCCCGCCGGTTGCAGGGAAGTAAATATAGTTACAGAACGGATACAGGGTTTAGGAGAGAGAAGATCACGGGGTCTTCTCTTTTTTTTGTTATTCTATAGGAAATGACTCCCTTTGCCGCGATACGGTTCCCCTAACCGGGCGGAGCCTGAGTGGAGTATTGTCATATGAAAATGTGACAGATGTCATAACGGATTCATTACAAAGGACAGGTGTCGGCAGGAAAGAAAACACTTATAATCATCTTATCAAAAACGTAAGGGAGGAAATGAAGATGAAGAAAAAACTTGTAAGTGCAGTTTTATGTAGCGCAATGCTGGCGACGATCCTTGCAGGCTGCGGCGGAGGCGGCGAGGCGGCGCCGGCGGCGGCAGAGCCTGCGGCGGAGGCACCGGCAGCAGAGGAGGCGGCAGCAGAGCCTGCGGCAGAGGAAGAGGCTCCGGCGGCAGAAGCGCCCGCGGCATCAGAGGGAGGCAGAGTGATCGGTTACACCTGTATGGATGGCACCAATCCTTTCTTCGTAGCCTTGGAGGGCGCGATCAAGGAGGTTGTAGAGGCCCACGGCGATACGCTGATTTCCATGGACCCGGCCAATGATTCCAATACGCAGGTTGACCAGATCGAAGATATGATTTCCAGAGGCGTTGACGTGGTGTTCGTGAATCCGGTAGACGCGGACGGCATTCTTCCGGCCCTCGATATGTTAAAGGACGCGGATATCCCGATGTTCGGTTTCGATACACAGGTGGGCGACATGAGTTATCTGGTTTCCTACGCGGGTTCCGACAACTACAATGCGGGCTATGTGTGCGGTAAGGATCTGGCGCAGAAGTGTCCCGAAGGCGGCGATATTCTGGTTCTGGATTCCCCGACCATGCAGTCCGTGACAGACAGAACGAACGGTTTCCTTGCGGCTTTGGAGGAGTCCGGCGTGACCTTCAACGTAGTCGGCCAGCAGGATGCACAGGGTAACCAGCAGGTAGCAAATGAGAAGGCAACGGATCTGCTGACAGCAAGCCCTGACGTGGTGGCGATCTTCGGCGGCAACGATCCCACGGCTCTCGGCGCATATGCGGCAGCGGATGCAGCGGGCGTATCCCCGATGATTTACGGCGTAGACGGCTCCCCTGATATCAAGGCGCTGTTAAAGGATACGATGATCGAGGGAACAGGTGCACAGTCCCCGATCTCTATCGGCAAGACCATCGCCGATACGGCATACCAGTGGCTGGATGGTGAGACGGTAGAGGAGTTTATTCCGATTGAGACATTCCTGATTACTGCTGACAATGTGGACGAGTTCGGGACAGACAGCTGGCAATAACAAATCGGGCGAAGTCCGATTGCGAGATTCGCTCCGCGGACTCGGATGAAATCTAAAAGGCTTTGTTCTGGGAGCAAAGCCTTTTTTTAAAATAGGCAGGAGGTGGTTAGAGATGGGTGAGCAATATTTACTTGAAATGAAAGGGATCAGTAAATCATTTCCGGGCGTTAAGGCGTTGAGTAATGTAAATCTACAGCTTCGTGCGGGGGAGGTTCACGCCCTTTTGGGTGAGAACGGCGCCGGAAAATCCACCCTGATAAAGGTTCTTGGCGGTATCTATCATGCGGAGGAAGGGGAAATCTGGATTGACGGGCAGAAAGTGAATATCGACGGCGTGGCGTCTTCCAGAAGCGCCGGGGTATCCATTGTGCATCAGGAGCTGGTGCTTGTCCCGTATATGACGGTTGCCGAGAATATTTTTCTTGGCAGGGAAGCAGGCAGCAAATTTAATATCAGGCGCAGGCAGATGAGTGAGGAAGCGCAGAAGCTTCTGGACACCTACGAGATGCATATTGATGCGGACACGCTGGTGGAAAAACTTACCATCGCCCAGCGGCAGA
The DNA here is from genome assembly GCA_947174505.1 of uncultured Lachnospiraceae bacterium. Classification (GTDB taxonomy): domain Bacteria; phylum Bacillota; class Clostridia; order Lachnospirales; family Lachnospiraceae; genus UBA3282. Next base: position 18,596 of record CAMWJF010000018.1, read on the forward strand.
TGGTGGAAATTGTGAAGGCAATTTCCTTCAATTCGAAAATACTAGTGATGGATGAGCCTACTTCTTCCATTTCGGATAAAGAGGTCGGATTCCTGTTTGAAACCATGCGCACCCTGACAAAGAAGGGGGTAGGAATCATCTATATTTCCCATAAAATGAGCGAGCTGGAGGAAATCTGTGACCGCGTCACGGTTATGCGTGACGGGCAGAGCGTTGGCACGAGAGTGGTGAAGGAGACCGGTAAGGACGACCTGATCGCCCTGATGGTTGGCCGTGAGCTGACAAACTACTATACGAGGGACTTCCAACAGCCCGGTGAGGTAATACTGAAGTGTGAACATATCGCGGACGGGAAGATGGTGAAAGACGCCAGCTTTGAACTGCATAAGGGCGAGATTATTGGCTTCGCCGGTCTGGTGGGGGCAGGGCGGAGCGAGACCATGAAGGCGGTTTTCGGCCTGACGCCTGACAGGAAGGGCGAGGTCTGGGTGGAAGGACAGCAGGCACATATCAAATCCCCGATAGACGCGCTGAAATACGGAATCGCCCTTGTGCCGGAGAGCCGCAAGGAGGAAGGACTCTATCTGGTGCAGGATGTGCAGTTTAATTCCACGATAGAAATTTTGGGACAGTTTATCAGAAACTTACGCGTGGACTTTAAGAAGGAGGAAGAAATCACGCAGAAATATATTGATATGATGGCGACCAAGACGCCGAGCCAGCAGCAGATCATCGGCAATCTTTCCGGTGGAAACCAGCAGAAGGTGATGATCGGACGGTGGCTTGCCACAGACCCGAAGATATTGATTCTGGATGAGCCAACCCGCGGCGTCGACGTGGGCGCGAAGGCGGAAATTTATGCGATCATGAACGAGCTGGTGAAACAGGGCATGTCGATTATTATGATATCCTCGGAGATGCCGGAGATCATTAATATGAGCGACCGGGTATACGTGATGAACGACGGCCGGGTAACAGGGTGCCTCAGCCATGAGGACGTAACACAGGAAAAAATCATGCAGTTAGCAGCGAAGTAAGTGTGGAGGAGGTATCAACATGGTTAGATTGAAAAACGGAGCTGTCAAATATTTTAAGGACAATATCGGTATTATCATTGCGCTGTTTGCAATGTGTTTGTTTCTCGTCATTTTTCCGACGACCAGATCTACCTTCCTGACCCAGAAGAATGTGTTCAATATTCTGCGTCAGAATGCGTCCAATCTGTTTCTGGCAACAGGTATGACGATGGTCATTATTCTGGGAGGCATTGATCTTTCGGTCGGTTCCGTCATCGCCCTGTCGGGATGCGTGGCAGCGGGGTGCGTGGTGAATCTGGGGCTTCCTGAGATTGTGGGCTTTGCTGTGGCAATCGGCATCGGTGCGCTGGTCGGTATGGCGAACGGCCTGGTGATCTGCAAGACGAATATTCCGCCCTTTATTGTGACCCTGGCGTCCATGAATATCACCAAGGGTATTGCGCTTGTCTATACACAGGGCGCGCCGATCCGCTGTATGACGGATGCGTTCAAGTTTCCGGGCGCCGGTTATGTGGGACCGATTCCGACGCCGGTTATCCTGATGCTGATTATATTTGTGATAGCGGTACTGCTTGTGAACCGCACCCATTTCGGCCGGCATATCTATGCGGTGGGCGGTAATGCGCAGGCGGCGAGCTTTTCCGGTATCAACGTAAGTAAGGTGAAATTCTGGGTACATACTTTTACGGGCATTATGGCCGGTATCGCCGGTGTGGTTGTGGCCTCCCGTCTGTATTCGGGACAGCCTACGGCGGGCGACGGCGCAGAGATGGATGCCATTGCCGCAGTTGTGGTCGGTGGCACTTCCATGAGCGGCGGCTCCGGGCGCCTGGGCGGCACCCTGATCGGTGTACTGATCATCGGTGTTCTCAACAACGGCCTGAACCTGATGGGCGTGGATTCCAACTGGCAGTATATTGTTAAGGGATTCGTTATCCTGCTTGCGGTTTATGTGGATTTCTTAAGGAACAGAAAAGCGGGCAGATAGTGCTTATGCAAGGCTGCTTGAACTCGGGATACGCGGTATCCCGAGTCTGCTTATATGTTGTATAATGGACATAGGCGGGCAGCCGGGAAAAGGGTAGGAAAATGAAGCGGTATGTATTGGCAGCGGGGCTTGTACTTTTTATAATAGCAGTGATAGGGTGCTCTTTCATGGAGCGGTCGGAGGGGGTGGATGAGCCGCGACTTTTCGGCGCCACTTACATGACAAGAAACAATCCCTTCTTCGATGTGCTCAACGATGCGCTGGCGCAGGTCGTGGAGGGAAACGGGGACATTCTGATTTCCAGGGACCCCTGTCAGGACCAGGAGAAGCAGAACGGCCAGATTCTGGAGATGATTGACGAGGGCATTGAAGTACTGTTCTTAAATCCGGTGGATTGGGAGACCGTGCGTCCGGCGCTGGAGGCATGTCAGGAGGCGGGGGTGGTGGTCATCAATATTGACACGGTGGTCAGGGACAGGGAGTATGTGACTTCCATTATTGAGACGGACAACTATCAGGCGGGCGTGCTGTGCGCGCAGGATATGATGGAGAGAGTGGAGGAGGCCGGAATAGTCGTGATTGACAGTCCGGGCCAGGCGTCCATCAACAACCGTCTTCAGGGCTTTCTGGATACCATCGACGGCAATGACAGCTACCGGATTGTCTATACGGGGACGAGCCGTGGGGAGTTTGAAATTGCGGCGGAGGTCATGCAGGAGGTGCTGGAGGAGGGCGTGGAGTTCAATGTGGTGCTGGGCGGCAATGACCCGACGGCGCTGGGAGCGCTTGCCACGCTGCAGCAGTACCGCAGGGAGGACGGGGTGCTGATCTACGGGATCGACGGCTCCCCCGATTTTAAGGCCATGCTAAAGCTGGGCTATGTGACGGGAACCAGCGCCCAGAGCCCGGAAACCATCGGCAGGGTGGCGGCGGAGATCGCATACGATTATCTGAATGGTGAGGAAGTGCCTGAGTATCTCAGTATTGAACCCTACATGATTACCGGAGATAATCTGGATCAGTATGAAGTGAATGGCTGGCAGTAGGCAGAGGGAGAGTATGAACGGAAAAAAGGAGCATTACACGGATATGTTTCAGTGGGCCATGCTGGTATTGAACGGCATTGCGGTAGCATTCCTGTGTACATTCATTTATGTGACCACCAACCGGATCAGGGCGAATTATGATGCCAGGGATTTTCTGGGCCGTGTGATGACGATACCGGACAATCCCAGAACCAATCTGTGGCTCTGCCTGATCCTGTTTGGCCTGCTCATGGTCAATTTTGTTTTCAGGTATTTTCTGCAGATGCGAAACAGCAGGGGGAGCGCGGTTTCCCTGATTGTGGAGATGCTGATCTGCGTGGTGATCATTTACCGGCTGGATTTCAATTACAACGGGCTTTTACTTCTGGTGTTCGCCAACGTGATCGCCTATGTCAAGGACAGCAAGGCGAAGATGGCGTTCCTTCTGCTCGCCATCGTCGGCTATCTGCTGGCGGACTATGAGCTTTTGTCCATCTACATGCCCCTCTTTAACATGTCGGACTATGTGAGCTATTATACTTTTACCAGCCAGCAGTGGCTTTTCTGTATCTGGAATACCATGATTTCACTGAATATCATCCTGTTTGTGGGCTACTGCTTTTCCGTGATCAATCTCCAGAGGGGTACCATCGAGGAGGTAAACGTGCTCTACCACGAGCTGCAGAATGCCAATGAGCAGCTTTCGGAGTACGCCGACATGGCGGAAAAGATGGCGCAGACCAATGAGAGAAACCGGCTCGCCAGAGAGATCCACGATACGCTGGGACACAGCCTGACGGGGATTATCGCCGGGCTGGATGCCTGTCTGGCGCTGGTGGATGTGGCGCCCCAGGAGGTGAAGAAACAGCTTAAGCTGCTGGCGGATGTGAGCCGCGACGGTATGAAGGATGTGCGCCGTTCTGTCAGCGAGCTGCGGCCGGACGAGATGGAGCGGCTGTCCTTAAACGCGTCGATTCGCAAAATGGTGACCGATATGGGCCGGGTGTCGGACACGCAGATTTATTTTGACGGAGGCGGGGAAAAGCTGGAGTTCGGGGAGGATGAGGAGAATATCATCTACCGTGTCATTCAGGAGAGTATCACCAATGCGGTTCGCCACGGGCACGCGGGTCAGATCTGGGTCACGCTGAAGCGGATAAACGGGGAGGTGCTGCTCGAGGTGAAGGATGACGGCATCGGCTGTAAGGAGGTAAAAAGCGGGTTCGGAACCAGACATATGAAGGAGAGGATAGAGATGCTTGGCGGTACGGTCGCCTTTGACGTGCAGAAAGGCTTTAAGGTGACCGCGCACATACCGATTCGTTGGGGGGAAAGCTATGATTAAAGTGTTGGTGGCGGACGATCAGGAGCTGATCCGCCAGAGCTTACAGATTGTATTAAACAGCAAGGAGGGCATCGAGGTCTGTGATGTGGCGACGGACGGCCGGGAGGTGATCCAGTGCGTGCGGAAACAGAAACCGGACGTCATACTGATGGATATCCGGATGCCTAAGATGGACGGCGTACAGTGCACGAAAATCATCAAGGAGAATTATCCGCAGATCAAGATCATCATTCTGACGACCTTTGATGACGATGAATATGTTTACAATGCGCTCAAATACGGAGCCAGCGGCTATCTCCTGAAAGGCGTGTCCATGGATGAGCTGGAAAGCGCCGTGAGGACCGTGTACAGCGGGCGGGCCATGATTAATCCTGACATCGCGGCAAAGGTGCTTACCCTGTTTTCCAAAATGGCGCGGGCCGATTACACGATCCAGGTAGGGAAAAGGGGTATGGAGGAACTGACAAAGACCGAGTGGAAGATTATCGAGCAGGTGGGGACGGGCGCGGCCAACAAGGAGATCGCGGAGACTTTGAAGCTGTCGGACGGAACCGTGAGGAACTATCTGAGCACAATCCTGAACAAGCTGGAGCTGCGGGACCGTACGCAGCTTGCGATCTGGGCGGTTCAGACAAATGTTGCGCCCTATATGAGGGACGATGAGTGATGAAAGCATTGCATAACAGGAAAATAATAGCCGCCGCCGTTCTGCTTTTTCTCCTGCTTGTTGCGGGCGGGCTGTACGATGCAGGCACAGGGCCCGTGGTGCTGGAATTTGGCATGTTTACCGGGAGTAACTGGAATGTGGCGAACGCTAACAGCTTTTTGATTATTGACGAGGCGATCGCCCGTTTTGAGGCGGCGCATCCGGGGGTAAAGGTGCACTATTACAGCGGCGTTCCCAGGGAGGAGTACTCGGAGTGGCTTTCCAGAAAGATTCTGGCCGGGGAGGAACCGGACGTCTTTATGGTGCTGGGGAGCGATTTTGACCAGTTTTCTTCCATTGGCATTATGAAAAATCTGGATGAACTGATCGGGCAGGATGCGGATTTTGACGCGGAAAAGTATTTCCAGAGCGCCCTGAATACGGGGAAGTACGGGGATGCCCAGTATGCCCTGCCCTACGAGACGGTGCCCACCTTAATGTTCGTGAACCAGACGCTGCTGACCAAGGAGGGCATTGAGATCCCGGATGCCGACTGGAACTGGGACGAGATGTACGACATTTGCCGGCGGGTGACCAGGGATCTGGACGGAGACGGCATTCTGGATCAGTTCGGGATCTGTAATTATGACTGGCTGGACGCGGTCTACTCTAACGGCGGCGAGATCTTTCAGGCTGACGGAAAAACCTGTTATCTGGCGGAGGACAGCGTGGTAGAGGCGGTGAAGTACATCCGCCAGCTGAATGAGCTGTATCAGGGACAGAAGGTGGCGCAGGACGATTTCAACGGCGGCAACGTGGCGTTCATGCCGCTGACCTTCGCGGAATACCGTACCTACAAGACGTATCCTTATAAGATCAAGCGGTACGCCAATTTCAAGTGGGACTGCATTACCATGCCGGCGGGAAAGGCAGGCGGCAATGTGTCTCAGGTGGATACCCTTCTTATGGGGATCAGCGCCAACACCCGAAAGGAGGAGCTGGCGTGGGAGTTCTTAAAGCTCCTCACCTACGACGAGGAGATCCAGACCCAGATCTTTTCCCATTCACAGGGCGCTTCGGTGCTGCGGGCGGTGACACAGTCGGCGGAGATGGAGGCCATTGTGCAGGCGGAGATGGAGGAGGGGGAGACGGTGATCAGCGGGAAACTTCTGGGAAAGGTAATCGAGGAGGGCTACACCGCGCCCCAGTTTAAAAAGTACGAGCAGGCGCTGGCGCTCTCCGACAGCGAGATCGGGGAAATTCTGGAAAACGACAAGACAATAGACAGCAATATGAAGATTTTGCAGCGGACGATAAACAGCTACTTACAGCAGTAGGGTTTGCACGCAGGGCGAGAATGTGGTAAGATCAATATGATCAGATCAAAACTTAGGTGAGGAGAATCGGAATCATATGAAAGCGTGCAAAAGAAAAATCGGAAAGTGCTGGAAGGGTTTTGCGGCCCTTCTGATGTTGACCGCATCAGTCATTATCTGCGGGAACCGTGTGCAGGCGGCAGGCCGCCCCGTGTCTATCAGTTCCTGTCAGATCGCGGGAGGGAATGTGAACTGTACGCTGACGGCGGCGAGCGTCCCGTCAGGCGACGACGGCAAATATTACATTTATGCGGACGAGGTCTTTCAGGACGGCCCTGTGGGAACGGTGGTGGCCACCGTGGATGCGGGAACTTCCGTGACGGCATCTTTTCCTCTGAATTATAATACGGCGGAATCCAACTTAAGCCGGAAGTTTCTGGTGGCGGTGAAGCGGGGCGGCCAGATGGTCCAGGTCAGTGACGAGCATTATATCACGAACCCGGAAGCTGTGGCGGCATTTACCTCAGGACGCATGAACCGGGGGATCAAGGGCATTCTGCCGGAGGTTTCCGCGATTGCCAGCGGGGAGCTTAAGGATCTCGGCGTGCAGCAGGTGGTCTACAATATCTATCTGGATGAGATCTGCGCCGCGCCCGGGGATGCGGGGACGATTTCCTTTGATTATAACGGACAGACCTACTATTTCAGCCATGGCAGGATCGACCACTATGATCAGATGATCAAAGGCTTTAACGGTCAGGGCATGCAGGTGACCATGGTGCTCCTGAACAGGGGAGGCACGGCAGGATCGCAGGATCTGGTGCATCCGCTGGCGAGCGGCGCGGAGTGTCCCAGCTATGCTCTGAATGTGGCGGAGAGCGGCGGTGTGAACCACCTGAAAGCGGTGTGCGCTTTTCTGGGACAGCGCTATTCCGGGAGGACAGGCAACGGACAGATCGACAACTGGATCCTTGGCAATGAGGTCAACGCCAGAACCTCCTGGTGGTACATGAATTCCTCCTCGCTGGATGTGAACGTGAGCGCCTATGTGAAGGCTTTCCGCATTTTCTACAATGAGCTGAAGGGCATGAACGCAAACGTATGGGTTTACAATTCCATCGACCAGGAATGGGGACGCAAGTCCAATCCCGGCAGTTTTCTGGCGAAGGATTATCTGGATCAGTTTAACTATTATATCAACCGCGAGGGAAATATCGACTGGGGACTTTCCTATCACCCGTACAACTCGCCCCTCTATGACCCTTACGCGTGGAACGGTCCGGCGGTGTGGGTGAAGCAGAGTGTTTCCACCCCCTATATCACCATGCAGAATATTGACGTGCTGATTGATTATATGCACCAGTCCAAGTTTTTAAATCCGGCAGGGCAGGTGCGAAGCATTTCGCTGGCGGAGATCGGTTATACTTCCTATTTCGGGAATGAGAAGCAGGAGGCGTCGGTGGCTTACGGCTATCTGAAAGCGGCTTCCCTGCCGGATGTGGACGCGTTCATGCTCTTCCGGTTTAAGGACGACGCGCACGAGATGGAGAGCAAGCTGAATCTGGGCCTCACAAATCTGGATGGCAGCCATAAGCCTGCCTACGATATTTACAGACAGTTGGGTACGGCCAGTGAGGGAGCCGCCAAGGCGCGGGCTTCCGAGATTATCGGCATGGATATCGACCAGATGATCAGTCAGAACATTGTCTGGACCAGAGGCGGAGACGGCGTGGTGCAGTAAAATGTATTTAGTATTGATGTTTCGGAACTTGAATTTTAAACGCGAAGGAGCTGCACACGAATGTATTTCGTGTACAGCTCCATTTTTTCCATAGGAAATTGCGACAGTGTAAACCATTCTCAGAGTTTGCCGCAGGCATACTCTTAATGTTCGCTGCTGAGCGACGATTTTTTTAGATATCCAGCTCAGGCGGGACGTCCAGTTCATGGGGAACGGGCGACCCGTTTTTCTTTCTCTGGCGCACGCACTCTGTCAGCAGATACTCTATCTGACCATTCACTGATCGGAAATCATCCTCGGCCCAGGCAGCAATGGCGTTGTAGAGCTTGGCGGACAGACGGAGCGGCACCTGTTTCTTGCCGTTATCCGCCATCTAGTAGAGGCTTCCGGAGTTGACAACGGGCTGGGCGTCCCGGTTGCTGCACAGCACCACCAGAAGATTGGATACCATGGCGGCCTTTCGCTCTTCATCCAGTTCCACGATCTCCTTTTCGGAGAGGCGGCTAAGCGCCATCTCCACCATGCCGACCGCGCCGTCCACGATCATCTTGCGGGCGTCGATGACTGCCGACGCCTGCTGTCTCTGCAGCATGGCCGCGGCGATTTCGGGCGCGTAAGCCAGATAGGTGATCCGCGCCTCAACGATCTCCAGCCCGGCCTGTTCCACCTTGCTCTGGATTTCCCCGCGGATCCTCTGTGCGACCACCTCACTGGAGCCGCGAAGCGATCCTTCATCCGCCAGTCCGTCCCCGGTCGTGTCCACGTTTTCCGCCACATCATATGGGTAGAGTCGTACAATGTTCCGAAGTGCGCTGTCGCACTGGAGGGACAGGTACTCTTTGTAGTTATCCACGTTGAATACCGCCTTTGCGGTGTCTGTCACACGCCACATCACGGCGATGGCGATCTCAATGGGATTGCCTAGACAGTCGTTGATTTTCTGGCGGCTGTTGTTCAGTGTCATAATCTTTAAGGAAATCTTTTTGCTGGCGCCGGCCGGAATGTTCTGGCCGCCTGTGGACAGCGTGAGAAGATTGCGGGGGGACGAGCCGTCCACGTCGCCGCTCTGCTTCAGCTTCGTCTCCGCAGCGGGATTGAGTGCGCTGCAGAAGGGATTCACCCAGTAAAATCCCTCCTCCTTCAAGGTGCCGATGTACTTGCCGAACAGGGTCAGCACCACGGCCTCCTGCGGTCTTAATACCGTAAGGCCGCAAAACAGAATCCAGCCAAGAACCACATAGACAAGCCCTACCACAAAGAGGGCGATTCCCGCGGGACTCTGTGGGCCGCTTTCGCTCAGCCCTGTGATGCCGCCCGCGATCATCGCCGCGATTGCCGCCAGATAGAGAAACAGCAGCAGGAGCAGCATTGTCATGCCGTTTTTGCTTTTGTTTAATACTTTTTCTTCCATAACTGTGTCCTTTCTTTTGCTGTAGTTTTTTCTGCTTTTGGATATTGGGTTGTTTTGATACTTGTATGATATCATAATGATATCAAAATGTCAAACAGAATTATTACATAAGAAATTGCGTCAGCATAAAAGTCTGTTGTATGTTATACTAAGCTAATAAACAGCGTGCAGACGGATGAAAAATTGATTTTCGGCGCGCGTCACGGCAGGAAGCTGCTCTGATAGGGAGGTTTGGATTGAGACAGAAGGTTTTGTTAATCGTGCCGCATCAGGATGATGAACTGTTCGTGGGCGGGGGACTTTTTAGGACACTTGCAAGATGCGGTGACTACGAGGCTTATGTGGTTTACATGACCAACGGTGATTTCTTTCCTTATGAGGCACAGGTGCGTCTGAGGGAGGCACAGCGCGTTTTAAATGGATTCTGTGCAGTAGAGGAAAGCCATATTTTTTTCCTGGGTTACGGGGACGGCTGGAAAGGCGGCGTCCATCTCTATCATCAGGATGGAGAGGAGCCTCTTGTCTCGATGGCGGGGAGAACGGAGACCTATGGTCTGGAAGAACACGGGGATTACCGTTATACGAGATCGGGCAGACACAGTGCGTACCGTAGGGCGGACTGGAAACGGGATTTAAAGGATGTGATTGCCGAGGTGCGGGCGGAGATTCTGCTTGTGGTGGATTTTGACAAGCACGCAGACCACAGGGCGGCGTCCCTTCTTGCGGAGGAATGTCTGGGAGAGATTTTCCGGGAGAATGTCTCCTACCGGCCTCTTGTGTTAAAACGCTTCGGCTACGATGGCGTGTGGAAGGGAAAGGCGGATTTTTTTGAGCTGCCGAGGCGTGGCACTGTGCTTGCAGGGCTTTCACAGACACCTTATACGCCGGAGGAAGAGCTGAGGTTTGCCATGCCAGAGGACTGTGCGACACCCTGCCTTTCGAAAAACGCCTTCTATCGGGCGCTGCGTTGTCATCGGACCCAGGAGGCGTGGCAGAAGGCTGACGAGATCATCAATATTGACGAGGTGTTTTTTCGGAGAAATACGGACAATCTGCTGTACGGTGCGGCCCTTTCCGCTTCCTCCGGGAAGCCGGAATATCTCAGGGATTTTAAGCTGTATGACTGCGGTGATGTGACGGCAAGGGAGACTGCCCTGAAAGAATGCGGCTGGAAGCCGGAAGAAGGGGATACGGAGAAAAAGGTGTGGATTCGGTTTGAGAGACCGCAGACGGTCGGCCGGATCGCCGTGTATGCGCTGGGAAACAGCGGGACGGACAGGTTGAATGTCGTTTTTTCCTTCGATACGGATGGGGAGCCAGTCAGTATGGAGATCAGGCCGGACGGGAAAAGAAACCTCTGCACGTTTGCGCCCCGGGAAGGCGTGCGTGAGATGACGCTTCACATGGAGGCGTGGGAGGGTGTTTCCTGGGGCATTACAGAGCTTGAGATTCTGCCGCCGGAGGAGAAAGGGATGCCTGAGGCGTTGGGAGGTCTGCTTTTTCAGGAAGACCGTTTAAAGGTAACCGGACTGGTCAAAATACAGATGAAAATGGAAAAGGCTGTTTTGGCTTTCAGGAGAAGGATTTCCCGCTGGCTGCCGAACCATTATACGCTGCGGAGGCATTACCCGGAAATCGCAGAGAGGGAACAGGTGCCGTTTCGGTACAGGGTGTTGTATATTTTGGAACGGTTTCGGGAGAAGTGAAAAATGGCAACAAATTTCTGAAAAATTTGAGGAAAAGTGTTCCTCTTTTGGCAATTGTCAGGTAAAATAGAGTATATTGCGGGGGATTGTTAGTATTGCTTGAATTTTCAGTCAACAGTTACATACCAGGGGGACGCGCAAAATACGATATAATGTCAGGAGGGAGCAAATGAAAGCGAAAACAAAAAGAGTGCTTGCAGCGGTGCTTGCGGCGGTTATGATACTGTCCAGTGTACCGTATGGCGATGGAGTGCTGGTGGCCAACGCCTCGAATGTAAGTGACAGTCTGGAAACGGACAAGGAAGTCCCGGAAGAAGAGAAGGTTTCGGAAGATGGGAATGAAGAGAAAACGGATGATGGAAATGACGAAGTCACGGAGACACCCAGTGACGGGGATGTGATGGGTGACGAAGTGCCTGGTGACGGAAATACTGAGGATGGTGACGTACCTGACAACGGGAACGCAGTAGGCGGAGAAACACCTGACGACGAGATTACAGACGGTGGAGAAATGACCGGGGGGGGGGCAGAAACCCGAGGATAATGAGCCGGAAGAGGGAGGCTCCACAGAGGAATGTCAGCATGCTGAATGGAGCTATGTGTCATGTCAGGATGGCACACACGAGGTAATCTGTACAGAGTGCAGCACTGTTTTGAGAGTGGAGGACTGCACCTATGAGGAGACTGTCTCCAGCAATACAACGGAAACGGTCAGCATATGTACATACTGTGGATATATTTTGGAGGAGGATGAGGAGCGGGAAGCACTTGTCCCGGCGTTAAGGGTTACGCCGAGATCCTCTGAACATAAGAGAATCGCCTACTTCTCCTTTGATGATGAGACGGACGGTTTCATGGGAGCAGGCGCGAAGGCGGAGAAAAACGGAGATTCTGGCCTGACTGCTGCCGGATGGCGTGGAAAAGCGTTGCAGCTTTCGGGGAATCAGTATCTGAATGTGACGAAGGAAGACGGGACGAGCCTTCTGACCGGGTTGGAAGGGATTACCGTTTCCTACTATAGTAAATGTAAAGCGGATGGCAATCAGGGATGGAGCTTTTATGCGGCTCCGAGCACGGCGGCGCCAGTATGGGGCAGCAACGAAAATTATCTGGGTATTCTGGACACTAAAAATGCGGTGAGTTCAGAAAGCTATATAGGGCTTAGGAGTAACAACACATCCGCCAGTGCAAAAACAGAGGGACTGGCAAATGAGTGGCGTCATGTAGCAGTGACTTATGACAGTCAGGGTACACGGATTTATATTGACGGAAAATTAAAAGTAAGCGGATCAAATAAGGAAAATGCCAGCATAGCGACAATGCTTGGCACATCCAGTATCATACAGATCGGAAAGGCACAGTGGGGCAGCGGTGAGTACTACCAGGGTCTGATTGATGAGTTTACCATCTACGACTTTGTCATGACGGAAACGGAAGTGAATGAACTGTATGAGGGTTCCTTTGAGGATAATGTGGAAGTATCGGATCCTAAGATGCTGGCGCATTATACCTTCAGTGATATAAAAACGGCTAACGGCATCGCGGACGGCACGGCAGTGCCCGCGAATGCGACAGTGCCGAATACGTCGGCGGACACACAGGGCGAAAATTATGACGCACAGATCATAAACAGCGGCGCACAGCTTTATGAGGAGGACAGCAGTCTGCTTCTTCCCGGTGGCGCGGCAAGTGCGAATCCCGCCTATGTGAAACTTCCGAACGGGATGTTTTTGGATGAAAACGGCAGGATGCGGGATGTCCTGACGGTTAACATATGGATGAAGAATATTTCGGAGAGTGGTGACTGGACAGGTTTTTATGTGGGTACCGATCCGACGAAAAATACAGGCGGTGTGATGCCACTGAACTATCTGCTTCTGAATCCGAGAAAGGGCAATAAGTTTAAGGCGACGCTGACCTGCAACGATCAGGCGACCGGACAGCCGTACAACGGGGAGCAGACGCTCACGGAAGGCCAGACTACGGGAGCATGGCAGATGTATACGGTGGTTGTCGGTCCCAGTGTGATGACGGCCTATCTGGATGGACAGCAGGTCGGCAGACGGATGCACAGCATGAAGATGTCCGAGTGGACAGCAGACGGGTCGACTGCTGTGCCGGATATTTTGGCATCCATCGGTGCGGGCGGATATGTGAACGATGGCAGATGGAACGGCGCAGTCAAAGAGTGTTCTATTTATAATTACCAGCTGACGGCGGAGCAGATCGACCAGCTCTATCAGGACGGACAGGAGAAGGAGGAAGTGGCCAATCCCATGATGCTGGCACACTATACCTTTGACGATATCGCTTCTTACGCAGGAAACGCTTCTCTGGTGGATAAGGGCAAGGTGACCGACGGTGCCATTGTGCCCAACACATCGGAAGCCACAAAGGATAAAAATTATCATGCCGTTGTACATGGAAACGGGGGAACTCTGCGCGCTGGCGGCATCGGTCTGGAGCTGCCCGGCGGCGAAGCTTCCAAGGACTCCGCCTATGTGGAGCTTCCATCGGAGATGTTTACGGATAGTAACGGTAGGATGCGCAACACGTTGTCTGTCAATATCTGGATGCAGAATATTTCGGGACAGGGAGACTGGACAGGATTTTACGTGGGTACCGACCCAGAGAAAAATACGGCGAATACAGGCAGGCCGTTAAACTATCTGCTTGTCAATCCGAGGAAAAATGACAAGTTTAAGGTAGCGATGACCTACAATCAGACAGTGACCGGTGACCCGTATAACAAAGAGAATCTGAACCAGAACGGCACCACGGATGACTGGTGGCAGATGTATACCATTGTTGTGAACGGTACGGATCTTACCACCTATCTGGACGGAAAAAAACTGGGGACAGTGAAACATAGCATGAAGATGTCTGAGTGGACGGCTGATGGTACGGATGCCGTGCCGGATATCCTTTCCTACATCGGTAAGGGCGGGTATGTCAGCGATAAGAGATGGAACGGTGCGGTGAAGGAATGCTCCATCTACAACTATGAGCTGACACAGGAAGAGATTATCAGACTATATGATGATGTTCATGCCCCGGAGGAGAGTGCGGCGGCGCTTGTGACGGCCACAAGTGTGTCAACGGATTTCCTGAGTGCGGGCAGCAGTGCCGACATTTATTTTGGGGATTCCTATGAACTGCCGGCGAAGACGACGGTGACGCTGTCTGATGGAAGTTCCAATGCGGCCTATGTTACCTGGTATAATGAGAAGGGTGAGAAGGTGACGGATACTTCCGTGCTGGAGCCGGGCACTTATAACCTGACGGGAAAGGTGGAAAATTATTTTCCCGCGCCCTTTATCGAGGAGCGCGCAGATCCGCAGGTCTATTATGATGAACCGGGCGGGAAGTATTATTTTACGTCATCTTGGCCGGCGTATGGTTCTAAAGAGAAGGGTTACGATAAGATTGTAATTCGTCAGGCGGACAGTCTCTTAGGGTTGGTGGATGCTGAGGAACATATTATCTGGACGGCACCGGGAGATAAGTACGCAGGCAGATATCATATCTGGGCGCCGGAGCTGCACCATATCGGCTCGAAGTGGTACTGCTATTTTGCGGGCACCCTGAGCGGAGACTGGGATATCCGCCCCCGTGTCTTGGTGTGTGACGATTCCAGGGATATCACTAAAGCGGAGAACTGGACGGAACACGAGCGCTTTATGAACAAGGACGGCGCGGACAGCGGCGTTTCAGACCTGTTCTCTCTGGATATGACTCACTTTGAGAACAAGGGAAAGCACTATGTCATATGGGCATATAAGCCTATCGGTTCCGAGCTTTTGATGGGCGAAGTGAGCGGAGACGATCCGACGAAGCTGATCGGCGAGCCGATGGTGCTGACTTACCCTGAGTATGCGTGGGAGTGCGACGGCAATCAGAATGTAGATGAGGGTCCGGCTGTATTAAAAGCGAACGGACGGATTTATGTGGCTTTTTCGGCGGCGGCTACCGGGGATATGTACTGTATGGGCATGATGAGCGCTGATGAAGATGCCGATCTGATGGATATTACCAACTGGACGAAGTCTCCTACGCCGGTACTGCAGAGCAAGGATTTACAGGGGCAGTACGGACCTGGACACAATTCCTTTACCGTGGATGAGGACGGGAAGGTGATTCTGGTATACCATGCAAGGGATGAAGAATGTCATGCCAATCAGTGCGGCTATTCCAATGGGGATCCGCTGTACGATCCGTGCCGGAATGCGATGCTGGCATATGTGAGATACGCTGCGGACGGAACGCCTGTCTTTAACAGCACGGCAGATAAGGAACTGGCTGGATTGGATACCAGCAGTCTGAAATATACGCTGACAGTGGGAACCTTGACGGAAGCGGAACCGCTTGCCGCCTACCCGCTTGTAACGGATGCAAAAGATGTCGTCACGAATACCCATGAGGGCACGATGCACGGAAATGCCGCCGCCTTTGACGGGGGACTGGCTGTTTCCGGTGCGGAAAACGCGAACCTGATAAACTATCTGGATATCAGTGACAACGCGGATTTGCTGGCGGGACTTGAGGCGGCAAATAGCCTGACCATTACTGCATGGGTAAGGAATGACAATTTGAGCAAAGATAATGACGGCCTGCCAAGCAACAATAACCGGCCTACGGTATTTTCCATTGGCCGTGACGAGAATAATTTCTTTGCCCTCAGCACAGGAAACTGGGGAGCGGCAAGAGCTTCGTTCTACATTGACGGTAAGGAGATCGGGGATTCCAATGGACAGACCCGTATCCAATACAATACGCCTGGCATGGAGAAATCTGTGGTGGGAGAATGGTATCCTGTTGCTATAACCATGCGGGACATCTCCGCCGGTGGCAAGTCGAAGACCAGAGTCTGCTATTACATGGATGATGAACTTTTATGTTCTGTGGACACGCCGGCATCTCTCAAGGATCTTGGAGGTCTTAAGCAGTTTTATATCGGCGGCGGCGTGAGCGCGGGGAACTACCACGACATGTATGGCAGTATCCGTAATGTGAAGATTTATGACAAGGTGCTGCCGGCGGATCTGCTTGCGAAATATGATAAGGAATATCTGGTGGATAACCTTGCCATTATGCTGGGGGCGGATCTGACCACTCACGCGATCCGCACAGGGGTATCCCTGCCTCTCCCGAAAACAGGGCATCCCGGCGTGACCTATACCTGGCAGACAAGCGATGCCGATATTATGGATGAGAATGGTATGGTGACGCCTTCCAAGGAGGAGAGAAAGGTAACGTTGACCGCAACAATAAAGACGACTTTGGACAGCGGTTATGCGCAGACAGTTACCTTCCCGGTGACAGTTCTCGATACCTATACCTTTTGGCTTGAGGAGGTATATAAAAATCTGTTAATCCGTAATATCAGCGATGTAAGGGGAAGCCTGTATCTTCCGGTCTCAGACGATAGGTATCCAGAGGTCAGGATTTCATGGAAGTCAGATCATGCAGATATTATTTCTGATGAGGAGAAGAACGGGATTGCGCCCGGTCTGGTGACCAGACCTGCCGCGGATACGGATGTGAAGCTGACGGCCACGCTCAGCGTAGGGGAAGGAAATGATCTGCGGGAGAAAACGAAGGAATTTACCGCAAAGGTAAAACAGAAAGCCCAGGTCGGAGAGATGACGGACTATATGTTTGCCTACTTTATCGGCGAGGGGACAAAGACCGGTGAGCAGATGTACTTTGCGGACAGCCGGGACGGCCTGCACTGGACAGCATTAAATGACGGTGAAGCGGTTATCACTTCCAGCTTGGGTGAGAAGGGGCTGCGCGACCCGTTTATCATGCGCTCCCATGAGGGGGATAAGTTCTATCTGATTGCGACCGATCTCTGGATAGCAGGGGGTACGAGCTGGGGAGATTCCCAGACAAAGGGAAGTAAGAGCATCATGGTCTGGGAGTCCACGGATCTGGTAAACTGGTCTGAGCAGAGAATGTGTAAGGTGGCGGTGGACGAGGCCGGATGTACTTGGGCGCCTGAGGCGTTCTGGGATGAGGAGACACAGGATTATGCCGTGTTCTGGGCGTCCAAGACCAGCCTTGACGGGTATGGGCCGCACCATATCTGGAAGTGCCATACAAGAGATTTTTATACCTACAGTGAACCGGAAATATGGATCACATTGAAGAATGCTTCCGGAAATGACATTAGTGTCATAGATACGACTGTGATAAAGGCAGGCGATACTTACTATCGCTTTAACAAGAACGAGGATGGCGGCAATGCGGTGATGACCAACGGCGATTCGATTGGTACCAAATTTGTCTACATGGAAAAGAGCAGTTCTCTGGATGGGACATGGGAGTATGTTCCCTCCTCGTATCTGTTGGATCCTTCCAACCAGTACAGGGAAGGGGCAACCTGTTTCAAGTTTAATGACGAGGATGTGGAGACGGATACCTGGTGTCTGCTTCTGGATAATTTTGGCGGCGGCGGTTACTATCCGGCTACCACAACGGATCTGGCTTCCGGGAACTTTACGAAGCTGGGAGCCTCTGAGTATTCCTTCCCGACCGAGGGAATTCTCCGCCACGGTTCGGTGCTGAATATTACAGCGGAAGAATATGCGGCCATTGAAAAGAAGTGGGGGCCGTTCGTGGAGGAGGAAGAGACACCGACAACAACGCTGGAGGAAGCTCGCATTGCATCCTTTACCTTCGACGATGAGGAGAGCGGCTTTAGGGGCAGCGGCGCAGTGGCTGATAAGAAAGGTGAACCCGTGCTCTCTGAGGAAATCAGGGAAGGCGCTTCCGGGAAAAGTGCGAAATTTGGCAGCGGAAGCTGGCTGGATGTGAAGACAAAAGGCGGGCACAGCCTGCTGACCGGTGTGGAAAGTATGAGTATTTCCTACTACAGTAAGTCGGAAGATCCAAACAAGGACGGAGCCGGATGGGCATTCTTTGCAGCGCCCAATGCCAAAGCGCCCGAGTACAACAAAAGCGAGAACTATCTGGGCATTTTGGACCACGTGGGAGAAGTCAAGGCGGAAAGATACCATGGGACCAGGGGAAGTGCCACATCGACATCAACCCGTGCCTCTTCTTTGGAAAATACATGGCGTCACGTGGTGGTGTCTTACACGCCTAAGGGTGTGAGGATTTATATTGACGGGGCTTTGAAAGCAACCATATCAAAGAGACAACTTTCAGCGCTGCCTGATCTGCTGGGCGATAGCAGTATTCTCCAGATTGGAAAAGGGAACTGGGGCAGCGGCGAGTATTTTAACGGATATATGGATGATGTGACGATCTACAACCGGGCACTGACCCAAGATGAAGTTACAGCCATCTATGAAGGAAGGGTGCCTATGCCGGGACCTGAGCCGGATGTGCCCACCTATACGGTTACGTTTGATCCCGATGGCGGTACACTCTCCGGGGCAGAATTTGTGGAGGTGGATGAAGGCGGAACGGTCGGCAGACCGGCTGATCCTATAAGAAGCGGCTATACATTCCTTGGCTGGAGCCGGGAAAAGGATGGGACGGTATACTGGGATTTTGAAGCGGATACAGTATCGGGCAACTTGACACTTTATGCGTGCTGGAAGTCAGTGGAAGGGCCAGTAGATCCCGATCCCGATGAGCCTGGATCGGATGAACCCGGAAAAGGCGAATGGGGAGACATTCTTCCGGAAGACAGGCCTGCCAGTGAGGAAGCGGTTCCGAAAGGCCTGTGGATTGCGGGCGTGGAGGAACAGGGCTATACCTATACCGGGAAAGCAATGAAACCAGAGGTGCGCGTATATAACCATAAAAAACGGCTGACGCTTAAGACGGATTACACCATTGCCTACAAGAACAATGTGAAAGCAAGTGACGCATCGGATGCGAAGACAGCGCCGACCATCACAGTGACGGGCAAAGGCAACTACACAGGCAAAGACACTGTGTGCTTCAAGATACAGCCCAAGGATATCAGCAGTGAGGATATCTCTATATTCGATATCGCAGTTGCCTATAAGAATAATAAGGTGCAGAAGCCGGTTCCTGTTGTGAAATGGAACGGCAAAAAGCTGGCGAACAAGAAGGATTTTACGGTGGAATATCCCGACAGTGACAAGAATGAATTAGTCGGAGGGGAAACCGTGACAAGGAAGGCATATTCGGATTCTGGCGACTGGCGTATCGCCGTAACCGGCGCCGGAAACTTTGCGGGGACGAAGGAGATCACACTGACCATCGCAGATAAGGACGCTAAGCTGACAGAGAAGCTGAGTGTAGGAAAAATCCCGAACCAGACCTACACAGGAACGCCTCTAATGCCGGAACTGGTGGTAAAGGATGGCAAAACGCTGTTGAATGAGGATAAGGATGAGGAGGGGCATGGACATTATAAGGTAGTTTATGAGAATAATACCGAAATCGGGACGGCTACCGTGATTATCACAGGCATTACCAGGGCGGCCACAGAAACAGAGCCCGGTTTCAGCTATGTCGGGGAGAAACGCGTCACCTTTAAGATTGTCGGTGAGAAAATCGGCAAGGCAAAAGTGACGGAGGGCCTTGAAAAGTCTTATGTCTACACAGGCAGGGAGATCAAGCCGACTCCCAAACTTGCCGTAAGCGTAAAAGAAAACGGAGCCACTGTTTCGAAGCAGCTGGAGCCTGATAAAGATTATACGGTGAAGTACACAAACAACATGAAGGTCGGAACGGCGACGATCCTCTTTACGGGGAAAGGGGCATACACTGGCACACTGAAGAAAACCTTCAAGATCAGTGCCTATGATATCGGGACAGATCTATCCGAGAGGTTGGTGATTGAGGAATTGGGCGAGATCCCTTACGCCAAGGGTGGCAGTAAACCAAAGCCTGTGGTGACTTACAAGTATGGCGGGGACATGGTGACCCTGACGGAAGGTGCAGACTACACGCTCTCCTACAAAAACAACACGAAGCTGAATGACTGCGGGGAAGGCACGGACCAGAACAAATGGCCGACTGTGGTTGTGAAAGGAAAGGGCAATTATAAGGGAGCGAAAACGGCGACATACAAGATCGTACCTCAGGATATCGGAAAGCTGGAAATACAGGTTGCCGACAAAGTTTACCAGAATAAGCCGGGCAGATACCAGTCGGTTCCGAAAGTGATTGACCTCAACGGGAAAGCATTGGCGAAGGGGATGGACTATGACAAGACCTTCTCCTACGCGTATGCGGAGGATGTGACACTTGCGGACGGCACGCTGACTAAAGATTATAGACCAGTTGGAAGTACGGATATTCTGCCGGTTGGCACAGAGGTACAGGTGACGGTGACGGCGAAGGAAGGAAACTATACCGGCACGCTGGCAGGAACCTACCGCATTACGGCGAAAAGCATTACTGGGGCGTCTGTGACGGTGAACCCGCAGGTTTACACCGGATATGAGGTGAAGCCGGGGAAAGACCAGATTACAAAGATCAAAGTCGGCAAGGATAATCTGGAAGAGGGTGACTACGAGATTATCGGTTATACGAATAATATCAAAAAGGGAACCGCAAAAATGACCATAAGGGGTGTCGGCAATTACGGCGGCATAAAGACGGTCAGCTTTAAGATCACGCCTAAGAAGTTTGTATGGTGGTCACCGGAGGAGGCGGGTAGTGTATACGAAATACTGCAGAATCTCCTACAATTTAATTGACGCTCATTAAATTAAATAAAGCAATATAAGAAAGAAGGGGCCGCTACAGGGACAGATGAAAAGGTCTGTCGGAGCAGCGGCTCCTTTTGTAATATATAGAAAACTAGGGAGAATGCAGAGCTTTCTCTAAATTGAGCGTACGGGTTTCCTGCTTTTTAAATACGTTTTCCGGTTAACAGCTCATACCCCTGCAGATACTTGTCGATGGTCTTTTGCACGATCTCTTCGGGCAGCGTCCAGTCGTGCCCTTCGTTGGCTTTCAGCCAGTCTCTGGCGAACTGCTTATCGAAGGAGGGCTGGCTGTGCCCGGGCTCATAGCCCTCTGCGGGCCAGAACCGGGAACTGTCAGGCGTCAGCATCTCGTCGCCGAGCACAATATTACCGTCCTCATCCAGTCCGAACTCAAATTTCGTGTCCGCGATGATGATGCCCCGGGTCAGGGCGTATTCGGCACATTTCTTATAGAGGGCGATGGTGTAGTCCCGGAGCTTTCCGGCATATGACTCCCCTTTGCCGGGGAAACGCTTCTCCAGATAATCCACACTCTGCTCGTAGGAGATATTCTCATCGTGGTCGCCGATCTCCGCCTTGGTGGAGGGGGTGTAGATGGGCTCTGGCAGCTTGTCGGACTCTTTCAGTCCTTCCGGCAGCCGTATGCCGCAGACGGTGCCGTCCTTCTGGTAGCTGGCCCAGCCGCTGCCGGTGATATAGCCGCGGACGATGCACTCGATGGGAAGCATGTTGAGCTTGCGGCAGAGCATACTGTTCCCGTCAAACTTTTCCTGTCTGAAAAATTCGGGCATGTCGTTCACGTCCACGGAAATCATGTGGTTGGGCAGGATATCATCTGTCATGTCGAACCAGAATTTTGACATCTGGGTCAGGACCGTGCCCTTTTTGGTCACCTGATTTTTTAAAATCACGTCAAAACAGCTTATGCGGTCGGTTGCGACCATGACCAGGCTGTCGCCGTTGTCATAGATTTCACGTACTTTTCCTTCTTTGATCGGTTTCATGGCGTTCCTTTCTTTTATGGGGTTCGCAGCACGGCGCTGCAAATTATACTTGTCCGAATACTATACTAAACCAATGCGGGAAGATTGACAACCAAATCTCTGTCCTTTTGTAAAAAAATTAAACGATAGAATTTTTAAAAAGTTTTGGGAGACATGCGGAAAGATTTAGTGTAAAATGGTAACATTATATAAAGAGCCGTTTTCGGGACGGATATCGTCCTGCAGGGATGGGCGGCAAAAAGGAGGATGTTATGGATTTAAAAGGATCAAAGACGGAGAAAAATCTGCTGGCGGCGTTTGCGGGGGAATCCCAGGCCTACACAAAGTATACTTATTACGCGTCCAAGGCGAAGAAGGACGGGTATGTGCAGATGGCCAATATATTCGAGGAGACGGCGGCCAACGAGAAGGAGCATGCCAAGATCTGGTTTAAGTATCTGCACGGCGGGGCCATTCCAGGAACGCAGGAGAATTTAAAGGATGCGGCAGAGGGCGAGAACTACGAGTGGACAGATATGTACGCGGGCTTTGCGGAGGATGCGCGTAAGGAAGGCTTTGAGGAGATTGCCCTGCTCTTTGAGGGCGTGGCCAGAATCGAGAAGGAGCACGAGGAGAGATACCGGAAGCTCCTGAAAAACATCGAGGACGGCGTTGTGTTTTCTAAGGACGGCGACTGCGTATGGCAGTGCCTAAACTGCGGCCACATCGTGATCGGGAAGAAGGCGCCGGAGCTTTGCCCCGTGTGCAAACATCCCCAGTCCTACTTCCAGGTGAAGCCTGAGAATTATTAAACGCAGACAGGAGATGGTTTCATGGGACGCAGATGCGGCGACGGTGAAATCATCTCCTGACTTTCTGCCTGTCTTTTTTTTGATACATAACAGGTGCTTTTTTGAAACATCATTGTCAAAAAAACAGCAATGTGGTATGATACCACCGTATTGTATCTCGTATGAGAATAATAACAGGAGGATTGTACCATGAAAAATGAAAAGACCTATGAACTTGTGCTTACGGCACTGTTCACCGCCATAATCGTGATTATGGCATTCACACCGCTGGGATATATCCCGCTTGTAGTCATCAATGCGACGATCATTCATATCCCGGTTATCCTTGGAGCGCTATTTCTCGGACCGAAGAAAGGTGCATTTTTAGGATTCGTATTTGGACTCACCAGCTTTATCAACAACACATTCAAGGCAGCTACGGCTTCGGCGTTCGTGTTTTCGCCGGTCTTAGCTTATCGGTTTGCGGGGGTATCAGGCATTTTTAAGAGCCTGTACATCTGCTTTGTGCCGAGAATTTTAGTCGGCGTGGCACCCTACTTTGTCTGGCTTCTGATCCGCAGGATCGTCAAAGGCGAGAACAAGGCAGGGAAGTTTGTTGTGGATTTAATAGCATCTGTTATATTATTTGTCTCCGTCAGGGCGTTTCTGATACGGCTGTTCCCGGAGGCGCTGAGCGCGGTTGTGTGCACGGTGTTCGGTCTGGCTGTAGGCGCGGCGCTTATGGCCGCGCTGACCGTGGGGGGCATGAAGAAGACGTCAGCCAACATCGCCCTTTCCTATGCGGGACTTGCGGGTGCCTTTACCAACACGCTCTTTGTCATGAGCGGTATCTATATTTTATATAAAGACGCCTACGCGCAGGCAGTGGGCGTGGCGGGCGACGCGGTGCTGGACGTTATCATGGGCGTGGTGGCCTTCAACGGTGTGGTTGAGGCTGTGGTGGCTGCGATTATCGTCACCGGCGTGGGTCTGGCGCTGACCAGAGTGAAGCCCCTGTACATGGGGAAAGGGCAGGAAGCGAAGGACGCCGTGCTGTCTGCGGCAAGGAAGGCGTGACAGGGCAACGGGCAGACGTTCACCGAAACCGGACAGGGAGCGCGAAAGCGTATCCTGCGGGAATAAGGAGCATCATATAGAAACCGCAAAAGGGCGGGATTGAGATTACAATACAAAAAGGCAGGGGAGAGGGCATGATTTTAGCAGTTGACATCGGCAATACCAATATTGTCATCGGTTGTATGGACGGGGAGAAGGTGTGCTTCGTGGAGCGGGTATCCACGAATCTGGCAAGTACAGAGCTAGAGTATGTGGTGGAGTTTCGGACGCTGTTTGAGCTGTACCGCATCGGTGTGGAGGATATCACCGGGAGCATTATCTCCTCCGTCGTGCCTCCCCTCAACAATATCGTGAAGGCGGCTCTGGAGAAGCTGTTTCACCGGGCGCCAATGCTGGTGGGGCCGGGGCTTAAGACAGGGCTTAACATTCTGATGGACAACCCGGCGCAGCTCGGATCTGACCTGGTGGTCAACGCGGTGGCGGGCCTGCACTATTACGGTGCGCCGATCATTATGATTGACATGGGCACGGCCACAACGATCAGCGTGGTGGACGAGAAGAAGAACTATATCGGCGGTATGATTCTGCCGGGCGTGAAGGTTTCTCTGGATTCTCTCGTAAACCGCACTTCCCAGCTTCCGCGCATCAGTCTGGAGCCGCCGAGGAAAGTGATCGGCAGAAACACCATCGACTGCATGAAAAGCGGAATCGTGATGGGCCAGGCTGCCTGTCTGGACGGCATGATCGAGCGGATTTATGACGAGCTGGGCTATGAGGCGCCCGTGGTGGCCACGGGCGGACTTGCGGGGAGCATCGTACCCCACTGCAAGAGAAAAATTGTCTGCGATAACGAGCTGACCCTGAAGGGGCTGGGGCTGATTTACTGTAAAAATATAGATTAATCATGTTACGTGGAGGTTTCGTGTATGTTGTTAAAAGGAAAACATATCGTTCTGGGTGTGACCGGCAGCATTGCGGCCTACAAGATCGCATCTCTTGCCAGTATGCTCGTGAAGAAGCGGGCGGATGTGACGGTGATTATGACGCCAAACGCTACAAACTTTATCAATCCCATCACTTTCGAATCGCTGACGGGTAACAAGTGTCTGGTGGACACCTTTGACAGGAATTTTGAGTTTCAGGTCGAGCATGTATCGCTGGCGAAGCAGACAGACGTCTTCCTTGTGGCGCCTGCGTCCGCCAATGTGATTGCAAAGGCCGCCCACGGGATCGCGGATGACATGCTGACTACCACGCTCCTTGCCTGCCAGTGTCCGAGGATTTTCGCACCGGCCATGAATACCAGGATGTATCAAAATCCGATTGTGCGGGATAATATGGAGAAGCTTAAGGATTATGGCATGGAAGTGATAGTACCGGCGGCGGGCTATCTGGCCTGCGGGGATACCGGGGAAGGCAAGATGCCGGAGCCGGAGGTTTTGTTTGAGGCCATAGTGCGGGCGCTTACGCCCAAGGATCTGGCAGGGAAAAAGGTGCTGGTCACGGCCGGGCCTACGCAGGAAAAACTGGATCCCGTGCGGTATATCAGCAATCATTCCACAGGGAAGATGGGATATGCCATCGCCAAGGCGGCTGTGCGCCGCGGCGCAGATGTGACGCTTGTGTCAGGAAAGGTGGAACTTGCGCCGCCCATGGGCGTAAAGGTTGTGCCGGTCGTTTCGGCGGCGGATATGGCGCAGGCGGTCAAGGCGGCGGCTCCGGAACAGGATATCATTATCAAAGCGGCGGCTGTGGCGGATTACCGGCCCCGACAGGCGGCGGATGAGAAGCTCAAAAAGAAAGACGAAAATTTGTCCCTGGAACTGGAGCGCACAGAGGATATTCTGGCGTGGCTCGGCGCGCATCGCCGGGAAGGGCAGATTTTATGCGGGTTTTCCATGGAGACGGAGCATCTGCTGGAAAATTCCCGTGCCAAACTGGAAAAGAAAAAGATTGATATGATCGTTGCCAATCATTTAAAGCAGGAGGGCGCGGGTTTCGGCACGGACACCAATGTGGTAACCCTGCTCACGAAGGAAGGGACGGAAGAGCTGCCGCTTCTTTCCAAGGAGGAAGTGGCGTCCCGGCTGCTTGACAGGCTTCTTGTGCTGTAAAGATCACGACTGCGCGGGGCCCTTGGCGGAACCGCGTCTGCCTGTAATGGATGCCGCGCGGAAGGAAGACGCGGCGTGCGCCATGAGCTGACGGTGGGAGAAGAAGGCGGGGAGGAACGCTATGAGAATTGGAACAGGATATGACGTACACAGACTGACGGAAGACAGAAAATGTATCATCGGCGGTGTGGAGATTCCTTATGAGAAGGGACTTCTTGGCCATTCTGACGCGGATGTGCTGCTTCACGCCATTATGGACGCGCTTCTGGGAGCGGCGGCGCTGGGGGATATCGGTAAGCATTTCCCGGACAGCGATCCCGCCTATCAGGGCATTTCCTCCATAAAGCTTCTGGAGCATGTGGCGGCGCTTCTTACGGAAAATCTGTTTCTGGTGGAAAACATTGACGCCACGATTATCGCGCAGGCGCCCAAAATGCGTCCCCATATAGACCGGATGCGGGAGAATATCGCGAAAGCCCTTGGAATAGAAGTATCACAGGTGAATGTGAAGGCCACCACCGAGGAGGGGCTGGGCTTTACCGGGAGCGGCGAGGGCATTTCCGCCCAGGCCGTGTGTCTGCTCACGAGTCCGAGGGAGCTGTACAGCGTGGATGTGGCGAAGGACTGCGGCGCGTGCGGCGGCTGTCCCCGCAGGACAGAGCCGGAAAAAAGATAAAGGCTTTTTATTTCATCGCCCTTCGGAGTTTCGTCTTGATTCTCTGGAGGGCGTTGTCTGTGGACTTGTCGTCACGTCCCAGCACCTTCGCGATCTGCTGGTATCCCATGCCTGTCAGATACAGGTCGAGCACCTGTTTTTCAAAACTGCTCAGTTCACGTTCTATCAGCATTTCCAGCCGGTCCACGTTTTCCCTGTCGATGATAAGCTCCTCGGGATTTAAGCCGGAGCCGGAGGCAAGCACGTTGACAAGCGCTTCCTCCTCACCGTCATGTCCCGCGGAGGCGTTTCCGTAAAGAGAGATATAATTATTTAAGGGGATGTGTTTTTGCCTGCGGGAGGCCTGCACCGCCGTGTACATCTGTCTGGAGACACACAGATCCGCGAAGGTGAAGAAGCTGGCGTCCCGGCCGCTGTCGTAGTCACGGACGGCTTTAAAGAGGCCGATCATGCCCTCCTGAATCAGGTCCTCGCTGTCCGCGCCGAGGATGTACATGGATTTGGCCTTGCTCCTCACCAGATTTTTATACTTATTCATAATGTGATCCGTGATGCCCTGCTCGCCGTCCCGCAGACGGATCAGAAGTTCCTCATCGCTGTACTGTGTGTAATCTTCGCGCATAATAGCTTTTTCTCCGTTTCAGGATCTGATGCGGCAATGCAGGCTTTTGGCCGGTCAGGTTTGGATCTGGTTCCCATTATCAGTCAGATAGCCTTTTTTATTTTACTGTAACAAAATAGAAAAAGTCAATTTGATTCTTTTTCCGGTTTTAGCGTGTCCTGTGCTTTATCTTTTGTGCGGCGGTGAGGGATCATTTGTCAAACCGCCAATATAATCCAGCGATACATCATAGAATTTTGATAGTGTGATTGCCAGTTCAAACGGCAGTTCTCTTTTCCCTGTTTCATAATTATGATAGGTAGTCCGTTGCATATAAAGTAAATCAGCTAATTTCCTTATGGATAAATCTTTATCTTCCCGTAAATCCCGTAATCGTGGATAATAGCCCATATATATCACCTAACCTTTTCATTGACAGTGTACAACATATGATGTACAATTATTTTTGGTTGTCCATCATATGTTGGACAAAAATATTACCCACAAGGAGGAAGGAAATGAGAACAAAACTAATGAAAACAGTATGTAAGGCGGTTGCGCTAAGCGTAACCGTGGGAATGATGCTTGCAGGTAATGGTATGGTGGCAAATGCAGAGGGAAGCTATACGGTAAAGAAGGATGACTATCTGAAAAAGATTGCCCAGGAAGCATATGGTGACGCGTCAAAATGGGAATCTATCTATGAAGCAAACAGGGACAGCATCAAAAATCCCAATCTTATTTATGAAGGACAGGTATTCATTCTTCCTGACAATGGGGATGCAGCTGCCGTTCCTGCCGCGGAAACTTCTGCAGCCGAGACATCTGCCGAGACAGATCATCAGGCGGAAGCGGCCGCAGCGCAGGCAGACTTTGAAAAGTATGGGTTAGTCTGTAACGCAAAATTAAATACCACATACCCTTATGTGATACCTTGCTATGACAGAGAATACACAACGAATGGAAAAGTTACATTTTCCGATTACAAAGTATTTGGAGGAGACGAAACGCACGAGGCATTGGACGGATATGAATGGAGAGCCGTTACCTGTACGGTAGTTTTAGATGATGAAAATGCTTATAATCATGGCTATAGTGGTATTGGTCCGGCAACTACTGACTATTACAATGATGCTTTTTTTGATAATTTTAAAGAAAAGAAAGTTTCGTTTTCAGCAACCTATAACGGAGTAGAATATACAGGCATACAGTATGACCAAACGTTATTACAAAATGGTTGGGATAATGATACCTTTACCTATCAGTTCCGCGATTTCTATCGCGTACCCACGGGATATGACGGTGTTGTACTGGCAGTCTATAACCCGACCGTTGATTGGAGTATAGCAAAGACAAGTAAAGATACCATATTTTTCCGTTTGAAATAATGTAAACAGTAAACAAGGGATATCCCAAAGTAGTGAATCGGGATATCCCTTGTTTTATTCTAGAGCAAAAATAACTGTCTGCCG
Source organism: uncultured Lachnospiraceae bacterium (assembly GCA_947174505.1). Classification (GTDB taxonomy): domain Bacteria; phylum Bacillota; class Clostridia; order Lachnospirales; family Lachnospiraceae; genus UBA3282. Next base: position 47,187 of record CAMWJF010000018.1, read on the forward strand.
GTTCTATAGACACATAAAAATCGAGAACCCTGAAAAATCAAGGTTCCCGACATTTCTGACAAAGCTGCTGACGGGAATCGGACCCGTGACCTCCGCACTACCAATGCGACGCTCTACCGACTGAGCCACAGCAGCCTGAGACAAAGGACTTGCCTTCTGTCACCGTGTAATAGTTTATCAAAAAGAAAAACCCTTGTCAATAAATATACGGATTTTTTGAGGGGCTTTGTCACTTTTTACAAACTCATTAACTGTTTCCGGGGAGCATTTAGCAATAATTGTTAAACCCAGAGCAAGAAGTGTAAAGAATAAACAAATCCGACTGCATAAAATAGAGTTACGCTATCAAATCATACAAGATGGCGGCAACAGAAAAGTGTAAAAGAAAAGGAGGATGAAAGATGAAAAAGTTTTTAGCATGTATGCTGTGCGGCTGTATGGCAGCTTCTCTTCTGACAGGCTGCGGCGGCGGTGACAGCAGCGCACCGGCGGCGGATGCTGGCGACAGCGGGGCAGCGGCGGAGGCTCCGGCAGCGGATGCGGGTGATTCCGGAAGTGAGGCCCCGGCAGCGGATGCGGGTACATCCGGCGGCGGTTCTGATACGATCAATGTGTGGGCGTTTACCGATGAGGTGCCCGGTATGATTGAGAAGTATATCGAGTCTCATCCCGAGTTCGGTTACAAGATTAACACCACGATTATTGCTACCACAGACGGCGCTTACCAGCCCGCCCTTGACCAGGCGCTGGCAGCAGGCGGCGCGGAGGCTCCCGACCTTTACTGTGCGGAGGCGGCTTTCGTACTGAAATATACGCAGGGCGACGCAAGCCAGTATGCAATGCCGTACGCTGATATGGGTATTGATGTGGATGCGAAGTTAAAGGAAGCGGATATTGCGCAGTACACCGTTGATATCGGAACCAACACCGACGGTCAGCTGGTAGGCCTTGGTTATCAGGCGACGGGCGGCGCATTCATTTACCGCCGTTCTATCGCGCAGGATGTCTGGGGCACAGATGATCCGGCTGAGATCGAAAAGAAGATCGGACCCGGCTGGGACCAGTTCTTCACGGCAGCGGAAGATCTGAAGGCAAAGGGTTACGGCATTGTCTCCGGTGACGGTGATATGTGGCATGCGGTTGAGAACAGCTCCGACGCGGGCTGGATCGTTGACGGCAAACTCACCATCGACCCGAAGCGTGAGGAGTTCCTCGACCTCTCTAAGAAGTTAAAGGACAACGGCTACCACAATGACACACAGGACTGGCAGGATGCATGGTTTGCGGATATGAAGGGTGAAGGAGAGAAGGGTATCTTCGGTTTCTTCGGACCCGCCTGGCTGATCAACTACACCATGGCTCCCAACTGCGGCGGTGCGGCTGTAGGCGAGGGTACATATGGTGACTGGGCTGTCTGCACACCTCCGATCGGTTTCTTCTGGGGCGGCACATGGGTTCTGGCTAACAAGGATACCCAGAAGGCGGAAGCAGTTGGCAAGATTATTGAGTGGATTACGCTGGACAGCTCCGAGGACGGTCTGCAGTATAAGTGGGCAAACGGTACCTTAAACGGTGAGGGCGGCACGAAGGACGCGGTTGCAAGCGGCGCGGTTATGTCTAAGTCCGACGGTTCGGTAGACTTCCTTGGCGGACAGAACATGTTCGAAGCATTTGTTCCCGCAAACCAGTATGCGAAGGGCACAAACCTGACACAGTACGACGAGACCATCAACCAGTATTGGAGAGATCAGGTCCGTGAGTACACATCCGGCAACAAGTCCCGTGAGCAGGCGATCGCAGACTTTAAGCAGCAGGTGGCGGACAATCTGGACGTTGTCGTAGAGTAGGAGCGGCCGCGGGTACATAGAAAAGCATTATCGCAGTAACGGCAGGGCGGACACAATAGCGTCCGCCCTGTTGAAGTGAAAAGTAATATAACACGATTGCGGGAAGGTGGGGAAGGATGAAAAGTAAGAAACCGGGTTATGACAGATATGCGAAATACGGTTATATTTTCAGTATTCCGTTTGTGATCGCATTTTTACTGTTTTCATTATATCCGACCGTGTATACGGCGGTGATCGGGTTTACCGATCTGAAGGGTCTGGGGAAGACGGATATTCATTTCCTGACAGACGATCTTTTCAGGAATTTTAAGACTGTATTGTCGAGTCCGTCGTTTCAGTTGGCGTTCCGGAATACGGTAGTCATATGGCTGGCAAATTTTATTCCGCAGATGTTACTCGCGCTTCTGCTGGCGGCGTGGTTTACGGATAAAAGGAGTAAGGTAAAGGGACAGGGTGCGTTTAAGGTATTGCTCTATATGCCGAATATCATTACGGCGGCGACCATCGCCATCCTATTCAGCGGATTTTTCGGATATCCCATGGGCCCGATCAACGATCTGCTGGTGCGGTTCGGATTCATTGATGCGCCTATCGAATTATTGAGAAGCAAAACCGTGGCAAGAGGCGTTGTGATCTTTATCCAGACATGGATGTGGTACGGCTCCACAATGATTACGCTGATCTCCGGCATTCTGGGAATCAGCCCTGAAATATTTGAGTCGGCGGAGGTGGACGGCGCGAACCGTGTGCAGACCTTTTTCCATATTACGATGCCAAATATCAAGACCATTCTCCTGTTTACGCTTGTTACAAGTCTGATCGGCGGTCTGAATATGTTCGATATCCCGAGACTGTTCCAGGACGGCAAACCGGACGATGCGACACTGACGACCAGCCTGTTTATTTACAAGCAGGCATTCAGCGGAAGCTATATGTACAACAGGGCAGCGGCGGCGAGCATGGTTATGTTTCTGATTATCGCGGTTCTTGCTGCAATGATGTTCTTTGTTATGCGGGATAAGGATGAGGTGAAGCTCAATAAACAGATCAGACAGCAGCAGAAGGCTTATGCGAAAAAAATGAAAGCCGGAAAGGAGAACGGATCATGTTAAAGAATAAAGAAAATCGTGTGATGAAGATTGTGATCTATGTGGTATGCATCCTTCTGGCCATTTTGAGTGTTCTGCCTTTCTGGATCATGATCGTGAACGCGACCAGATCCACGACGGAGATCCAGCAGCACGCAATCTCGCTCATTCCTTCGTCTTATATGATGAATAATATCAAAATCCTGCTCGGCAAGAGCTTTAATCCGGCGGTTGGTTTTATGAACTCACTGATCATTTCCATAGGAGCGACCGTGCTGGCAATTTATTTTTCCTCGCTGACGGCGTACGCACAGGTGGCCTACAACTGGAAGCTGCGGAACGTGTTTTTCAGTTTTATCATGGTGGTTATGATGATTCCGGCGCAGGTGACGATGATCGGTTTTTATCAGATGGTCTACAAGATCCATATGACAAACAGACTGTCCATGCTGATCTTACCGGCCATCGCATCGCCGACTATGGTGTTCTTTATGAGACAGTACTTACAGCCGACGCTCTCCATGGAAATTGTGCAGTCGGCCAGAATCGACGGCGCGAAAGAGTTTATGATCTTTAACCGGATTGTGCTGCCGATTATGAAACCGGCCATCGCAACGCAGGCGATCTTCAGTTTCGTGGCTAGCTGGAACAACCTGTTTACACCGCTCGTACTGCTGACAGACCAGAAAAAATATACCATGCCTATCATGGTAAGCCTGCTGAAAGGCGATATCTATAAGACGGAGTATGGCTCTGTCTATATGGGACTGACATTGACGGTACTGCCGCTTATCGTGGTATATCTGCTTCTGTCCAAGTATATCATAGCCGGTGTGGCGCTGGGTGGCGTAAAAGGCTGAATCAGATTTCTTCGCGGCGCAGCTTATTGCGGTATTCCGTGGGGGAACAGCTTGTGAATTTGCTGAAACAGCGGTTGAAAGTAGTCAGGTTGTTAAAGCCGCTGCAAAAAGCAATGTCCGTAATGGGCCGGTTCCTGTCCTCGGTGAGCAATGACTGCGCCGCCTGTATTCTTTTGTGGCACAGGTAGTTATGAAACGTCGTGTTGGTATGCTGCTTGAACAGACGGGTAAAGTGGTATTTGGAAAAGCCGATATATTCCGCCGCCTGTTCCAGCGTCAGGTCATCCGCGTAATGCGTGTCGATAAAATTGAGCAGATTGGAGAATAGCGCGTAGTTTTCCGACTGACTGCCAGCGGCGTTTTCCACATTCTCATCCGTGCTCTGGAGATAGTGGTCCGCGCCTATGACTGCAAAAAGCTCCAACAGCGCGGCGTAGATGGAAATTTCCCAAAAAACCTGATGGGAGAAATAGAGATCGGCCATCCGCATCAGGGAATCGTAAACCTGTCTGTAGATTTTAGGGTGCGAGGCAGTGGTGCACAGATAGGCTTCCATAAAAGCCGGGTCAAGCGCCTTATAGTCCTGAAAACAGCGCAGCATTTCAATGTCGATAAGATAGATGAAGCGCGCCCCGGAAGGCTTGCTGCGAAGCTCGTGCAGCATATATGGGGGAATGATCAGAATATCTCCCGGCTCCAGCGAGTAGGTGTGGCTGCCGGTGGTAATGATATACTGGTTTTCGGCGCAGACGATAATTTCCAGGGCGTTGTGGTAGTGGTTTGCATAGTCTTCGTCCTGGGTATTATACCAGATACGCAGATGGGATTCGGGGATGAAGTCGACATATTCCCTCGAGCCGCTTAATGAGCGTGCCGTGAAATTCAAAACGGGCTGCTCATAATTGAGGGGGGGGGGTAAACTTTTTTCATGTTTCACGTTTTTCACTCCTGTTATTTGTATGTTGGATATGATAATATGATAATATGATATCATATCTTGCAGGCGGTAATCCTTAGCAATGTCAGGAAGAATGACACGGTAATTCTTTAGACGCAGGCTGCTGAGTCTGCGTCTATTATACTCTATGGGGAATAAAGGCGCAACTGGACGATTTTTGGTAAGGCAAAGTTCGGGAAAACCGGGCGGAAAGGATAAGAAGATCATATGACGAGAGAAGAGGCAAGACGCAGGGCAGAGGAGTTAGTGGGGCAGATGACGGTGGAGGAGAGAGCTTCCCAGCTCCGCTATGATGCGCCTGCGATTGAGCGGCTTGGCGTGCCGACGTATAACTGGTGGGGAGAGGCTTTGCACGGCGTGGCAAGGGCCGGTGTGGCGACCAGCTTTCCGCAGGCCATTGGCATGGCGGCCACCTTCGATACGGAATTGGTGCATAAGGCCGGGGATGTGGCGGCGACAGAGGGCAGGGCGAAGTATAATGCGCTGTCTGCGGAAAATGACAGGGATATCTATAAGGGACTGACCTTCTGGTCGCCCAATGTGAATATTTTCAGGGACCCCAGATGGGGAAGAGGACAGGAGACTTACGGGGAAGATCCCTATCTGACTTCCCGGCTGGGCGTAGCCTATGTGGAAGGACTGCAGGGCGATGATGGCGACACGATGAAGTCCGCGGCCTGTGCCAAGCACTTTGCGGTACATTCCGGGCCGGAGGCGGTGCGCCATGAGTTCAATGCCGTGGCCACGAAGAAAGATATGGCGGAAACCTATCTGCCCGCCTTTAAGGCATGTGTGCAGGAGGCCGGGGTGGAGGCCGTGATGGGCGCCTATAACCGGACGAACGGGGAACCGTGCTGCGGCAGTAAGACGCTGATGCAGGATATTCTGCGCGGTGAGTGGGGATTTGAGGGGCATTTTGTGTCGGACTGCTGGGCCATCAAGGATTTCCACGAGAAGCATATGGTGACGCATACCATGGAGGAGTCCGCGGCGCTTGCCTTAAAGTGCGGCTGTGATATCAACTGCGGCGTGACTTATCTCTATCTGCTGAAGGCGCTGGAACAGGGGCTGGTGACGGAGGAGGAGATCACGGAGGCGGCCGTGCGCGCGTTTACCGCGAGATACCTTCTCGGCCTGTTTGACGGCAGCAGATACGATGACATTCCCTATGAAAAAGTGGAGTGTGAAGAGCATCTGGAGGTGGCGCAGCAGCTTGCCAGAGAGGCGGTGGTGCTTCTCAAAAACGACGGCGTCCTGCCGCTGAAAGCAGCGGAGGGCCGGACTATCGGTGTGATCGGACCGAATGCCGACAGCAGGGAAGCGCTGGTCGGGAACTACCACGGCACTTCTTCCAGATATATTACGGTTTTAGAAGGCATACAGGATAAAATCGGACGAAACGGCAGGGTTTTATACTCGGAGGGATCCCATCTGTTTCAGGACCGCGTGGAGAACCTTGCATGGGAGAACGACCGCATCGCGGAAGCGGTTACGGTGGCAAAGCACAGCGACGTGGTGGTGCTCTGCGTGGGACTGAACGAGACGCTGGAAGGGGAGGAAGGCGACACGGGCAACAGCTATGCGTCCGGGGACAAGGCGGATCTTCTGCTGCCCGCGTCCCAGAGAAAGCTGATGGAGGCGGTGTTTGCCGTCGGTAAGCCTGTGGTCGTCTGCCTGATGGCGGGCAGCGCGATTGACCTGTCCGATGCGCAGGAGAAGGCGGCGGCGGTGCTGCAGCTCTGGTATCCCGGCGCAAGGGGCGGAAAGGCGGTGGCGGACATTCTGTTCGGGGACTGTTCCCCGTCGGGAAAGCTGCCAGTGACTTTTTACCGGTCTCTGGAGGGACTTCCGGCTTTTGAGGACTACAGTATGAAGGGGAGAACCTACCGCTATATGGAGCAGGAGGCGCTTTATCCTTTCGGATACGGACTGACCTACGGCGACGTGCAGGTGGAGAGCGCGGATCTTTCTTCGAAAGATGATGTTTCCGGGGATGTGACCTTGCAGATAACCGTGAAAAATGCGGGAAATACAGCAACGGGCGACGTGCTCCAGGTTTATGTGAAAGATCTGGAGTCTCCCTACGCCGTGCCGAATCACAGCCTCTGTGCGTTTGCGAGAGTTTATCTGGAAGCGGGAGAGAGCAGGGAGTTGGACATGACCGTTTCCGGCAACGCTTTTCTTGCGGTCAATGAGGAGGGTGCTTTTGTTGAAGGCGGCGGCAGTTATGTGCTCTATGTGGGCACCGGGCAGCCGGATGAGCGGACAGCCGCGCTTTCGGGCAGGAGATGCGTGGAGGTGGCTGTGAAGCAGGCGCATGTGAAGTAAAAAGTGCACAATACCATATCTTGTATATAGCGGATGAGAGTTGCTTCTCCTCCGCTATATCTTGTTTAGGAAGATAGGATTATCACTATTTCGTTAACTATTTTTCTACAGGGCAAACTCAAATTGCTCGTTGCATTTCCGGGATTACTGTGTTATATCTGAGGTATACAAAATATACGGGCCGCGATTCCCGGCCTGTACTTATGTGAAATTCGGATTGTCTTTGATTTCACCGTTTCTTTGGAGCATGGCTCCGTCACTCTTGTCTAAGAAAGGAAAGCACATCTATGAAGAAAAAAGAAAAGAATGATCAGACGCAAATTTCATTGGCGGCCCTTGACAGAGATTTTCAGAATGTCAACGGAAAAATCCCTTACAATATGACAAATGATTATATGTTCCGTGCGGTTTTGCAATCTAATAATAAAGTGCTGCGTGGATTGATCTGCTCCCTGCTTCACCTTGCCGAATCAGAGGTAAATGCAGTTGAGATCACCAATCCCATTATTTTGGGAGAAACGGTTAACGATAAGGAATTTCGTCTGGACATAAACATAATAATGAACAATTCTGTTCTCATCAATTTGGAAATGCAGATTACAAATAAGTTAAATTGGGAAAACCGTTCGGTCATGTATTTATGCCGTTCCTATGACAAATTAAACCGCGGACAGGATTACAGGGAGGCCAGACCGGCTATCCATATCAGCTTTTTGGACTATACGCTGTTTGATGAGTATCCGGAGTTTTATGCATCCTACAAGCTGATTAACGTGAAAAGCCACCAGAAATACAGTGATAATCTGACTATGTATGTTGTAGATTTATCCCGCATTGATCTTGCCACGGAAGAGGATAAACAGTATCATATTCACGATTGGGCGTACCTTTTTAAAGCTGCCACATGGGAGGAACTGAAAATGATCGCATCAAAGGACGAATATTTAAAAGAAGCATCCCAGACCATATTCCGCATGAGCGCTGACGAAGAAATACGTAAACGTTGCCGCGACCGGGAGGAATATTATCAGGATCTGCGCAATTACGAGAGGGCGATAGAAGAGAAGGAGCAGATCATAGAGCGGGATCGGAAAGAGCATGAGGAGGATCTGCGCAATTACGAGAGGGCGATAGCGGAGAAGGAAGAGAAGATAGAGAGGAACCGGAAGGAGCATGAGGAGGATCTGCGTAATTACAGGAATTCCCTCGCTGAGCGGGATGCCCGAATCCGGCAGCTGCAGGCAGAACTGGAAACACTGAGAAAACGGGGTTAATATACGCTCTTATAAAAACATTGTCAAAATGACTTCACTTGAAAATGCTTTTTCATATGGTATACTATACATATAATTCATAGAAGGAGCGGTTCAATGGGTTTTATCGGAAATATAAAGGAGGAAATCCGTATCATACGGGAGAGAGACCCGGCGATTCACTCAAATATGGAAGTTTTCCTCTACCCCAGCTTTAAGGTGATGTGTTATTACCGGCTGGCGCACAGGCTGTATCTGCACCGCCATTATTTCTGGGCCAGATGGGTTTCCCAGAAGGGTGCGCGCAGGACGGGTATTGAGATTCATCCGGGGGCGCAGATCGGCAGAGGATTTTTTATTGACCATGGCCACGGCGTCATTATCGGGGAAACCACGGTAATCGGTGATAACGTGACGCTCTATCAGGGCGTGACCCTTGGCGGAACAGGTAAGGAGCAGGGAAAAAGACATCCTACGATTGGGAATAATGTAATGATAAGCACCGGCGCAAAGGTGCTGGGGTCTTTTAAAATAGGGGATAACAGTAAAATCGGGGCGGGCAGCGTAGTGCTCAACGAGGTGCCGCCGGGTTCCACAGTGGTGGGCGTGCCCGGGCGCGTGGTTAAGCGCGACAATATGGCATTGCCGCAGGAGGAGCTGGATCAGACCCATCTGCCCGATCCGGTGCGGGAGGATATTATGGGTCTGCAGAGGGCAAACGCAGAGCTGACGAACCGGCTGCTTGATCTGGAGCAGGAGTTGAAGAACCTTCGGAAGAAAATGCCGTAAGGGATAAGGCTGTATAAATTCTCTTGAGTGCAGAGTAGAAACTGATATTCTGCCCGCATTCCCCAGCATAGAATGCTTTGGAGTGGAGAAAAGAATGACGACGGCAGAAGTGATTGACATAATAAATAGGAAGGGCGGAAACGGGGTAGGGGCTGCCCGGGAAAAGAGGAGATTATGAAAGTATACAATACATTATCGGGAAAGAAAGAAGAGTTTGTGCCGATTGAGGCAGGAAAGGTCAGCATGTATGTCTGCGGGCCTACCGTCTACAATCTGATCCACATCGGCAATGCCAGACCCATGATCGTGTTTGACACGGTGCGCCGTTATATGGAGCACAGGGGCTATGAAGTCAATTATGTGTCGAACTTTACAGATGTGGACGATAAGATCATCAAGAAAGCCAACGAGGAGGGCACAGATCCTTCCGTGATCTCAGAACGCTATATCGAGGAGTGCAAAAAGGACATGGAGGCGCTGCATGTAAAGCCTGCCAACACGCATCCCAAGGCGACCTGCGAGATTGACGGCATGATTGAAATGATTCAGACGCTCATCGACAAGGGGCACGCTTATGTGGCGCAGGACGGCACTGTTTATTTCAGGACCAGAAGTTTTCCGGGATACGGAAAGCTTTCCCATAAGAATCTGGACGATCTGCGCAGCGGCGGCCGCTCCCTACTGGTTTCCGGGGAGGAGCAGAAGCAGGATCCTCTGGACTTTGTGCTGTGGAAGCCGAAGAAGGAGGGTGAGCCTTTCTGGGAGTCCCCCTGGTGTGAGGGAAGACCGGGCTGGCATATTGAGTGTTCGGTGATGAGTAAAAAATATCTGGGGGAGGAGATTGATATTCACGCGGGCGGTGAGGATCTGATTTTCCCCCATCACGAGAATGAGATCGCCCAGTCAGAAGCCGCCAACGGCAAGCCCTTTGCCAAGTATTGGATGCACAACGGTTTCCTGAATATTGATAATAAGAAAATGTCCAAGTCTCTGGGGAATTTCTTCACGGTGAGGGATATCAGCGAGAAGTACGATCTGCAGGTGCTGCGGTTCTTCATGCTCTCCGCCCACTATAGAAGCCCCTTAAATTTCAGCGCGGAGCTGATGGAGGCGGCCCGGAACGGGTTGGAGAGGATTGTGACCTGCGTGTCGAATTTAAACTTCCTTCTGGAGAAGGCTGGGACGCAGGAACTGCATGCCGGGGAGGAGAAGGCGCTCCAGCAGGCGAAGGACTTTGTGAAAAAGTTTGACGAGGCGATGGACGATGATTTTAATACGGCGGATGCCATTTCCGCTGTTTTCGAGCTGGTGAAATTTGCCAATACCTCTGTGGGAGAAGATGCCAGCGCGGCCTTTATCCGTGCACTTAAGGATGAAATCGTGGAGCTTATGGACATTTGCGGGCTTACGGCGGAGCGCGGTCAGGAGATATTGGATTCGGAGATTGAGTCGCTGATTCAGGAGAGACAGGACGCCAGAAAGGCAAAGAATTTTGCAAGGGCTGACGAGATCCGGGATCTGCTGGCGGGGAAGGGTATTATTCTGGAAGATACGCGTGAGGGAGTCAAATGGAAGAGAGCGTGACGATACTTGATGCCATCAAGCGGAATTTTAACTGCGGGGAGGTTGACATACGCACTTATTCGCCGCTGGCGCTGGCGTATATCGGGGATGCGGTCTATGATCTGGTGATTCGCACTGTCGTGGTGGAGCGGGGCAATACCTCAGCCAATAAGCTGCACAAAAAAACGGTCTCTTATGTGAATGCACGGATGCAGGCGCGGATGATTGAGGCGCTTATGGACGAACTGACGGAGGAGGAGCGGACGGTCTACAAACGCGGACGGAACGCCAAATCCTACACTACTGCAAAAAACGCCACAGTCATCGAGTATCGGAAGGCTACGGGTTTTGAGGCGCTGTGCGGGTATCTGTACCTGACGGGCAGGCAGGAGCGGATGCTTGCGCTGGTGAAGAAGTCGATCGCGCTGGTGGAGATGGAAATTTAGTAGGTGTAAGCTTGCGAATTTGAAAAAGCGGAACTGGGGAAACGAGCGGCTGTAATCGGGAAAGGGAGGTTTACATAAGTTTGGAAGAGAACACAGGAATCATAGAGGGCAGAAATGCCGTGATCGAGGCTTTCCGGGCGGGCCGTACCATAGACCGGCTCTATGTGCTGGACGGCTGCAAGGACGGCCCGGTTATGACCATCAGGCGGGAGGCGTCCAAACAGGGAACGCCGGTCAAATATGTGACGAAGGAGCGGCTGGACCAGATGTCTGAGACGGGAAGACATCAGGGAGTGATTGCGGCTGCTGCGGCTTACAGATACGCGGAGGTTTCGGATATACTGCAGAAGGCAAAGGACAAGGGGGAGGAGCCCTTTGTTTTGCTTTTGGACGGTATTGAAGATCCCCACAATCTGGGGGCTATCATCCGCACGGCGAATCAGGCGGGCGCGCACGGTGTTATTATTCCGAAAAACCGCGCGGTGGGTCTGACGGCCACGGTGGCAAAAGCATCCGCCGGTGCGCTGAACTACACGCCGGTTGCCAAGGTGACAAATCTGGGGCAGACTATTGAGGAGCTGAAAAAGGAAGGGCTCTGGTTCGTGTGCGCGGATATGGGGGGCACACCCATGTATGAATTGGGCTTAAAGGGTCCCATTGGCCTTGTGGTCGGTGCGGAAGGAAACGGCGTAAGCCGCCTCGTCAGGGAAAAATGCGATATGGCTGCACAGATTCCCATGCGGGGAGATATTGATTCCCTGAACGCCTCCGTGGCAGCGGGGATTTTAGCTTATGAGATTGTCAGGCAGAGGTTAGACTGAAAAATATTTCGTGTCAGAGAATGTTTAAAATACGGGCATTCTCCGGCACGTGGATGGCAAAATGAAAAAGGTGAACGAGATATTGGCGGTCGTGATCCTGTCGCTTATGGCCGTGCTCGTGGCGGCGGTGGGAATGCGCCTGTACGATACATATGTTATAAATAAACAGATAGAGTCGGAAATAAGGCGGCAGGAGGAAGTGCTCTCAAGGAATAAAGAAGCCAATGACCGGGTGCATGAGATGCGCCGGGAGCTTGAGGGGCTTTCTGGGAACCGGGAAAAACTGGGGCAGTTTCTGGAAGAGATTCGAATGGATTACGAGGAGGCGGTTCCTGTTTCTGCGATGGACTTCGGCACGGGCGGTTTGACCGGGAATCAGGAGATCGCAAAGGAGCCTCGAGGCGCGTCGGAGAATGCGGCGGACGATATGCTGAGTCTGTCGGAGAACGAAATGGATGTGGCAGACAGCACAGCCATCCAAAATGATATGCAGAGTGTTTCCGGAAGCAGCACGGTATCAGACAATACGCCGTGGGTGTCTGGTCATGTGGTTACTGCGTCGGGTAATACGACCAGTGTGTCAGATAATATGACCTCAATGTCAGAAAATACGACTATGGTGTCAGATAATATGACTGGTGTGTCAGGCAATATGCGCAGTGTATCGGGTAACGGTACCGTATCGGTCAATAAGTTCAGTATGTCAGGTAACAATATGATATCGGTCAATGTGAGCAGTGTGTCGGGTAATGACACAGTGTCAGGCAATGCGCGCAGTGTCTCGGGTAATGGCACAGTGTCAGGCAATGCACGCAGTGTATCAGGCAACGGTATCGTTTCTGAAAATGCGAGTGTGTCGGATCAGGTGTCCGTGTCGGGAAATATGCTGGAGCTGCTGCCGAAAATAGAAATGGTGTATCCCGAGATCACGCTTGCACAGCGCAGGCAGATACGGCGTTCTATGGAGGAGACGCTTTTGGAAAACTGGGAGGACCAGGCCTGTCTGGAGGAACGGGGCGTGGATTTTTCCGGGAAGAAAATCGCCTGTCTGGGGGACAGCATCACAGCGGCTGCCAATCTGGAAGGGGAAGAAGGCTATCTGTCCTATGCCTATCCTTCCGTACTGAAAGAACTGTTAGGGGCGGAAGAAGTATATAATCTGGGCGTCGGCGGCTCCTCCATCGGGCGGTACTGGTCGGACGCTTTCGTGGAGCGCTATACGCAGATTCCGGAGGATACGGACATCATCATTGTCATGGGAGGCACCAACGACGGCTTCTGCCTTTCCGGGAAAGAGTTTGGCACCCTTGCGGAGCGAAAGCCCTGGACTTTTTGCGGGGATCTGGATGAGCTGATGCGGGGGCTTAAGGAGAATTATCCTGATGCGGATATCTTTTTTGCCACGCCGCTGCCGAATATCTTACAGGACTATCTGATGCGGGAGCGGACTTATCTTCTGCCACAGAAGAATATAGCGGATATGATTTTAACGTTATCCGCGGCCTATGATTTTCAGGTGATAGACCTGTACAATTCCAATATACTGGATTCCCATGACGCGGATATTGTGGCGGATTACATGCCGGACGGCGTACATGCAAACAGGGCGGGCTATCGGATCCTGGCTGAGCATATCGCGGCCGAGCTGGTGCGGCACTATGAAGAAAATGAGTGAAAGGCTGAATGACGGCCGGGTGTGAATGGCAATTGGGTGAAGCGGCGGAGGGCGCAGCCCAGGCGGCTTTTGGTTGACGAATGACCGTGGATGCGGTATTGTCTATTATAAAGGAAATTCCGGCAACGTGAGAAATGGAAGGAGAGGGCGGGCATTTGGTTTTTGACAAACAGGAATGCAGTCGGACACAGAAAGAATGCTGACAGGAGGGAAAATAAATGGATTTTTTTGAAAAAATAGGGGATACCATCACTTCTAAGGGAAAAGAAGTATCGGGAAAGGCGAAGGATCTGGCCGAGATCGCAAACCTGAAGGGGCAGATCAGCACCTGCGAGGAGGTAATCAGAAAGAACTATATTGAGATCGGCAGATTATATTATGAAAAAGAAGGTTTGGAGCCGGGTACGGAGTATGAGGCGTTCTGTCGGGCCATCAGCAATGCGAAGACAGGGATTGAAGATCTGGAGGAGAAGATTCGGAAGGTAAAGGGAATCTGATATTGATAAGAAGATAAAAAACAGGCTGTTTCCGCAATGTGGGCGGTGCAGCCTGTTTCGCTGTTATATAGAAAGCTGTAGTAACGCAAATCATGGAAAGAGAATGCGGAGCATCTCTGAACCGGACGCAGAGCACTTGATCTTTTATTCTGCGGGCGGCTGATCGGGCTGGGGCTGTGCCTCCGGCTGCTGCTGTGCGGCCGCCTCGGCTGCTGCCTGCGCTGCCGAGGCGTTTCTCTGGGCAATCTCAGCCCGTTGTGCTTCGATGGTTCCCTCATAGCCAGGTGTTGCGAAAAAGACCTCGTCGTGAGGACACATATTGGTCTGCGGCGCGGGTACGGGCACTTCGCTGACGGAGCCGTCCTCATTCACCACTTCGGTGGTGGATGTGGAAGAACCGCTCTGCAGGGCGACATTTTCGATCGGTGTCAGCTCGATCACGCCCTCCACCTTGAAGGGACAGAACTCGCGGGCCGGAAGCATACTGTACTGGCAGATCTGGCCTGCATAGTGCACGTCGCAGGTATCGGAGGGAATGGTGTTCTCTGCAAAGTATTCGGTGCGCAGTGTTCCGTCGCAAAGCCCTGCAATAGGCATTTTTCCGGAGCGCGAGCAGACCGTGGCCGTCACAATACCGGAGGGAACGCTGAAGGACTTGCTGGGCAGATCCTCATGGATCTGTGACATGACAGCCCGCCACAGCTTTTTCGCCAGATTTTTCTCATCACCTGTCAGCTTTACGTTGTTGTCAAAGCCTGCCCAGGTAGTAGCCGTGTAGTACGGGGTGTAGCCGGAAAACCACACATCGTTGTAATCGGAGGTGGTGCCCGTTTTTCCCGCGATAGCCATATTGCCGAAGTTGACTGAGCCGCCGGTGCCGCTTGTGACCACGTCTACCATGGCGTCTGTCAGAAGAAAGGCGGTAGTCTCTTTGATGACCTGCTTGGAATTGGGCATGGTGTTGTCCAGTATAATGTTTCCGTCATGGTCTAAAACTTTCGTGTAAAGCTTGGGCTTGATATATGTGCCGCCATTTGCAATGCAGGCATAGGCGGCGTTCAGCTCTTCATTGGTAACGCCGTGCGTAAGACCGCCGAGTGCGGTGGTCTGCTGGATGTCCGAAAATATTTCGCCGTTTATTTCTTCGCGCTCCGCCAGTGTAGTGAAGCCGAAATTTTTCAGATAGTCAAAACCAAGCTGGGGCGTGATCTGGGTCAGCGTCTTTACGGCCACGATATTCATGGAGTCGCGGATACCGTCCCGCAGGGAGGAAAGCCCACGGTACTGTTCGCCGTACCAGTTAGCTACCGGACGGCCTGTGGCGTAGTTAAAGGGCGCATCGTTCATAATCGTGGCAAGGGTCAGCCCCGCACTGTCTAAGGCAGGCGCATAGGTGGACACAATCTTAAAGGTGGAACCGGGCTGTCTGGTCGTATCAGTGGCGCGGTTTAAGGTACGGCTGGCGGTTTTCGCGCCCCGGCCGCCGACCATGGCCACGATACAGCCTGTGCTCTGATCCTCCACCACCAGAGATACCTGGGGCTGGGGGGTCAGATTGATGTTTTCACCGAGCACTTCGTCGCCGGAACGCATCACATCTGCCTTGTAGGCTTCGATATCCTGATAAGCCTCCTCCTGTGAGGCGTAGATCAGGTTATAGCTGGAGGAGCGGTTTTCTTTCCAGTAGCTGCGGAACATTTCCGTGCTGACATTTTCCCTGTCCCCGCTTGCGCGCTCGATAGTCAGTTCGTAGTTCAGATACCATTTGGTGTTTGCGGGGAAGTTGCTCTCGTCCGCAAAAGCGCTGTCGCAGATTGCCTGAATTTTAGGATCCTGGGTGGAGTATATTTTCAGACCGCCGCTGTAGAGCAGGGTATAGGCCTGCGTCTCGTTGTAGCCGGCAGCGATCAGATCCTCCATGACATCATCCGTCAGTGCATCCACAAAATATGTACTGACAGCGTTGTCCTCGTTTTTGGCATCTGCCACCTGAATGCGGGAGTATACGTCGTCAGCCAGCGCTTCCTCGCGTTCCTCCTCGGTTATATAGCCCTGCTCCATCATTTCTTTCAGGACCTTTTCCCGGCGTTCCGCGTTATCTTCCGGGTGCGTGATGGGGTTAAGGCGGGACGGGTTCTGCGTGATACCCGCGATCACTGCGCACTCGGACAGGGTGAGCTCGTTAACGTGCTTGCCAAAATAGCGTCTGGACGCAGCCTCAACGCCCAGCGTATTGGAGCCCAGATTGATGCTGTTCATGTAGTTGATCAGGATGGAGTCCTTGTCCATGACCTTTTCCAGCTCCAGCGCCAGATACTGTTCCTGAAACTTTCTTTTGAACTTGTCTGCCAGAGAATCCTCGGAAGTCCAGTCTGTGAAGACATTGTTTTTCAGGAGCTGCTGGGTGATGGTGCTGGCACCCTCGGAGAAATGCCGGTTCTGGATGCCAATGACGCCCGCACGGATAATACCCTTGATATCGATGCCGTTGTGGTCATAAAAACGGGCATCCTCGATAGCCACAAAGGCGTCCTTTAAATCCTGGGGAACCATGTCGATGGAAACCGGGATTCGGTTGGCATCGGTGGAAACCAGCTTCTTAATCTGTGTCCCTTCTATATTGTATACAAAGGTGGAGAAGCCGGAGGGGGTCACGTCGATATTGCTGATATCCGGCGCTGCCGCCAGAATCCCCTTGAAAGCGCCGATGCCCGCGCTTGCACAGACAATGGCCGCGCCGATCATGGCGATCAGAAATACCTGCACAAAAGTAAAGGCTACTTTTCTGCTCCATTTTTTACCTGTAGAGTGAAGCGCCTGCTGTTTTTTGCGGACGCCTTTTTTGCCGTAGTTCATAGGATACTGCCTCCTCGACTCTTTATCATAGTCTCAAATGCCAATATAGTCAATCCTTTAAAAGGCCGCAATTTGCCTAACCTGTGACGATTATAGCATAATTGCCGCTGGCAAATAAAGGTTTTTATGCTTTCTTAAGAATTGTTTACGATTCTGTGCACATTTATACTTGCACTGAAAGGAGAAATGTGCAACGATGTTATACATGGATAAGTATGCACCGTATAAAATTATTGAATATGGGGGCGAGGGGGAAATCGTGGAGAAGAAATCCCGGTTTATCGCCCATGTGCAGGCCACCCACACAGAGGAGGAGGCGGCTGCCTTCATCGAGGCTGAGAAAAAACGCTACTGGGACGCCAGACATCACTGCTATGCCTATATCATAGGAGAGCGGGGGGAGACCGTGCGGTATTCGGACGACGGTGAGCCCTCCGGCACGGCGGGCAGACCCATTCTGGAAGTGCTTACAGGTTCGGGCATCCGCGGGCTTACGCTGGTGGTGACCCGGTATTTCGGCGGCACACTTCTTGGCACTGGCGGGCTTGTGCGCGCCTATACCCAGGCGGCGCAGGCGGGAATTGCGGACAGCCGTGTGTCTGTGATGCGGTACGGCTATGCCCTTACGGTGGACACGGACTATAACGGCATCGGCAAGATACAGTATCTTTTGGGACAGAGGGGGATTCCCATAGAGGAATCGGTTTATACGGAACAGGTATCCATCGGATTCCATGTACCATGTGAGGAGAAGGACAGGCTGATAAAGGATATTACGGAGGCTACCGCCGGCGCAGCGCGGGTGGGCGTCTCGGATCCTTTCTATTATAAAAGTGCGGAAGCGCTTTCCGGAAGCGGCACGGTTTAGCATAAGCCAGAGCCGCCGCCGGGACGCGTTTTCCGGCGGAAAGGCGGCAGGCTATGGGTGAAAACAGGGAAGCGGAAAAAAGGGTGGAAGAGCTGGAGGCGAAGGCTTATAACGACTATGCCGATTTTGGCGTGGAAGAGATCAGGGAGCTTCTCAGGAAGGGGCAGTACACCAGCCTCAGAAAGATCATAGAGGAACTGAATGACGCGGATATTGCTGACTATATGGAGGAGATGGAGGAGGAAGAGGTCATTAAAATATTCCGCATCCTGCCTAAAGACACAGCGGCGGATGTCTTTTCCTATCTGGAGATTGACAGACAGCAGTCCATTATCACCTCTCTGTCAGATAAGGACGCGGCGCGCATCATCGACAACATGATGTCGGACGATGCGAAGGAGCTGATGGAGGAGATGCCCGCCAATGTGGTGAAGCGCCTGATCGCCAATACCAGCGCGGACACCCGAAAGGCCATCAATCATCTGATGCGCTACCCGGAGGATTCCGCTGGCAGCATTATGACGGTGGAATATGTGGATTTAAAGGAACACTACACGGTGGCCCAGGCTATTGAGCGGATACGGAAGGTGGGGCTTGACAGTGAAACCATAAACATCTGCTATGTGCTGGATCATAAGCGGACGCTGGTGGGAACCGTTGCGCTGCGCTATCTGCTCCTCAGCGACCCGGAGGCGGTGATCGGGGATATCATGCACAGAAATGTGGTTTCCCTGCATACCCTGATGGATCAGGAGGAGGTTGCCAGACAGTTCAGAAAATATGAGTTTACCGCGATGCCTGTGGTGGATAATGAGGACAGGCTGGTGGGCATTATCACGATGGACGATGTGGTGGATATTCTGGAGGAGGAGACCACGGAGGACATCGAGAAGATGGCGGCGTTGATGCCATCCGATAAGCCTTATCTGAGAATGACCGTGTTTGACGCCTATAAAAAAAGGATTCCCTGGCTTTTGCTTCTGATGATTTCGGCTACCTTTACGGGGAGTATCATCACTTCTTTTGAGAATGAACTGAGCCGCTATGTGGTGCTGACGGCTTTTATTCCCATGCTGATGGATACCGGCGGCAATGCGGGTGGACAGGCTTCCGCCATCATCATCCGCGGTATCTCACTGGATGAGATTGCATTCACTGACTGGAGCCGTGTGATCTGGAAGGAGATCAGGACGGCGGTGCTGTGCGGACTGACCTTGTCGGTCTGCAATTTTGGCAGACTTCTGCTCTTTGACCAGGTGGGCGTACAGGTTGCCCTAGTGGTTTGCATTACCCTGCTGATGGCAGTGATCGTGGCGAAGATCGTGGGATCAACCCTGCCTATGGTTGCCAAGAAAATCGGGCTTGACCCGGCGGTGATGGCAAGCCCGTTTATCACGACGATTGTGGACGCGATTTCCCTGTTGATCTATTTCCGGGTGGCGGAGATTGTGCTGGGGATCTGACAGCCGCAAAAGAAAAACAAGCGGCCGCGAAGCGGACATTTGTTTTTCGTGCGGCGTCAACGAGCAAATGTCCGGCGAAGGCGGACGGAGAGTGCGTAAGCACGAATTTGCGAGTTTGACTGCGGGCCCGTCGTTACATTTATTTCTTCGCTGCCGCCGAAATCGCCGCCCGCTTTCTGAGCGTCGGGTCCAGAATTTTCTTGCGGATTCGGAGGCTCTCCGGGGTCACTTCCAGAAGCTCGTCGGTGTCGATAAATTCAAGCGCCTGCTCCAGACTTAAAACCTTGGGCGGTGTGAGGCGCAGTGCTTCGTCTGCGCTGGAAGAGCGGGTGTTGGTGAGCTGCTTTTTCTTGCACACATTTAACTCAATGTCCTCGCCCCGTCCATTCTGTCCCACGACCATGCCGGAATAAACCTTCTCGCCCGGACCGATGAAGAGAGTGCCGCGCTCCTGCGCGTTGTAGAGGCCGTAGGTGATGGCTTCGCCCGCCTCGAAGGCGATGAGGGAACCCTGCTTGCGGTACTGGATATCACCCTTGTAGGGGCCGTAGCCGTCAAAGATGGTGTTCATAATGCCGTTGCCCTTGGTGTCGGTCATAAATTCGCCCCGGTAGCCGATCAGCCCCCTTGAGGGAATGGAGAACTCCAGACGGGTGTAACCGCCGGATGCCATACCCATATTTTTCAGCTCGCCCTTTCTCTGGCTGAGTTTTTCAATGACCGTTCCGGAAAATTCCTCCGGCACATCCACGTAGCACAGTTCCATAGGTTCCGTCTTTTTGCCGTTTTCGTCGGTTTTGTAAAGCACTTCCGCCTTGCTCACGGCAAACTCAAAGCCCTCCCTGCGCATATTTTCAATCAGCACGGAAAGATGCAGCTCGCCGCGGCCGGACACCTTGAAGGCCTCCGTGGTTTCGGTTTCCTCCACCCGCAGGGACACGTCCGTATTTAACTCCTTAAAAAGACGGTCGCGCAGATGACGGCTGGTGACATATTTGCCTTCCTTGCCGGCGAGGGGAGAGTCATTGACGATAAAGTGCATGGCGATCGTCGGCTCCGAAATTTTCTGGAAGGGGATCGGCTGCGGGTTGTCGGGAGAGCAGAGGGTATCGCCGATGTGGATGTCCGCAATGCCGGAGATTGCCACGATGGCGCCGATGTCTGCCTCCTTTACCTCGACCTTATTCAGACCGTCATACTCGTAAAGCTTGCTGATCTTTACCTTTTTCATCTTGTCCGGGTCATGGTGGTTTACAATGACCACCTCCTGATTGACCTTAACGGAGCCGTTGTCCACCTTGCCGACGCCGATGCGCCCCACATATTCGTTATAGTCAATGGTGCTTACCAGAATTTGCGTGCCCGCGTCGGGATCGCCCTGCGGTGCGGGAATGTGTTCGATGATGGTGTCGAAGAGCGGGGTCATGTCCTTTCCCTTGACCGTAAGCTGTGTGGTAGCGGTGCCAGTCTTTGCGGAGGCGTAGACGAAGGGGCAGTCAAGCTGTTCGTCGTTGGCGTCCAGATCCATAAAAAGCTCCAGCACTTCATCCACGACCTGAATGGGCCTAGCTTCTGGGCGGTCACATTTGTTGATGCACACGATTGCGGACAAATCCAGCTCCAGCGCCTTTTTCAGCACAAACTTTGTCTGGGGCATAGGCCCCTCAAAGGCGTCCACCACAAGAACCACGCCGTCCACCATTTTCAGCACGCGCTCCACCTCGCCGCCGAAATCTGCATGGCCAGGGGTGTCGATGATGTTGATTTTGGTTCCCTTGTAGGTGACGGCGGTGTTTTTGGAGAGGATTGTGATCCCGCGTTCCTTCTCAATATCGTTGGAGTCCATAACACGTTCTGCTACTTCCTGATTTTCCCTGAAAACGCCGCTCTGCTTTAACAGCTCGTCCACCAGTGTGGTTTTGCCGTGATCTACATGGGCGATGATTGCTATATTCCTTACATCTTCTCTTGTCTGTTTCATGTTGTACCATGCCTTTCTTATGTCTGCCTGCAGAAATTCTCTGGCTGCAGACTACGCAGTCTGCGACGATTATATCACTTGTGCCGGGCTGTTGCAAGGGGAGAAAACCTTGGGTCACGGAATTCAATTTTCAAGAATATCGGAAATAAAATAAGGATTGAGCAGGCAG
>CAMWJF010000019.1 GCA_947174505.1 uncultured Lachnospiraceae bacterium
TTCTCATGTTCCTCGTTTGCAAAAACCATGTGTGTGTTGTTGGCGCTCTGCGCCTCTGCTCTTAACGCTGTGTTGTTCATGTGTGAACCTCCTTTGATTATTTTGTTTGTGTATATAAAAAGGACTCTATCCTTTGTTTAGGATAGAATCCTTTGAAAAAACCACGAAAAAAGGGGAAAACTCTCAAATGAATTTTCCCCTAATCGTTAAAGATAGATTTTACAAACGAAATCCTCAAAGCGGTTCGCCTTTGTGTACTCCGGACGATGTGCCATGAAATCATTCACATCAGCTCTGGTTATCAGATACTCCGTAAAGTACATATATTTGTAATCTACTTTCCTACATTGTTTATCGCCGCCTGCGCTGCCGCCAATCTTGCAATCGGCACTCTGAACGGTGAACAGGACACATAGGTCAGACCCACCTTATGGCAGAATTCCACGGACGAGGGATCTCCGCCGTGCTCGCCGCAGATACCCAGTTTAATATCAGGTCTGGTCGCGCGTCCCTTCTCTGCCGCCATCTGTACGAGCTGTCCCACACCGCTCTGGTCCAGTCTTGCGAACGGATCGGACTCGTAAATTTTGTTCTTATAGTAATCACTTAAGAACTTGCCTGCGTCGTCGCGGGAGAAGCCGAAGGTCATCTGGGTCAGGTCGTTTGTACCGAAGGAGAAGAACTCCGCCTCCTCAGCGATCTCGTTTGCCAGAAGCGCCGCGCGGGGAATCTCAATCATCGTGCCGATGTGGTACTGAATGTCGGAATTTTTCTCTTTCTTCACGGCCTCGGCCACTTCCACCACTACTTCCTTGACAAACTTAAGCTCCTTCTTCTCGCCCACAAGGGGAATCATAATCTCGGGTACGATATCATAGCCTTTCTCGTTCTTCACTTCAATCGCCGCTTCCATCACAGCCCTTGTCTGCATCTTCGCAATCTCGGGATAAGTAACCGCCAGACGACAGCCACGGTGTCCCATCATAGGGTTAAACTCATGGAGGGAATCGCAGATCTCCTGCACCTCTTCCGCCGTCATCATCATCTCCACTGCCAGATCATCGATATCTCCCTCTTCTGTGGGCACAAACTCATGAAGCGGGGGATCAAGGAAACGGATGGTCACAGGTCTGCCTTCCATCACCTCATACAGTGCCTTAAAGTCGCCCTTCTGGAAGGGAATTAATGCGTTTAACGCCTTCTCTCTCTGCTCCTGCGTTCTCGCCAGAATCATCTGCCGGATCTTCGGAATCCTGTCAGGCTCAAAGAACATGTGCTCCGTCCTGCAAAGGCCGATGCCCTCCGCGCCGTACTTCACTGCATTTGCTGCATCTGCGGGCGTATCCGCGTTGGTGCGCACCTGAAGCTTACGGTACTTGTCCGCCCACTCCATAATCCGCCCGAAGTTGCCGCTGACGGAAGCCTCCACAGTCTTAATGTCCCCTTTATAAATCTTACCAGTGGAGCCGTCCAGAGAAATATAATCGCCCTCATGGAATACTTCGCCGCCAAGTTCAAATACTTTTTCCTGCTCGTTGATGGCAATTTCACCGCAGCCGGATACGCAGGCCGTGCCCATACCGCGGGCCACTACTGCAGCGTGGGAGGTCATGCCGCCGCGCACGGTAAGAATACCTTCCGCCGCATGCATACCCTCGATATCCTCAGGGGAAGTCTCAAGCCGCACAAGCACAACTCTCTCACCCTTCTCGTGTGCTTCCTTCGCCTCATTTGCCGTAAAGTAAACCTTTCCTGCCGCTGCGCCGGGAGAAGCGGGAAGAGCCTGTCCCACTACCTGCCCCGCCTTCAAAGCGTCGGGATCAAAGGTCGGATGTAAGAGCTGGTCCAGAGACTTCGCTTCAATTCTAAGCACCGCCTCCTCAGGGGTAATCTTGCCCTCATCTACCAGATCGCAGGCAATCTGCAATGCCGCGGGCGCGGTGCGCTTGCCGTTTCTGGTCTGTAAGAAGAAGAGCTTGCCTTCCTCAATGGTAAACTCCATATCCTGCATGTCGCGGTAATGCTCCTCGAGGCGGTTCGCAATCTCCATAAACTGCTTATAGCACTCGGGAAGATCCTGCTCCAGTCTGGTGATAGGCTGGGGTGTGCGGATACCCGCTACCACATCCTCACCCTGGGCGTTGATCAGATACTCGCCGTAAATGCCCTTCGCGCCGGTAGAAGGATTTCTGGTGAAAGCAACGCCTGTTCCGGAAGTGTCTCCCATATTTCCGAATACCATGGCCTGCACATTTACCGCGGTACCCCAATCGCCGGGAATGTCGTTCATGCGTCTGTATACGATCGCTCTCTCATTGTCCCAGGAGCGGAACACCGCCTTCACCGCCTCCATAAGCTGTACTCTGGGATCCTGCGGGAACTCTTCGCCCTTGTTTTCTTTGTAAATATTTTTGAAACGGACGATGATCTCTTTCATATCCTCTGCGGTCAGATCGGTATCGAACTTAACGCCCTTGGACTCTTTGATTTCGTCTAAGATTCTCTCAAAATAAGATTTGGGGATCTCCATAACCACATCAGAGAACATTTGAATAAATCTGCGGTAAGAATCATACGCAAACCGGGGATTCCCCGTCTTCTGTGCAAAGCCCTCCACGGCCGCATCCGTCAGACCCAGATTCAGAATGGTATCCATCATACCGGGCATGGATGCCCTTGCCCCGGAACGAACCGACACGAGAAGCGGATTTTCGGTATCGCCGAACTTCTTACCCTGTTTTTCCTCAAGCCCCGCAAGCGCGGTAAAAATCTGCTCCCTGATCTCATCCGAGATCTGTCTGCCATTATTGTAGTAGTCTGTACAAGCCTCTGTCGTCACGGTAAAACCCTGCGGAATCGGCAGCCCCAGATTTGTCATCTCTGCAAGATTGGCCCCTTTGCCGCCCAGAAGATTACGCATGTCCGCGTTTCCTTCTTCAAATAAATATACCCATTTCGCCATTTTATTTGCTATCCTCCATTCCGTTTGAAATTAAAGCCACTTGGCTAGCATTTATTTTACCATATTTTTGCAATTTTAACACTGCCTTTTTGAAAATTTTCACAAAAAGAAAGACAAATATTACAAAATATTTGTCAAATTAGCGTGTGAAAGCGCCACTGTATTCTCAAAGGCGGCTCCAAAGTTAACGCTGCTTTACTCTGGCCGGAAGAAAACTGTCAAAAATAAATACATCGTATTCGCCCTGAAGCGCCTCCAGATCCCGCTCACTGCGGATCGTCCATGCCGCCGCCGGATGCCTGTAAAGACGCCGGCATATTCTTCTGCCCGGCTCCTCGCTGAACTTGTGGTTGTATGCGATAAAATCAGGTTTCGTCAGAAAGTTGAACAGAAGGTGCGTCATGGCAAAGTAAAGAATATTCCAGTACTCACCCTCCTTGCGGAAATTCGAGGAAAGCTGTCCACGCACCACATTTCCGTGATTCCGGCGGAACCACCAGAGCACCATGGGATTAAAGGATTCAATGCAGTAGGCGCCGTGATAAGCGCGCAGCAGCCCGTCTATGGCCGCACAGCCGGAAACGTCCGCCGTCTCCGCCTTGATCTCCACGATCAGCGGCACACGGCCGTCCACCATCTCAAGCAGATCTGACAGCTTTGGAATCCGCTCCCCGGAATGGCAGAGGGTATACGCCTGCAGCTCCCCGTAGGTGTGGTTCACGACCTTTCCCTCCACGCCACAGATTCGTTCCAGTTTAAAATCATGGAAAATAACCGGCACGCCGTCCTTTGTCACCTGCACGTCAAGTTCCATGCCAAGCCCCGTCTCCACCGCCTTTCTGAAAGCCGCCATGGAGTTTTCCGGCGCGTCCCCGCCATTGTCATGAAGGCCTCTATGGGCAAAATACCTCTTTTTAAAGAGTGAAGTATCGGGCCGTCTTATCATGCGTGGCATGATCGCCAGCAGATATAAAACGGCAAGCGCCGCAATACTGCACAATGTGATTTTGATAACCGCCAGAATCATCTGATTGTCCGTCCTTTGAAGCAAAGTTTCCCACTGTCCGAAACCATTCTACAACCTTGCCCCATACTTTTCAACATTTTTTCTCGACAATTTGGCCATTCCCCGGCCGCAGCGCTTTGTGGCAGATGCCTGGCATATGTGCGAAAAAGCATCGTTCCCTGTAGTCAATATCCGGCGCATTTACACCCTTTCACAATATAATCCGGCTCACCCGTCCGACAGCCTGACCACATCCCCCTTCTTAATCTCCTTCGTGGAAGAGGAGATGATCTGGCTCTCCCCCGTCACTGCTCCCTCTATGGCCGCCAGATTATCGTTCTTGTCAGCCACACTGACGGTAATCTCCTCCACATAATATTCCGTGCCGAGAATCCCCTCGCGCTCGTTCACCACATACACAAAGCTCCTGTTGTTATCCTCGTGCAGGGCCAGCAGGGATACACAGCAGGGATACTTCTCTCCCACCTTAGAGCAGATCATTTTCCCGGAAAGTCCGGGCGTCCCCATCTCCTCGGGCAGCCTCAAAAGCGCCGTATAACTGCCCGGCATATTCTCATTTTCTTCGATATAATCCACCTTGGCGTCAATCTTTTTACGTCCGTCCAACTGTAGCTTCACGTCGTCATTTAAGTTTACATAACTTTTCTGTTCCTTCGTGAGCGACACCCGGAACTGGCAGGGCACCTCATCATCTGCCAGCAGAAAAGAAGCCGTGTCCGGCACCCTGCCGCCTGTCTGCACATAAACGTCAGTCACCATCCCGCCAATAGGACTGGTGATCTTTCCCTCCTGCTCCAGAATCGCCTGATAAGCGGCAATCTTTTCCTGCACCGCCGCAAGCTCCGAACGATATACCGCCAGCGTCGCGTCGGCGTTATCCTCCTGTAAAATATCCTCCACCTTGCGTCCCGCATCCTTTATGATGTTATCCCTGTTCCACTTGGCATCGGCCTCCGCATAGGCCGCGGCCTGCAGCTCCTGCTTCAACCGTTCCTCTGCCTCTTCCCTGGCCTTCTGCTCCGCCTCCATCTCTTCCTCGGTCTTAGACTCTCCGTCTTCTTTCTGCCAGTCGTTCTCATGCTCTCTGTTCTCCGCCTGCAGCTCTTCCAGCGCCTCCTCCGCCTGGGCCACGCCCTCTGCCGCCCGGCCCACCAGTGTATCCTGATATCTGGCCAGCGCGTCATAATCCTCTCTGGCTCTGGCTTCCTCCATCGCTTTCTGGTTTTGCGCCAGCTCCTTATTATGGACTATGGCATCAATCTGAAGCTGCACCTTTGCCGCAGCCAGCTCCTGCTCACCCATAATCTCCTTCATATCTTCCAGATCCACGATAAACAATAGATCCCCCTCTTCCACCTTATCTCCGGTCTGCACCGCAAGTTCCTGCACCCGCAGCCCGCTTAAAACCGTCACCGGCAGTTTGGCTCCCGCCTCCACAATACCTTCCGCTTCCACGATATGCTCAATATACTTGGAATCCGTCCGGGTAGTCGAAACCATAGGCAGCTTCGAGGCATATATACTTTTTGAAACCAGCGTGCACAGCCACATAAAGGCCATAAAAACCGCCAGCCCCCCGACAATCCTCTTCCTCCGCTTATCCATGGCTTTCTCCTCCCATAACTTTTACATTCTCCTAAGCTTCTTCTTGCTTTACTCTTTTAATCCCGAATACACAATTCCCTGCTCGAGATAATCCTGTCCCAGCACAAACACAAAAGCCGCCGGAATCAGGGTCACAAACGAGGCGCAGAGCGCAAAGCCCGCCTGCAGCCATGATATCTCCGGCAGATACAGCGACAACGGCCACAACGCCTTATCCTCCAGAAAAGCCAGCGGCTGCTCCATCAGGTTCCAATATTCCAAAAACCCTAACACCATAGCAGACAATAATCCACTTTTCCCAAGCGGAAGCCCCATCGTCAAGAATATCCGCAGTTCACTCGCCCCGTCAATCCGGGCTGCCTCGAAAAGCTGCGGCGGAATCGCCCGGAAACCGCCATAGGACAAAAAGATGGGTAAGGTGGAAAACACCGCCGGCAAAATGATGGCGGCATGCGTATTCATCAGGGCCAGACGGTCGAGCACCAGATAACTGGAAAGCATCGTCACCTGAAAGGGCAGAAGCATCAGTACCACATAAAGGGCAAACAGGGCCCTGCTTCCCCGCACCGAATAGGCCGCGAAAGCCCACGCGGCAGGAACGCCCACCAGAAGCTGTCCGGCCAGAATGCATAGCACCAGCTTTACGGAATTCCAGAACAGAACAAAAAAGGAGGGCGTCATAAAGAGCAGCCTGCCGTAATGCGAAAAGGTAGGATAATCCGGCACCAGCCTCCAGCGGATATATCCCTCCCCGTCGCTGAACACAGGAAGCAGATACTCTTTCATTTCCAGACTGTCCATCACCGATCCGGTCAATATCAAAAGCACGGGAAGACAGATCAGTATGGCCGGCACCAGCAGTGCGCCCGCCGCCAGAAGTTTTCCGGCCTCCCCACAAAGTCTTTTTTTTAGCTGCATCATGTTTTCCAGTCTTTCCATACTTCCCCTTATCATCACCGTTTGCACCGAGGCAGAATTTCCTTTACAGCACGCCGCCAATGCCGAAAACGGCTTCATCATCATTCTTACCGGATGAATCTTCCCTTCCGCCGCACCACATATGCCAAAACGGCTTCATCACCGCTTCACCGAACGATCCGTTATGCCATATCACTCCGCCTTATCCCATATCCGCTGCAAAGCCATAATCGCCACAAACAGCACCGCCCCCACGCACACCGCGGCAGCCGCCATCTTGTCAAATTCCAGATTGACGAACCAGTTGTTGAACAGATGCTGGAGCAGATAAATGTCCTCCTGTGGATAAGACCCTGCCACCAGATAAGCCTCCCTGTAAATCTTAAAGGAATTCAGGAAGGACAGAATCACAATGGTATAAAAACTGCCCTTTAAGTTGGGCAGAATGATATAGCGAATGCATTTCCAACGCCCCGCCCCGTCCACTCTGGCCGCCTCGATAAACTCGTTGGGGATAGCCAGAATACCGGCCAGCCATAGCACTACCGTATACCCGGTATTCTTCCATAAATAACTCGCCACCAGCACCCAGAAGGAGGCTCCTGTCCCCAGATAGTCCGTGGTCACGCTCCCCCACAATCCTGTAAGTTCTCCGATTTTTGTGAGAAACAGATTTAGGAACCCCTGCCTGTAAAAAACCATTTTCCAGACAAGAACAATAGTGGCTGTCGGCATGGCCAGCGGAAACAGATACACCGACTTAATCAGCGAGGCGTTTTGAAATCTGCTCAGTGTAAACGCCACCAGAAGTCCCGCAAGCACCAGAAGCGGAATGCAGACTAACGTAAAGCGCGCGGTATTTTTTACCGCCAGCACAAAAGCCTGGTTATGAAAAATAACGCCGTAATTTTTTATGCCTGTAAACTCGCCGGTGACCGCCGTCTGGAAGGAACGCTTCACCACATCCAGAAATGGCAGAAGCACAAAAAGGATCACCCCTGCAAAGCTTGGCAGAAGAAAGAGAAAAAAAGCCCTTCTTCTTCGCCATCCCCTTTTTCCCCCGATTCCAGCTCTCAGCCTTTCTACATTATGTAAACTGTTTGTTCTATTTTTTATTACGAACACGCCCTTGCGACTCTCCCATTATAGTATAGTATTTTACATTTTCCCACTATTTTCTTGCACTCTCCACATCACAGTAAGCTACAATTCAAATGTACCCTATTGCAGACCCCTGCATGGAGAATACCGCTTTTGGAATACTCCCATGCGAAACATAAAACTTCCCAGCGTCCCGTCCTATGGCGGAATTTCATTCATTTTCGCATTCTCCCGCGCGAAACATAGAACTTCCCAGCGTCCCGTCCTATGACGGAATTTCATTTATCTTCGTACTTTCATGCGGAGAATACCCGTTTTGTGGGTATTCTCCCATGTGAGAGGGAGTTGCAACGCAGCTCCTAGAACTTCTTCGCGAAACAGCCCTTGCTGTGAGCGATTAGAAGTTCTTCTCACATTGTTATTCGGACATATAAATGGCAATTTTCTCCTGCACAAGTTCCACCGCAGCCTCCAAACTGCATTTATCCTCCAGATACCACTTTCCGGCCTCCTGCACCGCGTCCTCCACAACCGCATCGGACAGATAAGGCGTACGGACAGAAGCAAGCAGCTCATACAGTTCCTGCGACTCCTGCTCTGTTGGCACATAAATGCTAAGCACAATCATCACGCCGCTGTCATCGACAAAACCATATCCGCTGAACGGCTCTCCCGGCTTGGCTCCATCCGCAAGCTGCCCGCCCAGCGTTTTGATATATGTCTGTAACCCCTCTTCATTGACAGGAAATCCGGTAGGATAAATCATGCTCTGCATTTCCTTGGAGAGCACCTCCCGCAACAGCCCGCCGGACAACTCCGTCTTATCTGACGCCGCATTGATTCCCATCAGGGCGTAAGGGCGGAAAGCATCCTTCACACTCCCGGGCGTCAGAGCTGACTGGCAGTTCACACCCTTCTCCCCATTTTCCACTTTGTTGACGGACTTTAAAAAGGCATAATTATAGGCATTCTTCAGCTCTCCCAAAGCCACCTTCTCATTGCCCGCCACGATCTGCACTGCACCTCCCTGCAGATCATTGTAAGCAGCGACCTCGTTGCTGCTGGTAACCCAATTCTGTTCTCTCTCCAGATATTGCTGCAAAAGATTCTCCGGCAGTCCCTCCATACACGCATCGTAAATCCGTTTCGTCTGCTCCAGATAAGTGGTCATCTCCTCCACGTTGAGCTGTCCCCCGTCCTCAATCCACAACGGCGCGGATACAGGCATCAGCGCGTTCAGTATCATGTCCTCGCTGTATGTCTCCAGGATTCCCTCTCCCGGATGCTCTCTTCTGAGCTTCTCGATCATGTCCGCCAGCCCGGATAATTCTGACACATTTGTCATATTTTCCCGATCCGTCATATACAGAGATACGGTTATCGCCGCCGGAATCATATAGATTTTCCCGTCCGCCGTAAAACTTTCTTTGATGTTGGAAAGAATCTTCTCCTCCTTCTCCAGTTCCGTCAGATAGGGTGCCAGGTCTGCAAGCACGCCCTTTTCCACATAGGAATCCGCCGGAAGTCCGTCCAGAATCAGGAAATCCGGCCCTTTGCCCGCCATGATTTCCGTATTCAGCTTCTTCACCGCATCCTCCCTTGTGACGCCGCTCTCCTCATCCATACCCACCCTGTATTCCACATAGACGTCGGGATACGCTCCCTGATAGCTGATAATCGCCTGCCTCAGAATATCGTTCTCCGTCAGGCTGTAGGCCGTGAGCGTCTGCGCCGGTACCGTGCTGATATTCGGATCATAGGTAAATGTTGATATTTTTCCCTCGGAAAAGGCCGCCATAAATCCCTCCTCCGCCGTCCTTATCATCTTCACCACATGTTTCATGGGATCGCTGAAGCTGGAAAGCCCGCCGTTGATCACCTGCTCCATAACGGTGCCGCCGATCACATGACGGTATACCCCCTTGCTGCAGACCAGATATACGCCCGCTTCCTCTGCCGGAAAAATACTGTATGTGGATTCCACAATCTGCCTGTTGACCGCGCAGTTTTCCTTCACAAAATCCGTGATCACATCATCCGCAATCCGCTCTTTCGTGTCCAGCGTATACAGGACGACACCCTCCTGCTCGTTTTTCACCGCCATATAGTTTTCCCAGACGCAGAACATATTCGGTGTGATATCCGCCGCCAGAAACAGCCTCGTCGTCCCTGTCTCCCGGTCGACCTCATAAATTTTCTGATCCATTGACGCCACAAAAAGCCTGCTGCCATCCTCCGAAAAACACAGGCTCGCAGCCACCTCGTACTCATCGGCAGGCACATCAATCCACTTTGTCTCACCCTGCGCGGGAATCAGGCATATCTTATTAACGCTTTCGCCGTCCCCCGCTTCCTGATCTGCCGTCTGTCCTTCGCTGTCCTCTGTCTCATCCATCGCCGCAGAATCCCCGCTGTCCTCTGCCTCATCCATCGCCGCAGAATCTCCGCTGTCCTCTGCCTCATCTTCCGCTGTCGGTTCCCTGCTGTTTCCGGACTCTGTATCCTCCGCCGGTTTTTCATCCGCTTCCGCTCCGCCGTCTGCTTCGGCTTTCCCTTCATCCGCCGACTCTTCTCCGCCTTCGGACTCGTCTTCCGCCCCCTTCACCCTTCCAAAACTCTTACACAGAATGGCGGTACTTCCGTCAGGAGCCGCTTTCATGTCATATACATAATAATCCGTCGCAAGCTCTGCCCAACCCGGCAGCTCGTCCGGCTTCCATGTAGCGCCGCCGTCCCCGGAGGTCCAGCGCCCCTCCGCGCCGTTTTCCAAAAGTACCAGCCGCCCGTCCGAAAGCTCCTTCAAATCCAGGATTTCCCCGGTGTCCACATCCGCCATGGTCTCCACGTACCGCCCCATGGCCACGCTGTCGCCGGGCAGCTCCCCTGTCTTAGAGACAGTCCCGCCGTTTCCGTCCCCGGAAGCACCGCCGCATCCCGCCAAAGACACGGCAAGTATTCCCGCCATCCACAAGGCAGCAGCCCTCCCCCATCTCTTCTGTCGCTTCATCCCGCTCTTCTGCATCTGATTCGTCCTCCGCTTTCTTCTCCCTATATCCCAAATCCCCTACACAAAACATAAAGCCTCCTGCCACCCCGCCCTATACCAGAATTTCATTCATCTTCTCATACCCATGCGGAGAATGCCCGTCTTGTGGGCATTCTCCTGTGCGAAACATAGAACTTCTTGGCGTCCCGTCCTATGGCGGGACGTCTTTAGAAGTTCTTTTCGCACTGTTATTCGGCCATATACAGCTCCACCTTCGCCTTAATCTTCTGCACCGCCTCATTCTCGGACAAAAATCCCTGCAGATACTGCGCGCCGATCTCAATCACCGCATTCTCCACCACGGTATCCACCACATAAGGCGTCTTCACACCGGAACAGATATCATACAGCTCCTGAAATTCCTCCTTCGTCGGCATGTGGATATCCAGATGGAATTCCCTTCCATCCCCGTAAGAGCCGCCGACGGAACTTGACACCTCGCCATAGTCCACGTTCATGCCGCCATTCTGAAAAATCTTCCACTTGGGACTGAGCTGCTCTTTCAATGCCGTCTGGTTCACCATAAAGCCATCGTAAATGAGACTCTGTACCTGGGTGCCCATGATGATATCAAAAAACCGCTCCGCTTCCTCCTGATGCCCTGAAGAAGCATTCAGCCCCACCAGAACCGAGGGTTCAAACACCCTGTCGCTCATCCCGTCAAAGACTTTAACTCCTACATCCGAATATCCGTCGCAATACTTCAGGGAGAGCATCTCCTGATACCCATAGACATTCTTTAGCATCCCCATGCCAAGCGCCATATTCTCCACCATAAAATCGTCTGCCTGCTGACTGATGCTGTTAAAGTTTTCGTAAGCCCAGCCTTCCGCCTTATAATTGTCTTTCTGATATCCGTAACTTTCTTTTACGGTATCCGTAAGACCTTCCTGGGCCGTTTTGTAAATCCTGTCTGTCAGGGACAGATACTCCCGCAGCGACTCCTCGTTGATGCCGCCCGACTCCTCGACAAAAGCGGTAGCAGCCACCGGCAGAAACCACCGCACCGTCGCCTCCTCGGAGAAAAACCGCCCGATTTCCGCATCCGGCTTCTCAGCCCTGATCCTCTCCGCCGCATCCGCCAGGGACGCATAGTCCCTGATGCTTTCCAAATCCGACTGTCTGCCCGCCAACATGGGAATCTGGAAATAAACCGGCACCGTGTACACACCGCCCCCATGGTTGAACGCTTCCACGATGTTGGGAAGCAGCACGGCGTCCCCGGAAAGGCTGTCAATGTGCGGCTTCAGGTCTTTCAGAATCCCCTTTTCCTCATAGGATTTCACGGGAAGTCCGTCCATAATGATCACGTCCGGGCCCTTGCCTGCCATCAGCTCCGTATTTAACTTCTTGATCGCATCCTCCGCCGCCTTTGCGTCCGTGCCGCTTATCCCCACCTCATATCTCACAAAAGTATCCGGGGTTTCCGCCTGGAACTGGGCAATGGCCTGCCGCACGGCATCCTGCTCCTTCAGGGAGTAGACTGAAATCATATTCTCCGGCACCGTGGGTACATCGGGATCATACTTGTAGAGCACCACCTTCCCGCCGGAAAACAGTACCGCAAACTCATTCTCCCCGTACGCGGTGATCCCCAGCATATTCATGGATGGATTGCTGAAGCTGGTGAGCGCCCCGTCTATGATCTGCTCCATGACGCTGCCGCCGATCACATGGCGGTACATTCCGCCTTTGCCAGCGATGTAAAGCACGCCGTCCTCACCTGGCGTCATATACACCGAAAAGCTGTCGTTGGCATAATACTCGTCTTTATAGTTTTCCTCCATGAAATCGGCAAGAATGTTGTCCTCCACCCACTTTTCTTCCTTTCGGTCATAGATGGTAATGCCCTCTCTGGATGTGAGGAAAAACATATCATCTCCCTGAAATTTGATCAGATCAGGTTTCCACTCAAGGGACACCTCCTTCGTCAGCGTCCCGTTCTCCACATCCACCCGGTAGACCGTGCCCGTACCGACCACTGTGGTGAAAAGCTCCCCCTCCGGGGAATAAAAAATGTCATAAGCGAAACTGTCCTCCGACTGCACAGGCAGCGAGTCAATCGTCTTCACCGTGCCGTCCGGCGCGGCCACATAGAGCGATGGGTCAAACGTACCGGTTCTGTCGTACTCCCCGTTCTCCGTGGAAAGCACAGCTACGGTGCCGTCCGGCGCAGCCGCCATGCTGAAAATATAATTCTCCTTCGAGAAGGTTTTCATGTTGTCAATCCCGGGAATCGGAACCTCCTCCCAAGTCATGCCGCTGTCTGAAGAAATGAGCTGCCCTGCCCCGTCGTCCAAAATCAGCAGCCGCCCGTCTGAGAGTGTCGTGATCTTGTAAGACCTGGACGTGTTTTCCGAAAGATCCACCGCCGTCTCCACATAACGCCCCATTGCTGTAGGCTCGCTCCCGGAAGCTCCTCCGTCGCTCTGCGTCTCACCGCCCGAAATGCCCGGAGTCCCGCCTTCCTTTATGGTGGAATCCTGCGCCCCAGAAGAATCCCCCGGCTCACTTTTTCCACAGCCGGCAAGTGTCCCCGCCATTATGGCCAGTATCAGGCAGACCGCCAGCAGTCTTTTCACACTTCCGCCTTTTTTCTGATTTCCCCTTTTGCCATTATATAAACGCAACCTCATCACGCTTTCCCACTTCCTTTCTGTATGTCCCGTACATCCTTTCCCCTCTGTTCCCGCATGAATCACACAAATATCATGATCTCTATATTGTCTGCAAGGAAACTGCCGTCGTCCTGCCAGCTTCCTTTCATATGTGTCAGAATGCCCTCCTTCAGGTCCGCAAAAGAACCTTCTGCGGTTGAGACGTCCTCAGGACTGACGCCGCCGTTTTTGACCGTCTTAAGCTTCCAGCCACATCCCTGACCCACATGGACCGTGATCTTTTCCTCCTCTTCCTCATGTCCCGGCGCGGTGGCCACTGCATAACTGGCATCGCCCTCAAGCCAGGTCTCCACTCTGGCTATCACAAAACTGTCCTGACTCACGCTGAGGACATCTCCCTCCAGCGATGCGCTCCCGGCAGACTTCTGCTGTCCGCTGTCTTCCTGTGCGTTGTCCTGTGCTGCCGGATCGCCGCCTTCTCCATCCCCCGTCTGCGCTTCGTCCGCCGTATCGTCTGCCGGACCGTTTCCTTCCCCCGTGTCATTTTCCGAATCCGCCTTGTCCTCTCCCATGGCTTCCGGTTCTCCCGGGTCTCCTGCCGTATCATTCTGTATCTCTTCCACGTTCCCGGAGGAAACCTTTACCGGAACCGGCTCCTCCGCTTTTCCGCACCCCGCTGCCGTAAATGCCATGACCAGCACGCAGACCGCCGTCAGGACTGCTCTTCCTCCACTGCTTTTTCCACTCTGCTTTGTCTCCCCGGCATCCTTCTGTAATCCTGTCATCTTCTGAAAATGTATCATGCTCTCTCCTTATCATACTAAAATTTTCTCTAAAGAATCTCTAAGAATCTTTAAATCTTTCTGAAGCTGTCTTCATAAATAATCAAATACTTTTTCTTCCGTTTTCCGCCTTTAAACATATTCTTCCATAATCACCTTCGTCGCCACAAAGGTCTCGCCGTCGTAATACCCTTCCAGCTCCACAGTCTGACCCGCCTGCAAATCCGTGGCCGCAGCCTCCCGCATGTCAATCCCGGCGCCGCCGCCCTGAATCGTCCAATACTCCACTCTGGTGTCCGCCGTAAATTTCACCGGGATTTTTTTCGCGTCCTTCACTTCCAGCAGGGTAACCATCCCATCGTCATCCAGCAGCGTGGTCTGTGCCAGTGTCATGCCGTCCGCCTTGGGCTCCTGCACTGTTCCGCCAAGATGCTCCGTTCCCTGCGATGTATGGACAGCCTGCCCTTTGTCCTGCGGCTCCTCTGCGTCCCCAGCGCCTGGGTCCGCCACATCCGTCTCCTGTGGCGGAAGCGGCTCCTCTCTTGCCCATTCGCCTTCCTGTGCCGCAGGAGTATCCGTTCCGCCTTCTTCCTGCGTGTCTGCCGATCCGTGATCCGCCCCGCCCGTATCTTCCTGCATCCCGGTCTGTGCCAAAGCATCCTCCTGCGCCTTCTTTGTCGCTGCCCCACTCCCTGCACACCCTGTCATACCCAAAAGCAATGTCAGCCCGAGTATCGCCGCCATCCTCTTCTCTCTTCTCATGCCACTCTCATCTTTTCCACTCTTTTCCTTTGTTTGTTGCACAAACTCTGCCATGGCATCACAGTTTCTTTCTTTTCTCATTTCCGTCTACCTCCTGCTGTATCCTTTCCGCGTGGTTCTTGTTTTTCCCATTTATGTAACCCGCCCTTTTCAATTTCCAATCTTAGCAGACGTTTCTCTAAAGTATCTCTAAATTTTCTTAAGGTTTTTTTGTGGCTTTTCTTAAGGTTTTCTTGTGGCAAAAGAAATGGGGAAAGGACACACCCGCCAAAGCTCCTCCTAACAGAACAAAAAAATGGTCTGCAAAATGTGAACTTCTCACACTTTGCAGACCATTTTCTATTCTGTATCCATGAAACGCCACACAGTGGCTCAGATTTTCCGGGAACCCGCCATTGACTGCGCCCGTCACCGCAGATGCTTGCCCAGTACCTCGATAAACAGCTCGATGTCAAGGGGCTTTGCAATATGATCGTTCATGCCGCTCTTTAAGGCCGCCGCCTTATCCTCCTCCAGCGCGTTCGCCGTCATCGCTATGATCGGAAGTGTCCTGACATCCTTTCGCGGCAGGGACCGAATCGTTCTGGTTGCCTCATAACCGTTCATGATCGGCATCTGCACATCCATCAGCACCACGTCGTAATAATTTTCTTCAGACCGCTTCACCATATCCACAGCGTCCGTTCCGTCAGGCGCGGACTCCACCTCAAAGCCGCTCTCTGTCAGTATCACCTCCGCTATCTCACGGTTCATTTCGATATCTTCCACGAGAAGAACCCGCTTGCCGGTAAAGTCAACCTGCTGCCACGCCACGCCGGCCGCCTCGTCCTTGATGTCCATATTATTTGCCGCAAGAAGCGCAGACTTTAAGTCTGACATAAACAATGGCTTCGCACAGAAAGCCGTGACCCCGGCCGCCTTTGCCTCCTCCTCGATGTCCGTCCAGTCATAGGCCGTCAGGATAATGATCGGGCACTCCTCGCCGACTGCCTTGCGGATCTTTCTGGCAGTCTCGATACCGCTTGTCTCCGGCATCTGCCAGTCAATAATGTAGGTATGGTAAGAATCCCCTTCGTCGCGGGCTATTCTGGCACGGTACACGGCCTCCCGCCCGGAAGTGGTCCATTCCGCCCGCAGGCCGATGGTCTTTAACATCTTGCTCACGCTGTCGCAGACATTGAAATCATCGTCCACCACCAGTGCGCGCAGCCCTTCCAGATCTTTGATCTGCTCCGCATTTTTTTCCACATCCTGCAGCTTCAGTGTCAGACTCACGGTAAAGGTGCTGCCCTTACCCACCTCGCTCTCAACCGAAACCGTACCGTTCATCATTTCCACAATGTTCTTGGTGATCGCCATACCAAGCCCCGTACCCTGAATACCGCTTCTCGTCGTCGTTGTCTCCCTCTCAAAGGGCTCGAACACATGCTTCACGAACTCCTCCGACATACCGATGCCGTTATCCTTGATAATGAAAACATAATCGCCGTACCCATGCTTGAACGTAGTGTGCTGCATGATGCGGAAGGTAATCATCCCCCCGGCCGGCGTATACTTCACCGCATTGCTCATCAGATTGATGAAAATCTGGTTTAATTTAAGCGGGTCGGTGATGACGTCCTCGTTTACCACCTCAAAGGTATCAATAAAAAGCTCAAGCTGCTTTGCCTTCACCTGCGGCTGGATGATGTTCACCAGATTATGCATCAGCTCGGAAATGTTGCACTCCTGTTCATGAATCTGCATCTTGCCGCTCTCAATGCGGCTCATGTCCAGAATATCATTAATCAGGCTGAGCAGATGGTTGCTCGATGAGAGCACCTTCTGCAGGCACTCCCTTACCTGGTCCTTGTTATCAATACGGCTCGCCGCAATCGTAGCGAAACCGATAATCGCATTCATGGGCGTGCGGATATCATGGCTCATATTGGACAGGAACGTGGTCTTCGCCTCGTTGGCCTGTCTCGCATGCATCAGGGCATCCTGAAGCGCCTCCGTCTGCTCCTTCTGTTTGATCACCTGATCCGTAATATCCTTGGACACCACCATGGCAATCAGGTCGTCCGACATGTCATCCCTCGTCATAATAAAGGACTGACGCACGCACATCCGCCCGTCTTCATCTTCCGTCCTGTTCCAGTAATCCACCTCCACTTCCGCTTCACCCTGCTCAAAACAGCTTTTCAGATAGGCCACGTCGACGACAGCGGCATAATCCTCCATGGACTCCGGAAGAACAAACTGTTTCCATTTTTCGAAGCATTCCGATGCGCGGCACGGCGCCTGCAGCCCCACCTTCCCGAGCAGTGATTTCTTTTCATCATTCTTTACATACGTGACATCCTGCTCGATCAGATCCTTGGTCAGGTTCATCTCATAAGTGCTGAATGCGTTCGAGGTAATCGCAATGCGGTACTGCCGCTCCTTGCGGTTCATCACAGACAGCTCTTCTTTCCTTCTCAGCTCCCGCTGCTTCATCTCGGTGATGTTCTGCCGGACGTAGAGGATCTTGCTCGCCTTTTCCCCGTTCCGGTCCAGACAGACCGTGATGAGCTGCTCCCACATTTCCTCACCGTCCCGCGTCACATGACACTCATAGGTAAAGGTATCCTGCTTAGAAAGATTTTCTATGATAGAGTCAATACTGAAAGTATGCCTGAAATTCTCCTGCGCCTCCTCACCGATTATCTCCCCGCTGTGGTTGTCGAGTACATTGGCATAATTCCCCTCCTGCATCATCTGATTGTCCTGGAGGTTTACGCCGCCGATATAAGCGTAGACGCCCGTCTCCAGATCCACCGTCAGATATCTCGACGCGAAGAGCGTGTTTAACCCCTGCAGCACATAGCTGATCTGGTGGTTTTCCGTCTCCAGCGCCTTTCTCTGTTTCGTCGCCCGCACAATGGCGAAAGTAAAATAAATAACGAACAGGGCGAGCAGCGCCGTCTCCAGACGGACGCCCGCCGCATTCGCGCCCCTTATCATTTTCTGGGTGACATTGGGCGGAAAGAGCTGTACCATAACATATTCGTAATCAGGAAGATAGGACACACAGAGATTATCCGCCTCGCTCTTCCCCCCACAGATAAAGGCGCCCTCGCCGCCGTTTTCAAATACAGTCTTTGCCCGTTCCACCGTGCCGCCGTCGATCTGGCCGGCACGCTGCAGTATCTCCAGCAGATGTCCTTCCCCATATTCCAGATCATCGGAGCTGGCTATCACCTTGCCGTCAGGCAGGCACAGCCAGGTAGTCGAAGGTTCCCCGAAATAGGTGGTTTGGAGAATTTCCTTCAGATACAGCTCCGCCAGATAGGACCCGCGGATAATGCCCACAATCTCACCGTTCATCCGCACCGGCGCGTAAAAAACAAGCCGCGTCTCCTCATCGGTGAGACGCTCGTCGAATATAACGGATATACCGCTTTCACCGTTCATACCGCGCATATAATATTCCCGGTCGGCAGAGTTGACGGTTCTGCCATCAGAAAGATGCGTAATTCCATCTGCATCCGTAAAGCGGATCGTGTCGAACACGGAGTTTCTCTCCATTTCAGCCAGTGTTTGCGCCTCAATTGTATTTTTTTCCAGAGAATCGTTGAAAAAATAAGCGTAGGCATTGATAATGCGCACCCCGTTTTCCAGCTCGCCGGACACCTGTCTGGCCTTCTGACGCATCGAATCCTCCGCATAATTTTTATTCTGTTCCGCAATCCTCGCCTGATTCTGTACCGTATATGAATAAAAAAAGAGTAACACGATCAAAACCAGCGGAACAAAAAAACCAATCAACTGTAAAACTTTCTTTCCTCTCATACCAGAATATCCTCTCTAAAACATCCCGGGCATTCTCTGCCCCTTTCACTCTACCTTCTCTTCCAGAATCCTGTCGATCAGCGCCTTCAGCGCATCGATATCGAAAGGCTTCGAGACATGTGCATTCATCCCCGCCTTCAGGGATTTCCGGCGGTCTTCCTCCATGGCATCGGAGGAAAGCGCTATGATTGGTATACCGGAAACAGTCTCCCGCTCCAGCCTGCGGATCGCCCGGGCCGTCTCATAGCCGTCCATACCCGGCATCTGTATGTCCATCAGCACCAGCGCATATCTGTCAGGTTCAGCCGTCTTCAGCATCTCATAGGCGCTC
Organism: uncultured Lachnospiraceae bacterium; assembly: GCA_947174505.1. Taxonomy (GTDB): domain Bacteria; phylum Bacillota; class Clostridia; order Lachnospirales; family Lachnospiraceae; genus UBA3282. The sequence continues at coordinate 18,966 of CAMWJF010000019.1, forward strand.
ACGCCGTCGCAGGCCGTCTCCACCCGGTACCCCAGATTTTTCAGAAGCTCCTCCTCTATTTCCCGGTTGATGCCGTTGTCCTCTACCAGCAAAATACTTCTTTTCTGTTCCTCCCCGCCCTGCTCTTCGCCCGCCGCGCTCTCATGCTCCATATAAGACACGCTCATCGGGTATTTTATGGGAAGGCTCACCGTAAAGACACTGCCCTCCCCTGCCTTGCTCCTCACGCTGATGTTGCCGCCCATGGTCTCGGCGTAGCTTTTCACCACGGCAAGACCCGCGCCCGGCATTCCGTTATAGATTGCGCTTTTTCCCCGCCTGCCGGGATAAAATATCTCCTCCAGCCGGTCCTCCGAAATCCCGCAGCCGTTATCCTCAATCACGAAACGGTACATCCCCCGGCCCTTCCTATCGCCTGCGCTTTCACTGACTGTCATGCTGACCTGGCCCTCAGCCTGCGTATATTTTACCGCATTGTCCAAAAGCTGGTTTAGGATTTCCCTAAGCCTTATGTAATCTACCTCCACCGAAAAATGGGTGATTTGCGATTTATCCAGCCGAAAGCTGATATTTTTAGCTTTGATCGGCCGCTCGGCGCTTTTCTCCACTTCCCGCAGCAGCTCGCCCAGATGGTATTCCCTCTCCGTAAGCTCCGCCCTTGCGGGCTCGTTCAGATTGTCCTTCAGAAACTCATCAAAGACTGCCAGAAGCTCTTCTCCCGAAATATGGATTTTTTCTATGCATTCGCCCACTTTTCCCGGATCTCCGACGCAGCCCTTTAAAAGCTCCGCATACCCGATAATGGCGTTCAGGGGCGTCCTGATATCGTGGGACATATTGGCAAAAAAGGTGTTTCTGGCAAGACGCTCCGTTTCCGCCTGCCGCAGCGCGGACTTTAAAAGCGACTGCCGCTCCACCTGCTCCGTGATATCCTTGGCTACAGAGAGCGCGATCACATCACCCGTATGCTTATTCTTCTCCAGGAAAAACAGATAGTGGCTTAACCGCTGTCTGCCGTACATATCCGTCACCCAGCTGTCATAAATCTGCTCCCTCTCCCCGTTCTCATAGCAGCGGATCAGTCTTTCTATGTCGAAAAACCGTCTGTATTCATCCAGTTCCCCGGCTTCTGTGAAATCCGCCCAGAACCGGGTGAAATCCGAATACTTTTCAAAAGGGGTAATCCCCATATAAGTGAAAAGGTTCTGTACCCGCCCGTCCTCATTCAGCACCGAGGCTGAGATAAACTCGTCCCTCGTCAGATTAATTTCCACAAAAGAAACCGCGTTATAGAGAAGCGCCCTCTTAAAATAATCCTCCCGCAGATGCGCCGTATAAAGCGCCTCGTTCACCCGCTCAAGTTCCGCCATCCGTCTCTGCATCCGCTCCGTGGCGTCCTCCATAAAGACGTAAAAAAGATCCCCGTACGTATCGGTATGCACAAAATGCCCGTAATCCTCCACCCATCGCACCATGCCGTCCTTCCGGACAATCCGGTACTCCACATAATCCAGATCCTCAACACTGTGCGCGATCTGGGATTGGATGCTTGCCTCCACCGCGTCAATATCGTCCGGGTGGACGATCCCTTTAAAGGTGTATCCCGTCAGCTCACGAAACTCCTCCCTTGTATCACAGCCGAAGATCCGCAGCATGGCATTATTTATGTAGACCAGCTCCTCATCCCCATCGGCATGGTAAATAAAAAAGCCGCCCGGCATCCCTTCCGAAATCTGCTCGATAATGGGCAGCGTACACTCGTCAAAACTGATTGTAAACTTCGTATTGTCTCTGTATGGTTTCACTACCTCTCCTCCCAGATTTGATTATACAATTTAATGAAAGAAAAGAAAAGGGCTTAGAGGTTTTTTAAAGAATTATGTGGTACAATACGTGTAGGCAATGAGCAGTGCGTAGACCGCCCGCGAGCGAGATGAAGCAAAGCGGAATCGAGCTGCACTGCGGAATAGAGGGAATAACCTTGAGAATACTGCTTGCGGAAGATGATGAAAAACTGAATGAGACGCTTGTTTACGGACTGACACAGGCCGGATTTATCGTGGATGCCTGTTTTGACGGGGAAGACGCCCTCTTCTACGGGGAACAGAATATCTACGATATCATTCTTTTAGACCGTATGCTGCCCTGTATGGAAGGCACGGATGTGCTTTCCACCCTGCGCAGAAGAGGGGTCTCCACGCCCGTGATTATAATTACCGCCCTCGGCACCCTGTCCGATAAGGTGGAGGGGCTTGACCTGGGAGCGGACGATTACCTCGTGAAACCCTTTGCGCTGGAAGAGCTTCTTGCCAGAATCCGCTGTGTGGCCAGAAGACCGCGCCGCATTGTGGACGAGGAAACCCGCTCTCTTGCCGATCTTGTCTGGCTGCCTGCGGAAAACCGGCTCAACGGGCCTGCCGGAAGCTGTACGCTTTCGAGACGGGAGGCCGCGCTTCTGGAGGCATTCCTGAAAAGCGGCGGCGCCACCCTCTCCAGAAGCCATCTGCTCTTAAAGGTCTGGGGGCCTGACAGCGACGTGGAGGAGGGCAATCTGGACAATTACATCCATTTTCTGCGCAGACGCCTGAAAACAGTCGGCAGCCGTCTGAGCCTTAAGACCGTCCGGGGTGTGGGCTACGCCCTCACAGAGCTTTCGTAACGCCATAGACACCAGGACCGCTTGACACGGAGGAAAACATGTTCCGAAAAGTACATCTGTATCTGACGGTGCTCTGCGCCGGCATCACCACCGCCATTCTCATCGTGATGTCCCTGCTCTATCTGTATCTTTCAGAAAAAGAGCTGTACGAAAACCAGTTCCGTTCTTTCCAGAACGATATCAATACCATCGCCACCAGTCTGGAACAGCAGTCCGTAATCTCCATGGAGTGGCTTTCCAAAATGGAAGCCCGCGGCGGTTATGCTTTCTATGCCCTGGACAACGGTATCCCATTTCTTTACAACCGTCTTACCAGCATGTCCGGTTCCTCCGAAATTCGCCGTCTTTTGGACGACTGTCTGGAAATTTACCAGAACGATTATGCCTATTCTTATATGCTTGAAACAGATGCGGCGAACGGCAGTCCCTACAATACATGTGTCCACTCGGAGTTTCCCTTTAATCCCACCGGCAAAAAACACGAATACCACGTCAGCGTCATCGAGCTGAACCGTGGTACCTCCTCCCTGCAGCTTCTTGTGCTCTCTCCCCTGGATTTTCTCCGGGAGCAGATCGCAAGACAGCGGATACGCTTTTTACTGATCGATTGCGCCGCCATCCTGCTTTTATCCCTCTTTTCCTTTTTCTTCACCGGGAAGCTGCTGAAGCCTGTCATCGAAAGCCGCAAAAAACAGACGGAATTTGTGGCGGCCGCCTCCCATGAGCTGCGCACGCCTCTTGCCGTGATTCTCTCCGCCGCCGAATGCTGCCGGGACGCGGATGTGGAAAAGCAGACACGCTTCCTCGATACAATCAGGCAGGAAGGTGATATTTTGACTAATTTAGTTAACGACATGCTCACCCTGAGCGCCTCAGACTCACAGCGCTTCTCCTGCCATCCGGCTCCCGTGGAGCTGGACACGCTGGTTATCAACACCTACGAGGCCTTTGAACCGTTAGCCGCCGAAAAAAAGCTCTCCCTTACCATAACCCTGCCGGAAGAATCCCTGCCCAACTGCACGGCGGATGCAGACCGCATCGTACAGCTTCTCTCCATCCTGCTTCACAATGCGCTCAGCTACACCCCAGAGGGCGGCAGCATCGGCCTTGCCCTATCCCATAAAAAGAACCGTTTTTATCTGGTGGTTTCGGATACCGGTATTGGCATTTCCCCGGAAGATAAGAAAAAGATTTTCGACCGCTTTTACCGGGCAGAAAAATCCCGAAGCGCCAAAGGGCACTTCGGGCTTGGTTTGTCTGTCGCCGCCGAAATCGTAAAGCTCCACCACGGTTCCATCAGCGTCGCGGACCGTCCCGGCGGCGGAAGCGTGTTTACGGTCATGCTGCCGTAAGCCTTACTTTCTGACGCCGCGCATTGCCTTTGCCGACACTGGCGTACTCGGGATCTTGAAAAACACATAGTTCTGTGCCAGCTCTGTGGCCGCCTCGGAGAGAACGTTCGGGTTCACGCCAAGCGCCACCTTCTCCCCCGTGGCGCGTTCCATCGCCTGCTGTCTCAGAAGCGCGCTGCTCACTTCTTTCCTGCCCAGATCTATGCTCTCCCGGTATTTCCGCTCGTTCTCCCGTCTGAACCATGTCTTTGTGGCCAGATCCATATACAGCCTGTGCCGCTCAGCCCGCTTCTCCCAAAAACTCTTCTGCTGCTTCTTTCTTCTTTTCCTGGCAGCATCCGTGTGCTTTCCGTCATTCCGGAATCCCATCTGAAAGCTTTCTCCCCGGTACTCCTCCTTCGTGGCCCCGAAATAATGCACCCGGTAGCAGCCGCCCGCGTAGGCGCTCCATGGATTGTGGCAGACAAAATCCTGCCGCAGGGTGTCGAGCACCCACTTCTCATAGGCAGGATCTGCCTTCATTGCCGCAAAGCCTTTCTCTGAGATATAGACGGACACCGTGTCCCACCTCTGGGTCTGACTGGCGGGCAGGCCCGATATCTTCTGATAGATATACAGCTTATACTGATCCATGGACATGGCCTGTACGGCCTGCTCATTGCGCTCCCCTGCGCGGGATGCGCCGCCCGCCGCCTGCTGCCCCGAAAAACCGGGAAGTGCGCCCTGTGCTTCCTGCTCTTTTCTGGCAAGCCGGTCCTGCACCGTTCCGGCGAAGCTGCCCGCCTGCGTATTCCGGCTCCCTGCAAAGCCGCCGCCCGCTCCTTCTGCGCCCGCTGCATTCCCCGCGCCGCCCGCCGTATTTTTCATATACTCTAATGCCTCCGCGTAAAACCGCGTCATCGGCGTAAATAGAAAGCCGCCCATAAACGCCTCCTTCCCTTCTCCGGCCGAAACCGGCACTTGCCCCTTTTTTCCGTTCCTTCTATAATAGTAATACGAATCAGGGAGAGAGAAGGTTTCAAAAACCATCCTGATTTTTCATCTGTTAAGGCAGCTGCCGCGGCCCTGTGTCAAAATGGCTTGAAATAACACCACGGATTATTTATTTCCATCTGTTCAGCCGCCGATTTTTATTGAAATATTTCCCTATTATTGTATAATAGAAAATGTGCGCCGCATAAGGCGTAAATATAGGAAAATACGAGGTTTCAAAATGATACAGGCAAATAACGTCACTTTACGCGTAGGAAAAAAAGCCCTCTTTGAGGACGTCAATATCAAATTTACCGAAGGCAACTGTTACGGACTGATCGGCGCGAACGGCGCGGGCAAATCCACCTTTTTAAAGATTCTCTCAGGCGTTCTGGAGACCACAAACGGCGATGTTTCCATTACCCCCGGGCAGCGTCTCTCCGTTCTGGAGCAGGATCACTTTAAATACGACGCCTATTCAGTTATGGATACGGTCATTATGGGAAATGAGCGGCTCTACCAGATCATGAAGGAGAAGGACGCCATTTACGCCAAGGAGGATTTCTCCGACGAGGACGGCATCCGCGCCAGCGAGCTGGAGGCGGAATTCGCGGAGATGGACGGCTGGGACGCGGAATCCAACGCCGCCATGCTCTTGAACGGTCTGGGCATCGAGACGGATCTGCACTACAGCCAGATGGCAGACTTAAACGGTAATGAGAAGGTCAAGGTGCTTTTGGCCAAGGCGCTTTTCGGCAATCCGGATATCCTTCTTCTGGACGAGCCTACCAACCATCTGGACCTGGATGCCATCGCCTGGCTGGAAGAGTTTTTAATCAACTTTGACAACACGGTGATCGTGGTTTCCCATGACCGTTACTTCCTTAATAAAGTCTGCACACACACGGCGGACATCGACTACGGCAAAATCCAGCTCTATGCGGGCAACTATGATTTCTGGTATGAATCCAGCCAGCTGATCATCAAGCAGCGCAAGGAGGCCAACAAAAAGAAAGAGGAACAGATCAAGGAGCTGCAGGAATTTATCTCCCGCTTCTCCGCCAACGCAAGTAAATCCAAGCAGGCGACTTCCAGAAAGCGCGCGCTTGAAAAAATCGAGCTGGACGATATCCGTCCTTCCAGCCGTAAGTATCCTTACATTGATTTCCGGCCCGAGCGCGAGATCGGCAACGAAGTGCTCACCGTGGAGGGCTTAAGCAAATCCATAAACGGCGAAAAGGTACTGGACAATATTTCCTTTATCGTGGGACATGACGATAAAATTGCGCTTGTGGGCGGCAACGAGCTGGCGAAAACCACGCTGCTCCAGATTTTAACTGGGGAGATGGAGCCGGACGAAGGCACCTACAAGTGGGGCGTCACTACTTCCCAGGCCTATTTCCCGAAGGACAACACGGCGGAGTTCGACAACGACTACACCATCACCGACTGGCTCATGGGCTACTCTCCCGTGAAGGACGTGACCTATGTGCGCGGCTTTCTCGGACGTATGCTCTTTGCGGGCGAGGACGGCGTGAAAAGGGTGAAAGTGCTCTCCGGCGGAGAAAAGGTGCGGTGCCTCCTCTCTAAAATGATGATAAGCGGCGCAAACTGCCTGCTCTTCGACGAGCCTACGAACCATCTTGACATGGAGGCGATCACCGCCTTAAATGAAGGCATGAAAAAATTCAAGGGCGTGGAGATTTTCTCCTGCCACGACCATCAGGTGGTGCAGACCACAGCCAACCGCATTATGGAAATCCTGCCGGACGGCACGCTGATCGATAAGATCACCACCTATGACGAATATCTGGAAAGCGATGAGATGGCGAGAAAGCGTACGGTTTACACGAGTACCGCCAGTGAGGAAGAGGACGTCTGAGCATGAGAGCCATTGACCTGCACACCCACACCTCCAAATCGGACGGCAGCTACACGCCAACGGAGCTGGTAGATTATGCCGTGGAGAAAAATCTGGCTGCCTTAGCCATCACGGACCACGACAGCATAGAGGGGCTTGATGAGGCGGTGGCTCATGCGGCTGCCCTAAAGGAGCGCGGCCTTCCCTCCGTGGAGGTGATTCCGGGAATCGAGTTCTCCACGAAATACGAAAAGCGGGACGTACACATTGTCGGGCTTTATATCTCCTATAAGAAAGAATCGTTCCGGGACGCGCTTTGCAGCTTCGTAAACTCCCGCGTCAGCCGCAACAGGAAAATGTGCGAAAACCTGCAGGGCGCAGGCATAGATATCACCTACGAAAAACTGCTTGCCATGTATCCCGGCGCGGTGATCACCAGAGCGCATTACGCCTCCTACCTGTTAGCGCACGGTTATGTGAAAAGCCGGCAGGACGCGTTTGCCAGATACCTCGGCGACCATACGAAATACTTTGTGCCGCGGGAGAAGGTAACGCCCTCCCAGGCGGTAGAACTGATCTTAAAGGCGGACGGCGTTCCCATTCTGGCGCATCCGCCCCTCTATCATATGGGAAACGACCGGCTGGAAGCCCTGGTCGCCTTCCTGAAAGCGGACGGGCTTATGGGCATCGAGGTATTCTACAGCACTTACAGCAATCAGGATACGCGGGATATGCAGAGACTGGCGGATAAATATGAGCTGCTTGTAAGCGGCGGCTCCGATTTTCACGGGGCCAATAAGCCGGGGCTGGATCTGGGCTGCGGCTACGGCAGACTGTATGTTCCCGAAGATGCGCTTTTCAAGATCAAGGCGGCTCTTGCCCGCGGCATATAGGGAACCGCGCCATTTCCATTTTCACAGTATAAATGACACTTGTCACAAAATGAGGTACGCCCATGAAAATGCTATTCACGGATTTAGACAATACGCTCTTAAATAACCAGAGTCAGGTTTCCCCGGAGACCAGGGCTTTTCTGGATGAATTTCTGGCAGGCGGCAACCGGCTGGTGCTCTCCTCCGGCCGTCCCTTCCTGAGCGTGATGGAAGTGAAGGAGCTGGCCGGGTTACATCAGCCCGGCATCTTTTTAAGCTGCTCAAACGGCACCCGTGTCTACGACTGCGACAGGAAACGCACCATCAGAAAATTCGGCCTGCCCTTCTCCTACGTCTCCTATTTACAGGAGCAGGCAAAGGCCCTCTCCCTCCATATCCAGACTTACCTTGACAGCGACACTGACGACGCCATCGTATCCCCCGCGGACGACGAGGAAATCCGGTATTACCGGCAAAAGATCCATCTGCCTCTGGTGGTCTCCGAAAATCTCCGCGACGCCCTTACGGATGAGCCTTGTAAAATGCTTGCTATTAGCTTACATAACTTTGATCTGCTGGAAACTTTCAGACGAAACATTGCGGAGTGGGCCGAAGGCAAAGTCCGCACCATCTATTCCAGCGACAAATATCTGGAGCTTTTCGACTGGAATGGGGGCAAGGGCAGCTCACTTCTCTTTCTCTGCGATTATCTGGGGATTCCCGTCTCCGACACCTATGCCGCCGGGGATGCGGACAACGATATCTCCATGCTGGATGCGGCAGGCTGCGGCATCGCCATGAAAAACGCCACGGACAAAGTAAAAGCCCACGCCGACGTCGTCACAGACCTTGACAACGACCAGAATGGGCTCGCCGATATGATGCGCAAACTACTAAAATGATAAAAATCGAGCGCCCGCGCGCTCGATTCAGAGAATGCTCCGCATTCTCCCAAGTGAGCATTAGAACTTCTTTTCACTCTATGATAAGATATCTGCCGTCACCGATTTCAAACACTTCATCGGCCTCCAGAATCCCTTCCTCGTCGGCGCCCTCCATATCTACGCCCTCTTCCTCGAAAAATTCCCATACCTCCCTGACGGAATCCACCACAACCGCCATACACTCCTCCAAGAAGTTCTCCGCCTCCTCGTAGGTTTCCGCCACCTTCTCAGGATAAAGCTGTAACTGATTCTCCAAAAAGCACTGTACTGTTTTCTCGTCAAACACAGATCTTCCCTCCTTTTTCCTGTAGTTTACATAACTTTCCTATCCGTACCGGATACAGAACGCACTTTAAAGCAGCCCCCTCTTTTTCAGCTCCTGACAGAGCCGCCCCACCGGCAGTCCCACGACATTGTTATAATCCCCGCATATTCCCTGAATATGCGCCGCACAAAGTCCCTGGATCGCATACGCGCCCGCCTTGTCCATGGGTTCCCCGCTGTCCACATATCTCTGGATTTCCTCATCGGTCATGGCATACATGGTCACATCCGTACACTCTGAAAAAGTTGCGTACATAGGCTGCATATCCCTATATTTCCACGCAAGGGTGACGCCGGTGTAAACCTGATGGCTGCCGCCCTGCAGATCCTTCAGCATGCGCGCCGCATCCTCCTTGTCCGCGGGCTTACCGAGGATTTTTCCCCAAGCCGAAACCACTGTATCCGCGCCGATCACGACAAAATCCTCTTTCCCCTCCCCGGCAAGCCTGCCGCAGACGTCCACAGCCTTCTGGTAGGACAGCTCCTCCACCACCTCGTCCGGCTTCTCTTTTGTGATCTTCTCCTCCACCGTGCCCGGCACAACCTTAAAGGAAATGCCCACCTGTTTCAAAAGCTCCTTCCGTCTCGGCGACGCCGAGGCCAGATATATTTTCATAATCCTTCCGTTCCTTTCGCGCTTTTCACAGAGAATGCCGCTTTTTGGCATTCTCTTAAGTGAGACTTAGAACATCTTCGCGAAACAGCCTCTGCTGTGAGCGATTAGATATTCTTCTCACTTTGGTTGTGGTGCATTTTCGGAATAAAGACCCGCTTGTGCACGGTTCCGGCCTTCTCCTTCGCCGCCGCCTTTGCCGCCTGGCAGAAAGCAAGCTGGGCATTGTACACCTCTTTCCCCCGCTTATCCACCTTCACATAACTGCCGTCGGGCTGCAGCACCGAAGCCTTCACCGAGTCCTTAAGCTGGCTTTCCAGAATGGTTTTCAGCTTTTCCTGCAAGGCCGGTTTTTCAATGGGGAAGAGAATTTCCACCCTGCGCTCTAAGTTTCTCGGCATCCAGTCCGCGCTGGCGCAGTAGTATTCCGGCCTGCCGTCGTTTTCAAAGTAAAAGATACGGGCATGTTCCAGAAAATTCCCGACAATGGAGCGGACCGTAATGTTTTCGCTGACGCCCTCTATCCCCACACGCAGGCAGCAGATGCCCCGGATAATCAGATCAATCTTTACCCCCGCCGCGCTTGCCTTGTAAAGCGCCTCGATCACATCCTTATCGCAGAGCGCGTTCATCTTGGCAATGATTCTGGCAGGCCGCCCCGACTCGGCATGGGCTTTCTCCCTGGCAATCAGGTGGATAAATCTGTCCTTCAGCCAATGGGGCGCCAGGGAAAGCCTGTTCCAGCTCCTCGGCTCCGAATAGCCCGAAAGCATATTAAACACCGCCGTAGCGTCCTCCCCGATCATCTCCGAGCAGGTAAAATAACCGATATCCGTGTACAGCTTCGCCGTGGAATCGTTATAGTTGCCTGTCCCCAGATGGACATAGCGGCGGATGCCGTTCTCCTCTCTTCTTACAACAAGCGTTATTTTGCTGTGCGTCTTAAGCCCCACCAGACCGTAAATCACATGACAGCCCGCCTTCTCCAGCTTTTTCGCCCAGACGATGTTATTTTCCTCGTCAAATCTCGCTTTCAGCTCCACAAGCACGGAAACCTGTTTGCCGTTTTCCGCCGCCTGCTCCAAAGCCGCTATAATGGGGGAATTGCCGCTGACGCGGTAAAGCGTCTGCTTGATGGCCAAAACCTCCGGGTCTCTGGCCGCCTGCCTGATAAACCTTACCACCGGCTCAAAGCTCTGGTAGGGGTGGTGCATCAGGATATCGCCCTCCCTGATCTTTTCAAACACATCCGCATCCTCCGAAAGCTCCGGCACGGTCTGGGGCGGAAGATAGCTGTGTTCCTTCAGATGGTCAAATCCCTCCATCCCGTAGAGCTTCATCAGAAAGGTAAGGTCTAACGGCCCGCTGATGGCATAAATGTCTTCCTTCGGGATTGCCAGCTCCTCACGGATCAGCCTGAGGAGGCGGCTGTCGATTCCCTCCTCCACCTCCAGGCGGATCACCTGTCCCCACTGTCTCTTTTTGAGCTGCTTCTCAATCTCCTGTAACAGATCCTCCGCCTCTTCCTCCTCAATGGTCAGATCCGCATTCCGCATGATCCGGAAAGGGTAGGTACAGACAATATCGTAGTTTAAGAAAAGCTTGTGTATGTTGCGCTCAATCACTTCCTCCAGAAGAATCAGCTTTCTCCCCTCCTCCGAGGGAATTTCCACCAGACGGGAAAGGACGCTGGGCACCTGCACGGTGGCAAATTCCAGCTCCCCGCCGCCGTTTTTCTTCGTCATCAAAGCCCCCAGATTCAGGGACTTATTGCGGATCAGCGGAAAGGGTCTTGAGGAATCCACCGCCATAGGGGTGAGCACCGGATAGACATTGTCCGTAAAATAGCTGTCCACATAGGCCGCCTCCCCCTTCGTCAGGTCCTCATGGTGGGTAATAATGCGGAACCCGTTCGCCGAAAGCTGCGGCAGAAGGGAACGGTTGTAGGTATGGTACTGCTGGTTCACAAGCTGATGGGTCTTTTCGTTCACCCGCACAAGCTGCTCCACAGCCGTCATTCCCGCAATGTCCCGCTTCTTGTAGCCCGCGTTCACCATATCCTTAAGGGACGCCACCCGCACCATGAAAAACTCGTCCAGATTGGACGCTGTGATGCTTAAAAATTTCAGCCGCTCAAACAGCGGCAGCTGCTTATCCCTCGCCTCCGCAAGCACTCTCTCATTAAACAGCAGCCAGCTCAGCTCCCTGTTTGTATAATACGCTTCATCCGAAAAAACTTTTCCCTGCGCCATATCCCATGGCCTCCTTCTATTACACATGTTATTTATTATCGGCCGCGCTGCCGGATTACCGGGCGGATGCTGTAAACCTCCTCGAAGAAGCCGGAACGTTTCGTAAACAGCCCCTTCTCCAGCGTGATATCCACCGACTCCTCCACGGTAATGACAAGCTCCCGCTCCTTCAGCACCGCCTTTACATCCTTAAACTTCTGCTTATGGCTGCGGTCCAGCCCGTTGGCAACCTTCAGTATGGCCGTCAGCTTCGCGATCCTCAGATAATCGTCCCTGTCAATGGTGCTGTTTCCACTCATCGCCTGCCAATAGTCAAAATCCATGTGATTATACTTCACCACATTCGCCACGATCTCCCGCTCCGTATGGGAGAGGCCGATGATCTCCGTGGACATGATAATATTGTAGGAGCATTCGCCCAGATTCACCAGACTGATATACTTGCCGCAGTCATGTAAAAGCGTGGCAATCCGCAAAAGCAGCCGCTCCCGTTTCCCCAAGCCGTGCACCTTCTTCATGCTGTCAAAGATAGTCAGCGCGATCTTTTCCAGCGTCTCGCCCCTGCGCCTGCTGCCCATATACCGTTTGCTTATGTTCTGTGCACAGGCAATAATATCCTGCTCGAAATCATGCTCTTCCCTGATGATCTTATGCTTCTCCGCATATTCGTATGCCATGCCGTCGCATAGCGTCACACCCGGCGCCCAGATCATCTTGGCGCCCATCATCTTGGCGATCCGGTTGATCAGGATACCCGAAATATAGAGAAGAGGAATGTTTTCCTCCGGCACGTCCAGCGCCTTAGCCGCCTGCTGGTTCGACTTGGAGCGGATCCGTTCCAGAAACCGCTCCACGGCAGGCGCTTCCACACTGCTCTCCTCCAATTCCAAAACGTTCTTCCCGACAATGGCGGAAATATAGTCGTCCACCACAATAATATTTTCAATCTGCCCGTCCTTCAGATACAGTTTTTTGAAGAGCATAATCTGGGAACTTACCATCTCATCCAGAATCACCTCGTACTGTCTGGGGCTGATATTCAGCCGTCCAAGCTGATCCTGCAGCCGCAGCACGCCCAGACGCATATTCTGGGTTGTAACGAGCGTATCCTTGTCAAAGAGGGAAATCTGGATGCTGCCGCCGCCGATATCCACAATCGCCGTTCCCTTTTCCACGATCTTATGGAAACGCCCTCTGGAGGCAATGGCCTTGTAATTCAGGAAACGCTGTTCCGAATTGCTGAGCACCTCGATGCGGATGCCCGTGCGCTGGGCGATCTGGTCCAGAACGATCATGGTGTTTTCCGTCTCCCTGATTGCGCTGGTGCCGTAGGCGGTGTAATCGTCCACCCGGTAGCTTTTCATAATGTCGTTGTAGTCCCGCAGCACCCGGGAAAGCTCGTCCACACGGTCATAGCTGATCTTTCCCGTGGCAAAAGTATCCGTCCCCAGATCAATCCGGTGCCTGATATGGTCGATCTCACGCAGACCGCTTTTAGAAGAAATTTCAAATATTTTCATGCCGAGCTCATAGGAGCCGACGTCTATCGCCGCAAATGTTTTCATTTTCCCTTATTTATTCCCCCATCAGATGTTCTTCTCGCTTTTGCCTAGCAGGAAGTCAATGAACTGCTGCGCCGTCCTGCCGGAGAGGCCGCCGTGGGAAAGCTCCCATTTATTCGCCAGAAGGAACAGGTCTTCATCCGGCGCCTTTATTCCGTTTCTCTCCGCCAGCGTCTTTACGATCTGCTGGAACTGTTTTTTATCCGGCGACCCGAAAAAGATGGTCACACCGAAGCGGTAAACCAAAGACAGCTTCTCCTGCACCGTGTCTCCCGCATGCATATCCTCATCCCGCCTGTCCGCCTTGTCGCTGTAGTTCTCACGGATCAGGTGGCGTCTGTTGGAGGTCGCATAAATCAGCACGTTGGCAGGCTTTTTCTCCAGTCCGCCCTCGATCAGCGCCTTTAAGTATTTGTATTCCACCTCGAAATCCTCGAAGCTCAAATCATCCATATAGATGATAAACTTGTAATTCCGGTTTTTGAGCTGGGCGATCACCGCGTTCAAATCCTGAAACTGATGCTTGTACAGTTCAATAATACGCAGCCCCTTCTCGTAATATTCGTTGGCGATGGCCTTTACGCAGGAGGATTTTCCCGTGCCGGCGTCCCCGAACAGCAGGCAGTTGTTTGCGCGCCGCCCCGCCACGAAGGCCTCCGTATTCTCCCGGAGCTTCTGCTTGGGAATCTCGTACCCCACCAGGTCATCCAGATACACATGCGCGATATTGCGTATCGGCACAATCGCCGCGCCGTCCTCTGTGTGCTCCACCCGGAACGCCTTGTGCAGTCCCAGATCCCCCACGCCGTACTCCCGGTAAAACTGGGTGAGCGTGGCTTTCATGGCCCCAGCGTTCTCATTTTTCACGAAATGCTGCGCCAGTGTGCAGATCCTGTCCCGGATCCGCCTGTTGTAGATCTTACTGTCCGCGGAAGGCCCCTCATAGGCGAGAACCACGGCAAACTCCGGCGCCTTTAGGACCTCCATCATCTCCGTAAAGTCATAATCAAAAAACTCCTTGAAAATGGCGATATCATGCAGCACCAGCTCATTGATGCTGCCCTCCACCTCGCCCCGCATCTCGCAGGCACAGCTATAGCTGTTTTCATTGTTCACCAGAAGATTTGTCAGATAACAGTGCCAGAGGTTCCCATAAAAGCCGTGATCCGCCGCCTGCTCGGAAAGCCGGTGCATACACCTGTAAAAGAGCGGCCTGGCCCTGCCGTCCCCGGAGCGGTAATGCTCCATCAGCCAGACCACATCCCGCAGGATATCCCCGTCCGTAAATTCCTTATATATGATCAGTTCCTCTTCACGCATTGTGTTCAACCCTCCAAGCTGGAAGTACTTTTCGCGTTTTGCACGCTAGTAGTTCCCAAGTATTCTCATATTGCGCGCCTCGTCCCGCAGTCCTCTCAGGGCGTTCTTCACCGCGCCGTCCGTAAAATTCCCCTCAAAGTCAATAAAAAAGCGGTATTCCCAATTCCGGCCTTCGATAGGACGGCTCTCAATCTTCGTCATATTGAGATTATTATAGATAAAATGGGACAGCATATGGTAAAGCGACCCGCTCTCATGGGGCACCTCCAGACAAATACTGATCTTCCCCGCATCCTTCCTGAATATCTTCTGGTTGGTGACAATGATAAACCGGGTGGAATTGGTATCCGACTGGTTAACCCCCCGCTCCAGAATCTCCAGACCATAGATCTTAGCCGCCTGCTCACTGGCGATGGCCGCCTGGGTAATGTCCCCCTCCTCGCTCACCTTGCGGGCCGCAAAGGCGTTATTTTTCAGGCTGACCTGTCTCCAGTCCTCGTGTTCATTTAAATATCTGGCGCTCTGCATCAGCGACTGCGGATGGGAGTACACTGTCTTAATCTGCGAAAGCGCCGTCCCCGGCACGCCCAGCAGACAATGTTCGATCTCTATGATCTGCTCCCCCACGATATAATTCTCAAACTCCACCAGCAGATCATAAATCTCACTGACAATTCCCGCCGTGGAATTTTCAATGGGAAGCACCGCAAAGTCCGCGCTCCCCTCCTCTATTGCCGTCATGGCGTCCCTGAACGTCTCCACATGAAAGCTCTTCACCTGCTCCCCAAAATAGCGGAGCATCGCCATCTGGGAGTAGGCGCCCTCCGCTCCCTGAAAGACCACTCTGGCACATTCCGTCTCCAGCCTGTCCACCCCGATAAAGGGCAGTCTTCCCAGAGATCCCGCCTCCACCAGCTTCTTATACTGGAGCTTTCTGCTCATGGACATAATCTGCTCAAACAGCTCCTGCACGCCGTGTGCATTAAATGGATCATGGGTGAGGGAACGCACTTTCTTAAGCTTCTCCTCCTCCCGCTCCCTGTCAAAAACCTTCTTTCCCGTCTCAATCTTATAGTCGGCCACCTGAGAGGAAATTGCCATGCGCTCCTCATAAAGCGCCACAATTTTCTCGTCAATCCCGTCAAGCTGCCCCCGCAGTTCCAGTAAATCCATTTTTCCAGTCCTTTCCCGTTCGTATTCCTTCCTAAAGTTTACCGCAATTTGTTCTTGATAGCAAGCGGCTTTCCAGATATAATAATAGTGTTACAAGGACGTTTTTTCGGGGAGGACATATCATGACTGGCAAGCAAAAAAATATCCTGATTCTTTCTATAACGGGAGTTGTTTTAATAGTCCTGTTCCTATTTGTTATGCTGAGCGGCCGTATTCCCATGAACGACGAATTTACCACCGGAAACACGCCCGGAAACCTGAACAACGGCGGCTATTTCTGCGAGATGGACGGGCGGGTGTATTTTGCCAACGCTTACGACAATTTCGCCCTCTACTCCATGAACCCGGACGAGACGGATCTGGTCAAATTTAACGAGGGTGCGGTCTCTTCCATCAACGCCGCGGGTAATTATCTCTACTACGCCCAGGTCAGCGGCGGCACAGAGTCCGGCGGCATCGGCAGCGCCGTGCGCATGGCCGGTATCTACCGGAGCAATCTGAAAGGCAAGTCCGTGGTCGGCTTAGACCGCTGCGATATCGTCAGTATGCAGCTTTGCGGCAACTATCTCTACTACGAAAAATACGATAAGCAGATCGGCACTTCCCTGGACAAGGTGCGTATTGATAAAAAAGACAGACAGACCGTGGCGGAAGCGATCATCAATCCCAACTGCTATGTAAACGGCAAAATCTACTATAACGGCGCGGCGGAGGATCATTACCTCCACGCCCTTGACGTCGCCACGGACAGGGACTCCGTGGTCTGGCAGGGAAATATCTGGAATCCCATCCTGCAGGACGGTTACGTCTATTACATGGACGTGGCGGAAAACTACCGGCTGTGCCGCTATAATCTGTCCAACAATGTGGTGGAAGTTCTGACCAATGACCGTATCGATATGTTCAATGTCTACGGCAATTACATATACTATCAGGTCAGCTCTGCCGACTCCCCGGCGCTCAAGCGGATGATGACCGACGGCAGCTTACAGGAGACCGTGCGGGAAGGCGTGTACCAGAACATCAATATCACTTCCGAGTATGTGTACTTTAATTCCTTTAACGAGTCCACACCGGTATATAAAACCTACACCTACGGCCCCATCAATGTGACTACCTTTGACGCTGCAAGGGAAGCGGCGCTGGAGAATCTCCAATAACAAATCGTCGCTCGGCAGCGAACATTAAGAGTATGCCTGCGGCAAACTCTGAGAATGCTCCGCATTCTCCTTGAATGGTTTACACTGTCGCAATTTCCTATTATATAGCAAATCGAGCAAGCTCGATTGCGAGATCCGCTTCGCGGACTCGGATAAACGCAAAATTTTATAACTAAAGGGACTGCGCGGGCAGTCCCTTTTTCTGTCTGTTCTCCTGATTCCCTATATCATTCAATCCGATAACACATGTTTTTCTCCATTCCGCTCCACATCCGTCAAAAGCTCCATCACCGATTTTCCCAAAACGGGATGTATCTCATACGGGGCGATCTGTGAAAGCGGTCTCAATACAAAATCGCGGTTTTGCATATCCCTATGGGGAATCGTCAGCTTCTCCGTATCCGTCACGATTCCCTCGTAGAGAAGAATGTCCAGATCCAGCGTCCTCGGCCCCCAATGCTCCTTCCGTTCTCTGGCCTCCGCCTTCTCAATCCCCTGCAGTGTCTCCAGAAGCTCCTCTGGCGTATAGAGCGTTTCCATGGACAGCGCGCCGTTCAAATAGTCCGCCTGCTCCACACCGCCATAGGGCGTCGTCTCCACCCAGTCCGAAACGCGCAGTACCCTGCACCTTTTATCTCTGCGCAGCGCGTCCACCGCCGCGCTTAAGTGCGCCCTTGTATCTCCGATATTGGAGCCGCAGGCAATATATGCCCGCCGCCAGCCTCTCGTAATCTTCACGGAAACCGAGCCGAAGGGAACCGTAATCGGCGCTTCCGGCTTTTTCACCTCCATGGTGACCTGCCTCACATAGGGAAACTGTAGAAGCAGCGCCTCCGAAGCCTTTTCCGCCGCCGTCTCAATCAGCTTATAGGTGTGCTCCGTGAGAAAAGTGTGCAGGAAACGGCATACCACGCCGTAGTTTGTGGATAATTCCAGATCATCCGCCATGCCGGCCGCTCTCGTGTCCGTATCCAGAACCACGCTGACATAGAAGTTCTGCCCTTTCTCGTTCTCCTGCTGGTATACCCCATGATAGGCATATATCCGCAGATCGTCCACAATAATCTGATCCATTACCGAACGGCTCCTTTCCTGCACGGGCAGGGAATCATTATGTAACATCCGATATCTAATCCTGCCATGCTCTAATTCCTGTAACCGTCGCGTATCGCCTCGGTCATCTTAACGGCGCGGACATTCTCCTTCACATCATGTACCCGCACAAACATAACGCCCCGCTGAACGCCGTAAACCGTAGTTACCAGCGTTCCTTCCACACGCTCATTCACAGGAAGATCCAGTCCCATGCCCACCACGGACTTCCGGCTCGCGCCAAGAAGCAGCGGATAGCCGAGGGAATGGAATTTCTGGAGGTTATCGATAATCTCCAGATTGTTCTCGTAGCTCTTGCCATAGCCGATGCCGGGATCCAGAATAATCTTGTCGTATGCGATTCCCTTGCTGTTTGCCAGCTCCAGGGAGGATTCCAGATCCCAGAACATATCCTCGATCAGATTGCCATACTTCGAATCCTTGCGGTTATGTGCCAGACAGCAGGGAAGTCCCGACTCCGCAATCACCTGCGCCATATTTTCATCATACTTTAACCCCCAGATATCATTAATCATGTCCACGCCCGCTGCAATACCGGCTTTTGCCACCTCGGACTTGTATGTATCCAGAGAAATCGGAACATTAAATCTGGATTTAATCGCTTCAATCACCGGAGCTACCCTGTCGATCTCCTCCTGCACGGAAATCTGTGTGTAACCGGGTCTTGTGGACTCCCCGCCCACATCCACGATATCCATACCATCTGTTATCATTTGTTCTACATGATACAGCGCCTGATCCAGCTCGTTATACTTTCCTCCGTCAGAAAAGGAATCGGGTGTTATGTTGAGTATTCCCATCACATAAGCATGTCCTTTTGTTCTGAAATCCCTCTGTCCTATCCTCATTTTCCTGTCCTCCGTATTCTTTATTGTATGATTACTTATCCACAGAAGTTCACTGTGTTAAATCCTGATTATACACTTTATCCGCCCCGATCATGCGGAAAAACAGTTCCTGCCACTTCGGGTCTTCCTGAAAACAGCCTCTGGATGCCAGTGTCATGGTTCTGCTTCCGGGCTTCTCCACCCCGCGCATGGTCATACAGAGATGCTCCGCCTCCAGCATAACGACCGCACCCTGCGGCTTTAAGTGTTCCATAACAGCCTCCACGATCTGGATGGTCATCTGCTCCTGAATCTGGGGCCTTCTGGCATAAACCTCCACCGTCCTTGCAAGCTTGCTCAATCCGACCACTTTTCCGTCCGGTAAATAAGCGATATGCGCCTTTCCGTAAAACGGCATCAGATGGTGCTCGCAAATAGAATAAAAGGTGATATTTTTTACCAGAACAATCTCGTTACTCTCCACGGCAAATGTCTTCGCCAGATGATCTCCCGCATCCTCATCCATTCCCGCATATATCTCCCCGTACATACGGGCAATTCTGTCCGGCGTTTCCCGCAGCCCCTCTCTGTTCACATCCTCGCCGATGCCTTCTAAAAGCAGCCTGACCGCCTCTTTAATTTTTGTCTGATTTACCATGGGTATCTCTCCTGATCGTATCTCTGTGCCCGACTGTATCCATCAGTTCTCCCAGATAGGAAAGAGAGCCGAAGGCAACGATAACGGCATCCTTATCCTTTCCCGTCAGGAGATAGGCTATTTCCACCGCCTCCTGCACACTATCCGCCGCAGTCACGGCCCTGTGATACTCTCTGGCCGCCTGCGCCAGTGCAAGCGCCGACAGCGCGCGCCCGCTCACGGGCGGCGTTACGGTAATGATATGGGATGCCAGTTCAAAGGTATGCCGAATCACCTTGTCGTATTCTTTGTCCTGTAACATTCCCATTATATAAATTATTTTCCTGTTTGTAAAATAAAAACGAATACTTTCCGCCAATTTTTTAGCGGCATCCTCATTATGGGCGCCATCCGCAATAAAGAGCGGCCTCCTCGCAATCACGTCGAAACGTCCCGGCCACTTCGCACCGTACAGCCCCTGCCTGAGCTTTTCCTCGGGCACCCTGAAGCCGCACCTTATAAGCGCAAGAACCGTCTCCACCGCCAAAACCGCATTCTCAATCTGAAACTGTCCCGGCATGGATATCGACAGATCCTTATACTTGTCATAATCAAAGCTCTGCTTCGTCACACCGTACCGGATCCTCTTCGCACGGGATATGTCCGCCGTGAGAAACTTTCCTTTTTTGATAAGGGCGGACTGTCGCAGAATCTTCATTACTTCCGGATCCTGTTTCACCGATATAACATAGCACTTGTTTTTTATAATACCAGCTTTCGCGAGCGCAATCTCTCTCAGGCTCTCCCCCAGAATATCCATGTGATCCATGCTGATGGAGGCAAAAACCGCCGCCAGCGTCGTATTCACCACGTTTGTGGCGTCCAGCGCGCCGCCGAGCCCTGTCTCCAGCACCACCAGATCGCATTCCTTATCCAGAAAATACAAAAAGGCAACGGCCGTTTCCACCTCAAAAAGAGTGGGGTGCGCATCCCCCTCCGCCGCCATTTTCTCCGCCGCCGCCTTTACCTGCTCCAGATACTTGCAAAGCCCCGACTGCGTAATCTCGCGGCCATTCACCTGAAACCGTTCCCTGTAGCCCTTCACGGTTGGAGAAATATATCTGCCGACCCGGTATCCCGCTTCCTGCATAATCGTGGAAATATAGGCGAGCGTCGAGCCTTTGCCGTTGGTTCCGGCAATATGCACAAACTTCAGTTTATCCTGCGGATCACCCAGCGCGGCGCACAGCCGGCGCATGGTATCCAGCCCCATGACGCTGCCAAGAGGCCGCAATTCGTCAACATACTGCATGGCTTCACGGTAGTTCATGGCTCTCCCTTCCTTTTCCCTTCCCTCATACTCCTCTTTCCATCCATCCGCCCCGGATCACAGACTGCTGTACCTAACTGCATAAATGCGCCGGAACCGGGCAATACTGTCCCTATGAAAAAATTTTTGCACAACTTCATTCACTGCGGCCTGCTGGGGTGGTTTCTGGAAATCACCTTCACGGCCTTTCACGCTTTCCGCAGGCGTGACTTAAAACTCCCCGGCGCAACCTCCATCTGGATGTTTCCCATCTACGGGATGGCCGCTTTCCTTTCGCCCGTCTGCCGCCTGCTGAGAAACCGCTCCCTGCTGTTTCGCGGGCTGACCTACACGGGTCTGATCTTCACCGGGGAATTTCTCACCGGCATGTGGTTAAGCCGCCGGGAACTCTGTCCCTGGAATTATGAACGCTGCCGCTGGAATCTGGCCAAGGTGATCCGCCTCGACTTCGCCCCCTGCTGGTTTGTCACAGGCCTCCTCTTCGAGCGCCTCCTCCGGGAAAACGATCCCTCCCTGCGCCCGGACTGAATCCGCGCCGGAGCGCGCCGTCAGACAGCAGAGGCCGCGGCTGTTGCGTCCGCCGGTTCCCGGGGCTCAATCATCAATGGCATCGATGTTGCACTGATTTCTCCATCATGTTTCGACGTCGAAACTCCGGGCTCAATCATCATCGGCATCCATGTCACCCGCATTGATATTCAGCGTGTTCAGCGTGCGCCTCTTTCTTCTGGCCTCCTCGGAAGCATGCAGGATATAATCCTTGACTTCCTTCGCGTTTTTGATGTGCTCCAGAAAAAGCTGGGGATGCGTATTATCCCCCGTATAACAGGCCACGGTGCCAAGCCCGAAAATGCGCTCCGCCAGACTGGTTTTCAGTTCCACATCCTGCACTTTATATAAATAGCAGTCGTTTTCTGTCGTGTTGAGCAGACCCGCGTTAATGGTAATCACCCTCTCGTTCACCGTATACTTCGTAAAGCTGAAAGGCAGGCCGAAAAAAAGCCAGCGCTTTCGCTCCACATACTCCCGCACGTCTTCCCTTTCCTCTCTGTCATCTATATCCTGCATTTCGCCCCTGATTTCTTCCATGGTTGTCCCGCTCCTTTTCTGTTTGCAATACTTATGTCTAGTGTATCATATCCGCCCCTATTTCACAATCTTCACATTCTTACCGCTGAAAGCCACGCCATACTTAAATATGGTTTTGACGCCTCTCGTCTTCATCTCCGTATCGTATTCCCGATTATTGATCTGATCAAGAGCCGACTGCGCCAAAGCCTCCAGCTGCACATCCGTCATATACTTTTCCGATTTCAGCTCGATCAGTATCCCCGGCCTGCTGTTATCCTTTGGCATAAGCTGGATATATAAGCGTCCCTTCCCAGATTCCCTGTTGGAACTCAGATAATATCTGTCGTCAAACAGAGCGCAGATTCCCAGAAACAGACCATGAAAAAACATCTCTCCCGCTGTGTCGAAGCTGCTGGCCGACTGCAGGAGCAGCTTCTCCACGCTCTTTTGCAGCCGTGAAACATCATTGGCATAGACAGCCTCCTGAATGGAAACCGCTGACGACTGGGAAACAATGCCATCCAGCTTTTGCAAAATCTCCTTATTATACACGGCCTTGATTTCCTTGTTGGGGAGCGACACCTCCCCTATAAAGTCCCCGCTTTGGGAAATGTCCACATTCTCCGCCTTCAGATACCCGGCCACCAGAAGAAAACTGTATATGGTGGATGGGTTCTTCTGTATCTGGGGATAAATAACACCCGTATCTATTAACGTCGTAAATTTTTCACCCCGCAGCAGCTTTTCCAGCCGCTCATAGATCTCCTCATCCGCCCCCGCAATCACTTCCGAAATAATCTCATTGCTGCCCGTCGCCTGCCAGAACGCTCTCGGTTTACAGCCTATGCTGAAATAATTAATCACAGACCATGGGTTAAAAATCTCGGTGTCGCCAAAACGATAGCCGTCATACCACTCGACCAGTTCGTTCATCTTATCCTCCGCATGGTAATATGCCGCCATCTTCTCCACCTCATCCCTTGTAAAACCGAAATACCGGCTGTACTTATCGTCTATGACGGAGTGGATGACCAGATTGTTAAGGCCGCTGAAAATGCTCTCCTTGGCGACGCGCAGGATTCCCGTTAAAAACCCGTAAGCCAGATGCCTGTTGTCCTTCAATCCTCCCGAGAACAGGTTCCTCATAAAATCTATGACCTCATCGTAGAACCCGTGCGTATGCCCCTGTTGAATCGGAATATCGTATTCGTCTATAATGATAATCACTTCCATGCCGTGATGCTGGCAGAGCATTCTCGACAAAACATCAAAGGCGCCCGACAGCGCCACCGCATCCACGGTTCCCCCGGCCACCTCCCTATAATATTTCCGGTCCAGATCGCTGCAGTTTTCCGCTGTTTCCAATTCCCTGTGACGGACAAACTCGTTGCCAATAACGGCCTTGAGCATCTGGAAGGTTTCCGCCCAGGTGTTAAATTTCAGATCCTTAAAAGAGACAAAAATCACCGGATATTTCCCCTGACATGCCCGGTATTCCTCCCCGCAGTCCCAGATCAGCTTATCCTCAAAATAAACGGAGGTGTCTTCCCCTGTTTTTTCAAAAAAAGTCCGCAGCATATCCATATTCAGGGTTTTCCCGAAACGGCGGGGTCTGGTATACAGCGAAACCATAGGACGCTCATCCAGAAAATCCTTTATCAGCATCGTCTTATCTATATAATAATACTGCGTCGAGGCCAGCCGGTATTCCGAAATGCCAATCGGCAGAGGCAGTCTTCTTTCACCGTTTGTGGAGACGGCCTCCCGTACGCCCTTTACCCTGCCGTCCGCAGGCTTAGCCGCCTCCTCGGGAATCAGCCACGATTTTCCGTCCTTGACCGCTCCCGTAACCTTTCCCTCCCGGCACAATTTGGCAACCCGCGTTGTGGAAATCCCCCACAATCCGGCCGTAGTCTTTACATCGCGCATCGTATCACCCGGTATCGTCCTTTTATCCCACTTGCGTCCCCCCTTCCTTTATGCTATGATATACAAAATATAGTAACCGAATCGTAACTACACCACACCATAAGGAGGACGCTACATGACCGCTAAAGACTGTATCGTAGGGCGCAGGAGCATACGAAAATTCAAGACAGACGCTGTTTCCCATGAGCTTTTGTCCGAGATCGTCGAAACCGCTTCCTACTCCCCGAGCTGGAAGCATACACAGATCACCCGCTACATTGCCGTAGAGGGCGCGTTAAAGGAAAAAATAGCCAGAGAGTGCACCGCCATGTATCCCCCTAACGGTGATATCATTACGGCGGCTCCCGTACTGATGGCTGTTACCATTATCAAAAACCGCAGCGGTTATGAGCGTGACGGTTCCTTCAGCACTCCCCGCGGCGACGGCTGGCAGATGTACGACGCCGGTATCGCATCCCAGAGCCTCTGCCTTGCGGCATACGAACAGGGGCTTGGTTCCGTGATCCTTGGTCTCTTTGACCAGAGTGCGGCGGAATCTCTCTTACAGCTTCCCGAGGACAGAGAGCTTGTCGCTCTCATCCCGGTTGGCTATCCCGATGAGGCGCCTGCTGCTCCCCGGCGTAAGCCCGTGGAAGAGTTGTTATCCTATATGTCATAAACCGAAAAATAGAAGAGATTTTTCTCTTCTATTTTTTTGGATCATACAGCAAAGGAGTGATATACTTTATGAGACATTTAATGAACCCGCTGGACTTTTCCGTGGAAGAGCTGGACAGACTCTTTGATCTGGCTAACCGGATTGAAGCCGATCCCGCAAAATACGCCCATGCCTGTGAAGGCAAAAAACTGGCCACCTGCTTTTACGAGCCGAGCACGCGCACACGCTTAAGCTTTGAAGCCGCCATGCTGAATCTCGGGGGACAGATTCTGGGCTTTTCCGATGCGGCTTCCTCTTCCGCCGCAAAAGGCGAGAGCGTCTCCGATACCATCCGCATCGTCTCCTGTTACGCGGATATCTGTGCCATGCGGCATCCCAAGGAGGGCGCGCCCATGGTAGCCGCGGAACGTTCCGGCATTCCCGTCATCAATGCAGGGGACGGCGGACACCAGCATCCCACACAGACCCTCACGGATCTGCTCACCATCCGTTCCTTAAAAGGAAGACTCGGCGGTTTTACCATAGGACTGTGCGGCGACCTGAAATTCGGAAGAACCGTACATTCTCTCATTAACGCCCTGATCCGCTACGACCAGATCCGTTTCATCTTTATCTCCCCCGAAGAGCTGAAGGTGCCCGACTATATCACGGACATGCTGACGGAAAAGGCCATTCCCTACGAGGAAGTAATCCGTCTGGAAGACTGTATGCCGTCGCTTGATCTCCTCTATATGACCAGAGTACAGAAGGAGCGCTTCTTTAATGAAGAGGATTATGTACGGCTGAAAGACTTTTATATTCTGGACAAAAAAAAGCTGTCCGCCGCCAGAGAGGACATGCTGGTTCTCCATCCCCTGCCCCGGGTCAATGAAATTTCCGTGGAGGTGGATGACGATCCCCGCGCCGTATACTTCAAACAGGCGCAGTACGGCGTCTATGTGAGAATGGCGTTGATACTGACACTGCTTGGGATAGAAAACTGAGCCGCGTAAAACCAACTGTTATTTACCAATTTTATGTCAGCAGCCCAGACTGCTGCAGACCAGAAGGAAGGTATCGCCATATGTTAAATGTAGGAAAAATTGAGGAGGGCTTCGTGCTCGACCATATTGAGGCGGGCAAAAGCCTTAAAATCTATCACCACCTGAAACTGGACAAGCTGGACTGTACGGTGGCGATCATCAAAAATGCCCGCAGCAACAAGATGGGAAAAAAGGATATCCTGAAAGTAGAGTGTGATATAGACACACTGAACCTGGATATCCTTGCCGTGATCGACCACAACATCACCGTCAACGTGATCAAGGACGGAAACATTGTAGATAAGAAGGAGCTTGTGCTCCCCCGTGAGATTCACAACGTGCTGAAATGCAAAAACCCGCGCTGCATCACTTCCATTGAGCAGGAGCTGCCGCACATCTTCGTGCTGGCGGACGAAGAAAAGCAAATCTACCGCTGTAAATACTGCGAGGAAAAGGCGGGCAATTCCTCTACATGGTAAGCGCCCTGCCGCTCTCTGCTTTCTCCTCAAGCTCTCTTCTTGCTTCACCCAGACATAACAGGAGCTTGGGAGAAAACTGACCGCAGTCTCCCCGCATAATCATATCGTACGCCTCTGCGGGCGTGTACGCGCTCTTATAACAGCGTTCGCTGATTAACGCATCGTAGACGTCCGCCAGGGAAACGATCTGTGCGGCAACGGGAATTTCCTCCCCCTTCAGTCCGTCGGGATAACCCTTCCCGTCATAACGCTCGTGATGGCAGCGGCAGATTTCATAGCCCGCCCTGCCGTATTCCCCTTCCTGCATATCACCCAGCATTGCCATGATTTCGCACCCTTTTGTCGTGTGCGTTTTCATCACTTCAAATTCCTGCGCGGTAAGCTTCCCAGGCTTTAAGAGAATCGCGTCAGGGATCGCGATTTTTCCCACATCATGCAAAGCAGCCGCCGCTGTAATCACATCGACGGCTTCTTTATCCAGTTGGTATTCCGGGCACGCTTTCGCCAGATGCTCCGCAAGGATTCTGGTAAAGGCCTTCACACGCTTCACATGTTCGCCCGACTCCAGATTGCGGAACTCCACCACATTGCCCAGTATTTCTATGATGTGTTCATGCAGCCGCCGCAGTTCCAGCGCCTGTTGTCGCAGTACGCTGGTCTGCAGCTTTACCAGTTCTTCCAAATGGCGTTTCGTAACGTATGTCCCGCCATCCTTATCCTTCGTGCGTGAATCTACGCCCGAATTTTTCATATATCCTCACTTATTTTACTCTGATTCACGGGGAATGCGCAGCATTCTCCCACATGAGACTTCTCACTTCCAAGTCAGCTTTGCCGCCTTTGGTCCCATCCAGCGGCCAGAAAGCTTTAGAAGCACTTCTCACGCTGTCAGACCTGTGCCACATCCTTCATGGAGAAGCTGATTCTGCCCATCTTATCCTTACCGAGGCACACAACCGTCACCTTGTCTCCAAGAGTCAGCACGTCCTCCACGCGGTTGATTCTCTCCTTCGCGATCTTGGAGATGTGAACCATGCCCTCCTTGCCCGGTGCAAACTCGATGAATGCGCCGAACTCCTTGATGCTTACCACGGTGCCCTGGAAGATCTGTCCTTCCTCAAAGTCCGTAGTAATCATTTTAATCATGTCAACAGCCTTGTCCATCATATCGTGTTCCGTACCGCAGACAGAAACCTGACCCTCGTCGTTGATATCGATCTTCACGCCCGTGCGCGCAATGATCTCGTTGATGGTCTTGCCGCGCTGGCCGACCACATCGCCGATCTTGTCGGGATCAATCTGGATGGAAATAATCTTAGGCGCATAAGGCCCAACCTCCTTGCGGGGTGCGGAAATGGCAGGGCTCATGCAGTTTGCCATAATAAACTCCCTCGCCTCGCGGCATCTCTCAATCGCACCCTCCACGATGGGCTTCGTCAGGCCGTGGATCTTGATATCCATCTGGATCGCCGTGATACCGTCGTGGGTACCCGTCACCTTAAAGTCCATATCGCCAAAGAAATCCTCAAGGCCCTGAATATCTGTCAGCAGTACGAAATCGTCATCCGTATCACCCGTTACCAGACCGCATGAAATACCCGCTACCATCTTCTTGATCGGCACGCCCGCCGCCATCAGGGACATGCAGGACGCACAGGTGGAAGCCATGGATGTAGAACCATTGGATTCAAAGGTCTCCGACACGGTGCGGATTGCATAAGGGAATTCTTCCTCAGAGGGAAGCACCGGCAAAAGCGCTCTCTCTGCAAGCGCGCCGTGGCCGATCTCTCTTCTGCCCGGTCCTCTGCTCACTTTCGTCTCGCCTACGGAGTAGGACGGGAAATTGTAGTGGTGCATATATCTCTTGCCCGTGATGTTCGGGTCTAAGCCGTCCACCTTCTGTAATTCGGAGAGGGGCGCCAGCGTACATACATTGCAGATCTGTGTCTGTCCTCTCGTAAACATAGCGGAACCGTGCACTCTCGGAATGATATCCACCTCCGCGGCCAGCGGACGGATCTGGTCTAACGCCCTGCCGTCGGGGCGCTTGTGATCCTTGAGGATCATCTTGCGCACGGTCTTTTTCTGATACTGGTATACCGCCTCGCCGAGTACCGCCAGATAGTCCTCGTTCTCCGCGAAAGCCTCCTCCAGTCTCGCCGTGATATTTCTGATATTCTCCTCGCGCACCTGCTTCTCGTCGGTGAAGACAGCCGTCTCCATCTCCTCGGGCGTCACGATTTTCTTCATGTCCTCAAACATCTGCTCGGGAACCGCACAGCTCTCGTAAGTGTGCTTGGGCTTGCCCACCTCGGCCACGATCTGGTTGATGAATGCAATCAGGGTCTGGTTTATCTCATGAGCCTTGTAGATCGCCTCCAACACCTTTGCCTCCGGCACCTCGTTGGCACCCGCCTCGATCATCATCACCTTCTCCGCAGTAGAGGCCACCGTCATCTTCAGGTCACCCTTGTCCCACTGTTCCTGGGAAGGATTGACAATCAGTTCGCCATCCACCATACCCATCTGCGTCATCGCGCAGGGGCCTGCAAAGGGGATATCTGAGATACATGTCGCAATAGCCGTTCCGATCATCGCCACCAGCTCCGGGCGGCATGCGGGATCTACGCTCATCACCAGATTGTTTAAGGTCACGTCATTGCGGTAGTCCTTCGGGAATAAAGGTCTCATGGGGCGGTCAATCACGCGGCTTGTGAGAATCGCGTTCTCGGAGGGCTTACCCTCTCTCTTATTGAAGCCGCCAGGAATCTTACCCACAGAGTAAAACTTCTCCTCATACTCCACGCTGCAGGGGAAGAAATCAATGCCGTCCCTGGGTTTATCGGAGGCCGTCGCCGTGGATAACACGGTGGTCTCCCCATACTGCATAAAAGCGCAGCCGTTTGCCTGTTTGCCGACTCTGCCGATATCCACCCGAAGGGTACGCCCGGCGAGTTCTAAAGTGTAACTCTTGTACATAGTCTTCTCTCCTTCTTCTCTCTTCTTCTCTCTTCTTTTCTCCCAGTTCATTCACACTAATGTCAGCGTTCGCGAAGCAAATCCCGTGATTGAGCAACGCGCAATCGGTTCATCTCGCGCCACCCATAAAATCGCACATTCCGCGCCTTCACCGCTTCGCGGCTTCTTTTACCCGTAAGCGGGCGTTCTTTCTTATACTAGAAGAGCGGATTTAGGGTCGGACCTGCCAACCCTATCTCCGCTCATCATCCCTTACTATTTACGAAGTCCAAGCTTCTCGATCAGTGTACGGTATCTCTCAATATCCTTATCTTTCAGATAGCCAAGCAGGCCTCGTCTCTGACCTACCATTTTCAAAAGGCCTCTTCTGGAGTGGTGATCCTTCGGATTCTCTTTCAGATGCTCTGTCAGCTCCTGGATTCTTGCCGTCAGAACCGCTACCTGTACCTCCGGTGAACCTGTGTCGCCCTCGGATCTGGCATACTCTTTAATAATCGCTGTCTTCTTTTCCTTAGAAATCATAATTTCTCCTTTCCTTCAGGGGGCTGCCCTGACAACCGCCTGACACCAAGAAGGGGTCGGAGTGTCCCGCCTCTGCGTGTCGGCTGAAATTCATACCGTCATATTTTACCACAGTGTTTCTCCATTGTAAAGCCTGTTTTTCCCATCTTTGCGATAATCCCATCGTACTGCCTGTACATTTTCTGCACCTCATTCTCCAATATATAATAATGGCGCACATAAGGAATCAGCAGAACCAGAAACGCCGCCACCACGAGAAGCCAGCTTCCCGCGCCCTCCGTTCCCAGGGCCATCAGCAGAAAAGCCATTCCCGCAGACAGCACGGCACACAGGGCGAAGGCCACAGTGACAATCAGATGGATCAGCCTCTCATGCTGAAAAAATCCGACCTGCACGAGGTGTTCCTTCCGGATCCGTTCCCAATCGGCATCTTCCCGCAAAAGCAGTTCATCCATATATTTTCTATACGACAAAATACGTTTTTCCATCTTTCCATCCATTCCGAAGCGTTCTATTGCCCATCAGAGAATTTATGCAGCCTTCCCGCCGCTTCGTATGACCGCGCTGTCTCAGTCGTACAGTACCCTCACCGCCTTGAAGGGCGAGCGGTAGGTTACGTTGGAAATCTTAATTCCCGTTTTGGGGCTGCTGGCGTGTACGACCTGTCCGTTTCCGATATAAATCGCCACATGGTTGATGGTTTTGCCCTTTGCATAGAAGATCAGGTCGCCCGGCTTCGCCTCCGACACCTTGATGGTAGTGCCGCTGTTTGCCTGCGCCCTAGAATTCCGCGGAAGTTTCACGCCATACTTCTTAAAGACGCTCATAACAAAACCGGAACAGTCCGCTCCCTTCGTCAGACTGGTACCGCCCCACACATAGGGATTGCCGATAAATTCCTTCGCATACTGGCAGATATCCACCCGCACATCAGAAATGCCCTGCCCGTAAAGCAGCTCCGACATGGTGACCGCCGTACTAAGCTGCGCGCTCACTTCCACATACTCCGCAGAGACAAAGACCTCGTCATCATCCAAAAGTACCTTAACCCAGTCTCCCTCCACGGCCGCCACTTCCAGCTCCTCGCCCTGGGCCACCAGTGTAATCACCTCAGACTCCGTATTCGCCTCAGCCCTGACATTCAGGCCGTCCGTGGTCACCCTCGCAACGGTAGTCGCCAGCTCCTCCGCCTTAAACTTCGCGGGAACACCCGTCAGAAGATACTCCAGACTGACATATCCCTCCACGCTGCCGGACTGGATATGCGCCCAGGTACCGTCCGTGTCGACCACCTCGCAGGCCGCATTTCTTGGCAGTTTCCCCACAAGCCTGCCGTCCTCCGCGGCGATGGCGCGGATATTCAGATTATCGCTCACATCCGCAATCCCCAGATTCGTATAGCCCCAGTTGGCATTCTTAGCCCGCTCATAGGCAAGCTCATAATCCTCCGCCGTCTTATCGGATATCAGGATCGCGCCTGATCCGATGGCATCCTCGTTCAGCACATCCTGCACCGTCTCCGCATCATCCCCCCCGCCGCTTTCCTCCGCACTGTTTCCACTGACCTGTCCGGCCTCCTCCGAAGGCTCCTTGTCCAGCCTCAGCTGCCCGATCGGCAAAAGATCAGGCGCAGGCATGGATGCCTGCACCGAAAGCGGCGTATGCATAATCATAACACCCGCTATTATAAGTAAAGCTTCCCGTCTCCTCATTCGGAACCAATTCCTCTCTGTCCTCTGCCGTACATCCTAATTCGGCTCAAAATAGCTGTTCGCAAAAGCTATATTTATGGCATGATCCGCTACTCTCTCAAGCCCCGACACGATATCCGAGAACATCGCGCCCGCCTCCGGCGTGCACTCGTTGTTGGAAAGCCGCTCAATATGACGCTGCTGCAGCTCTTTCTCCTTCTCGTCTATCGCCTCTTCCAGATTTCTGATATCCTCCACATGCTCCTCCGTGCTCTTGACAAACATTTCAAAGGAGAAGCGCAGGAGCGTATTGACCATGTCCATCATCTCGCCCAGCTCCCGCTGCGCCGCTTTGGAGAATCCCACGCCTGTCTCTTCTCTCTGTACCGCCGCATCCACAATATTCTCCGCATGGTCGCCGATCCGCTCAATGTCGTTCACCACATGGAACAGCGCGCCGATGCTTTTCAAGTCCTCGATCGGCAGGGTTGTCTGGTTGATCTTCACCAGATAATTGGTAATGGCATGGCTTAAGAAGTCGATATTCTTCTCCACCTCATAAACCTCGTCGATCTCCTCCCTGTCCAGCGTAACCAGTGCATTCATGGCACGGTTCAGGTTTTCGTCCGCAAGGGAGCCCATACGGTCAAGCTCCTTGATCACCTCGACCACCGCCGTGGCAGGATTTAAGACTACCTTCTCGCCAATATACTTAAGCTGGTAGCTGTCCCGGTAACCAATCTTCTTGTCGTCGCCGGGCACAATCACATAGGTCAGCTTCACAATCTGTTTGACAAACGGCATCATGAGGACAACCTGAAAAACCTTAATCAGTATATGGGCGTATGCGACCATTCTTCCCGGGTCGCCTTGAGCAAGAACCGACAGACCGCCGACAATCTGTTCCACAGCCAGCGTAAATATTATGTAAACTATGATTGTACCTATCACGTTGAAAATCAGATGAATCGCCGCCGCCCTCTTTGCATCCTTCTTACCGTTCAGGGAAGCAAGCAGCGCTGAAGTGCAGGCACCGATATTACAGCCCAGAATAATAAACATGCCGATATCCATGCTCATCAGTCCCTGATTCGCCAGAAGCACCATGATGCTGACTGTCACGGAAGAGCTCTGAATCACCGCCGTCAGTATGGTTCCCAGAAGAACCGCCAGAATCGGAGATTTGAGGGAAGCAAACATAAGCAGCACCGCCGGGGAATCCTTCATACCCGACATGGCGCCCGACATGGTGCTCAGTCCCATAAACAGAACGCCGAAGCCGATAATGACCTCTCCCCATTGGGAAATCTTCTGCTTCTTTACAAACATAATAACGAGCACGCCCGCAAGCAGGATCACAGGCGCCGCTTTCTCTAATTTAAAGGAAACAAGGAGCGCCGTTACCGTCGTACCGATATTCGCGCCAAAGATCACACCCGCCGCCTGCGTGAGCGTCATCAGGCCCGAGTTAACAAAGCTGACCACCATGACTGTACATGCAGATGAGGACTGAATGACCGCCGTAAAGAACACACCTACTAAAATAGCCATAAAGCGGTTGGTCGTCAGCCGCTCCAGTATCCCTCTCAGCTTGGCGCCCGCAACCTTCTCGATGCTGTCGCTCATAATGCGCATACCATACAGGAACAGCCCCAGGCCGCCCGCCATGGAAAGAATAATCGATGTATTCATCTTGGTTTAGATATCCTTCCTTTGTTCTTTTCCCCATTGAAAAGCTACACGGTTCTATTGTATCGAAAAAGAAAAACTCTTACAACCCCTTACGACAAAAAATGACGGGGAAGGTCGCATTTTGTATGTATACAACATTACAGTGCAACCGGGGAATGCACTGTAATTATGGAAAATTTCTCCCGGCCTCCACGTCGGCCCCGATCTGCCGCCGCAGCGCCTCCACACTTTCAAAGGCCCTCTCCGGCCTTCGGAATGCCAAAAGCTCCACTGTCATATCCCTGCCGTAGACCTCTTCCGCAAAGTCGTAGAGATAGGTTTCCACACCCATAATTTTCTCCTCCGAAACGGTAGGCTTATATCCCACGTTGGAAATCCCCCGGTAAGTCTTTTCCCCAAGCTTTGCCCGGGAATAGTAAACCCCGTTCGGGGGCAGGAGTTTTCTCCCATCCGGCAGAAGGTTCGCCGTAGGCATACCGAGCTGTCTCCCGAGCTGCCTGCCGTGCACCACTTTCCCGCTCACACGGTAGGGCGCGCCCAGCATGGCGGAGGCCTTCTCCATCTCCCCTGCCCGGACCGCCTGCCGCACTCTGGTGGAGCTGACTTCCTCCCCGTCCACGCGGACTTTTTCGATCAGTTCCACCTGATACCCGTAAGTTCCGGCATAACCGGCCAGGAGCGCATAGTTTCCGGCCCCGCCCTTCCCGAAGGAAATATCCGGCCCCGCGCAAAGATATTCTGTCTGCATCTGTCCGGCCAGATAACGCGCGATAAAGTCCGTCGGCTCCGTAGCCGCCGTCTCCCTGTTTAGGGGAAATTCAATCAGCACATCTATGCCCATCCGCGAAAACACAGCCCTCTTCTCTTCCCTGGTAGACAGTTCCTTCATCTCCCCGCCAAAAAATGACGCCGCCGAAGTATCAAAGGTAAAAACTACGGCCTGAAGCCCCCGCTTCCTCTGCTCCAGCACCCGCTCCAAAAGCCGCCGGTGACCCAGATGAATCCCGTCAAACTTCCCAAGCGCAACGGCGCTCTTGTTTTCCAGATGAAATTCTGTCGTATTTTCTATAATCTGCATGCTGCCTGCCCCAGTTTCCAATTTATGCCATCCTGTACATCAGATTTTATAACAAACGTATTTATATGCTCACAGAAACATTTTTACAGGCCTTGCCTCTTTTGCTCCCGCGTGATACTCATAAATACCATAAAATCGTCCCTCGCCGTCATACATCCGCAGCCACTCTTTTGCCTGCGGCAAATCATGGCCCGCAAGCATTCCCGACGGGATTTTATTCCCATTTTCCAAAAGCCTGCGTGCCTCCGGCGTCACCTTCACTTCCCTGCACGCCGCAAAAACAGCGTCAGGCGGAATAATAACGTCAGATATTTTATCTTCATCCCGCAGCTTCTCAATCTCCGAAAGCCGAAGCGCCCCCTCAAGCCCGAAAATCCCCACCCGGCTCCGCATCAAGGTCTCCATGGCGCCGCCGCACCCAAGCTGCTCTCCGATATCATGGCAGAGCGTGCGTATATAAGTTCCCTTGGAGCATACCACCCGGAACCTGACCGTGGGAAGCTGCATTTCCAGAATCTCCAGCTCCCGGATCTGTACCCTGCGCGGCCTGCGCTCCACCTCTTTTCCCGCTCTCGCCAGCTCATAGAGCTTTTTTCCATTCACCTTGAGAGCCGAGTACATAGGGGGAATCTGGTCATAATCGCCGAGAAAGCCCAGAATGCCCTCCCGCACCTGCTCTGGCGTGAGCGCGGAAACCGTCTCCTCCTCCGCATGAAATAACACCTGTCCCGACAGGTCCTGCGTGTCCGTCGCCACCCCCAGCCGGAGCGTGGCGATATACTCCTTATCCCAGTCCGTGAGCATGTCGCACAATTTCGTGCCCGAACCAAAACATACAGGAAGCACGCCGACCGCATCCGGGTCGAGTGTCCCTGTATGCCCTATTTTCTTCTGTTTACAGATACCCCGGAGCTTCGCCACCACATCGTGGGACGTAAACCCCGCCTCCTTATAAACATTCATAATGCCATTGTACATAAATATCCCTGTCTCTTTCTACACCTACTCCTGCTTCCATTTAAGCTGGGACGCAATCTCCCGCGACAGGTTGTTGATATTGTCATGATATGTACCGTTCATCGTACATCCCGCGGCACGTACATGACCGCCGCCGCCAAATTTCAAGGCAACCTCCGCCACATTGACAAGACCGTTTGAACGCAGACTCACCTTGTACTCCAGCGTCCCGGTCTCATACATAAAGATCGCGCAGTCCACGCCCTTTACGCCCTGCAGCTGGTTGACGATGCCGTCCAGATCCTTTGGACCCACGCAGTAAAATTCCATCATACGCCGGCTCACCATGCTGACAATACATCTGTCGTCCATAAAACGCACGCTCCCCAGAATCGCCCTGCCCATGATCTGTGTCTGAAAATAAGTCTTCTCATAAAAAGTCTCTTCGATCAAAGCAGAAAAGTCAAATCCAAATTTAAGCAATTCCGACGCGATCTGCATCGTGCGTGGGGACGTGTTGGAGTAGCGGAAGACTCCTGTATCGTGGGCAATGCCGATATAAACTGCTTTTGCCGTATCCTCGTCAATATATTCCGGTTCCATCAGCTCATAGAGCAGTTCCGCCGTAGAGCTTTTCTCCGGCTCTATGATATTCACGTCCCCGCATCCTGTATTGCTGATGTGATGGTCAATATTGATACGTCTTTTTGCCCGTCTGAAAATGGGCAGCGCATCTCCCAGCCGCTCGTCGTTACAGTCCAGCGCAAAGAAAACATCATAGATTTCCTCATTGTTAAACTCTGATTTAATATCTTCTATTCCCTTTAAAACACGGAACGGTAAGGGCGGCTCCTCCAGATAAACGTCGATCTTCGCCCCGGGCAGCTCCTTTTTCAGGTAGTGATACAGCGCCAGACATGAGCAGACACAGTCCCCGTCAGGTCTCATGTGCCCGCCTATCGCCACTGTCTTTACATCCTTTAACTCGTCAATCCTCTTCATTTTCATACCTCTCATCAGACGCTGCGGCCTTCCTGTCCGAGGCCACCACTTCCTCAATCCGTTTCGACATATTCACACCGTAGGCAATGGACTGATCCATAATGAAATGGATCTGCGGCGTGTTGCGGAGATTAATGGTCCTCGCAAGCTGCCCGCGTATATACCCCTCCGCGCTCCGAAGCCCCGCCAGCGTATCCGCCTGCGTCTTCTCATCGCCAAGCACGCTGATCCACGCCTTACAGGTCTTTAAATCCGGAGCAACCTCCACCGCCACCACCGAGGTCATCGGCGCAATCCTGGGGTCCTTGATCTCCCCCCGGATCATTTCTGCCAGCACACGCTGCACCTCCCCGTTGATGCGGGTATTCTTGACACTGTTTTTACGCATGATATTCAGTCCTTTCCTCTGCACCCTTATTGATGACATTGCTGTTTATTCCGGTCAGCGCGGCACCTCTACCATGATATAAGCCTCCACGATATCCAGCTCCTCCATCTTATCGAAGCCTTCAAATACAAGACCGCACTCAAAACCGGCCTTCACTTCCTTCACATCATCCTTGAAGCGTTTCAGGGATGCCAGTTCGCCCTCATAAATCTGCTCTTCGCCCCTGCGGATGCGGATCTTACATCCTCTCTGGAACTCGCCGTCCAGAACGTAGGAACCTGCGATATTGCCGATTGCGGACGCCTTGAAGATCTGGCGCACCTCCGCGTGGCCGATCACCTTCTCCTCGAAGATCGGGTCTAACATACCCTTCATGGCCGCCTCGATATCCTCGATCGCCTGATAAATCACCTTGTAGAGACGCACATCCACGCCCTCGCGCTCTGCCACGGTCTTCGCCTGTGCGTCCGGCCTTACATTAAAGCCGATGATGATCGCTGAGGATGCGGAAGCCAGGGACACATCCGATTCGTTGATGGCGCCCACGCCGCCGTGGATGCATTTCACGACCACTTCCTCATTGGACAGCTTCATCAGGCTCTGCTTTACGGCCTCCACACTGCCCTGCACATCTGCCTTGACGATCAGGTTCAGCTCCTTCAGATTACCCTCCTGGATCTGGTTGAACAGATCGTCAAGGGACATCTTCGTCTTAGTATCTGCAAGCATCTCCTCCTTATGCTGCGCCATGTAGGTTTCCGCATAAGATTTCGCGCTCTTGTCATTCTCATGGACAACAAACACCTCGCCGGCGCTTGGTACATCGGATAAACCGAGAATTTCCACGGGTGTGGAGGGTTTCGCCTCCTTCACGCGTCTGCCCTTGTCGTCGATCATGGCCCTCACCTTGCCGTGACTTGCTCCCGCGGAGATAAAGTCGCCCACGTGGAGCGTGCCCTTCTGTACCAGCACGGTGGCCACAGGACCTCTGCCCTTGTCAAGCTCGGCCTCGATGACAAGACCTCTTGCGTTTCTGTCCGGGTTCGCCTTCAGCTCCAGAATCTCAGCCGTGAGCAGAATCGTCTCCAGAAGGTTTTCAATGCCTTCTCCCGACTTCGCAGAGACCGGCACAAACTCCGTCGATCCGCCCCAATCCACCGGGATCAGCTCGTATTCTGTCATCTCCTGCTTCACGCGGTCGATGTTCGCGTTTGGCTTATCGATCTTATTGACGGCAACGATGATCTCGATCCCCGCCGCCTTCGCATGGTTGATGGCCTCCACCGTCTGGGGCATAACGCCGTCGTCGGCCGCCACTACCAGCACTGCGATATCTGTAGAATTAGCGCCGCGCATACGCATGGCCGTGAACGCCTCATGGCCCGGCGTATCTAAGAAGGTAATGCTCTGTCCCTTTGCGCTTACCGTGTACGCGCCGATGGCCTGCGTGATGCCGCCTGCCTCCTTATCGGTCACGTTCGTCTTACGGATCGCGTCAAGCAGGGAGGTTTTTCCGTGGTCTACATGCCCCATGACACAGATAACCGGGGGACGCGCCACCATCGTGGAGGCGTCCTCTTCCTCCTCTCGCAGAAGCTCTTCGATCACATCAACCTTAACTTCCTTCTCACATATGATTTCATACTCAATGGCAATATTTTCCGCCTCTTCAAAACTGATATCGGAGTTTAATGTCACGACCTGCCCCTGTAGAAACAGCTTCTTAATAATCGCGGAGGGCTGGATCTTCATCTTATCCGCCAGCTCCTTGATGGTCAGGGTCTCCGGAACCGTGATCACCTTGATCTGCTCCTCCTTGGACTCCGCAGGTTTTTTCTCAGGCTTAATGAAACGGCCTGCCCTGTTGCGGCTCTTTACCGCAGCATCATCCTCCTCATAGATATGGTCCTTCTTCGACCGTTTATCCCTGTCCTGATTTACCCTGCGCTTTTCGTCATCCCTGTGCTTCTCCGCATCCTTACCGGGCGCTTCAGCGACAAAGTCCTTCGGACCGTTATTTTTCCTAAATCGATTGTCCGGCCCGCCATTTCCTCTCTGAGGGCGGTCACTACCGCCACCGTTCCTGCTGCCAGCGAAGGGAGCGCCGCCACTCTTACGATCACCCTGACCGCCGTTATAATTCGGTCTGCCCTGATTCTCAGGCCTGCGATTTTCTCCTGCACTTCCCGCTCTCTCCTGTCCGGGCGCCGGTTTCGTCCCGGCTGCCATATTTTTATTGTTTTCCCGTTTTTCCTGCTGTTTCTGCTCCAGCAGTCTCTGTTCCTGCTGCCGTTTCTCCTGCTGCCTCTGCTCCAGCCGCCTTTCCTGCTGCTGTTTCTGCCTCACATCGTAAGGCTCCGCCGTCACAGGGATCGGCTTCTGGGTGGGGCGTATGATCTTATGGGGCGCATTCTGTGGCTGTACGGGCCGCGCACCGTTAGATATCGGTCTGTTTCCGTTCCCCCTGTTCTGCCCGTTTCCATTCCCTCTGTTCTGCCCGTTTCCGTTCCCCTGAGGCTGTCTTCCGCCCATCTTGGAATTGTGGGGATTGCTCACGAAGATGATCCGTTTCTTCTTGGGCGCTTCGCCTCTGCTTTCTCTCTTCCCGGTCTCCGCCGCAGGCTTTTCAGACGCTGCCTTGGCCTGAGCAGGTTTTTCTGCCGTAGGGGCAGGCTTCTGCGCCGGTGCGGAAGCCTCCTTTACCGATGTATCCGCATCCTGCCGTTTTTCCTCCCTGGCAGCCGTTTCCGCGGCAGGCGCCCCGCCCTCCCCGGAAGAGCCGAATTCCTTCCTCACCAGTGCAATCGCATCATCCTCAATCGAACTCTGCGCCACCTTCACCTCATATCCCTTAGCCTGCAGAAAGTCGATCAGTTCCTTACTCTTCCTGTCTACCTCTTTTGCAAGCTCATGTACTTTCATCTTCGCCATACTTACTACCTCCAACTATTCCGAATCTCCTAAATGCTTCCGTATCGAATCTGCAAATCCCTCATCTGTCACCGCAAGAACCGATCTCTCTTCCTTGCCCATAGAATGTCCCAGCACCGCCTTCATCCCATGGAACGCGTAGGGAACCTCATAAAAATCACACATGTTACTATACTTTTTTCTGGTATTACCCGACGCATCCTCAGCTATGATGACCAGAGCTGCCGTACCGCCCTTGACAGCCGCTTCCGTTGCAAATCCGCCACTGACAACATTTCTGGAGCGTGCGGCGAGTCCCAGCATGGATAATACCTTATCCTTCCCCGGTATCTGCTTCATGCCTGCCCTCCTCAAACTCCTTCTCCAGATTTTCGTATATTTCATCCGGTATGCGCATCTTGAAGGACCGTTCCAGTCCTTTGTTCTTCCTGGCTTTCGACAGGCACGCCCCGTTTTTACAAAGGTAAGCGCCCCGGCCGTTCTTTCTCCCTGTCATATCCAGGCAGACCTGCCCCTCCGCACTCCTTAATACGCGCATCATCTCTTTCTTATCCTTCATTTCTCCGCAGCCCACACACTGGCGCAGGGATACTTTTTTTGCCATGCTGCCCCTCACTCTTTACCGGCCCGCGCTACTCCTCGCCGACCGTTTCCTCTGCATACTCCTGCTCCGCTTCCTCAAAGCCGCTCTCTTCAGTGTACGTCTCTTCCCCGTACGCCCCGTCGTAGCTCTCCTCAGCGTAGCCTTCCTCGTCATACTCCTCATCGTCGTAGACGTAATCCTCATAGCGGAAGCCAGGCGCGTCCTTGGCCTGCGTCTCGCTCTTGATATCAATCTTATACCCCGTCAGTCTGGCCGCCAGTCTGGCATTCTGCCCTTCCTTACCTATGGCAAGGGAAAGCTGGTAATCCGGCACCACCACCTTGGCCGTCTTTTCGTCCGGATCGGCAAATACCGCCACGATCTTGGCCGGGGACAGGGCGTTCTGAATCAGGTTGCCCGGGTTCTCATCCCAGTTTACGATATCGATCTTCTCCCCGCAAAGTTCATCCACAATGGAGTTAACCCTGGCACCGTTTATTCCCACACAGGCGCCCACGGCGTCCACGTTCGGGTTGTTGGAGCGCACCGCGATCTTCGTCCTGCTGCCCGCCTCTCTGGCAATACTCATGATCTCCACCGTGCCGTCCTTAATCTCTGTCACCTCGGACTCGAAAAGGCGCTTCACCAGCTCCGGGTGTGTACGGCTCACCAGTATCCTCGGCCCCTTCGGCGTGTTTCTCACCTCCAGAATATAGACCTTAATTCTCTCGGTAGGCCGGAAATGCTCGGTGCGCACCTGTTCGTTCTCATTTAAAATGGCGTCCGCCTTTCCCAGATTGATGGAAATGTTCTTACCCATGTAACGCTGGACAATCCCCGTCACCACATCCTTCTCCTTCTCGAAATACTGGTTGTAGATAACGCTTCTCTCCTCCTCACGGATTTTCTGCAGGATCACGCTCTTGGCATTCTGGGTGGCAATGCGGCCAAACTCTTTGGAGCGGATCTCCACCCGGACGATATCGCCTTCCTTCGCGGCCGGATCAATCTCCCTTGCCTCCTCCGGGGAGATCTGCATCACCGGATCCTCCACCTCCTCCGCGACTTCCTTCTCCGCGTAACAGTAGTAGTCGCAGGTCTCCCGGTCGATTTCCACTTTCACGTTGTCCGCCTTGCCGAAGTGATTCTTGTAGGCGGTAATCAGAGAATTTTCTATGGCCTCAAAAAGGGTATCTTTGCTGATCTCCTTTTCCCTTTCCAGAATCTCCAGCGCCTCCATTAATTCCTTATTCATTTTCCATTGTCCTCCTATGTTTCCTGTATAATAAGCCAGAGCGCTGCCCATGCGCCGCCTGAGCGGCATACTTCCTCTGCATGGGCCTGCGCATAATAAGCAAACGATTTAAATGTCCAGTGCCAGTCTGACCGCTGCGATATCAGATCTTTCAAATGTACGCATAACACCGTCCTGCTCAATGGTAACAGTCCGGGCGTCAAACGCCTTTAATATCCCGGAAAATTCTTTCTGCCCTTCTATGGGCTTATAGGCTTTCAGTTCCACTGCCTCCCCAAGGCT
The DNA here is from genome assembly GCA_947174505.1 of uncultured Lachnospiraceae bacterium. Taxonomy (GTDB): domain Bacteria; phylum Bacillota; class Clostridia; order Lachnospirales; family Lachnospiraceae; genus UBA3282. The sequence continues at coordinate 60,456 of CAMWJF010000019.1, forward strand.
CCTCTCCATGTGCCGGTCCTTCTTTAAGACCCTGCCAAGCCCCGGGCTGCTGACTTCCAGAATGTAGGCGTCCGGGATAAAATCCTCCGCATCGAGCGCATCGGACAGGGCGCGGCTCACATTCTCACAGTCCTGGATGTTTACGCCCGCAGTCTTGTCGATATAAACCCGCAGATAGTAGTCCTTTCCCTCCTTCACATACTCCACATCATAAATTTCCACACCATACTGCTCCACGATGGGAGACAGAAGGCACTCCGTCTTCTCCTCGTATGTCTCTCGCTTTGACATAACACTCTCCATTCCGGAGCGTTTTAGCGACGGGGCGACGCAAATCTCCAATTTGCGTCTGCCATCAAACAAATTTGTGACGCCCCTGCACAAATTTGCGTGTAAAAAATCAGCACATCAGTGTGATTTTTTACACTACGCTCCTGCACGGAAAAGAGCGGACTCGCAAGTCCACTCTTTATCTCAGTAACTATTCCTAATTCTACTGTATTATAGCACCCTTTCTCTTCCATTGCAAGTATTTTTGATCATGCCGCGCCCGCATACCTCTTCTGACGTTTCGTGTACATCGGACGGGACAGTGTGGGCGCAGGCCGAACCGTTACATATTTGACAGGGCGGCCGATATCCATTACTCTATAAATAGTTTTCAACGATGGGGGAGTAAAACAATGACCAACAAATTGGACCGCCTTTTATTGCTGCACCTGTTCCAGAGCTTTGTCACCACCTGGGCGCTGATGAAAGCGTCCCGCATGGAACCGGGCAATATTCTTACCTTCGTCTTCTATCTTCTGGTATTTTTCTTCTACCGGCATGTGAACCGCAGGATGGATCTTTTACAGGTTTCCAACCGCATAGCCCTGCTTACCGCAGTCATCTTTACCGCCTTGTATATGCTGGTGGATTACCCCCATTATATAGAGCTGCTCACAAGCCGGCTTTACCGCTTTGTCGTGCTGTCTGTTATCTTTGCGGGCTTTGTCTGCCTTTTTTACTATCTGCTCCACTTTTTATATTCCTATGCATGTGACAGAAAAAGACTGTACCGCGCTCTGCTCACCCGCTATCAGGATATGCCTTACACCTATGAAGGCCGCCGTCCCCTGGTTTCCCTCTGGTTTTCGGCGTTCGCAAATTTTATCCGCCGCCATACGGCCCTGTGCGCCTTTCTGTGCTGCCTGCTCTGCTGGCTCCCCTACTATCTCTACCAGTATCCCGGCATTATGACCCCCGACAGCATCAACCAGCTGGAACAGATTCTGGGCGTGATTCCATGGTCCAACCACCACCCCTGGGTTCACACGCTGGTTTTCGGCCTTTTCTATCACATCGGCTACGCGCTGACAAAAGATATGGTTGCCGCCGTATCCGTCTACACCTTTTTCCAGATGTGCCTTCTTGCGGGCAGCGTGGCCTACTTTATTTCCACCCTCCGCTCCCACAAGATCCGCCCCTTCGTCCTGCTGATGATCATGGCCTTCTATGCCCTGATCCCTTATCATGCCGTTTTTTCCGTCACAGTCTGGAAGGATATTCCCTTCGCGGCGGCTGTGCTTCTTTTCAGCTGCGCCATCCTTCGCCTGTCTGTGCAAGGCTGGGTCTGTGCCGGAAACTTATTTGTTTTTATGATATCAAGTGTTATGATATGTCTCTTCCGCTCAAACGGCTGGTATGCCTTTCTTCTGGCTCTGCCCTTTCTGCTGTTCGGTTTCCGTCATAAGGCAAAAGCCGTGTACCCACCGCTTTTTGCCGCGCTCCTTCTGTCCATCATCGTCAAATACCCGGTCATGAGCGCCTTTCACGTGCAGCAGCCCGATTTCATCGAATCCGTCTGCATTCCCATGCAGCAAATTACGGCTGTCATCTGCAATGACAGATATCTTTCCGAAGAGGAACTTGCACTGATAGAAAACGTGGTAGACCTGACCTATATCCACGACCTCTACAATCCCACCTTTGCGGATAACATCAAAGAACTCGTCAGGGCAGGCAACCAGGACTATCTGACATCCCACAAAAACGAGTTTTTGAAACTCTGGATCGACCTGGGTCTGCGCTATCCCGGCGATTACCTGACCGCCTATGTGAACCAGACCTACGGTTACTGGTATCCCGACTCCTTCTATCTGGTGGCGGAGGCCGAGGGCGTCAGCGCCACGGATCTTGGCGTATCGCACACTCCGCTGATCGGCGGCCCCTTAGTCATCAAAGCCAAAGAAATCGCCGTCAAGCTGGGCAGTATGGTGCCTATTTACGGCACGCTCTGGAGCATGGGCGTGGCATGCTGGGTTCTTATTTTCAGTATGAGCGTCACCGTCATCCGCCGGGACTGCCACAGACTGATCTGCTATCTGCCGGGACTTGCCCTGCTTCTTTCCGTGCTTGCCGCCACGCCGGTGGCCACTGAGTTCCGCTACGTCTATTTCCTTGTGCTGTGTCTGCCCTTTTACCTGATCACGGCAATCCTGCCGGATGAGTCGGACGAACCGGCCTGAGCCAAAGCCCCGCTGCAGTCTCCAATATGCCGGTGCCGCCCTCCGACTGACTTTATGCGCTCATCTGCCCCGCAAAAAAGCAGTTGGGAACTTTCAGGAAAGAAAAATACAGTCTCCTGTCTTCAGATGGGTGTAAACCGTCCCGCCTTCTCCCGCGCGCATCCGTTCCTGCGCCAACTCTCCGGTGCAATGGTTAAAGCCCGCCATACCGATCCCCATATCTCCAAGTATTTTCATGGTTTCCGCAATTCTCGCCTCGTCCGCCTCCACCAGATGGGAACCTCCAAAAACCGCATACACCGGCTGTCCGAAACGCTCCCTCACACTCCCGATCATATTTAAGATGCCCGGATGACTGCAGCCCGCAATGACGACCAGTCCTTTGGGAGCTTCAATCACCAGACAGACCTCGTCCGGGAAATCATCCTCCACCATACCCGCCGCCGTCTGCCGCACAAAACGGGCGGGCGGTTTCTCAAACCCATATTTTTTCTCGAAAGCGCCCACCACATGACAGCCCGCAAAGAGCGTGAGCGTTCCCTCGCAGACAAGGTGCCCGGTCTTTTTCTTCTCCAAAAGCTCCGGCCCGAAGCCACAGCCCAGATAGGTATATTTATCACCGTCACGGGCATATTTTTCCTCAAAGAACCGCGGCCCTGTCACAAGCGGCGCGTGTACGCCGTGTGACGCCATATCCGGGTAACCGCCCGCATGGTCGTAGTGGCTGTGGCTTAAGACCACATAATCCGCGTCTTTCAAAGACACATGCATCTTCTCCGCGTTTTTCCGCGCCGCTCTCCCCGCGCCGCAGTCAAACAGAATCTTCTTACCCCCTGTCTCCACCAGAAAGGACAGCCCGTGCTCCGCCGTAAGCGCCCTGTTCCGGGAAAGACTATTTTCCAACAATGTACGAAGAACAATCATGATCTTTCTCTCCTTCCTCCCGACATCCGTTCCCTTCCCTGTTCTCTCATCCGTTTTCACCCGCATGTCAGATATACAGTCATCCGCTAACGCCTTATAAGGAGTACTGACACGTCGTTCACATTGGTGCCTGTCGCTCCCGTGACAAGCAGTCCATTCACCTTTTCCAGCGCATGGTACGCGTCGTTGTCCAGTAATGCTTCATAGACGGACACGCCCTCTGCCGCAAGTTTCTCCTTTGTATCCGCATCACAATAGCCGCCCGCCGCATCGGTGGGACCGTCCGTACCGTCGCTTCCCACGCTGAATACCGCCGTGTCCTTCAGTCCGGCGATCCCCTCCGCCGCCGCCAGCGCCAGCTCCTGATTCCTACCGCCCATTCCTTTCCCTGTCAGATGCACCACCGTCTCTCCGCCCGCCAGAAAAGCCAGACTTTTCTCCGTATTCTGATGGCTCTTTGCAATGGCTGATAAAAACCGCCCTGCCTCTCTGGCCTCGCAGGCGAGCCGGTCCGTTAAAATCACGGCCTCGTAACCCAGCTCCTCACAGGCCGATGCTGCCGCCCGGCACAGATCGGACACGCTGCCCGTAATCTGCGTCTCCACATTGGAAAGCGTCTTCGGTGTTTCCTTTTTCAAAAGCGCCCACGCCTCGTCCGTGAGTCTCAGTTTATATTTCTCTGCAATCCCTACCGCCTCGTCGCAGGTGGAGGCGTCCGGGTACGCCGGGCCGGAAGCGATCATGTCCAGCGGATCGCCCAGAATATCACTCAGCACAATGCCAAACACACGGGCAGGCTCGCAGGCCAGCGCAAACCGCCCGCCCTTCACCGCCGAAAGCCGTTTGCGGATCGTATTGATCTCCACTATATCCGCTCCGCAGGCCAAAAGCTGTTCCGTGATATCCTTAAGCTCCTTCCCCGGAACCAGCGGCTTTTCAAAGAGAGCCGAGCCGCCGCCGGACAGAAGGAAAATAACCGTATCTTCGGCCGTGGCCCGTGCCGCCAGGTCAAGAGCCGCCTGCGCCGCCAAAAAGGAATTTTCATCCGGCACCGGATGTCCCGCCTCATAACACATCGTCCGGGGAATCTTCCCCTTTACATGGTCATATTTGGTCGCCACGATGCCTGCTTCCAGCCTGTCGCCCAGAATATCCGCCGCCGTCCTGGCCATCTGCCAGCCCGCCTTCCCGGCCGCCACCATATAGAGTTTTCCCCGCCCGAATCTTTTTCCCGTCAAAGCCTTGCGCACCGCCTCGTCGGGCAGCACCGCCTGAATGGACTTCCTGACGATCTGTTCCGCATCTTCCCTTAATGTCATATGCATCTCCGTATCCAATGAGTCTCCTGTCGTTTTCTTTTAATATACTACATTTATTTCCTTTTGTATATTTTTCAATCTACCTTTTCCCTTCCCGCCGACAGATGTAATAAACGAAATTTTGTAATACTTTTTGCCAATTTTATTTTGAAAAACCATAGACATTCTTCTCCCCGCGTGTTATACTCAATCTACTTGGAGAGAAACATAAATGTAAATCATACTGCATCATGTATGTGCTGCCGTACAGCAAAAGAAAGGCGGTGGTAAAATGACTGACAGTGAAAAACTGGATCTGCTTCTTTCTGAGATGCAGGAAGTCAAAAAGGATGTCCATCTATTAAAAGAGGACACCCTGACATTGAAGGAGGATGTCCATACCCTAAAGGAGGACACCCTGACATTGAAGGAGGATGTCCATACCTTAAAAGAGGACACCCAAATGCTGAAAAGCGAAATGGAAAAGCTGAATGAAAAAACAGACGTGCTCGAGAACAGGATCATCCATATGAATCTGATGCTCGAAAATGAGATCCGCGTCAATATTCAGCGGGTGGCAGAAGGCCATCTCGACCTGTCCCGGAATCTGCATGAGGCGATGCACCCCAACAATGAAGTCGAAATGCTGGCGATCAGGGTTGGCATGCTTGAATCGGACATGCGGAAAGTCAAGGAAAAACTGGCTTAACGCAGGACATGACAGAAGCGTCGGCGGAATTTATTTGTCCGCCGGCGCTCGATTCAGAGAATGCTCCGCATTCTCCTTGAATGGTTCACTCTGTCGCAATTTGCTATAGAATAATCGAGTAGGAGGAATTTCTCTCAATTGAGAAATTCCGACCTCTCACACCAC
>CAMWJF010000020.1 GCA_947174505.1 uncultured Lachnospiraceae bacterium
TCAGCCACATCAAAGATCGGTGCATCCGCATCCTTGTTGATCGCAACGATGATGTCGGATTCCTCCATACCTGCCACGTGCTGGATCGCACCGGAAATACCGATCGCGAAATACACGTTCGGGCGAACTGTCTTACCTGTCTGGCCTACCTGCAGATCCTTCGGCTTCCAGCCGGAATCCACAACCGCACGGGAGCAGCTTACGGTGCCGCCAAGCACCTCTGCCAGATCCTCAAGAATCTTGAAGTTCTCCGGGCTTCCCACGCCACGGCCGCCGGATACGAGGATCTTCGCATCCATGATATCCACCGTCTCGGCCACGGATTTCACAATGTCGAGAATCTCCACATATTTATTGTCGGGAGTGAAGCCGGGATTGAACTCCTCCACATTTGCCTTTGCACCCTTGATGGGATCGATCTTCTGCATAACGCCCGCGCGGACCGTAGCCATCTGGGGACGGTTGTAAGGACATGCGATCGTAGCGATGGTGTTGCCGCCGAATGCCGGACGGGTCATCAGCAGCTGGTTGTGAAGCTGCTCCTGACCGGGAACCGCCTGTAACGGGAAATCACCGATCTCAAGAACGGTACAGTCAGCCGTCAGACCGGTAGCCACTCTCGCGGATACTCTCGGGCCTAAGTCTCTTCCGATGGCCGTAGCGCCCACCAGCATAATCTCGGGCTTATACTTGTTAATCACGGATGCCAGCGCATGTGCATAAGGCTCCGTTCTGTAATCCTTCAACTCGGGATCGTCCACCACGATCACCTTGTCTGCGCCGTACTCAGCGAGCTGGTCTGCCAGTCCCTTGATGCCTGCGCCAAGTAAAACAGCCGTCACTTCCGTATTTAAGTCCTTCGCCAGGTCCTTTGCTTTGCCGAGCAGCTCAAAAGCGATGCTGCTGATCTCGTTATCCACCTGCTGCGCAAAGACATATACACCCTTGTATTCTTCTAAATTCATTTTATACCTCTTTCTGCGCACTCGTTTTACGCGTATACTATGTTAGACTCACAAACCCGCGCTTACGCGCTTTCTGTCCGATTTCATCGGACGTTTGTTCGTTAACGCTACAAGAAAACCAAATGCCTGCTTCAGTCGCAGACTTGTTTGTCTGCGACAGCGCTTTGCTTTTCTTTTGCAGCTGTTAAATCACGTGTTTAACCTTTAACTTGTCAACGATATAGCTTACAGACTCGTCGGGATCAAGGGAAACCTTCTCGCCGGCACCCTTTCTTACCTTATCAGAAGCCTTCGCGATCTTGGTCGGGGAACCCTTAAGACCTAAGTTTGCATCGTCAACATCCTTAAGATCCGCTCTGCCCCAAACAGTGATCTCCTGCTTGTAAGCATCGAAGATGCCGCCGGGTGTCATATAACGAGGCTCATTCAACTCGGAAAGTGCGGTAATCAGGCAAGGCATTTTTGCCTTCACCACATGATATCTGTCCTCATACTGACGCTCAACAACCACGCTGTCGCCCTCGATCTTGATATCCTGCGCATAAGAAATGACAGGGATGTCAAGATGCTCGGAAATCTGCGGGCCAACCTGTGCGGTATCACCGTCGATTGCCTGACGGCCGGTAATAATCAGATCATACTCCAGATTTCTGATCGCGCCTGCAAGTGTGGTGGATGTTGCCCATGTATCAGCGCCACCGAGCACTCTGTCTGTCACAAGCACGCCTTTGTCTGCGCCCATAGCCATTGCCTCGCGCAGAACCTCTTCCGCCTTGGGAAGCCCCATCGTTACAACCGTTACCTCTGCACCGTACTGATCCTTTAATCTGAGCGCCGCCTCCAGACCTGCTTTATCATCCGGGTTCATGATGGTGAGCATAGCGCCTCTGTCAAGCGTTCCGTCCGGATTAAACTTAACGCCGCCTGCGGTATCCGGAACCTGTTTCACACAAACCACAATTTTCATTGTATTTTTCTCCTTCTATAATTTTTATGTGTACCATTTTTACCGTAAGTCGGCACTCGAAAACACTTCGTATTTTCTCGTTCGCGGTGCTGCGCTGCACCGCTCTTTATCATTTGCCTTTCGCATCTGTTCCTGCAAGCAGGACATCTGCGCAATTCAAATGATAAGCCGTCTTACTTAAGCAGAGCCCCGGAGATAACCATTCTCTGCACTTCGCTTGTACCCTCATAGATCTCCGTAATCTTTGCGTCACGCATCATGCGCTCTACGTCGTACTCTCTGATATAACCGTAACCACCGTGCAGCTGGACAGCCTTTGTGGTCACTTCCATAGCAACTTCCGCAGCGTACAGTTTTGCCTTTGCCGCCTCTACGGAATATACCTTCTGGGTAGCCTTCGCCATAGCCGCCTTGTAAACGAGAAGCTGAGCCGCCTCTACCTTGGTAGCCATGTCCGCAAGCTGGAACTGTGTATTCTGGAATGCGCCGATCGCTCTGCCGAACTGCTTTCTCTCCTTCACATAGGCGATGGTATTCTCCAGTGCGCCCTCAGCAAGCCCCAGCGCCTGGGATGCGATACCGATACGGCCGCCGTCCAGCGTGTGCATCGCGATATTGAAGCCCTTACCCTGCTGCCCTAAGAGATTCTCCTTCGGGATACGGCAGTCCGTAAAGATCAGCTCATAGGTGGAAGAACCGCGGATACCCATCTTCTTCTCCTTCGTACCGAAGGTAAAGCCGGGAGTTCCCTTCTCCACGATAAATGCGGAAATTTCCTTCTGCAGACGGCCACGCTTTTCAACCGTGCCTGTAATTGCAAAAATGACATAGACGTCAGCTTCTTTACCGTTGGTGATAAAGCACTTGGAACCGTTTAATACCCACTCCTCGCCATCCAGTACAGCCTTGGTCTGCTGTCCCTGCGCGTCGGTACCTGCGCCGGGCTCTGTCAGGCCGAATGCGCCCAGCTTCTCACCCTTTGCAAGGGGAACCAAGTATTTCTGCTTCTGCTCCTCCGTGCCGTAGGTCATAATCGGATCGCAGCACAGAGAGGTATGAGCGGATACAATAACGCCTGTTGTTCCGCATACTTTAGAGAGCTCCTCTACACACATAGCGTATGTAAGAGGGTCACAGCCCTGTCCGCCGTACTCCTTGGGAACAGGAATGCCGAGAAAGCCTAACTTTGCCATCTTCTCAACAGTCTCTCTCGGGAAAACCTCTGTCTCGTCCACTTCCTGAGCGAGAGGTTTTACTTCTTTTTCAGCGAACTCTTTGAACAGAGCTCTCGCCATTTCATGTTCTTTGCTTAAAGTAAAATCCATGATTTTTTATTCCTCCATGTTTTATATTTTTTACTTAGAATAGTCGAAGAAACCAACGCCTGTCTTTCTGCCGAGCTTCTTCTCCTCCACCATCTTCTTAAGAAGCGGCTGGGGTGCATACTTCTCGTCCTTGGTCTCGTTGTAGAGCACTTCCATGATTGCCAGACAGATATCCAGGCCGATCAGGTCGCCAAGGTGCAGCGGACCCATGGGATGGGACGCGCCGAGCTGCATAGCCACATCGATATCCTCTGCGGAAGCGGTGCCTGCATCAAGAACGCCGATTGCCTCATTGATCATCGGGATCAGGATTCTGTTTACCACAAAGCCGGGAGCTTCCTTTACCTGTACAGGTGTCTTGCCGATTTCCTCCGCGATCTTCGTGATCTTGTCTACCATATCCTGAGGGGTATTCTCGCCCCTGATCACCTCAACCAGCTTCATTCTGTCAGCCGGATTGAAGAAATGCATACCGATCATCGGTCTGTCAAGGCCCTCACCGATCTTTGTGATGGAAAGGGAGGACGTATTGCTTGCAAACATGCAGTCCTTCTTCACGATTTCCTGCAGCTCCTTGAAAATCGCCTGTTTGATCTCCATCTTTTCAAGCGCAACCTCAACAATCAGATCGCAGTCACCGCAGATATTGTTTAAGCCTGTGGTGATCTTGCCCATGATCTCATCTGCCTTCTCCTGCGTGATCTTCTCCTTGCCCACAAGGAAATTCATATTTTTCTGGATTTTCGCTTTACCGCCCTCAGCGTACTCTTCCTTAATATCGCAAAGGCATACCTCATAACCGTCTGTCATGGCAAATGCCTGCGCAATACCGGAACCCATGGTTCCCGCACCGATAATACCTACTTTCATTGTAAGTCCTCCTTATAATTAAATTTTATATATTACCATATTACCAGAAAATACTATGCGTTCTTAAACGGCTCCTTCACCTTCTCCTTATTCTTGTCAAGGAAGAATGCCATGCCGTACTTCTGGTCCTCTGTCTCGAAGCAGTCGCCGAAAAGCTTCTCTTCAATCACAATCGCCTCGTCCATGCCGACCTCTAAGCCATCATTGATCGCTTTCTTGCAGTTGCGCACTGCGATGGGTGCATTCTTGGCAATGCCCGCAGCCATCTTCTCCGCCGCCGCCATCAGCTCTGCCTGCGGATAAACCGCGTTTACCAGACCGATTCTCAGGGCCTCGTCCGCCTTGATGTTTCTTGCGGTGTAGATCATCTGCTTCGCCATGCCGGGACCTACGATTCTGGCAAGTCTCTGTGTACCCCCGAAACCGGGCGTGATACCAAGGCCCACCTCAGGCTGCCCGAATACAGCATTGTCGGAACAGATTCTGATATCGCAGCTCATGGAGATCTCGCAGCCGCCGCCCAGCGCAAAACCGTTCACCGCCGCAATCACGGGGATCGGGAAAGTCTCCAGCTTACGGAACACATCGTTGCCCTTCTTACCAAAGGCCTCGCCCTCCGCCTTGGTCAGCGTGCTCATCTCACCGATATCCGCACCGGCCACAAAGGACTTCTCCCCCGCACCGGTCAGAATCAGGCATCTTACCTCATTCAAATCCACGCCGTCAAGAACCGCATTCAGCTCGTCAAGCACGGTGGAATTAAGCGCGTTTAACGCTTTTTCGCGGTTGATCGTGATGGTACCGACCTGACCCTTTACTTCATATAATACAAATTCCATTGTATGTATCTCCTTTTTATTATTTTCACAGTATACGCAGAACATCCGCCCTTCGACATTCTCCTAAACGAGACTTAGAACATCTTGCCGTTCCGTCCTATGGCGGGACGGTTTTAGATGTTCTTCTCGTTTTCGGGACTTAGAACATCTTACCGCCCCGTCCTATGGCGGAACGGTTTTAGATGTTCTTGTCGTTTATCTCATCATATTAATCCATTTCTACGATGGTAGCGCAGCCCATGCCGCCGCCGATACACAGGGTTGCAAGACCCTTCTTCGCACCCTTCGCCTGCATCTCGTGAAGCAGTGTCACAAGGATACGTGCGCCGGAAGCGCCTACCGGGTGGCCAAGTGCGATCGCGCCGCCGTTCGGGTTGAGCTGCTTGTCTACGTCGATGCCAAGCTCCTTGCCAACCGCTACGGACTGTGCCGCAAACGCCTCGTTCGCCTCGATAATATCGAAGTCCTCGATCTTATAGCCGGCCTTCGCCATAACCTTCTGTGTAGCAGGAACAGGACCGATACCCATAACCTCGGGTCTGCAGCCTGCGAGTGCACCCGCCACAAAGGTTGCCATAGGCTTCACGCCAAGCTCCTGCGCTTTCTCCTCGCTCATCACAACGATCGCAGCCGCGCCGTCATTGATGCCGGAAGCGTTACCAGCAGTCACGAAGCCGTCAGGATTGATGGTGCGCAGCTTCTGTAAGCCCTCGATGGTAGACCCCGGTCTCGGACCTTCGTCAACCTTAAACTCAACCATCTCTTTTTTCTTCTTAACCATAACAGGCACGATCTCATTGTCAAATGCGCCGCTCTTCTGTGCAGCCTCAGCCTTTAACTGGCTCTTTAACGCGAACTCATCCAGCTCCTCGCGGGTAAGCCCCCATTCCCTGCAGATATTATCCGCGGTCATAATCATATGGTAGTTGTTGAATGCATCCCAGAGGGCGTCGTTAACCATCGTATCCACCAGCGTGCCGTTGTTCATTCTGTAGCCGTAACGACCCTGCATCACAGCGTAGGGAGCCATGGACATGTTCTCCATACCGCCGGCAACCACGATGTCCGCATCGCCTGCCTGAATCATCTGTGCCGCCATATTCACACAGTTTAAGCCGGAACCGCAGACCACGTTGATGGTAACTGCCGGAACCTCGTTGGGAAGCCCTGCCTTAATGGAGGCCTGGCGAGCCACGTTCTGACCCTGTCCTGCCTGGATAACACAACCCATGTACACCTGATCCACCTTGTCAGGAGCCACTCCTGCCCTGTTCAAAGCTTCCTTGATCACAACCGCTCCCAGCTCTGCCGCCGGAATGGTGCTCAAGCCACCACCCATAGTGCCAATTGCTGTACGGCAGGCGCCTGCCAAAACAACTTTTTTTGCCATTTTCTTCTCCTCCATATTTGTAATATTTTTTTAGTGAAAAGCCCTGTACTCAAGGCTTGCCGACGATTGTTATTTTTTTGTCATTGTCCGCCGTTTCTATTGTATCATAGGGATTTCGTTTTTGCAATCCACTTAAATTTCAAACCTGTCCATCATTTCCACCATTGTCTCCACCTGAGACTTCTGTTCCGTGCTGACAGCAGCCGTTTCCTGTGAGGTCGCCGAATTGTTGTCGACAGCGGCGGAAACCTGTGTTACATTTTCATTCAGCTCCTGCATGCGCAGCGTGTCGCTCTTCAGAATCTGCTCGATCTGTCCCATTTTTTCCGTTGCCGCTTTCGCATCGGCCATTACCTGATTCATGTTGGCCTCTGTCTCCTCCGCAATGGAAATGCTCTTGTCCATTACCGATATGGTCGTCTCTATCAGCTCCGTCGTCCTGCCGGCCGCGTTTGCCGATTCATTTGCCAGATTTTTCACCTGCTCTGCCACGACGGCGAATCCCCTTCCGGCCTCGCCTGCACGCGCCGCCTCAATGGCCGCGTTCAAAGCCAGCAGATTCGTCTGGGAAGCGATATCCTCTATCGCTTCTATGATCGTGCCGATCTGCTCTGAGCACCGGCCGATTTCCTGAATGGAAGCCTTTAGCTCCTGCAGTTTCTCATTTCCCTTTGACAGTGTCACTCCTGCCGCCGAAGCCATGCTTGCGGACGCCTCCGCCTCGTGTGCATTTTCTTCCATACTCTTTGTCATAGCGTCAAATGCCGTCATCAGTTCCGATACCTGGGCCGCCTGCACGGTACAGTTCTCAGCCAGGTCCTGCGCCGCAAAGGCAAGCTGTTCCGAACCGCTGTCAATCTGTACCGAAACACCCCGGATCGTCCTGAGCGTTTCCCGCATCTTCTCCGCGATCTGCAGCAGGGACTCTTTAATCGATACAAATTCGCCCACATATTCCTGCTGAATCTCGATCCTGTAATTTCCATTCCCCATCTGTTCCAGCGTCTGGGTTATTTCTTTAATCATGCCGAGCAGATTTTGCTTCATAAAGGCGATGGCGGCAACCATCTTTCCGACCTCACTCTCATCCGCCTCCATGTCAAGATCCACATGAAATTCCCCGCCCGCAAGCACAGCCATCTGATCCGACACTTTCAGGATCGGCTCCAGAAGCTCCTTCTCGGAAAATCTGATTGTTTTGATAAGCTTCCTCACAAGATACAGGAAAGACAGGGCGAACAGGACTTCTATCAGATACTGCATCACCTTAAGCCCCGCCTGTCTGCCATCCTTTCTCTCCAAAATGGTCTGGATCGTCTCATCCGTCTGCCGGTTGATCTGTGCCACTGTATTTCCGTACTCCGCACTGAACACACATGCCTGTGCGGCCTCCAGATCACCGGCCTGCACATGCGCAATCGCCTCCTGCTCCAGCGGAACAAGCTGGTCGGACATTGCGGCAATCTGGTTTAAGCTTGTCCATTCGCCTTCCTTCAGATCGCATTTCTCCAGCGTCTTAAGCGCCTGCTCCCTGTTTTTGTCCTCATTCAGTTCCTTCATATAACCGTCATAATAGCTCTGATCCCCCGTAACGGCATAGGACTGTATGTCATACGTCAGCGTCTTTGAGGCAATCCGGTACTGGTTCAATGCCACGGTTGTATTGATCTGTGCACTATGTACCCGTGACATACACATGTTAAAAAAGATGAATCCGAGTAGCAGCACCACTCCCACAGCCACTGACACCAGCACCTGATGCACCAGCTTTTTCAACTGCGCGGCCTGGCTTTTGTTCTCTGATACTTCACTTCCTGTTTTCCCCATAATCCTTCTCCTATAACCCCTCTCTCCTGATACTAAAGCATCTGCGAAACCGCAAACAGCCTTATAAAAAGTATAGCCGAATCATTACTTATTTTCAACAATTTATTTTCTGATTCCGGGTTATTTTTCGTGCATTTTGCTAACGGTTGTTTTGGACGTCCGTTTCCGTTCTCTTTCTGTATTCCTCCGCCGAAGGGTCTGTCATGGGCACAACTCTTCTCCACTCCCTGGAATCTCCCACCTTCTCCACCTCGCAGCGGTTTTTGTAAAGAAATTTGGTAAGTTCATAGCAGTCCACCCAGATTTCGTTATTCCCTTCCTTCTGGGACTCATCAAAAATAAGCTGCAATCCCCAGTGCAGATGGACAGTCTTAATATTGTTCACATTCTCCGTGGTGCTGTAGCCTGTATGTCCCATGTAGCCGATCACATCACCCGCTGTCACCACGCTGCCCTCCGCAAGCCCCTCCGCATAAGGATAATTCTGCCGCAGATGGGCATAATAATAGTAACGTTTCTTATCAAAACTGCGGATGCCGATACGCCAGCCGCCGTACTGATTCCAGCCGAGGGCCTCCACATAGCCGGATTCTACCGCGATGATCGGCGTGCCGATCTGAACGAAATATTATCTAGCTAGACTCCATGAGCAAAAAGGGACAGCATATATGCCATCCCTTTCTACTATATAAAATAGTTTCCTTTAATTCGGAGTTGATCTCCTATGCGGTTTCACTTTTACTCCTTTTGATGTGGTATATCCATTTACAGTAACAATTTTCTTACACTGTTTTCCGTGCACACTTGACTTAGTTTTTGCCATCTTATTACCTCTATCTTTCTATTAAAATAGAGGTACACCAACTGGTAAGAGCACCTCATTTAGTTAACTAGTTCTTCTTTACAGGTTCAGGCTCTGGACCGATCCAAATTCTGAAAGCCTTCTTACCATAATCTTTGGCGTAAATCTTAGTACCATCTTTAAGCGTAATACTGGTTCTAAAAATATACATAGGCTCCCCTCCTTTCACAATTACTGCTTGCGAAAGGTGAACAGCGATGCTATAATTATTCTTGCTAGGAATAATTACATACCAGTTGAATCGCTGTACAGCCTTTCAACAACCAGCCAAGCATCCATTATGGTGCTTGGTTTTTCTATGTAAAGAGTAAACTCTAAACATACCTAAGCTGGAATCGAGCTGCTTTGTATGAAACTCCACATCGTATCATCACTTCTTCGGCACTCATTCCCCGCACCAAATGATGAGGAACCAGTAATTCGCCGCCAAAAGCATCAGCCTGCCATTCCGGATCTTTGTATAGAGGAATGCTCTTTCCGTTAGTCCTTGCAAAAGCGACAGTTTCTTTCGAATGTTCCAAATAGTGATACAACTCATGTGCAATGGTCAGCCGTTCTCTCCCTCTACCTTCTTCAGCTTTTAAATATACATCTTGCCTTATCCATATCTCATTTTTTTCAGGAATAGTCAAGCCCTCGCATTCGCCCATTTGTACAAGATCCCCCACCCTGAATGAAAACGCTGGAACTATGCGTGGCAACGTTTTTTCTACAAAATCTAAAATCGGAAAATATAATTCATGCTCAGCAAACTGTACTTTTCTTATAAGTTCCGCAACCTCTCTTATTTGTTTCCTAGATCTTGCTTGTGCTATATATCCCATATGACCCCCTCATCGTTCAAAAAATCTCATTAAAGTTTTCATATCATCATCCGAAAGTTCCTTGAATGATCTGGCAAATGCAAGTGCCAACTCTTTTTCATCTTGATTAATACCTGATAAATTAATTTTTAAATTTTCCTTTTTTTCATACGCGTATTGCTGTAATTGTTTCTTTTCAGATGTACTCAAATAGTATTTATTTGCCAAAATATCAATCCAACTATCTGGTACTTCTCTATTGCCATTTTCAACTGCAGACAGGTACGCCACTGTTACATCTAACTTTGAAGCCATGTCCTTCAATAACTCGTTGTTGTCAATCCTTATCTTTCTTAAAGCTTTACCAAAGTTTGTTAACATCGCTCCCTCCACTCCCTCCACGTTTTCAAAACCACTATTTCTTGTACCATCACAATTTTAAAATAGCATATATTGGGCTTCATGTCAACAACATGTTAAATCCTTTCTCTTTTTGTTTAATCCGCAAATAAAAAAAGAGGTTGCAGGATAATCTTCAGCCCCCTTATATACCATTCATTCAAAAATCCTTCAATTTTGTTTTTTTCCCATTATTGTCCCGCGCCCAGTATTTTGCTAATCTACTATCCACATGTACAAATCCATTATACTGGAAAATGCCAAGACTCTGCGCATATCGCGCCCTTTCGGGTTATTATCAGATTTACTTGCCTCATCTGATAATACTATTATAAACTAATTTTGGTTTATTGTCAATACTTGTTTTAAACTTCTTTTGGTTTATTTTCGATATATTTTATAATGTTTCCTGGTTGCATATCCAATAACGCGCAAAGTTGCTCTAAAGTCTTTATTCCCACCATGTCTCCTTTTCTCAATTTCTGCATAGCTGATTGGCTGAGTATATTCTCTCTTAATATTCTAGTGCTATTGTACCCCGATTCTTTCAGCGTTTCTATCACATCAATCTTATATACCAGCATATCAATTCCTCCTTTCCTTTATTTTAAATTGAGACCTAATAAAAGTCAAGAAAAAATAATCCAAAAAAAGTTTAATCATTACTTGACATTAAACTATTTTTGGTTTAAAATATACTTATCAAAGGAACGGAGGATATGATAAATGAGTGAAAGAGAATTAAAAAAGAAAACGGAAATAGCGTTATGTGTTGAAATGGGAAGACTGGCATTTAATGAGGGTACAAAATGCGTACCGGCAAATGACAAGCGCATAATGTCTGTCGTAGCAGATGAAGAAAAAAGAACCATAACCACCATACAGGCATTAAAAGCATGGATTTCAGGATGGACACAAGCCAATCTTGAAGAAAAAGTTATTTAACCACACCACCCACCCGGCGGGGAGGCGCTGGGAGAAAGTGAGAAGATATGGAAGGATATACAATCAGATGCGGCGGTCACAATTACATAACGCTTGAATGGAATGAGAAATTTATTTTCTGCTTAGACAATGATATGCACTATGCAGAAGAAATGATATACAATATTGAGAAAAGAACGGGAATGAATTTTCAAGACATTCCTATCAAAGGCAGGAAAGACGATTTTCAAGGTTTAAGATTTTTTAATGGAGGCTGGAAACGGGATTTTTGGAACAGTTTTCCAAACAAGAAAGAGATTGACGGTTACATGAAAACGAAACAAGGAATCATGTAAATTAGAACAGGCGGCAGGATAACACCTACCGCCCTTTCTGTATCTCCTAAAATCTACTTACCTTTACCGCTTTCCCGCCGTTATCCTGCGCCCAATACTTCGTCCCGCGGCTGTCTACATGTACAAATCCATTATACTGGATAATGCCAGGGATGCCAAGGCTCTGCGCATATCGCGCCACTTCCTGCGGTGTGTGGCCTTTAACAACAATGTCAAATGCCCGCCCCTGCAGATGGTAAGACGCTTTCGCTCCTTTAACCTTTGCATTGTACTCCGGCGTCCTGTACGCGCTGGTAAGCGTGACGGGTGCGTCGAAATGATCCCGGACCTTCTGCAGCTTGTCCTTCACGAAATCCACATCAATCAGTATCTTGTCCGATCCGTCTTTGCATCGGAACTCCTTCACCTTGAAATTGGCTGATACAGCTCTGTCGCCATCCGCCGCAAGGGAATACTCCTTAACAGCACTGCCTGCTGCCCCTGATGCGTTTTCCTTTTTCCCGTCAAGAAACAGCTCCCTCTCCGCCTGTCGCCGCTTCGTAAGTCCTGCAAGCACCTTCCCGCCCGCCTGGTTATAAAGAAGGATCTTCTCCGCGATTACGTTCTTTGTCCGGGTGCCGTTGGCTGTCAGCTTGTCAATGCTTCCCAGATTGTATGCGAAGGACACCATTGCGTCGAACTCGGTCTGTGTCCAGCGATACTTGCTATCATACTTCGCAACCAGCTTCTCAAATTTCTCCAGATCTGCGCGGAGATAGGCTTCCGCCTGTGCCGTTGATATCTTCTGGCCAGCTGTGACTCCCGCCGTGTGGCCATAGCCGATTGTCCAGACGCCATCGGGGCACTTATATGCGTCAAGACGGCAGCCTTCAAACTTTTTTATCAGGTCTATTCCTGTCTGGCTTGTCTTCATCCTGTTTCCCCCTATTGCCCGATCAGGCTGATACTGGTTCCCTTTGTCTGCATTTTCATGGCTTTCACCGCTGCCTCGATCAGTGTGTCAAGCTGCTCGGCGGAAATATCAATGTTCTTCTTAATCAGCATTCCCCGGATCAGGTCTACCACAATCGCCTTCCGTTCCGCTCCCGGCTTTGAGTCATAAACCTGTTGTGCCATCAGTACGGCAGCATTAACCCATGTCTTAACCTCCTCCAACTGCTCCGCGCCGATCTTCGCCCTGATCCACGGCACAAGGTACCTTGTTACCACAAGCACCGCCAGCATCACTGTTACCTTTAAAATCTCCAGTACCACTTCATTCATAATCCGTTTCCTCCATTTCTACCGGTTGCACCGGTGCAACTTTATCTCCCCGGAGCCGGACTTTCTCCTGCTCCCTTGTTTCAAAATACGACTTTCCAAAGTACCCCAGCATAACGCCGATAATTTCCATCACAATTGTCCGTGACAGCTCCTCCGCGATCTGCTCCCGTCCCAGAAAAGCAAGCAGGTAGGAAAGCTGCAGATCGATCACTGCGATATACATAAGCCTTCCTACCCACTTTTTTGTAAATGTTTTGAAATTACTTCTTATTGGTCTTTTACTCTTTTTCGCCATAGCCGCCTCACAGCCCCACATGCATAAGCATATAACATATCACTGCCCCGACTATTGCCGTGACGGCGTGCTCCGTGACCTTCTGCCACATCTTTCCGTCTTTTCCCTCAAGGGCTCCCAGACGTTCTCCCTGCTTTTTCTGCTCCTCCAGCATGTTCGCCATATTCACGGCCATTTCCTTGACAGAAACCGTGAGTTCATTGATCTGCCGGACAGTCTCTTCAAGCAGGGTAATACGTTTGTTCTGGCGGTTATTCTCATCCTCCAGACGGTTATTCTCTGATTCCATCCGTCTGCAGAACTCCTCGTGCTCGTTCCTGGTTATGTACTCGTCCATTACTCCTCCTTCCGCTTCCCGATCAGGGTAGCAATCTCTGTATACTGCTCTTCCGTCAGCCTGCCGGAACCATAATACACATCTGCCATTGTCGCCAGTTCCTCGTTTGTCTTTATGCTGTTTGAAATCAGACTTTTCATAATCCTGTATGCCATGTTCTCACCTCCTCCCTACAGTCCAAGCTGTGCCGCGCTGACCTCGTACATGAGATCGGCAACAATTTCTGTTAATTCCTCATTTGACAGCGGGTCAACAATTTCTTTCGGCATTTCCGTTAGGGCAGGTTTCCCTTGTCTATCTGTTTCAGAGTTTGTAAATGTAATCTGATCCTTCTTTTCTGTGTATATATCCCACCTGTATACATAATCACTGTAATCCTGTAATACTGTCCGTTCATCATCGTCATAGAGAATGAACCCGCTTAAGTTTTCCCTGATGCCATCTGCAAGCAGGGTTACCATATTCCTTCCTATAACCCATCCCTGCAACGTTATGTAATTTTCCGAATCATTAAATTTTACTTTCATATTTCCTCCCACTCATATCATCAAAAACCTTTCTGTAAAATACAAATTCCTCCCTGTACCCGCTTGCCAGCAGATGCTTTTACCGTTATTTTTTCAACGCCTGCTGTCAATGTATATCCTGTATTTGATGTTCCCCCCAAACTTACGATATTTACATTGCCGGTCGGGTTTCTTTCCCCGTTTACATACTGCAATTCCGGAGTGGATATCAGCCTTAATGTAGCACCGAATAGTGCCCCATTGCTGGCATTCCTTACTTTAATAAATAATAACCACTGGCACGGTCCTATCTCTGATCCCCCATTGTAGAGAAATGGTATTTCGATAGAACTACCGTCATTCACCGAAAAACTTCTGCCAATACTTGCAAGACTGCCTTGCATATCTTCTAAAGCAGCCGTAAACGCTGCCCTTTTCAAGTCCAGTAACTTATGTTTTTCAGTATTCCACTGTGCGTTTACTTCTATCTCATCCCCGTTACCTTTATATTTTAATGCAGTCACACCCTTTGTAAATGTTGTGCTTCCGTCAGCATTAATGTTTACTACATTGGCTCCAAAGTGCGTTACGTTGGATCCGTCCCTGTATATCATCCAGTTTCCAGCGTTTTTATCATAAATACCCCTGTTGGTTCCGCCATCCCCGACCCCTAATGCAATACACTTCCCTGTATCTGTTCGCTGCGCCAGGAAATATGTACCTCCAAGCGATCGTGTTGGGGCTGATTCCGCTATTTGTATGCCACAGTTCACATCGAACCTGTCACTGTTCGCCAAATTTATTCTTCGGTTTGCTGATTCATTCTTATTGTAAAACGTGATCCCCGTGTTATCTGAGTTTGCACCCTTGATACACAGATTGCCAGAAACATTATGATCCCCGATATAAACATCATCCCCTACCCGGTTCCAAACCCCATTTGCAAGATTAAGTGCACCCGTCATTGTATCTCCGGCTTTTTTTACCGCTTTTGAAAGGATTTCGTTTGCTTTACTTGTTATCCTGCCCAACGCACTGTTTACTGCCGCAACAAGGTTCCCCTTTTCGTCAGTCTGTAAGTTTGCCAGATTGCCGATCTGCTCCTGCAGATGCACTTCAGCATTGTCTGTGAGCTGGTCACGGAGGTTATGGAACCAGTCCATAATCTCTTCTGACCAGCCTGCAATTTTTCCATTTATCCAGTTTTCCCATTCACTTATGAAATTGTCTGCCCATTCCGTAAAATCATCAGTCTCCTTTTTCTGCCAGTCATCAGTCTGCTTGGCTTCTGCCGCCTGCCAGTCATCGGTCTGCTTCTCTTCTGCTGCCTTCCATGCTTCGATCTCTGCCTTCTTGTCTTTCTGCCATCCCTGAAACTGCTGGTATGAGCTATTCGCCTTTGCTACAAACTCATTATAGAAGGAATTGAGCTGGACGAAAAATGCCTGTGTATCCAGTTTCCAGAACGGAAATGCGATACCACACAGTTCCGTGCTCAGTCTGGTATCTGTGATATTTGCCTGCGTAATCTTTATTGCCCCGGCAACCACTCTCACATCAGCCACTACATAATCCAAATGCTCCGAATTTCTTCGGCACTGCGGCGCCACAGGTTTATAGGAGTACTCCCCTTCCTTCACGATTGCATGGATCTCCCGCTCCGCTGTGTCCAACGTGACTGATATCCTGTCAATCCGATCCAGCACGCCGTCTGCCGCCGTATGTTGAAAAATCATATCTTCCATAAGTTCGTACCGATAGCCGTCGATCATCAGATTGCCTTTTTTTAATGTGGTAGTCATATCACCGTTTGCCACCACCTGGAGGCTCTCTGCTATGTTCCCCCCATCAGCAATAATTCCAGACGTAATAAACGCACGGAAGTATCTGGCAAAATCATCCGCTATGTACTCCCTGTCGAATCCTCCTTCACATTCTTCCGCATCAAACGGAAATGCATACTCTGTAGCTTCCATGGCCATACTTTTTCTCCTCTCATTTGATTGCCGCTTTAATCAGATCCGTTATCATTGGCTGTGAATTTCCGAATGTGAAATAAACTTCCTGTTCATCCTTTGACAGATGCTTTTCAATCATTTTGATCTGGGTATCTATGCGTATGCCCCATTTCCTGTCATTGCATGTCACCAGATCGCCTAATGCACATTTTTCCGCCTTATCCTGCCTGACCTTCGATGTAAATGATTCTACAAGGTAATAGTCCTTCAGCTTTTCATTTCCCTTCTGCCTGAGCTGCTCCCTGTAAATTTCCCCTGTCTGCCCCTCATCCTTCAAAAAAGCGGCGCTGTAGGACATTTCATATCTGTCTATTCCTGATGCCTCGCCAATAGTCTCTGTAACCCTGTTCTCATCCTCCCCGGCCCCGCATACACGACAGACGTTCCTGAAATTACTGTCATCCTCATAGTATTCCTGTGTATATACATTATGGAACTCCCTGTTAAAGACACACGGCTGTACCGTCCCAAGCGTTCTGTCTGCCCCTTTTATTACCTCAAAATAAAATACCTTTTTCAGCAGATCCAGGCGCAGCCTGTAACCGAGTCCCGCTGCCGCCGCTATATCAGTAAGCGTTTCCTGTAGATTGGAATAGGTTACCTGTTTTTCTATGTAGTCCTCTATTCCGCACAACTCCCCCAGCCTGATCCTCGGCATTTTCCGCTCTGGATCAGCCGGATCGGTAACCTGTTTTTTAACCAGTTCACGCATTACCGCCTCAGATGTCCCGGACAGGACCATCTTCTCCCACACAATCCTCCTGTTCAGGTAAACGCTTGCCATATTCCCTTTAATCCTGATCTTTGTGCGCCCCTGCTTATCCATCTTTATGTGTTTATAGCTGATTACTCCGGCCTGCATCTCGTCCTTTTTATACAGGATGTTCGTCCTCTGTAAAATCCTGTTGTTCCTGTCTGTAAAGAGAAACTCTGCCTCAAACTTTCCCGGCTCGGCCAGCATATCCCGCCATATGATCGCCTCATATCCTGACAGGACTCCCACAAGATTCAATTCTTTATCCAGAACATACATCTCCACAATCTATACCCCCGCATATTTGGTTGCATAAACAAATTTAACGGCAAGATAATCCTCTCCCTCTTCTGCGCCGTAGCGAAGCACGTTGTCCCCGGGCGCCAGTTCCAGAAAATCGCAGTTTCCGCCTTCCAGATCTACACGGCCGATGTAATCCGTGGATACACCGTTCAACCTGCTCGTGATCGTTTTTTCTTCCCCGGTTTGGACTGTAATCGTCTGTCCGTTTACCATTCCACAGTTTATCTGGATGCACTCGCGCGTATAAATATTGATGACATACGGATTCGTGACATTTCCCCTTGCCGTAAAGGTAATCTCCATGCCTGTCCTGATCGCCGATCTGTTTGGTACGGACGCAATCTTTGATTTAGACTTCACACCAAAGATCACACCCTTCCCCCTGGGGATCACAAGCGGAAAATGAAACTGTCCTTTTGTCCCCGCCATCTCTACCATGGCATCCCTGTCACCCCGCCAGTAAGGTTCTGTCGCTCTCAGTTTCACCCGGTACTCCTGCAGCTTTGAGACCTTTGTCAGCGTAAAGGCCGGTGTCTTCTCCGCATATGCCCTTATCGTTCTTGCCACACCCCCGTAATAATGCCTGACTTCCAATGCTGCTTTCGGCAGGAAAATATCCAAAAGCCGGTCCCGCAGCTCCTGCATTTTCCATGTGCTTTCCGCATATATCTGTCCCTTAATCTCCATCGGCCTGTCATCCGTATAAATATTTACCGGCGTCGATCCATCCTGGTCAAATCCCTGGGTTGTAACCACGTTGACATCCAGACTGTCAAAGCCTTTGATCTCCTCCACGGAAAAGGGCGTCTCTGTCAGCGCTAACGTCTCACCCGTCCTTGATATGATAATCCTCCTATCTGTCACCATGCCATCGCCGCCTCTCTCTGTGACTCCTCAAACCGTCTCGCCAACTCTATGATGCCGTCTGTCTTTGAATGGATATGTATCGTCTGGTATATATTCCCTGTAACGGCCCTTTCTTCTGTCTGCCCATTTATATCACGCTTCTGTGCCGCACTTATATTGTCATCTACTGACAATTCCTGCGCAACCAGCCGGTCGATATCCCCGGTATGTTTCCGCCATCCTCCGGCATACCCTTCCACACTCATCTCCGCCAGATATTCAAACTTTTTCGACGGGGAATTGATGTCCAGCTCTTTTTTCGCCGCATCATAGGCCGCCTTGGCCGCTTTTTTCGCCGTCTCTGCAAGACCCGGTATGCCGTCTTCGATTCCCGCCTTCATCCCGTCTATCACACTTGTACCGATGGCCTTGAATTTATCCGCAGACAGTGCCGACTTAGCTGTATTGTAGACTGCATTTGCTGCCGACTGCATAGCATTCACCACGCTGGGACGTCCGCTGTCTATCCCCGACTGCAAGCCTGTCATTGTCCCTCTGCCAATTTCCTGAAACACTGCCGTTTTAAGAATTGTTCTGGCCTGATTCAGTGTTTCATCGGCGGCGGTACCCATCATCTTGACTGTATCCCCCTTATATGCTGAGATACCGTCCCTGATGCCCGACATGGTTATCCTGCCTATCTCCTGAAATGCCGGTGCGCCGAGGGCCGTCTTTGCCTTCTCCGTCAGCTGTTTCGCCACCGTTTCCATTTCTGCGACGACAAGGCTCTGGTTCTTACCCACGCCCTGCGCGTAGCCCTGCATGGTATTGTTCCCGATCTCTTCAAATACGGTAGACGGGCTGTGCACACCCAGCTGGCTCTTAAACCGCTCAGTAGCTTGTTTTGCCGTTTCTTCCATCTTTGAAGATACGAAACTGTTATCCAGTCCATTCACATAGCCCTGCATGGTGTCAGACGCGGCCTTCTTGGCTTCATCTGAAAGATTCATCGCCTTTATTGCTTCTGCCGTGTCCGATGCCATCGCATTGATATTTTCCGTATAAGAAAGTGCCATTTCGGCAGAACCTTCCGCCGCCCTGCTCTGCGCATCTATCAGATCAGGGTATGTCTGGTCTACAAGCACCCTCAGTTCCTCGTCTGACATATCTGCCAGACCCGCTATGTAAGCCGCTGCGTTCGTTGACCCGTCATCTACCGCCGCCACAAAGGCATTGAGTCCTTCGATATTTCTTCCGTTCAGGTTCGCAAGGTTTTCCGCGTAATTTGTCCAGTATTCCGTCTGGGACTCCAGAGCCGCTTTGATGTCCTCAGCAGAAGTCGCCACCACCGCATCCAGCTCATCCCATAAATTAAACTGGCCCTGTATGGATTTATACGCTGCGTCGTATTCCTCCAGATATGCCTGATTCAGCGTCTCCATCTGGGCGATCATCACATCAATCGCACCGCCTGCAGCCTGCGATACGCCGTCTGTCTCTCCCATCTTCGCATTGGCGGCATCAATGCTCTCTCTTAATGTTTCCTCCTCCTGTGCCAGATCTGCATCCGCCTGCCGCAGTTCATCCACCGCTGCCTGTGCATCCCTACAGGACGCCTCCGCGTCCCTTACCGCGTTGTTCCATGTAAATATTCTGCTCTCTGCCTCGGCTTTTGCCTCCGCCAGCTGATCCTCCGCTTCTGCCAGCGCATCCTGCGCTTCAGTCAGTCTGTCTGTTATCTGTGTTCGCTCGTCAAGCACCTCGTTGTACCGTGCAGCCATCTCCGATGCCAGAGACTCCTCCGCCGATGCCTCCACAAACTTTCTGACCGCCTCAGTAGACATATTGAGGGATTCCGTCGCCTCATCATAAGCAAGGCCAAGCTCCGGGAAATCCTCGTTTAGCTTTTCCACAATGTAGAACATCCGCTCCTGCTCTGACGCTGTAAGTTCTGTCTTTTTTCGAAGTTCATCCAGTTCGTCCACCATTGGGCCGCCCGATCTGGCTATCTTCTCCAGTCCTTCCGCAAGCTCCTCGAAAGCCTGCTGCTCCTGGCGAATCGTTTCTGTAAGCGCTTCCGCCTCCTCCCGCATCTGCTTGGTTGCCGCCAGCATCTGCCCTTCGGCACTCGTTTCCTGCATATTCTGACGCAGTGTCACAAGCGCCGCCACCAACGCACCAATCGCCGCTACTGCCAGTATGACAGGATTAGAAAAGGCTGCCATCAATGCCGGAATCAGCGTTCCCGTCACCACCGAACTTGTTGCTACAGCGCCGATTGCCAGCGCCGCAAGGGCTGTGGTAATACCAACAATCGCTGCCGTTACAGCCGGGTTTTCCTCTACCAGTCCGTTTGCTGCTGTGAGTACGACTGTCAGGCCTTCCACCAGCATGCCAAGCACCGGCATCAAGTCCTCACCAATGCTGACTCTGAGGCCATCATATGCAGATTCAAGAAGTTGGATCTGTCCTGTAAAGGTATCCAGTTTGATATCCTGCATCTCTTTCGCGGCGCCACTGCAGCTGCGCAGGCCCTCCGCATATGTCTCAAACGCCCCTGTTGATTCTCCCAGCACCGTCATGAGCTGAGCCTGCGCCGTCTTTCCGGCCACGATATAGGACAAGTGGGACTTCTCCTCGTCCGTCAGCCTTCCCCAGATGCCTTTCATATCATCCAGAATTGCCGACAGTGCACGTACGCTGCCCGTGGTGTCGTACACCTGTATTCCGTACCCTTCCAGCATCGTCCGGCAGTCAGATACATCATTCCCCAATCTGGTCATAATTGAGGAGAGCGCTGTCCCGGATGAACTTCCCTTGATTCCGGCATTTGCCATCACCATCAGCGCTGCCGTGGTATCCTCCAGCGAATAACCGAGCTGTGTGGATGTGGCGGCACAGTATTTATAGGATTCCCCCAGCTGTTCCACGTTGGTGTTACTCTTGGACATGGCATAAGCAAGCTGATCTGCGAATCTGTTAGAATCCCCTGCCGTCAGGTTGAATGCCGTCAGGTTATCCGTGACGATATCGGAAGCGGTACCCAGATCCATCGTGGCCGCCGCCGCAAGTGCCATGATACCGTCCACACCTTCCAGCATCTCTTTGGAGTTCCAGCCTGCCAGCGCCATGTACTCCATTGCTTCCCCTGCCTGCGTCGCCGTAAAAGAGGTTGTCGCTCCCAGCGTCTTTGCCCTGTTTGACAGCTCTTCGAACTCGCTGCCTGTGGCTCCTGAAAGAGACTGCACCGTGGCCATCTGGTACTCAAACTCCGCCGCAGCATCGACACAGGACTTCATTCCCTCTGCCAGTTTTTTGACGCCTTCGAGCAATCCTAGAGCCGTAACAGCCTGATACATGTCCTCAAATGCCTTTGTCCCTGTATCTCCGGCCTCCTTTGCCTCTTTTCCCATCCCGTCGATGGAAGTGGCGCACCCGTCCGCTGATCTGGCCGCTTCGTCAAGATACTTCTCGTTCTTCTCGATCTCTGCATTCGTCTGGTTGAGCCTGATCTGGGCATTGTTTAACTGCTTTTCCCAGTTATTCGTTGCCCGCTGCGCAGAATCCAGATAGGCCTCATTTGTCTGCAACTCGCTGTTCAGCTCTTTGTTTTCACGCAGAAGATCCCCCGCAGCTGACGCAGCACCGTCCGTCTCCTGTTCCAGTTTCGCCATGGCCGCCTTGGTTTCCGCAATCTCCTTCTCCAGTTCATTCTGCTCGTCCGCAGTATCTCCAGTAGCACTCTTTAGTTCCTTGAGCTTACTCTCTGCCTCTGCCAGTTTCTGCCTGTAATCATTCCACTGTGTGCCCGCGCCCTTTGTTTCGTCAGATAATTTTGAAAGCGCCTCCTCATTCTGAGAAAGCGCCTGCTTTAAGTTCTCGTTCTTTGATGCATACTCCTCTAATGCCGATTTTGCATTGCTGTACGCCTCTTTTAATGTCTTTACCTTCTCTGCCTGAGATGCCTGCACCTCCGACAGCGCCTTTGCTTTTGCCCGTAAAGCCTCCATGGAGTTCTGCTGCCCGGCATACTCTGACTGTACCAGCTTCAGACGGGAATCCAAGGTTGTCAGCTCTGTATTGATGTTCCTTATGGCCTGCTTATACTGGGACTCTCCCTCGACAGCTAATTTTGTTGATATCGTTCTTGTCGCCATAAAGTTACCTCATCAGCGCTCATTCCTCTTTTCGAGCACCGCTTTCCCTGCCATAACCTTTGCTTCAAGCTCTGTCTTCCACTGATTGATCTCTTCCGTGATGAAATCAACCAGAGACATCAGATTTAAGATGTCTGCCTCCTCTTCTGCAAAAATTCTTTCAAAGGCACCCACACCGAGCACTGTGTCAATCGTCTCCCTTGACTTTCCCCTGACAGCGTCCATCATGGCCTCTTTAGAAATACTCTGGTCCCCGGACAGCTCCATCATCTTCTCCGAGCACTGCTTCATGGCTTTCGCAACTTTCTCCATATCCCTGCTTAAGTAGTAAATTTCTCCACAGATCTCTACTTTGCGCCCAAAGTTAAAACTGTTCATTCCTGATATCCTCTCTTTCTTTCGCTTTCCCTGTTACTCCTTAACTGCAGCAGATCATACAGCTCGCCCGGAGTCGTAAGAATCAGGATATCCTTACGGTCCATCCCCATCTTCAGTCCCACGTCAATATATTCAATCCGTTTTACGCCTACGGGCTTTCTGCGTTTTTTTCATTCTGAAATTCCATCAGTGTCACGTCGATATCCTCAGACGGCTCAACATGGTGTTCCGTCCCCAGCACGACCGCTGCGTATATGGCATTTTTCATTTTCAGCCAGTCCCCTACGTCCGCGATCCTGATGATCGTTTCCTGCTCCGGCAGCTGTGTCTGCGGATAGCCATAATATCCGCGTACCAGCTCCGCCTGCTGCGCCAGAATCAGAAAAACCCTGACCGTCGCCTCATACTGCTCCCTCTCTTTGCCGGATATGGCATCCAGCGGATCCTCCTGATCCGGGAATGCCTCTGCGATCTCAAACACTGCCTGATTGTTATAAATAAGGTGACAGGTCATCCCTGCCACCTCAGTTGTGATACACTTTTGCATCTACGCCGTCACCTCCGGCTCCTTGTTTTCTCCCCCTGCGTCTTCCCCGGGATTACCTCCCTGCCCGGGTATCTCCGGCTCCTCCTTGTCATTCGGCCACGCCGCCGTCCCCGCAAAAAGCCCATCCAGATAATCAATCGCCGCCGCCTCGCTGGTAAACCTCCTGTCGATCTTATATTCTCCCCTGTTACACGCGAAGATGCGGAACTTGATTGCGTCGTATTCCAGTGTGACGCCGTCCTCCTTACTCTTGGAATTGGAACCCTCAATGGAACCCTGCACCTTCGGGTAGAAATTCACTTCAAAATACTTATTCTTCTTGGAATCTATCAGTGTCCTGCAGAATCCATATGCCCCAAGCGTCTGGTTATCGTCAATTCTGTAGGCTCCCCCTTCGTCATCCCCCTGCGTCCCGAGAATCGCATGGGACAGCTCTGCCGGAATATAAACCGCTTTTACCGTCCCCTCCCCATTCGCAAACTCGGAAATAAATATTTTCTCCTGATTGTCCCCGTATGCCGAACCCGTCGCAAAATTCAGTGTCTCGTCAAACTCGTTCAGCCCGTCGAACGCCATAGCCTCCCCGTAAGTCGGCTTTACGGATTCGGTTCCCTCCGACACCATCGGCGCCCATTTTCCCCTCGCTGCTCCATACTTCATACTGTTTTCCTCCTATAGGTTTTTAGATTTTAAAAAGTTATCATATACCTGTTCTGCTGCCGCTACTGCTTTCTCCGCGCTTGCCTCGTTTGCCGTGCGTATAAACGACCGCGGCGGCTGTCCCTGCCTCCCGAACTCATTCACAAAGGCAATCTCCGTATTTGATGATGTAGTATTCTTCCGGCGCCTGCTGCCCTTCGGATAGACATACTGTGCTGCACCGTCCGCGCTCTTGTAGACCCTGCTGCCCACGGTTATGCTGTCCGCCATGTGTCCTCCTATATTCCGTCCGCTCTCATCGTATACGCCCATACTCTTCGCCGTCTTTCTCTGGGCCTCCTGCACGATCACGGCCTCCGCATTCAGCATTTCCCCAAGCAGTTCCCCGGTAGAATCCCCCAGCCCTGTCAGGTCTGCACAAAGCTCCGCGATGCCGTTAGTCGATAATCTTGCCATCCTCACCACTCCATTCAATCGGAATCAGATAAGTAAACTCAAAGCAGTAATGCTGTTCTTCCGGCGCTTTTTTGCTTACCCGCTGCACCAGTATTTCATCCGGCCATTCCTCCGACAATGCAAAAAGCGCCAACTTGATTTTCTGCCTGGCTGCCAAGCTGTTCTCGCCCTTCGGACAGAAGTAATGCACCTGTATGAGATATTTCTCAAACACAGGTGCATTATCACCGAATATATCCGGCACCGTATTGTAATTAAAAAGAATCCTGCGCCGCGGACGTCCGTCCCCTTCCTCCTCATCCAGCTCCCAATAGCAGGCGGGCGCGATGTCCTGCAATGCCCCGATCAGACTTTCATTGATGGTCTGCATCCGTATCTACCTCCGTCATCCACTGCTCCACGGACTTTACCTCCTCGCAGTTTAACTCCGTCCAGTCCTCCACCCGGTATGCCCGCACGACCCTGTACCATGCGTCTTCCCATCTGATATACTTCTGTCTTCCATAGTCTATACTCCTGACCTTGCATGTAATCTCCATTGCAATGCCGGAGCGGAGCGCCTCGTAAAATTCCCTGCGTTTTGCTGACTGCACATCCGCAAAAACTTCTGTGATTCGGACATCCTCTTTGGGAAAGCCGTCTTTGTCCCGGCTGGTGGAAACAGACGCCAGCACGATCTCATCCTTATACATCATCCGAACCATCCTCCGTCTTTTCCGCAGGCTCCTGCGGTTGCACCGGTGCAACTTCCTTTTTTTCTTCCGGGTTCTGCAGGCACCCGTACTCTCTCGACATGGACATGGAGTCCCGGAGCGCCTTATAACATTTCTCCCAGCGCTCCCTTGTACTCCCCTCACTGTCCTGTCCGAAATTCGCCTTGCAGTACTGGATGCAGGCCGCAGTAAACGAAGGATCACCTTCGTCTATTCTGGATACGCCTGCCATAGCCATATCCGCCCTGCAGGCCTCTATCAGTACCAATATTTCACTGTCCAGCGCTGTAGACCTGATCCGCAGCGCCTGTCTCACGGTGTCGATCAGCGCCATCCCTGCTCCTCCCGGCTTACGCCTTGACCTCGGCCGCTTCCGCCTTCAGCAGCGCAAACGCATTAAGCGTGACCGGCGCACCGTCGAGAATCGCATAGGCCGCATAGTCGGTGGTTCTCTCCTTCACATGATCCTCCGTCTGCATGCTGATCCCCTCATTCATATTTACGGTATACCCCCTGTTTGCATTGCCGATCAGGATTTCACCGTCCTTCATGGAACCGTCTTCCTTCACGGCAAGACCGGTGATATGTCCCACGCCGCCCGCGCCAGTACCGGCCATAAACAGGGGCCGTCCCATGCCGTCCACACAGGAAGCGATCTCGCCCCAGATGGTGTTGGAATTCGCATAAACAGCAAGTCCGGCCGTATAACCGCTCTTAATCTTCTTACGGGCTTCAGTGATGTTTTTCCATGCAAGGGCTCCCGTCTTATACTTCACTACCCTGGGCGCATCCTTTTCCGCCTCGATGGCTGTCACGATTCCCTTCGGCTCAGAGGGGTTGCCGGTAACCACCCCGGCGCCATGGGTTACGCCATAGCCGCAGGCCGCGCCCATTTTCTCCGCCATCCGCCGCTGGATATAGGGCAGGAACTCCGCGCGGGCCATCTTCTTTAACTTCCATGAAACCGTGATCGCCCTTGCCAGCTCACAGCCGTTTAAGGTGAGGGTGGTAAAGGTCTCTTTCCCGTCCTCAGTCACCGTCGCCTCCTCGTACCAC
Organism: uncultured Lachnospiraceae bacterium; assembly: GCA_947174505.1. Taxonomy (GTDB): domain Bacteria; phylum Bacillota; class Clostridia; order Lachnospirales; family Lachnospiraceae; genus UBA3282. The sequence continues at coordinate 25,817 of CAMWJF010000020.1, forward strand.
TTCGCATCCGTGCTGGTATCACCGATCACCATTGTAAGGGTACCCGTCACATTCGTCTTGGCCACATCCGCATAAAACGGATACATGTCCTCCACTTCTTTCCAGATCCCTTTCGTCACCGTCTCAGGAATCACCTCTCCCGTATTGCCTGTGGTATGGGTGAATGCCTCGTTTACCATCCTGATGGTATCCGCCTCGGCCTGCGTGAGCTTACGGCCCTGCATCTTATTCACCCATGCGTTGAGGTAAGCCTCACTCCTGAAGTCCTCCACTTCCGGCTCCGTCACCTGACCGTCCTGCATCCCCGGTTCCCCGGTGCTGCCGAGTACGCTGTTGGCATGGCTTTTTGCGGCTCCGTTTAAAGCCGCCAGATTTGCCTGCTGTTTACAGCTCTCCTCATACCGCTGGTCTAAAGCCGTGATATCGTTCATCACCGCCTCAGCCTCTTCGGTCTTTCCCTCGTTGATCAGTGCCTGCGCCTTGTCAGACAGCTCCTGTCTCTGTCTCAGATACTCCTTATACTTCATTTTGCATTTTCCTCCTTGCCATGTTTAAATTTAAAAGTTTCAGCCTTGCCTCCGCTTTTGTTACCTTCTGTCTTTCTTCCCGCCTTCTGGCTTCCAGCATCCCTCTCGCAGTCTCCTTCTGTGCATCTGACAGGAGCGGCACAGCCCCAGCCGCCATCTGCACATTCTGTTTCTGCGGTTCCATGATCTGGTCCACCATCTTAAGCTCTACCGCTTTCTCTGCCGTGATCCAGGTCTCCTGCTCCATCATCTGCAGGAATTCCTGCCGGTCCCTGCCTGTCTTTGCCGTGTAGGCGCTGCTTATCGCCTCGTCCGCCGTCTTCAGCATCTCCGCCATATGCGCAAAGTCCGCATGGTTTCCGCCTCCGTAGGATGATACACAGTGAATCATCAGAAGTGCAGTGGGCGCCATCTCACTCCAGCCCGCCATGGCGATCACCGATGCGGCAGAACAGGCATGTCCCGTAATATGGATCTTCACATTTCCGTACTCCTGAAGGGTCGCATAGATTTCTGAGCCGGACGCGATCTCTCCGCCTGGCGAATTGATATAGACGTCCACGGTTTCGCCGCCTGCTGCCTCCAGCACAGCCCTCACATCCTTCGGTGACGTCGTCTCATATCCGAAATACTCATAAAACTCCTTGTCTTCGTTGGGAACAATGACGCCCCTCACATCAATCCTTGGCATGTCCCATCGCCTCCTCCCCGTTCTCTTCCCTTTTTTTATGGTTGCTATCAGTTCCCGCACCGTTTTACAAATCTCTGGATAATTTGTCCCGTCGATCCTGTCAAGCAACACCCTTGCCATATCCACCACCTGCGTGTCCAACCTGCGGATCGGCTCATCCCCGCCCGGGAGCGGCGCCAGGTTTAAGGTTGCCCTCCACTCGTTGGGTGTCATGGCTCCACGGTCTACCATTGCCACCATGGCCAGTTTCGTGTTGATTGAGGCACACTGTAGGTTTGCCGCCTCAAACTGGATGCGGTTCCCGCAGGACTGTTCCCTTCTGGTAAACAGCGCCCTTGTCCAGACCTGTGAAAACTGCAGCACCAATGGCTCCACTTCCGCCTCATAGTAGGAGTTCCATTCGTCCTCCGTGTATGATGAATTGATGATCTTGTCGTTGGTGTTGAAAAACGCCTTGACCCGGTCCATCTGCTGCTGTGATATCTGGAAGTTCGGCACATAATCCTGCGGTTTGATCTGCGTCGCCTCAAATTTGCTGTCTACGCCCGCCGCCCCGAATGTCTCCGTCTCAATATTCAGGTAATTGTCCACGAAGTTCCTTACATGCTCCTTTAAGTCCTCCGGCCGCATGGAGCTTTGCGACTGCAGAAGCCACTTTACAATTCCGCTGTTTTTTATGGCCTTCCTGATCCCCCGGTCGATGGTTCCTATGGTGGTCATGACATCCTTGATCGGTTCGATCTGGCTGCTGCCAAAGATATCCCGATCGTAATAGTCCCTGCGTAGGTGCAATATGTCCGTATAGCGGAATGTGTTGTTCTTCCCGTTCATATACTGGAACTCTATGAACAGCTCGCCATCCTTACTGTACTTTGCCTCCGCCGACACAGCAGGAATCGGGTATATCTCCTGCACATATCCGTTTTCATCCCGGATCAGCAGCGCAAACGCGTTTCCGTTGAGCGCAAGCTGGTTCGCCAGCTTCTCCTGCAGCATCTGCCCTGTCATATATGGATTTGGCTCAGATAAAAGGTACCTGATATAAGGCTCCGGGTTGACGCTGATGGTCTTTCCCTCTTTCGTGGCCGTCTCCCGGATATGCTTACCTATGATCTTCCCGACCGCCTGCGTTTTTGGCCGGATACATGCCCTTATGATGTCCGACTGGTACATCTTCCCATCCCAGACGTAGAATCCTTCCCCCGTCTCCGTTACCATCTGGATCCGCCCTACCGTGTCCGGCTTGCCAGTAAAAAAATTTCTGATCGTTCTCACGATCCCCACGTGCTATCACTCCCTCTCCGGCAGAAATCTCCGCCACGTAAAAAACCGCATGCTGTGCGGTTTAAAAAAGTTCCCCTGTTCAGATCAGGCTCTGGTACTCCTCCATGTTATCCTGCAAAACAACGTACCCGTCCAGAAGCGCCGCCGTTCCGTCTATCCTTCTTGTCCGTTTCGTGGTCTTGCAGGGCTTGATATTCCCGTTTTTGTCCTCTATGTAGGACGTGTTTGCCAGACACCACTTATCAATCGGGTTATTGTTGTAGTTCACCAGCTTACTCGTGAGATCAGCGCCCAGCTTTTTCATAGGGTCGGAAAGTATCTTCATGGTCTGCTGTACAGACACCATGGATTCCTTCCCAAAGTTCTGCTGCATTTCCTCTACCCAATATTTTGCCGACCAGGCATCATATCCAACTTTGTAAATATATATGTCAAGTTCCTGCTGTATCTCCAGATACCACTCCGTCACATACTTTGCATGGTTCTTATTGCCCGGACAGGTCCTCATGTACCCCTGCTCGATCCAGAAGTCATAGGGTATCTTGTCCTCCCGCACCCGGTCTTCCACCAGCTCCTCCGGCATCCAGTACATGGAAAGCACATAAATCTGCGGATCGCCCGGCAGCATGAACAGTACTTTTGCCGCCGTCAGGTCAGTGGTGCTGGACAGGTCAGCCCCGCCCACGCCGTACCTCGGCTTCAGTTCCTTCACGTCAAAGGTTTCCTCATTGTTGAGCTGCTGGAAATCAAGCCATGCCTGTGTAGACGTCTCCCGGATGTTAAACTCCTTACATACCAGATTTTTTACCATGCCCGGGTTGCTCTGCGCCTTTTTGACCTTATTCCTCAGGGCATCCAGATTCTTAATCGTGCCAAGCCCCGGATTTGCCTTATACCAGCACTTTTCTGTCTGCCATTCAGCTTTCGCATCCAGCTCGTAAATAAATGCCAGGAAATGCTCGTCATGGTATCCTGACTCGTTGAAATAACCGTTGATGACAGTCTCGGCATACTCGTACTTCTCATCGTACAGGTCTTCCCGAATGGTTCCCGCCGTGGAAGTGAGCAGGATGAGCGGCTGCTCCCTTGCCGTTGTCCCATCCGCAATGATATCATACAGCGCCCGGCCGTTCTGCCACTGGTGTATCTCGTCCATGATCCCCGCATGGATGTTCAGACCGTCAAGGGTGTTGGAATCGGATGCCAGCGGACGGAATATGCCGTCATTAAATTCGCTTATCATGTCAGCAACCCTTAGCTTGATCCGCTTTGCCAGCGTCGGGGACTTCTGTACCATCTTCTTGGCTTCCGTCCATACGATCTTGGCCTGTTCTCTGGTTGTGGCCGCCGCATAACACTCTGGTCCCGGCTCCCCGTCCGCCACCATCATGTACAGGCCGACCGTGGAGGCAATCAGCGACTTGCCGTTCTTTTTCGCTACGATCAGCACGACTTCCTGATACTTCCTGATGCCGTTAATGTCAATAAACCCGAACACAGCCGCAAGCATGGCTTTTTCCCATAGCTCCAGTCTCACCAGCTTACCACCAAACTTTCCTTTGGACTGGCGGCAGTAGTTCTCGATAAATTCAAGGATATGGTTTGCCCGCTTAGGGGAAAAATAGTACTTGTCCGGGTGCTCCACGTCCCAGACCAGTTTCTTATAAGTCTTATATACCTTCTGGCCTACCGTAACGCCGCCGCTTTCAATCTCCTTCCAATATTCCAGTATAGGATTGTAGTCTTTTGGATACTTAATCCTCCCTGCCATAGACAAAATCCTCGAATCCGTCCTTCTCTTTTGTTTTTACTATCTGCTTCGGCATCATGTCGGTAAGCTGTTTCATGTATTTCTGATAGCCGGATGTGAAAGAGTTGAACGTATTCACAACAGGACGTATCCTGTCATAAGGCTCCTGGTCTTTCCCCTGGGAAAATTTCTCATAGTAGCCGTTCGCATCGATGTCCTCCTGCATTTCTTCCAGACTCACCTTGAGATATGCCGCCTTTGCACACAGCCGATGGGCAATCTTTTTTCTCTTACAGTCAAGTCTCGAACACTGTGTCTTTAATGCGTCTGTTTCCTCTTTTATCAGCCTTTCTTTCTCTTCCTTTTCCAAAAAATCACCACCTTTTTGCACCAAAACAGGGGGAGGGGGGTCACGCGCGAAGCCTGTGCGTTAAATGGAGGAGGGATGAACGGTGCCGGAAACCGCGCCCCCGTCCCTCTTTTAGGGGGGAGTCTCCGTCTGCCGCCCCAACGACTCCACACTCTCCTTCCCGCCTACACAGGACGGATCTGCCCATCCGCTCCGAACACGTAATGATTCATACCGTCATCTGACCCATCCTGCTCCTTTTCGTGGCAGCTCCAGCAGTCTAACCGCAAGTTGTCATGGTTCAATGCTATGTCTGGATCACTTATATTCTCCGGCGTCAGCCATATCTTATGATGCACGATCCTGCCCGGCTCCATGCCGCACACTTCACACATGCCGCCATCTATGGCCCGTCGTCTGGCCTTGTATGACTCCCTGCATTTCTTCCACGCTGTACTATTGTAGAATGCGCGGGCAAACTCTCTTGCCATTATTCATCCTGCTTCGCCTGCTTCTTAGTGCGCTTGGGCTTCTGGCCTGCTACCTCTGCTGTCTGGTTCTCGGGCTCCGGCTCTTCTGTTCCCTGCTGCCCCTCTGTCTGCTTCTCAGGCTCCAGCTCCTCTGTCCCCTGCTGCCCCTCTGTCTGCTTCTCAGGCTCCAGCTCCTCTGTCCCCTGCTGCCCCTCTGTCTGCTTCTCAGGCTCCAGCTCTTCTGCTACTGCCACCACCAGAGTCTTATCTGTATCCCTGATCTCTGCATATCTCTCGGAAGTAAGCTCCAGCTCGCTTCCTGCCTCGTACACTTCATCTGTGTACTTGTCCCTGAATCGTTTCTTTACTACCGCTTTCATGTGGCCCTCCTTTTCTGTACGAAAAAGAGCCGATGATCTCTCACCGACTCTTTCCCTGCTTCACTATATCATGCTACTATAATATCACATGTAGTAATGCAAAATCATGCCATCTTTTAAAACTTCTATTTTTTTCATCTTCGCATCCCATATCTAATTTCGCCATTTTTATATCCATAAACTGCCTTCCTTCGCATTCTCTGGTTCATTGCTTTGGATATAAATTTCTGGTATATTTCTGGCTTTTTCGTCAAATACGTCTTTTGCAATATCCTTTGTGTCTCTATATGAACATCCATAATTATGTATCTCTTTAGCTATTTGTGCATTTTCAGTCTTAATGCTATGAATTATTGCTTCCAAATCATCTATTTTCTTTTTGCTGTCTTTTCTGGTAATTTTTGCTATAATCCATCCCGAGACCCCGAATATACCTCCAACTATCCCGATAATTGATGCTATCCCATCAAAAGTTGAACCATATATTTCAAAAAAAGTAACTATATTCTCCACATTCATTATTTTTCCCACATCCTTCCATTATACTTTTGATCTATACTATTATTAAATCATAGCATACTTAACCAAATTTTAAAAGCCTTCTTACACATATAAAAATATTTGTTTTTCTCATTGACAAATACTTTTATATGTGTTAATATATGATTGTCAGGAGGGAACAATACATGAAAAGTTATTCGTCAAGGGAAGTCATTAAAATGCTAAAGGCAGACGGATGATATGAAGTGAATGTAGTCGGCAGTCATCACCAGTACAAACACCCAACCAAAAAGGGACGCACTACAGTGAAACATCCTGACAAAGACATTCCACTTCCAACGCTAAAACGAATTGAGGAACAGTCAGGGCTAAGATTTGATTAGCCCTGACCCTCTACTTCACTATAACACTATCAACAAGGAGGCTATTATGAAACAAGTAGAACGCTATTTTTATCCTGCCATCTTCATCTATGAACCCGGACAGGAGATCGCTGTTGATTTTCCAGATTTAGGCTGTGCTACCAGCGGCACAAATGATGATGATGCCCTCTTATCCGCCCGGGAACTTCTCGGCTGCGTCCTTAACGGACTGGAAGAAGACGGGGAAGAAATCCCTGCACCCACTCCTCTGGCTGAGATTAAAACGAAAGAAAATGAACGCGCAGTTCTGATCGACGTTTATATGCCGTCCGTGCGTATGGCAAACGAAAACCGTGCAGTCAACCGAACCGTCACTTTGCCCGCATGGCTCAACGCCGCAGCTCTGGAAAGAAATATTAATTTCTCACAGGTTCTGCAGGAGGCGCTGAAAGCAAAAATGAATCTCGGATGACGAAACAGCCGCCACTATAACAGATCATCAGATCCTCAATAGTGACGGCTGTTATTCTCTTATCCCTCTACCCCCAATGCCGTTAATAACATTTTGGCACCACGGTCTGCCTGCATCTTTTTGACGTACCGACTGATTTTCTTTTGGAGCGGGACGACTATCTGAAATCTCTCGGAGTTTCCGTTGATGTATCCCCAACATGTCCTCCAAGGCGTCCCAAACCTCAAAAGATCCGTTAAGTTTGTTATATTCAATCTTTTGATAATGTCCCAATGTTAATCCCAACTTATCCGCCATCTGCTGCTGTGTCAGCCCTGCTACCGCTCTGGCTTCCTTCAAATTCTTTCGCATATTTTCCCCTCCCTCTTAAATTTCTCCCAGATATACTCCTACATGTTGTATAATCTTCTTCACGATCCTTTTCATTTGTCGTTCCGAATAAGCAACATCTTCTATCTTTGTATACGGCATGTTCCGGCGGCGATCCGACCAGAAACGGGTCTTCATCACCTTCTGTTCCTCTGGTCTTAAACTGTTGTAAGCCAATTCTACAGCCTCTATCTCTTTCTTTAGTTTTTCCGCCCGTTTTGACGTCATTTTAAGAGCTTTCGCCTCTGTAACTGATTGCGGCTTGCTATAGTCTTCCGAAAAACCCACTCCTATAGCCGGATTTGAGGATGATGTCATTACCTTATCTATGTACTCTTTATATTCTTTCTTGGATAATGGATATCTCCGAATGATGATTTCTACTATGTGCCATGCGTCACGATCGATCATATCGGTTTTCATCCCCCTTTCTGGCGGGACTGCTGCCCCGCCTGCTGCCGCTTTTACTGTTACCGTGATATACTAATTTTTGAGGTAGTTCCATTCTTTTAAAGTTCTACCATAGACCGTTTCCTGATCTGAGTCTGAGTACTTTCAACATTCCCTGTGTGCTGTCTGACTCTTATAAAATCATCCGTTTTCTCGTTTTCTTCTCCGCAATTCTGCTTTTAATTCGGACGTGCTATATTGTAAAAGAGGGTTCTTTTCCAATTCCTCTCTATACTTTATGTCCTCCTCTGCCAATTCTCGCAAATATTTGTCAATATTATTTCGCATTCCCTATTCCTCCCCAGACACCCCTGCCTGCCCCATCCTTCGGCTACACTTACTGTTGCCGTGATATACCAATTTACTGAGGTAGTCTCTCAATCATCATTTCCGCTCCACACTTTACAGCCTTTACACATCTCGCATGGCTCGTCATCATCTTCTGACACACCATATCCAATACATGGCCTCTTATCCTGTGCCGGTTCTACTCCCCTAATGATACATGGCTCCGGCTTTTCGCATCTCTCGAATGCTATTACCCACACATACGGATTAAGATCAGTTTGCGATTCCCGAATTGTTGAATCCCATATTTTTGCGAACTCACTTCTGGCTTGCATATATGCATTCTCATGATCATTGAATGCTTCTGGCCTTATAACTACTCCTTCTGCAAGGAAATCATCCAAGGTCATATCATGTAGCCGCTCCACCCGCACATTTGTAACTCTAAGCCAGATACGGGCCGCTTCCTTTGGCATATGTATGGATGGCGTCCAACTCACTCTTCCCGGCCGCGGATGGCTTGCTTTATACACAAAACATCCTTCTGACTCACAGTCCCCGTCATCGTATACTACAGGTTCTATATTGCATGACGGCCCTTCATCCATGCACTCTACACACGGAAGAAATTCCCACGTTTCCCGTACATACAGGATGTCTCCCGGTTTGCATGGTGATTTATATATACACTTTATAAGTGTCCTGTATGCCATGTCATCAAGCGGAGCAAACAAATCCTCCTTCTTTAGTTCTGACGGTTCCTCTTTACTATGCAATATACACTGCGATTTCTTCACCAGCCGCCGTGTGACTGTCTTTCTCCCGTCAAGTATCGCCAGAACCATGTCTGTGTTGAATAAAATTGGTCGTATCCTTCCCATCTATTTCTACTCCTTCCATGCTTCTATCTTCGCCTGCCCTGCATCTTCCGCTTAAACATCTCCTGCATATATAGCTGCGAATCTTTTTTATACAGTTCAATTTCCTTTAATGTCTGATCAACATATGATGTCGCCGCTTCATACCTGGGACTCTTCCGCACTTCCTCGCGATATTGGTTCATTTCTTCCTTTGTGATGATTTTTTTATCTACCAAAATCCTAAGTAAAGCCTGCACATCTACTGCTGTACTTAAAATCATCTGCTTATTTTTTATATCTCTTTCCGCAGCATCTAAATCCATCATTTGATTTGTATCTAACATTGTCATCCTCCTATCAGTTCGGGATTGTCGAAAATGTTGCCGATAACCTCATAATTTTTTAAATCATGGCTATATCCTTCCCACCAATAAACAGGGGCAAATGCCGCACGCTCCCCATCCCATTTTATGACACACTTATCCGGCTCATATTCGCCGCCTTGTCCCCAATCAAGATATCTTTGGCCAGAAAGTATATCCCCCTCAAAAATCTTCCTGCCGTTCTTGTCTGTCAAGCCTGTGTACTGGAAGACGGTTTTGGAGTCTACATCGACTTGAATATTTTGTATCGGTGTTCCAAGACTTAAATCTGTGTTAAGCGGTATGATAAAATGATGGGCATGTCTTCTGTCATCATGTACCATGCAGAAATAGAATCCCTCTACCCATTCGCCATTATCAACTCGTTTCCCTCTAAATAAAATCTCTCTATCCATTTTTGCCTATTTCCCTATCCTTTCCCCGTCATTCGCTCATTTCTTTCAATGCGGATTTGGCTGCTTCTTTGGTGAGGAAAACAGTCTGACCTATATCCTCAGAATAAAAATATCGCTTTTCGCCAGCTTTGAAAGTATGCTCGACTGGCTTTCTTCTGTATGTATGAACAAATGTCCTATCTTTCTTTAGCTCCATTTCACACATTACATGAGGATTTCCTCCACTATCAACAGCACAGCCTACAATCCTCCTGAACAGAACAGGCATTATTTCATCTGCCCATATCCAATAAAGAATTTTATTTTTTTTAATTTTAGGAACAATCAGTAGCTTCCCTTGTTCCTCTAAGTCTTCATATTCTGCCAGTCGTTCCCTTAAATCAGCCATTGCCCATAAATTTGCATAGAATGATGCAATAAGCACTTTTATGCTCTTTTTATTACTTAGATGATCAATTCCATACGACAAGTAGTTTTCCATATATTCATCAAACTCTTCATCGTCTGTAAACTCCTCCTGCATATCTGCGTATTTAGACAGCAGTTTCTTTGCCACTTCCCTCGCATCAATGTCTGTGTCATAATCACGATATCTTGCCCTGCCGTCTTTCGCATAACATGAATTGTGTGCCAACTCATACATGCTCATCTCAGATACATCTTTATTTGTTGTCAATCTCTCCATATTTTCCTCCACTTTCCCTAACCCCCGTAAGCCTCCACATCGTATTCCGGAACCGTCGGTATTCCGAAAAACCTTCCTGCAAGTGCTACTGAAATCCCCCAATTATTTCCATCCCTCTGGTATTCCTCTGCCTTTTCATAAAACATTCTGTACACATCACAATCGTCGCAATGATGATCCGCCACACATTCCCCATATCTTACTCCACCAGATTCACTTCGGAATGTAGAAAAACAGGAAAAGTCTACTTCTTTTTCTTCTTTACCGTGCTCCCTAGTGTTTTCCCTCATCACGATCCTCCTCGTACTCCTCCCGCACCCGGCTCACACTCTCATGCTGCAGCCCCTCGGCAATGGCGATACCCCTGTGCTCGCAGTATATGTTCACATACAGCCGGAATCTTGAGTCCCTCTCATATGCACGCTCATTCTCTGTCAGATAGTTCCTTCTAAAGATCGTATAAAAGTCCAGATCCGGGTAAGTTCTCTCGAAGGCTTTCTGCCCTTCCTTGTGGAGTATTTTTGCCACTTCTGCGTTCTTATGTACCGCCTCCGGGCCGTAGAGGTGATGGTCTGGGTCAAGATATACCGTAAGACCGTATTTGTCAGAGAGATTGCGGTTAGCCGTGCCGCCCATGACATGGTGTTCCTGCCGGACAGGCTTTATGCTGTAATCCCTGTGCAGGAGGCGGCAGAGGTAACACTGCCCTGTCTCCTTGTCCTGCATGATACTTTTAATCTTCTTGGCCATTCCACACCTCCACCATGTTCTTTACACTTTCCGCTATCGTGATAATATCCCCGGCCTCTTTTACCAGCTCATTCCATCTGCCATCTGTGCATAATGATTCCGCACGGCGTATCCGTCCTATGATTTCAGTCTTCTGCTTTTCGACATACTGTTCGAGTCCGATTGTGTCTGTAAAATCAACGCCTGCCGACGCTGCCGTTTTCTCCACCGCCTGATTCTTTTCTTCCGGCAAGTATTCCGGATAATCCGTGATATGCATCTGGCCCTTTAACTGTTCACGTTCTGGTTGCACCGGTGCAACCCCTGCGCCGCCTTCACTGTCTGCGCCACTTCCAGCACTGTCCTCTCCTGCTCCGCTAAGGGCTCCATCTTCTTTGTCCGCGGGTTCAGGACCAGCTGCAGGCCCACCAGCCTGTCCACTGTCCGCGCAAGCCTCTCCCTGCGTTTTGTTCTCTCCGTTCTCACTGCCTGCTGCCTCCTGTCCATCCCTGTCTTCCGTTTCTTCAACCGGCTTTTCCTGTTCTCTGTTCTGCTCTTTTGCCCCATTCTGTTGCGACGTCGCAACAGGCTCTATCCCCTGGTCTGATTCGGTAAAGGCGGCTTTTCCTGTGTCCTCTCCCACGCCCTCTTTCTGCCCTTCCGGCTCCTTATAAAAATCACCCCACACATCATCCTTTTTGCAGGCCCCGAAGATTCCGTATACGGTGTCTAAAAGCTCCTCCCAGCTCATCGAAACCGGCTCCGGCTCTGTCATCAGCTTATACTTCACGCCGGTGTTCCAGTCGTACAGGAAAAGAAACACGATGCCCTTTTTATGGGATGTCTGGGACGGTGCCACCAGCTCTGCTGCCTCCCTGTATTCCGGCGGATTCTCTTCCAGATTCCGCATGACACCGTTCAGCATGTCCTTTTTGTCTTTGAAGAAGTCAGCCAGACACTTTTCTAACGGCGTATGTCTTCTTTCCTCCCCGCCTGCTGCCTCTGCAGTTTCCCCCGCGCCAGCGCCTGCAGACTCCCCTGTGTCCTCCGGGTTCTGACTGTTAAAGGCTTTCAGCTGCCGGATCTCCCGGATGGTTGTCTTCTCCGTGATCAGCTCCACCTCACTGTCCGGCAGGGTAAGCATCTCGGACAGCTTGGATGAGGAAAAACCTTTGAACTCTTCTTTCAGCTCAAGGGAATTTCCTCCCTCGCTGTACTTTTCATTGATCGCGATGAACCGTGACACTGTGCTCTTACCCAGACCATATTCTCTTTCTGCAAATTCAAATATATCCGCTGCGCCGCCATACATGCCGGAATCCCTGATCTGCTTGAGCCTGTAGCCGATATGTACAAAGTTCCCTGCCGTTTCCGCCAGTTTCCTGCGGATGTCCTCCTTCCACTGTGTCCATTCATCCAGCGTGATCTGTCTGTATTCTTCCATTACGCGTTCCTTTCCTTTTCCCTCACATTGCCGCCGGGAACCCCTGCCCTGTCACCTGTGCCGCATCCTGTCCTGCTGCCCCCTGTCCGCATTTTAGCCGGACAACATAGGCGTCCAGCCATTCCTGCATCCGCTCCTTATCCGGCTTTTTGTCGTGGGCGCCATACCACTGCCTGATCTTTTTCTTCTCCGGGTCGATCTCCACGGTGATGTATGGCGTATCCGGGGCATCCGCCGCGCGCAGGAACAGGATAATGCCCTTTCCGTCATTATGCTTTTTCAGGTAGCCGTCCCCGCCGACGCAGTGGTGGAGTATCCGTCCCTCCATAACGATCTCGCCCGCATCCCTTGCCGGGCGGATCAGGAACTCCCCGTCCGCAAAGTAAAACTGTTTCCTGTACCGTCTGTAATGCTTTTTGATAAGCGGATATCTGGCGCATACTGACGCAATGCGGATATCTGCCTCTTTTTTATTACTCTCCTCCACCATTCTGGCATGTGCCGCGTCCAGGTTCCGCGGGAACAGGTATACGGTGTTCGTCATGTCGTAACCAAGCGCATGTCTCATGTTTAAATAGTCAGTGTAGCGGCTGGCAGTACCCTGCAGCCTGGACACGGCAGTGCTGCACCCTGTCCCGTATCCGCATCCTGCATACTTTGCCACCCGGTTCAGGAACTTCTGCACGCCCATATACATCAGGACCTCACTTACCCGGTCGCCAATTCCTGCCTCTGCCAGGCACTTTATCTGGCTGTCTGTCCAGCACCGGTGCATGCGCCTTTCCATCTGCATGACCGTCAGGATATCCGTATCCCCCTTTTCCCGTACCAGCTGTTTCACCCGCTCTTTCCTGATGCCGAGGAAAAGCTCCGGCCTTTCCGCATCCGCATCCTGCACAATTCCGTAATGGCATGCCATAAGCCCCCTGACCACCCCTGTAAGCCCCATCTTTACCAGCATTTCGATCTGCGGCGTATGCAGGTACCTTTCCAGGTAATCCACGGGGCTGGTGTCCGTCTTTTCTGCCGCACAGTATTCTTCCAGCGCACTGTACCGCAGGAAAGACCCTTTTACCGCCCCAAAAGTCTCCGGCATGATCTTCCCCGGCTTTATTGTGATATTAGCCAGCCCGGACAGGTTGCAGTCGTCCCAGAAGTCCTTCCCGCTGTACGGGTCATGTTTGTGGTAGTCCTTCTGTACCTTTTTCCCGGGTTCAAAATAGATCCTCGCGACCTCTGTTCCCGACAGTTTCTCATGGGCATACACCATTTCCAGCCCGTTTTCCCATGCTTCTTCCAGCACCCACTCCTTTTCCACTTCCACGTACCTGAGCACGAATCCTGTCTTTTGGTACTGCTGCCCGAGGAACAGGTACCCTTTCTGTGCCCGCATCCTTCCCGCACGCCCCTGCGGGACATACAGCCCTGTTTTCCCGCACTCCGGGCAGATGCCGTAATGGTTTTCCACAGGCTCCTCAACCGTCCTCTCGAACCGGCTTTCATAGGACTGTCCCTGTTTCCATCTTGCCACTGTCACACCGCCGCATTCCGTACATGCCACTGTCACCCGCGGTCCGTGTTTTCTGTAAAAGATCGTATGCCTGCTGCCAAAGACTGCCTGATCGGCATACTGCAGTATCTTTCCCTCCGGCAGTATCCCGGTATTTTCTATCCGCTCTTCCAGCGCCGCCTGCCGCCTTTCATATTTCCGCATTCCCTTTTTTCTGTATTTCTCACTGGTTATATCCTTCTGCCGCCGGTCAATAAAATCCCACCAGCTTTCTTCCCTCCAGACTGTTTCATTGGTAAACGCCCTGATCCGCTCCAGATCCTTTTGCGAATACAGGACATTTTCCTTTTCCCTGTCTTCACGGCTCCGCAATACGTGGCCACCATCCTCCCGCCATACCAGTCCATGGCTGTCCCTTGTACCCGATGTGATCCTGCTCCCTGACCACGCCCCGGTTCCCGGGAAGAATGTCCCGAAATCCTTCCCCGTGAGAGCGATCCTCACTACAGGGATATCCTTACTGTCCTTCCTGTTCCGGTATACCTCTATGAACAGGTGCGGCTCCGCCGCGATTTCCCTGATATCCGTCACTGCCACATATTCCACCGTTTTTCCCCTGCGTACTCCCGGCAGTGTCAGGAACGGTATCTTTTCAATCGCCTTCTTTTTCACCGCCGTCACCTCCCCATGTAGTAATCCGTGATGATCTGTTTTGCCGTGGCCATACCCGGAATCCCGAGTGTGCATCTTCCCGCTGTCACGCCTGCTGCCTTCATAATCTCCTTGTCTACCGCGGTCTGGTGCTTAAAACTCCACTTAAGGAGCTGCGCCACACACCCGGCGAGGCTTTTTCCTTTTTTACGCACCCTCCCGGCCATCTCCGGCCGTTCCAGGCACTGTGCTTTGATATATTCCACCCAGTCCCCAAGGATCTCTGCACATTTCACTTCCTTTGCCTCCACTTCGATCTTGCCGATGGCGGCGGACATGTCGTCGCATATGTACAGCAGGCCGCCGTCAATGAACGCTTCCAGGATATCCGCGTCGATGCCGTTCTCCCCGGCCAATACCTTCAGGCTGTCCAGGTCCCCCTCTTTGCGGAGGTTTACCGCTGTCTCGTTTATCTCTGCCGCCGAATCAAATTCCCCGAATCTCTCAAACATAAAATCCTCCTTCCTTACATCCACCAGTCGCTCACGCCCTGCATGGTCTTCCACTGTCTCCCGACCCTGACCCGTATCTTCTTTGCCCGCCGGATGTGCACCGCATACTGTCTCACTTCCAGATGCTCCTCCGGCTCCCCCTGCTCCCTGTATCCCACTGGCTCCCGCGGGCTCCTGTGTCCCCCTTCCGGGTGCCAGCCTTTCCCCCGCCGCATCCCGAGTTTCCGGAGGCGGCGGTTTAATGCAGATATACTCAGGCCTGTCCCGTCCGCTATCTCCTTCAGCGTAGCACCGTCCGCGTACATGGCAAGGACCTGCTCCCGGTGTTCCCCAAAGCTGTCCCTCCTGGTCCCTTTCTCCCCGCACAGCCTGATCGCACGGTCTACTGTCGAGATCGAGCAGCCGAAGAGCTCACAGATATCCTTCCTGCGTATCCCCTCTTTCCTGAGCCCGCAGATCTGCCGGTACATCTCTGATACTTCCTGTTCATTTCTTCTCATGCCTGTTTCCTTTCCCCGTGTTCCACTCCGGCGCCTCTATCAGAAGATAATTCTCCGGCTCCTTCAGCCCGTGATCCTTTGCCATCTCCTTCTGGAGCCTGCCGAGCATACACTGCCTGTAGGAATGTTCTTCATCCGTCCATTCCGTGACATGCTTTTCCAGAAGCGCCGCGCACTGCTGCCACAGGTCTGCGTTTCCTACGGTCTTTCCCCTTGCGTTCTGCCAGCCGTTTTTCTGCCACTGCCAGAGCCAGTGGTTCTCCATGGTGTTCAGGACGTGTGAACATGTAGTAAAGACCCGGACGCAGCATGTTTTTGTGAGAATGGAAAGGGCCTGCTGCAGGAGCCGCAGCGCCATCTCGTTTTCGGTGGTGATATCCGCGTAGATGATCCCGCCCCTTGTTTCCGGCGCCCCCGATCTTCTGATACACTCCACCACCCAGCCTCCGGCCATCCTTCTTTTCGCCGGGCCCTTATATGCTGTCTCTATGTAAATATTGACGTTCACCCGCTGTCACCTTCTTTCCTCTCCGGGTACCATGATGTGACGTTTTGGGAGGTATCTGATATCCTATCCGTTCTCCTCCCCATCTGATCAGTGTGTACGAGAAATATTGATATCCTGTAAATTCCGACGTCCCTGATCTGACGCTGTCCTTCTGTAAAGTGTATCCCGGCTTCTCCCTGATATTTTCCCGGAACCGGTTTGACTCAATGGTCCGTTTCGTGACCTTCGGCCTTTTCAGGCTTCTTGAAGGGTACCAGCGTTTTCCGATCAGCTTTCCCTCTGTCTCCTCCGTCTTCGCCGCGTACTTGATAAAATAGGCTGCTATCTTCGAGAAGTCCGGCGCCGTCCTGACCGGGTCAATATGGATGCCTCCATGTGGCCAGCACTTTACCAGCACCTTCAGCACATCCATATCCTCACGGCCCATCAGCATGTGGATATGCCTGCTGCCTCTTGGTCCTACCTCCTTTGTGTAGATACTCCTCAGGATCTTCCCTTCCCTGGCATACTCCTTCCTGATGTTCTTCACAGCCTTGGAGATCAGCTCCTGCATCTCCTCACTGCCTCCCGGCCGTTTTGAAAAATCCAGCCTCACCAGCGCATCCTCATTCTTAAAGTTAGCCGCCATCAGGAGGCGCAGTTCTTTCTCCGCCTTCCTCTGGTTTATCTTTTTCTGGGACTCCCTTGTCGGTTTTTCCCTTTTTGCCCGCTTCTCTCCCTTTACATGTGCCCTGTACGCATAATATTTACTGATCTCAATGATATCCCCCGCCTCGCATACTTCTTCTATGTATGGCATATGCTTCTCCTGTCCATTCGTTAATAATTTTAGTGGGGTACTCAGACGTGAAAACGCCTGATTTTACTTGACTTTTCCACCCTCGGGTGATATCATTTTTATAGCAAATTTTTTGTGTATCACCCGAGAATCCGCCCCGCGCCAACGGGGCTTTTCTCATGTCTTCTTTTTCATACGCCCGCCTCTTTCTCCAGCTGTAACTGCACTTTCCCGCCGCCAATGTCTTCCCAGCTCTTTATGTACATGGGACCGTACCGGGGAAGCGGACTCAGATGCAGGTCATCGTAGGTCTTATGTATCCTGACGCACTCCCAGCCCGCCCGCTCCACCTCGCGCTCCGGGAAGAGCCCGTCCTTTAACGGCTCCCATTCTTCCTTGTAGGCGCGGTTCCCGAAGTACCCCGCCAGCTCTGCCTCTGGAAACTCTAAGAAGGTGGCGACCGTCTGCGCCCGGAAGTAGAGCATCTTGGCCGCCGCCCACTCCTTACGCCGGCAGCGGAGCTGGAACTGGTCGGCATAGTCACACAGCTTGTCCCTTACTTCCTGTTCTGTCAGCATCCTTCCCCCTCCCGGTCTTCCGGCTCCTTTTCCTCAGACATGACGCGCTGCATCCCCGGGTACCCTTTCCCCAGCCGGACGTAAAGCCCGCCGACCGTAAGCGGCTGGAACCGCGTGATTGTCCTTGCCCTTTTCGCCCGGCTCCCGTCCGGGTATTCCCTTAAAACCTTATAGGTATATATCCCCATGTCTTACTCCCGCCTTTCCGCATCTGCCACTCCTGTCCCTTCCCCGTCTCCACCGGCAGGCCTGTCCACCAGACTGCCGCCGGAAACAGGACCGTCACCATTCTCCCCACTGTCTTCATCCGTTTCCCTGAATAGCCACATCAGCCAAGCACCTTCCATGGTCATTGCTACGGCGCACACAATATCGCCTTTACCATCAAGCGCCCCACCCGCTGCCGCGAGGCCTGCCATGATGAGGAAAAATCCTATGTATGCCATGAGCTTGTCCTCCCTGATACCGCTTACGCGGTATCCTCCTTCTTGTCAGAAAGCAGCGGGCCTTTATAGATTCCTTCCTTAATCTGGTAATACAGATCAACAAAGGCATCCGTGATTCTCTCTATCGCGCCTTCTGTAAATTCGACGGTGCACTCGATCGGCTCCCGTTCCTTCTTTTTTCCTGCCATATAATCACACCCCCTGCTAATCTTTATGTGCTACCGCTTGTACATGTTGCTATTTTCTTCCACCTCTCCTATAATTTGACTACAGGCTACTGGCATAGCCGAGTAAACAGGAAAAGGGTCTGCTATGGCTTTCTTTGAGGCTACTGGCTTAGATGACAGCTTTATTCCAGAATCATTCGAGGTAGGTTGTCCTGCGTGTGGAGAATCACTTGACATTCCGCCGGAACGAAACAGCAACACTATCATCTGCCCTCATTGCAATACCGAAATAGAAATTGAATCATCCTAAGCCCTTGAGCAGCTCAGCCTTTCTTTCCAATGCACTGTTGAGCTGCTCAATTTCTTCTCGAAATGATCTCGTTTCTTCTTTCATTCTCTGCACCGCATCTCTATATTCCGTCTCGCCTTCTATGCTTATTTTTGCTCGGACTTCATCTGTTCGTTCCACCTCTCACTCACCTCCTGCCTTTATGTGCTACCGCTTGTCCATGTTGCCATTTTCTTCTGTCTCTCCTATAATTTGACTACAGGGTGTTGCCGCACCCGAGTACAAAAGAAAGGAGCCGCTAAGTATGTTGGAAAAAAATATGGATTTAGTTATTCACGACATCGTTTTTGGCAAATTTATAAACCGCTTGCTGACTGACTATAAAAACGAAAAACTTTCCGACGCTCAACTTTGCACCCTGTATCGTGAATGTGATAGCTCTGGCGATATTGCAGAAATTCTAAATACTGGTGCATCTGAAAGTTTACCGTGAATAACTATTTTTTGTCTGAGGCTTCGGTCTCAGACATTCCAATGATTACTCCCCAACTATCTCTAATTTCTGGCGGTACCCATGCCCGTTGTTTCTTCATACTTCTTTCCAGAATATTTTTTGCTTCATCTATAATTTGAAGTGCCTCCTGATATGTACCATCTTCTATTCCGGCTGCCTGCCTCGCTATCGAATGTGCTACAATAGTTTTTTCCTTTACTCTTTCTCTTATTTTTTCTCTCTCTTTCTCTGTCATTTTTCGCTCCTTTCCGCTTCATGCATATCTTGGCGGTCTTGCTGGCGTATCTGGCTATCTAATGTTTGACATTCCTCCAGCTTTGTCAGAAAAGCTCGAAGCTCCTTTGACTTTTTTAATTTCTTCCAACCGAGGTCGCCCACTTCAAATGTCCCTATCGTTCTCCCAGTGGGACAAATGGTCTGCAATGTTATAGACATAAAGCCCGTCTCTACCGGCTTGTAAGCCTGTGCGATGGTCTGCAAAGAGGAATCTATCCTATTGACTGCATCAATGATTGCTTTTAACCGTCTCACCTCTCCATCACCTCCTTCCTTTTGTGGTACTATCTTTCTTATTCACTTTCCTCCCATCTCCTTCACCCGCTTGGTAGATCAATTCCATTGATGTCATCTTCTCACCTCTCTCTCCCCCTTCTCCGGCATCCTCGGCTGTAAAAACTTGTCTGTGTTTACGTCCAACACCCAGCAGATCATCTCGTACTCAGCAAACGTAAACCGTCTATTCCCATTTAAAGCCAAGTTAAGTTTGGGCTTTGCAATCCCCGTCTTTTTACTGATGTACGTTTGCGTTATCCCATTTTCTTCGATATATCTTTTTATCTTTTCTCCTACTTCCATCTCTTCTCCTTTCCGAATTTCGATTCTATCGAAGTTGATATTATACTAAACCGATAGTTTCGAATTGTCAATATATTTTTTCGAGATTATCGAAATTAATTTATTTACAAATTCGAAACATGATGATATACTCGTGGTGGAGGTGTTCATATGGGTGTATCTTTTGGAGAAAAAATAAAGTCAGCACGTAAAGCAAAAGGCTTCACGCAAAAGCAACTTGCTTCAAAAATAAATGCTGCTCATAATTCTATTAGTGATTGGGAAAATGATAAGAACAAACCTGATCCAGATACGATTGAATTACTTTGTGGTGTTTTGGAAATCACTCCAAATTATCTATTGGCAGCATCACCAGATGACTTTTCTCCTAAAGATAAGTTATTAGTTCGTCGCTATAATGACTTAGACTCTGTTGGTCAGTCCCATGTCGATGCAGTCCTACAATGGGAAATCGAACGTATACAGCAGATTGAGCAGGCTTCCGCCACCATAGTCGAAGTCTCCGACTCCATCCCCGCTGGACGCGTCCTGCAATACTTTCATAGTGTTTCAGCCGGTGCCGGTGAAGTAATCTTTGACGACGTCTACACAGAACGTATCACCGTGCCGGATCGTCCGCAGTACCGCCGGGTTGCTTACGCTGTTAAAGTAAGCGGCCGCAGTATGGAACCTCTCTACCACGATAATGATATACTGCTGGTCGAGCCTACCTGTGAAATCAGTGTAGGAGAAATCGGCATCTTTAATGTAAACGGTCAGGCATATGTTAAAAAATTAGGGGATGGCAAACTGATCTCCTTAAATAAGGGCTATGACGATATCCCTCTTACCGAAGAATCTCTGTGCATGGGAAGGGTTGTTGATAGTTTAAAAAGGCGTAACAATTAATCATCTTACAAAAGAAAGGGGAATTTTTATGAAGAAAACAACAAAAGGAATCGCCGCTGGAGCTGTAGCAGTTTGTCTTCTTGCAGGCATGGCCGGATCTCCTAAAAAGGCCGAGTCACTAGAACTGTCCATTCCGCTCTACAGAGACGAATTTGATATTAATACTGAAATCCCTGTGGATGTATCCGTATCCCCAGATGATGCTGATATTGACGACTTAGAGTACTTTTCAGACTCCAGCGCAGTCTCCTTTACAGATTCCGTAATAAACACGGGAAATGCTGAGGGTGATTACTCATTTTACGTTCGTTCTGGTGATATAGAGAGTAATATTCTGTCTATACATGTGGTTGATATCTCTGCCCGTAATGAAGCGACACGAAAAGCCGAGGAAGAACGACTGGCCAAAGAGGCAGAAGAAAAAAAGGCCGCTGAAGAGCAAGCTGCCCAAGAGGCAGAGGAAAAAGCCGCTGCCGAACAGGCCGCCCGGGAAGCTGAAGAAAGAGCCGCTGCCGAACAAGCAGCCCGAGAAGCTGAAGAACAAAAAGCTGCCGAGGAGCAGGCTGTTAAAGAAGCCGCGGAAAAAACTGTTGCTGAGCAACCAGAAGCTGATCCCGCTCCCGCCCCGCAACCCGCAGAGGAGCCTGTCCAGATTGTCGAGGATCAAGTCCAAGAAGTTCCCGTCAGTGGCACCGCATACCTTTCCGCCACTGGCAAAAAATATCACAGTATAGATCATTGCGGTAAAATGAATCCGAATAAAGCGCGAAAAACCACTATATCGGAAGCAGAAGCTGCTGGTTATGAAAGATGTTCTAAATGCTGGTAATCACCTTAGCAAAGTAAATTAACTCCCCCACTGTCTGGGTAGGCTGTAGAGCTTAATACACATTTCTTTAAAATGGCCATTGCGACGTCGCAACACAAAGTATTGCTCATTGAAAATATAATACGCTTACCCGGGGAGCTGGGGACGTGCTCTCACCCGATCCGAGTACCTGTCGGAAGGGGTGATTATTATGAGTACATATGAGGAATTAAGTTTAATCGTGAGCGTAGCCTTACTGATTGTAACAATTCTAAATTTGAAAAATAAGAAATAGCCGTCCTGACTTTGGTAGAGTTGGCGGCTATTCTTAGTCTAACATAACGCCGGGTCGGGTGAAGCGCACTCACCTTCCGGCTCCCTTGTTAAGCATATTATAAACCAATACGGATAAATCTGTCAAACAGTAAATCCGCCCCGGTGCTACCAACACCGAGGCAGATTGGAACCATACCGGGAAAACCGATATAATTCGCCCTAGACAAGCGATATTATATCATTCTCCCGGCCAAAACACAAGTGCCGGGCATTTTTATGCCCTGCTGCCCGTATGATGTACAGGAGGATGATACCATGCTCACAATCGGAATCTACCCACGTAAATCTGTATACCGCGATAACAGCGACTCTGTCTCCGTCCAGGTGCAGCTCTGCAAGGACTATGCCGGAATCATCTTTAAGGACAAAGACGTTGATTTCAAAGTCTACGACAAGGACGAAGGCTTCTCCGGCAAGAACATGAACCGCCCCAGTTTTCAGGAACTAATGACGGATGTGCGGAACAATGTGCTGGATGTCGTCATGGTCTACAAGCTGGATCGGATCAGCCGAAACGTGCAGGAATTTTCCGCCATGTACGATATCTTTCAGCAGCATAACGTCTCTTTCGTGTCTGTTAAAGAGTCCTTCGACACCACCACGCCCATGGGGCGTACTGTCATGTATATTCTTGCCGCTTTCGCACAGCTGGAGCGTGAGAACACGTCTGAGCGCGTCACAGACAATATGCGGGCGCTTGGCGCCGCTGGCAAATGGACGGGCGGGAAGCTCCCCTCCGGGATGACCTCTGTGCGCCGCCAGATCGGCGAGAAGGAGCATTCTTACCTCATGGTGGATGAAGATACCATCTGGCTCGTAAAATCGCTCTACGGGCTTATCCTGCAGGGATATCCCATCACGAGGATCGAGCGGTACTGCAAAGACCACGGGATAAAGAGCCAGTCCGGCAAGTTTCTCAACACGTCGCAGATTTACAACATCATCACGAACCCTGTCTATTGCCAGAACAGCATAGAAGCCTATTACTATTTTCTGGATCAGGGATGCACCCTGCCTGATGAAAAACTCTTCGACGGCGCAAAGGGGCTGATCGGCTACGGCAAAACGAAATCCGGCAGACAGTCCCAGAAGAAACAGGACAGGGCATCATGGACTATCGCCGTTGGCATACACGACTATGTCATGCCTGCCACAGACTGGATCGCCGCACAGAAGCGTCTGGGCATCAATAAGATGGTCCGCACGGCAAAACACGACTGCGGTATCCTTAAGGGCGTTATGCGGTGCAAATGCGGCGCAAGAATGGACATACGCACTTACGTAAAGAACGGTATCCGCTTTTCCTACTACTACTGCACAGACATGGCCAGACAGGGAAAGGGTAAATGTGATACAGGATATATCCGCATAGAAGAGGTTGAAGACGCCTTTCTGAAACAGCTCCGCAGAATCCGATTAAATCCTGAAGGCTTTAAACTTCACCGCGACGAGATGGACGGATCCCTGCAGAGTACCGCATCCATCAAGACCGAGCTGAAGCAGCTCCAGACGTCCATTGACAACCTGACCGCTGCCCTGATGGCCGCCATGGATTCCACTGCGTCTTCGTATATCGTCACCAAGATCGAAGAGCTGGATAAGAGCAAGCGCATCCTTGAAGGAAATCTCCGGCAGGCACAGCTCCGGGAAAACAGTGTGAGAACACTACAGGACATGAAAACCGAAATCTATAATAACATCTGCTATCTCCTTGATAACTTCGACTCCATAGAATATAATGCAAAAAATGAACTGATCCGTAAGATCGTTAGGAAATGCATATTAGAGGATAAGAGCCTGCGCATCATTTTTTGATGCACAGGCTCTACATTTTATTCTGATCGGCGTGCCGATCTGCCCCATCATGTCATGCCCAAGATGGGGCCTTGCATAGCCGTAGCTGCGCGAAGAGCCGAAGTCATCATAATGGCTGTAGTCAAAGCCTTTCGCGATGGGTGAAAAGGCCTTCAGTCCGTAAACCCGTTTTCCGTCCAGCGTAAATTCCCCCATCATACCGCCGAGCACCGCCGTGTACGCCTCCAGATAATAGTCGTAATATTCCATATCTTTTGTCAGCTCCGCCATAGTATGCCCGCCGCTTTTCAGTTCCTCCGCCGCCTCCTCTATCCTCCTGACACTGCTTTTGTCAAACTGCCCGCCGGTTTTCGCACCCACATAGGCCAAAAGCTCAATCCAGTCCAAATGAATCTCATCCCGGTAGCTGTCCACATCCAGGTCATAGGCCGCCGCCATCGCCTCGCTTGTGACGTGAAATTCCACCCACTTGATATAGTTTCCGTCCGCGGTCACTTCCACTGCCTGCCCTCCTGTCAGGCCGCTGCTCTCCTGTCGGACGGGTGTCTGCCATTTCCCAAGCAGTTCCCCTGCCATACATACACAGCCAAGGACAAGCAGAAAAAGCGCCCCCAGCCTGATCACCGCTCTGTACCGTCCGTGTCCCCCGATTTGTCTCATATTTTCCTCCGACTGTTCCTCACTTTAATACTATGTGGGCTAAAATACCGTTATGTCAGAAGCAGGCTGACGAAACCGCGGCGGGGAACAAATATGTTGTCTTGAAGCCGAAAGCCGGACTGTAACGAAATATCACATTGTCCCCCGCCGCATATCTTGTTATGATAAGAGTATATTCAATTCATTCGCGGGAGGATCTGCCTATGACTGAAAAAATCCGAAACGCGCTGGAGGGAAAGGAAATGTTCGCCTTCAGCATTGCAACGTCTCTGCTCCTGTTTATAGCCGCCTTACTTCTGGCCCCGCCAAAGGAGCTTCTTCGCGGCATGGTCACGATCGTGCTTACCCGGGATGCCCTTGTCACGGATTACTTCGTGCTGGCCGGATTCGGCGCGGCCTTCTTTAATGCCGGACTGGTCATGAGTCTGGCCATTCTTCTGATCCGTCTGCAGAAAATCCCCTTCACGGGACTCACCATGGCCGTACTCTTTATCAACGCGGGCTTCGCCCTATTCGGCAAAAACCCGGTAAATGTCCTGCCCATGCTGCTCGGGACATGGCTTTACGCAAGGTTTCACCATGCAGGCATGAGCCGCTATATTTATACGGCGCTTTTCGGCTCCTGTCTGGCGCCCATGGTGACGGAGCTTGTTTATCTGCTGCCATTCTCCTTTGCAGTCAATCTGGGAATCGCCGTGATCACCGGTATTTTTTCCGGCTTCGTGCTGCCCCCGCTCTCCGTACATACCGCCTCCATGCACATGGGCTACAATCTTTTTAACATGGGATTTGCCGGGGGCCTCTTTGCTTTTGTCATGATGTGCGTACTGCAGTCCTTCGGTCTGGAAAGCAGCAACGTGTTTATCTGGAGCTACGGCCGTCCCTTCTGGCTTCTCACCGGCCTGTACCTGTACTTCACGGCGGCCTTGCTCTTCGGACTGTACATGAACGGAAACAATCCGCGCTCCCTCCTCAAGCTGATGCGTCACCCCGGACGCGCGGTAGCAGACTTTGTCCTGATGGACGGGGCGCCGACCACATTGGTAAATATGGGGATTATCGGCCTGCTCTGCACCACCTATATCCTGCTGATCAGCGGCGATTTGTCCGGCCCTGTTGTGGGCGCGCTTCTGACCGCATTCGGCTTTGCCGCTTTTGGCGTCCATGCCAGAAATTATCTGCCGGTACTGGCGGGCGTCCTTCTCTCCACCTTTTTTACCCACATGCAGCCCACCACGCCAGGAATCCAGATGGGCGCCATTTTCGCCATCGGACTGGCTCCCATTGCCGGGCAGTTCGGCATCCTTGCCGGAGTCATCGCCGGCATGCTGCACGCCGCAGTTGTGGTATGCTCCTCCACTCTCTACGGCGGATTAAACTTATACAACAACGGTTTTTCCACAGGTCTGGTCGCCATCGTGCTCGTACCGGCCCTGGAAAGTTTTATCAAAGGATTTCAGACTAAAAAAGAACAGAAAAACAGACACTGAAAGTAACGACAGCGCAGATTTTGCGCGGAATGGAGTTTACCATGACACATGAAGAAAAAAAGACCGCTAAGATCGTAGAGGAGCTGACCATGTTTTTCTTTGCACTGGAGGCCGCTTATATCGACACCCGGATTGAACGGAAAAATAATAACGTCACGATTCGGCTGGAAGCAGACTTCAACCCGTCCTATGCCGACAGGCTTTCCCAGCTGGACCACTATCTGAACGGCCAGAAAAACGACGGCATGGGCGATATCTACTGGGAACTGGCGGGCAGCGGCGATCCCGGCGAAAGCAGCCAGCTTCTCTTAATCGGCATGATGATAGACCGCGCGGAAATCGAACTCTGCACAGACCGGGTGCGGCTGACACTGTACCGGCAGCTCTAAGCAGCCGTCCTGCGTGCCTGCACGCAGACTGTCTCTGACACTTTCTACTCTGCTTATACGAGCAGAAAAACGGCAGGGAGATTCCTCTGCCCTGCCGTCACTCATTTCCATATCAACCATTTCTTAAAACTCAGGCTCTATCAGCCCGTAGGTGTTTCCCTTTCTCTTGTAAACCACGTTCACCTGATCCGTCTCCGCATTGCAGAAAACAAAGAAGTTGTGGCCGAGAAGTTCCATCTGCACACAGGCATCCTCCGGATACATGGGTTTAATGTCAAACTTCTTCGAGCGGATAATCTGCACTTCCTCCTCATCCATATAGTCCTTATCGATAAACTCCTGGCGGAAAAAGCCAGCTCCCTGCTTCTTGTCCACCAGCTTATTCTTATACTTCTTAAGCTGTCTCTCGATAATCTCCTCCACCAGATCAATCGAAACATACATGTCGCTGCTGACCTGCTCGGAACGAATGATATTACCCTTCACAGGAATCGTCACTTCAATCTTCTGCCGATCCTTCTCTACACTGAGTGTAACATGCACCTCTGTATCCTCGGTAAAAAACTTCTCCAGCTTACCGATCTTGTCCTCTACTGCTGCCCGTAACCCTTCTGTTACCTCGATATTTTTCCCCACAATATTAAATTTCATCTCACTCATCCCCTTCCAAATTGGAGTCCTAAGCAATGCTTATGAAAATAGTATACCATATTTTGTTATTCTATTGCAACAATTTGCTCCCATTTGGAGGAAATACACAAAACGTACGTTCCGACAGTTTCCATAAATAAAATGATCGACCCGGTCAAAAAGCTGTGGATACGGTGGATAAGTCGGTGTATAAAACCATTTTATGCCTATGGGACGTTCTTTTTATGTGTATAAGTCGTTTATCCCACATACCCGTTATTTCGCATTTCCCAAAAACTTTGTGCAATGTAGACAAAATCGACCATTTCACAATCAGCAGAATCAGAAGACCTTCCGCTTCCGGCTCTCATGTGGGCATGGCGCCCGAACCAAAATTCTTCTGTCACCGCTTATTACACAAAAAGAGGAGACGCCCTGACGGAACGTCTCCCTTCTATAATCGTTTTCTATCTGAACCGCAGCCCTGTTTCTCCTTAGAGGATCCTTCTGATCGAAAGAATCGAACGATAGGTTGCACTGGATACGATAATACCTGTTTTGGATGTGGATGCATGAACGATCTGGCCGTTGCCCGCGTAAATTCCCACATGACCCGAATAGCAGATGATATCGCCGGGCTGTGCGTTTTCCAGACCGTTTACAGCCGCGCCCACGCTTCTGTCTGCCGCCGAAGAATGGGGCAGATTTACGCCAAAGTTCTTATACACGCTCATAACAAATCCGGAACAGTCCGCACCGTTTGTCAGGCTGGTGCCGCCATATACATAAGGATTACCCACAAACTGCTTCGCAAACTGTACGACATCGGCCCCTGTGCTGCCGGTCGGGTTCGCGTAGGTCTTGCCGCCATCCTCACCTTTGCTGCCGGATGCCTTATTCTCCGCCGTCTTCTTCTTCGCCGCGGCCTGAGCTGCCTTTCTCGCCTCTTCCTCCTTGGCAAGCCGCGCCTTCTCCTCCGCGATAGACTCTGCCTTTACAAACTCTGTAGAAAGTGTGACATAGTCCATGGAAACATAACCGTCACCTTCCTCGATATTAACCTTAACCCAGCCGTCCATTTCCTCTGTGACAATCAGCTCATCTTCAATCGGAACCAGACCCAGAACCGTCTCATCCAGCCCGGGCTGCTCGCGTACCTTCAGTGTTGTGGTCGTGACGGTCGCAATACGGGTTCCCACTTCTTTCGCATAATCAACAGCTTCATCACCGGTTACACAATACTCGCCCTTCACATATCCCTCGACGGAGCCGGAGCTGATCTTATACCAGCCGTTCTCCTCCTCGATAAAGCTTCCTACGGATTTGTTATAAAGCTTACCGACGATCTCGCCTTCCTCGCTGGGAATATCACGCACATTCACGTAATCATTCACTCTGGCAATCACCAGATTCTTAAAACTTTCTTCCTCCTCCGACAGGCCGCTGCCTGCCGCCGCCTTCAGGTCTTTTGTGTAGCCTTCGCTGACTACAATCGTATCCTGTATCTTCTTTTCCGAAGCCTTACTTACCTTATCGGATGTGCTGGCAAGATCCGAAAATCCGCCTACCTGGACACTGCCGACGCTGATGCCCTCGTTCTCAAATTCAGACGAAGCATTTTCTTCCTGCTCCGCTGCCTCCTTGTCGGATTCTTCCTTCAAAGCCGAAAGTGCGGTGGACTTTTCCTCATCCTGAAGGGAAAACTCTATACCGGCCGACGGAAGAACGCTCCCCACATTTCCTGTGGCTGCCGCCTCAATTCCCGTACCGCTAAATCCAACTACTGCTGCCAGTGCACATGCTGTCCATTTAAGTCTGTTTTTGTTCATAAAAACACCTCATTTGTTACAGAATTGTTACATCTGGCTATAATATAGCATTGAATAAACGTTTTGTCAACCACAGCATCTACTATCAAAACGCATAATCACACGCAAGTTATTGTGCCATTCTCACAAAAAGCCCGATTTTTCGGTATATTAGCTGTAAAATTCGTGTCAAACACTGGCATATTTTACCTAAAACAACTTCGTAATATTTTTGTAACAGTGTGAGAAGTACTTATAAATCTCAGCAGCAGAGGCTGCTTCGATAAGAAGTACTAAGTCTCACACAGGAGAATGCCCGAAATGCAGGCATTCTCCGATTTATAGAGGTTATAAACGCAGATACCGCTCCACGGAGGCCACTGCGCACGCGCCGTCGGAGACTGCCGTCACGATCTGGCGAAGCGCCTTTGTGCGGATATCCCCAGCCGCAAAAATGCCCGGCGCACTGGTGGCGCAGTCCTCCCCGGCAATGAGGTAACCACTCTCATCGCAGTCCGCCACCTCACGGCAGACCTCTGTTCTGGGACGCATGCCCACCGCTATAAAGACACCGTCCACCGCAAGCTCCCGCTCCGTACCCGCACCTTTTGTCCGAAAGCATATCCCTTCCACCAGATCGGTTCCCTGTATCTTCTGTAATGTGCTGTTCCAGATCACTTCCACATTTTCACAGGAGAACAGCTTTTCCTGCAGGCTTTTTGCCGCCCGCAGACTGTCCCGCCTGTGGATCAGATACACCTTACGGCAGAATCTGGATAAATAGACGGCGTCCTCCACTGCCACATCGCCGCCGCCCACGACCGCCACGTCCCTCTTCTTAAAGAAAGCGCCGTCACAGGTGGCGCAGTAGGACACGCCCTGTCCCCTGTATGCCGTCTCCCCCGGCACCCCCAGTTTCGCGTGTTCCGCACCGCCCGCAAGAATCAGCGTCCGTGCCTCATAGGCCGTGCCGTCCGCGGTTTCCACAACTTTAAAGTCCCCCTCGTCCCGGACCGCCGTAACCATGCCGCTTTGAAATACTGCACCAAGCCCGTCCGCGTGACTGCGGAATTTCTGTGCCAGATCAAACCCGTTAATCCCCGGCATTCCCAGATAATTATCCACTTCATAGGTATCCACCACCTGACCGCCGCCCATGGGCGTCTGTTCTATTACAATAAGGTCAAGCCCTGCGCGTCTGCCGTAAACTGCCGCCGACAGGCCTGCCGGGCCTGCGCCGATAATAATAAGATCATACATAAGTTACTGCACTCCTTTCTTATTTCTGTAACCTGTAGTATACTCTATTTATTATTCATTAGATTTATCAGGCGATTACTATGCGCCCTCATGTGCGTTGAAACTGCACAGTTATTGCCAACATTGGGGCATGTTTCGCAATTACCTGATATATTATGACAGAGAGGATCCATAATCATGCAAAAAATATCTGCACCGAAAACCGCGCTGGTCACAGGCGCTTCCCGCGGGATCGGCCGCGCCATAGCACAGGCTCTCGCCAAAGAAGGCTACCGCCTGTATCTCACCTGCCGACATTCCGAAAAGGAACTGACAGATTTGTCATATCATCTGTCAGAAACTTATCATGTCGCATGTACGCCCATAGTCGCGGATATAGGAGACATGCAGGCCGTAAATGAACTTTTTTCACAGATAGATGATCTGACTTTATTAGTCAACAATGCCGGTGTCTCGCATATCGGACTGCTTCACGAAATGACGGCGGAAGAATGGCAGACACTTATGAACGTCAACCTGAACGCGCTGTTCTACACCTGCCGTCTGGCCGTACCCATGATGTTAAAACACCATGAAGGGAAAATCATCAATATTTCCTCCGTCTGGGGAAATGCAGGCGCCTCCATGGAAGTGGCCTACTCCGCCTCCAAAGGCGGTGTGAACGCCTTCACGAAAGCGCTGGCAAAGGAGCTGGCTCCCAGCGGCATACAGGTCAACGCCATTGCCTGTGGCATCATCGATACAGACATGAACCGCTGTTTCTCGGAGGAAGAACTGTCCGCATTGCGGGATGAAATACCAGCCGACCGAATAGGTCAACCATCGGAGGTAGCCAGCCTCCTGCTCGCTGTCGTCAACGCTCCCTCCTATTTGACCGGTCAGGTCATCACGCTGGACGGCGGGTGGACAGCGTAAGAAACGTGAGAAAATGCCTGAAATGCAGCATTCTCCGCAGCGCTATTCCTGCAGCTTCTTCATTTGTGAAAAATAGCTGATAACCAGCACCACGTCCGCCCCGAGCCATGCCGCGATCTCCGCAAAAAAAATCCCGACTTCCCCCACAAGCAGAGGGAGAAAAATTACTGACAGGGTACGCATCACAAACTCCGCCACGCCGGACAGCATCGGCAGGATCGTGTTGCCCATGCCCTGCAGCGCGGAACGCGTCACATGCAGCACATAGAGAATCGGCAGGCAGACGCTCATGACCGCCAGATAAAAGTAGGCGATCTGCATGGTCTGCTCCACCACCTCCGGCGTCCCGGAAATAAACAGTCCCAGTAGATACTTTCCGAAAACCAGCATACATACCGCAATGCATACGGACGTCGCCATGGCAATCCCCATAGCCGCACGCATCCCGCTTTTGATACGGTCATGCCTGCCAGCCCCCTGATTCTGCCCCACATAAGTCACCATCGCGTAACCATAGGAAGTGCCCGCGATTTCCAGCAGCCCGTAGAGCTTGTTCGTGGCCGTAAATCCCGCAATGAAAATCACACCGTACCCGTTCACCACAAACTGTACAATCATGCCGCCGATGGCAATAATTCCATTCTGGAAGGCCATTTGTTGAGGTAAGATAACGTAACCTTTTTGCAGAGGGCGTTATCTTACCTCTTTTTGATGTATGTTAGATAGCATAACTCTTTACGTCGGCTCCTATCTGTCTGAAATAGGAGATACTTTCGGTAGGCTTGTCGCCCGTATCAACTCTGCCGACAAAGCTATAAAAGATTTCGATTTTGCGGGTGTTCGTTTCCTTATCCAGTTCGTGAATAAGAATACGGTCAATAAATTCATGGACGTTTTCGTAGGTCAGTTCGGTAATGGCGGTGTATCTGCGTACCAGTGCGACAAACCTTTTCACGTCCGCGCTGCGCTCGGTAGCATTGTCGATTTCCTGTGTCAGCTCTGCAATCCTCCGGGTCAGCGTCTTTTTTTCTTCATCATAGCCGGAAGTCAGAAAAGCAAACTGTTCATCTGAAAGTTTCCCTAAAGCGTTGTCCTCGTAGAGCTTGCGGAATAAGATGTTCAATTCGCTAATCCGGCTCTGCGCCTTGTCAAGCTCTTTCCGCTGCTGTGTCAGCGTCTTTTGTACTGCCTTTGCGCTGCACTCGTTGGCGGTCTGAATAAATTCCTGTTCGTGTGACTTCACATAGGATAGCACCCTTTGTAAATCGGCAAGGACAAGTTCTTTAAGGACGCTTTTACGGATATAATGGGTAGTGCAAAGCTCGCCAGTCCTTATCCTGTTTCGATACTTCCCGCAAGTATAGGCGTGTTTGCGTTCCAGTGTCCCGGCTCCCTGTTGCAGATACATTTTATAGCCGCAGTCCCCACAAAAGAGAAGTCCCGAAAAAATGTCGATTTCTTCTGTTTTGGTAGGGCGGTGTTTGGTAGCAATCCGTTTCTGTGCAAGGTCAAAGGTTTCTTCATCAATCAAAGGTTCGTGCGTGTTGGGGAAAAAGTATTGCTTTTCCTCTGGGTTCTTTTTCGTCTTTTTCGATTTGTAAGATACCTTATAGCTCTTGCCCGTAATGGTATGCCCCAAGTATTCTTTGCGTCCAAGAATATCATACAGTGTCTTATCCGGCCAGTTATAAATACAGGTCGGGTGTGGGCGCGGGTGTCGGCAACTGCCGGAACGACGGTAGCGCAGTTCTGAAACAGTAAGTACCTCATGTTCCCGTAGCCAGTTCTGGATTTCGCAGATACGGTCGCCGCGCACATACATAGCAAAAATCTGTTTTACAATGTGCGCCGTTTCTGGGTCGGGCAATAGGTGATTGCGGTCGTTGGGGTCAGCTATGTACCCATAAGGCACTTCGCCGTTGACGCGCTCGCCTTTCTGCGCCTTTGCCTGTTTGACAGCCCGGATTTTCTTTGAAGTGTCGCGGGCGTAAAACTCGTTGAACCAGTTCCGCAGAGGGGTAAACTCGTTATCTTCCCTCGCTGTGTCTACACCGTCGTTAATGGCAATGTAGCGCACTTCGTATTCGGGGAAAACAATCTCTATCAGTTCCCCGGTTTTCAGATAATTACGTCCCAGACGGGAAAGGTCTTTTGTTATGACGGTTGCCACGTTCCCGGCTTCAACTTCATGCAGCATGGCTTGAAGCCCCTCACGCTCAAAGCTCACGCCGGAAAATCCATCGTCTACGAAAAAGCGCGTATTGAAAAAGTGGTGTTCGTCAGCATATTTCTGTAAAATCAGCTTTTGGTTCTGTATGCTCTCGCTTTCCCCGGCCTGCATATCTTCCTGGCTCAATCTGCAATATAAAGCGGTAATCTTGTCTGTCTGTAACATTTTGTCCTCCTTTCCGACGACAGACAAGCATGGTATTTGTACTGTCTATATTATACCACATACCGCTGCCTGTGTCATGTATAAAATGTGAAGAAACGCCCTATTTCCGGGCGTTTGCGGGGTTCAGCTCCATGTCTTTGCGAATGAGCTTTTTTATCTTTTTATCCAGTGTGTCCGTCGCGTGTTCACTTGCGGACGAACATACAAGGTAAGTAACTTTTCCGATTTTATGCTCCGTTGTGGTAACGGGCGTTTGGTTTTGCGTCAAAGAAAATCCCCCTTTCTTTCGCAAACATATAATACAGTCTATGAATAGCAGCAAGTCCACTATTCAATAAAACAAAGGCTTTAATCGGACGGTTATTAGCATAACCTCATGGGAATTTCACCCCGGCATGGTTCTCATGCAGCCCTACCCATTGCCTGCGACGCTCTTAACGCTCGGACTGTGGCTGTAAGGAAGTATCATTGTATATTCTGCGTGTCGTCGCCCGCAAGCCGCTACACTTGCTTTCCGGCGCGGTGTTGGTCGCTCGTCTGTCCGGGCGGGAATACTCCCGCCGGGATAGCGTCATGGCGCACCCGCCGTATGGCTCGGCGCAAAAGGAACGTATCCGATTTGCCCTATGCTGCGTCGCCGTTATCTTGCGCCGCTTTCTTTTTCAAGGTTCAGAATGGCTGTGCTGCCCGCGTCAGCAACGGAACGGAAAAGGGGGTGAGAGAAAGCGTCCCGCCGCCGTTGCGGTTATTCCTCTGTCCTAAAGGTGAGGACAGCCATCATCAGTTTTGCTTGCAGCCGTTCCCGAATGTCGTGGTCTACGCCGAAATAGACGTTCCCGCGCTCGTCGTACAGCTTCCGCATGGAGAGGCGGGCTATGTAGCCGCTGAAATGCTGCAAGACAATCTTCATAGCGTCCGGGTCGCCCTTTGTCGCTGCCACAATGACAGGATAGGGAACAAGGGCATTTTCCGGGTAGCCGGGTTCGTTACCATTCGTCCCATTCATCAGCATTTTCCTCCAGATATTTTCTTAATTTCTCAAAAGAGCTTGTCCGCCTGTACTGTATCGTGCTTCTCGACGTATTGAACAGCTCCGCAATCTCGGTGTCGTTCATTCCCTCGAAATAGTACAGGAGTACAGCTTTGCGCTTTTCTTCCGGCAAAGTACGGATTGCTTCAAGAAGCAGCTTTGGCGTGATTTTCTTCCCGGCTTTCTCAAAGGCGGTTTCGGCAGTTTCACGTTTGAAATATTCATCAAACGTATGAAGCTGTTGCGCTTCGTCTAAGGTCATGTCGGAAAAGGTCACTTCCTTTGCCTTGTGTCTGCGAAGCTCTCTATGAGTGTCGCACGCTTCATTATGCAATACCGTATTACAAAACTTCTGAAAAGCACACTGTTTGTAAAACTCCCTGCTGTTAGGTTCCACATTCTCACCTCCTTTCTCGTTGGAAAGTTGGTGGTGCTTCCCCCTTTTCGCGGGGCAATACGGCGTTTTTCAAAAACGCCGAAGATTTTTTGCAATTTCTTCAAAAAACTTTTTGAGCAGCAAAATGCGCCTGTCCGAAAAGCCCGGACAGGCGCAAGGGTACTGAAAAAAGTATTTTGATGATTAGACAGTTCATACTTATAGGCGTAGTTTTTCCCGGTGGCGGTCGGGCTTTTTTTGATATGTCAATGACCGTCGGATTTTGTCGATACTCTTTGCGCTTCATGGCGGCTACCTCCTTTAGCCGCCGCTTTTAACAGTGATACCGCGTCATTTCTTGAGAAGATAAAAAGAAACGGCGGCTTTGATTTTTCAAAAGCCGCCGCGTCAAAAGGCGTGTGAAAAGACCTCCGCTGAACGACGACTTTTTTTCTTTGCCGTCGTCCGGCAGATTTTTTATTATCAAAGAAAGAGCCGATAACAGCAGCTAAAAAGTTCTGCTTGTTATCGGCTCTGCGTCTGTGCGTCTGGCTCTTTGATAACTGATATATGCAATTTTAAGACATTGATTAAAGTTTCTTGTTTGCACTTAGGACAGTATAAAGGGAAATTTACTAAAATAGTATCTTCTCTAATTTTTAGTCTGGTTTTATTTTGACAGATAGGACAAATTACCCATTCCATATTGCC
>CAMWJF010000021.1 GCA_947174505.1 uncultured Lachnospiraceae bacterium
GAAGCAATTCAAATGTATGAAAAGGCATTTAATGGAAAGATTAGTTGTATGATTACATACGGAGAGGCGAATGACCCTGCATATATTCCGTTGCTTAAGGAAAATCAAAAAGAATATATATACCATTCGGAACTTGTATTGGATAATCAAAGAATTATCATGAGTGACCATGTGGATATTGAATTTCAAACGTGCTATTCCAATTTCCTTACTATTATGTATGATACAAAAGAAGAAGTGAAAAGGGCATATGAAATCATGAAAGAAGGAAGTAAGACAATATATCAGCTAGAAGCAACGCCATACAGTTCTTGCCGAGTTGTTTTTGTTGATAAGTTTGGAATTCGTTGGGGAATTATGACCGAACAAACAGAGCGATGAGTTCAAATTTGTCAAGTAAGAGTGGAAAAGTATTTTGGCGCCGAAACGGTGCCAAGAAATCATGCAAATAAAATGGGACTTTCCGAGGTCTTTCGGAAAGTCCTTTTTTCAATGCTTGGTGGGACAGCCCCTGCATCGAAAACCGTTAAGTCACTTTTGAAAAATCTACCCGGAAACACGGAATTGTGGTAAAATTGCAGTTAGTAAAAAGCGCTGACCAGTCGGTACAGAAGAAAAGTTATAAATCAGGGGAGGCGGAAATGCAATGAGATGTATATTGATGAATAAAAATATGCCTGTAGTAGAGTTGGAACTGGATGACGATACTGCAACCATATTAAAGATAAGGAAGAATTACGAATTGGATTTCCTGCCTGTCGGAATAGATGTAAGAACAGGCGCTCCAAA
Source organism: uncultured Lachnospiraceae bacterium (assembly GCA_947174505.1). Lineage (GTDB taxonomy): Bacteria > Bacillota > Clostridia > Lachnospirales > Lachnospiraceae > UBA3282. The sequence goes on from CAMWJF010000021.1 coordinate 790, forward strand.
TAGAAAGGAATTAAATGAGTGGTGGCTTGGAAGAAGTATTCCTGCAAGCCGATTGGGTCTTAGAACGGCATTGGAGCAACTGGGCGTTCAGTATCCGGAGCAGTTATTACTAAGATGTTACGGGCTGAGTCTGTCTGATCAATACTGGATGAACCCTGTAGACAGTGAACTGAAATGGAAAAATATCAATTTTTTCGAAAATGATTTTTCGGATGATGTGGGGAATATTCTGTTTGGTCAGCCGGCAGAACGGAATATTGATTTGATGTCTCCATGTAATACCTCAGACGGATGGTTGAAAAAGAGGTGGAAAATTATAGATTCGAAAAGATGTTTAGTGAAGGCTGGCAGTAATCCTTATATGCAGGAGCCGCTTAATGAAGCATTTGGAACGAGGCTCCATGAAAGACTTGGCTGTAAAAATTACGTGCTTTACAAAGCATTTTTTGAGGATGGCGTTCCCTATAGTGTTTGCGAAAACTTTATCAGTACGAATACGGAACTGGTAAATGCGGTAAGTATCAATCGCAGCATAAAAAGGAGCAGTCAGTTTTCTTCTTATGAGCATTTTTTGAATGCCTGTGGCAGGCTCGGCATTCCGGGGATGAAAGAATTTCTTGATTATATACTGGTATTTGATTATCTGATGGCAAATACGGACAGGCACTTTGGGAATTTTGGAGCGGTTCGAAATGTAGAAACCCTGGAATGGATAGGCCCAGCGCCGGTATTTGACAGCGGAACAAGCCTCTGGCATGATAAACTTACGAGAGTGATCAATGCGTCAGAGGAAATAGAATCGAAGCCGTTTTATCCCAATGTTTCAAGACAGATGAAATTGGTTTCGGATTTTAGCTGGATTCCGTTTGAAGAGCTGAGTCATTTAAAGGATGATATAAGAGAAATTTTTGTGCCGACAGAATATATTGACGAGGAGCGCATCGAGGCGCTGATGAATGCGGTAACTGCCAGAGTGGAAGACCTGAAAGAGATGGAGATGAGGCAGAAAAAGCAATAATTAAGTGTTATCTTATGAATTTCCTGTTATAATAGAAATGGTCCGGACAGGAAACAGAACGAGGTAAAGCATATGCGGGAGATGGAATTTAAGATGGAACGTCCGGGACTTCTCAAAGAGGGAGACCGGGTTACGGTGACCGAGGGCGTTCTTCCCAGCAATTACTATTATACAATAGACCCGGCTCTTGCCATGTCAGGCAACTTCCCTTTTCGGGAGAGGATGTTAGAGCGGGAGGGCGTAGTGACCGAAGTGAAAGAGACCGCCAGAGGGTATTATGTGGTGGCAAGATTCGGGGAATAGAAAAAAAGGAAAGAGAGGAAAATATTATGTTAACTAAAGTATCTACAGACAAAGCGCCGGCGGCCATCGGGCCTTATTCGCAGGGAATCATCGCGGGGGATTTTCTCTTCGCGTCGGGGCAGATTCCGATCGACCCCGCCACCGGGGAAATCAAGGGCAAGGACGTAACCGAACAGGCGGAGCAGGCCATGAAGAATGTGGGCGCGATTCTGGCGGAGGCAGGCACGGATTACACAAAGGTCGTAAAGACCACCTGTTTTCTTGCGGAGATGGCGGATTTTGCGGCATTTAACGCGGTATACGAGAAGTATTTTACCGAGAAGCCGGCGAGAAGCTGTGTGGCTGTGAAACAGCTCCCGAAGGATGTGCTCTGCGAGGTGGAGGTTTTGGCGTATTTAAAGTAGGGCGGATATCCGGCGGAATATTGGTTTACATAACGCATGTACATCTCCGTACAAAAAATGGTTTACATAAATAACAGAAAGGTTTACATAAGATTTGGACAAAAATAATATTGTTTTGATAGGCATGCCCGGCGCGGGAAAAAGCACGGTGGGCGTGGTACTTGCCAAGAAGCTAGGGTACGCTTTTGTGGATGCGGATCTGGTGATTCAGGGCAGGGAAGGAAAGCTTCTGCACGAGATCATAGCGGAACAGGGCGTGGAAGGTTTCTGGCGGACCGAGGAGGCAGTGGGCGAATCCATAGAGGCCAGACGGACGGTGATTGCCACCGGGGGCAGCGCAGTTTACGGGGAGCGCGCCATGGCGCATTATAAACAGATCGGCACGGTGGTGTATCTGTCCCTTCCGCTGGAAGGAATCAGGGAGCGGCTCGGCGATCTCACCGAGCGGGGCGTGACGCTTAAGGCCGGACAGGATCTGGACGGCCTGTATGAGGAGCGGCAGCCGCTCTATGAAAAATATGCCGATATGACGGTAGAATGCGAGGGGCTTTCGATTCGTGAAATCGTGGAGAAAGTTGCGCTGGGCGTCCGGTAAACGGGAAGTATAGTGACATTTGAACAAAAAGGAAGGAGAGTGGGAACGTATCCTGATCGGACTTGGGTGCGTTCCCATTTGTATGCCATAATAGGGGCGAATACAAATTTCATAATGCTGCATAATCTTTTCCAAATGACAGAAACTAACAGCAAAAAGATTTTAGTGCCGGTTGAAAGGGCATTGAGATGCTTGGATATGGAGGAAAAAGGAAAAGATGATGGATTATATCAATGCGTTCTGGGTGGGCGGCCTGATTTGCGCGCTGGTGCAGATTCTTCTGGAAAAGACGAAACTGATGCCGGGCCGCGTTATGGTGCTTCTGGTCTGCGTGGGGGCAGTGATCAGCTTTGTCGGGTGGTATGAGCCTTTTATGGAGTATGCGGGGGCCGGAGCCAGCGTGCCGCTTCTGGGCTATGGCAATATTCTGATGAAGGGCGTGAAGGAGGCCGTGGATGAGAACGGCTTTATCGGTCTGTTTCAGGGTGGTTTTAAGACAGGCGCGGTAGGATGCGCGGCGGCGCTGGTGTTCGGGTATCTGGCGAGCCTTATTTTTAAACCGAAGCCCAAAAAATAAATATTTTACTTTTTTTGTATTATTTTTGAAGACAATGCAGGGACAGTTCCGTTAATATGTATAGATGCACAAAAACAATGTGCTGTCACAGGTTGGAATGATCTGCGATGGAGAGGGACAGTTGCTTTTGTTTTGTGCGTCAGCAATGGAAAAATGTCCGGCATAAGACATAAAAAGGAGCGCAAACGTGTGGGTTTGCGGGTGGCGGAGCCGGAAGAAAGGGGGCAAAGCGCATTAACAGGGAAGAACAATTGTCAGCGCTGATTGATTCTTACCAGCATCTTGTTTTTTCAATATGCTATAAAATGACAGCAGACTATTTTGCCTCCGAGGATCTGGCGCAGGAAACGTTTCTGTCGGTTTACAGGCATCTGGGAGAGTTTGACGGCAGATACGAAAAGGCGTGGGTCTGCCGGATTGCCACCAACAAGTGTCTGGACTATCTGCAGAGCGCGGGGCGGCGCAGCATTCCGACGGCGGATCTGGGATTCCAGGAAGCCAGAGGGCCGGATGCGGGAACGCCTTCCGGCAAAGGCGCGGGAGCCGCTGAGGAAAGTATGACGGCAGTGCAGCAGACGCCGGAGAGTATCTGTCTGGAAAAGGAGGTGCGGGAGACATTGCTTTCCAGATGTTTGTCCCTAAAGCATCCCTACGATGAAATTGCCAAGGCTTACTATTATGACGAGCTGGATGCGGGAGACATTGCAAGGCAGAGAGGCGTTAAGAAAAAGACCATACAGACGCAGATTTACAGGGCGAGAAGTATGCTTCGCAGGATGTATGAAAAGGAGAAGGGCGCATGATACATAATATTACGGAAGAGCGAAAAAAATCGAATAGACGTGATGTTACCGTCCCGGCTCCTTTGACTGAGGAGGAACTGATGCGGCTGATCGGGACGGTCGAGGAGCGGGAGCTGCTGCATGCACCGGGGCATCTGAAGGGAAATATACTTTCACAGATTCAGGCAGGAAAACGGCGGGAAAGGGAACGGGCGCTTTTTTCTTACCGTGCTAAGGTTCTGGTAGGTATGGCGGCGGCCCTTACGGTGCTTTTCATTGTGCCGGTGGACGGTACGGATAAAGGGGATATGCCGCGGACGGGTATCCTGGAATCGCTGTACGATGGGGAAACGCAGTACGTTGATGAATGGGAGCGGGATATTCTTGAGAGGCAGCAGGATATTGAGGAGACATGGGAGCGGTATCAGGCGGGACAGAAGAGGGCCGACGCAAGAAAGCGGTATTTCCGGAAGATTTCGGAAAAGTTTATAAATCATAAAAATTGGGAGGATTGATGAGATGAAAAAGCAGAAAAACAGATTTTGGCTGTTTGTGTTTTCCCTTTGCCCGGGGGCAGGGCATATGTATATGGGGCTGATGCGGATGGGGCTGAGCTTCATGCTGGGCTTTATGCTGATGATCATGGTGGTTGCGATTACGGAAGTTGCTATATTGTCGGTGTTTCCAATTATACTCTACATATACAGTTTCTTCCACGCCAACAATATCGGCGGGCTGGATGCAGAGCAGTTTGCAGCTCTGGAGGACGAATATCTTTTGGGTTTCGGGGAGTGGGATACCAGCCGGTTGAAGCTGAATAAGAAAAACAGAAATGTGGCGGCGGTGGTGTGCATTGTATTGGGTGTCTGCATGTTGTGGAATGTGGGCTTCGGTATGCTCAGGGATTATGTTGGCTGGGATAACCCGGTTATCAAAGCGGTTTATTATACCATGAGGGATGAGGTGCCGAGGACGATTATAGCGGTAGGCGTGATCTGGTTCGGCGTGTCGCTGCTGCGTGGAAAAAAGATAGAGTTTGCCGAAAATGACGGGCGGGATGAGGCGGATTCCGCAGAGAGGCCGATGGCATTGATCGGGCAGAAAGAGGAAGAACACAGGCCGGACGGGCATAGTGCGGAAGAGCAGAAAGCGGACGTGCAGGGAACGGACGAAAAGATGATGCAGGAAAGTGAGCAGGGGGAGTAGAAGATTGAAGATTAAAATTTTCAATCAAGAGATTTGTGTCTGCGCGTTGCTTGCCACAAACTCGTTTATGCGCAGAAAGCAACGCAGAAATGGAGAAAAACATGGATATTCAGGAAAAGGACAGGTACAGGGAGGAATCCGGGGGTCTGCGAACCCGCCGGGTCGGCTCCGTGACCTTCGGGCTGACGCTTATTTTGTTCGGTGTTCTGTTTCTCATACATACGGTCATGCCGTCGCTGCATTATGAGATGATTTTTCAGTTCTGGCCCGTGGTTTTTGTTTTGCTGGGGATTGAGATTCTGGTAGAAAACCATAAAAGCAACACGGATCAGTGTAAGTTTGTCTATGATTTTCCGGCGGTTCTGATGCTGGTTGTGATGCTCTTATTTGCCATGGTGATGGCGGCGGCAGAGTTTTCCCTGCAATATTACCAGAGGGGCTGGTGGTAATGTAGGATGGCGGCATCATGCGGCGGGTCTGCGCAGGCAAAGCCCGTGAAGTCAATTCCGAAGGAATTTATTCCGGGTCGTCATAGTCGATCTGCCGCTTTGTCAAAAACTGTCTGACGGTTCTGTCCCAGAGCGCGTCCGGCGTCCTGTCCATGAGAAAGGTGTGGAAGGCGGTGCCGGTGATGAGCGTGAGGGCAGTGCCGTCATATTTTATATTGAGGACAAAAGCCTTCACCTGATCCGGTGTGACGGCGGTGTCGCCTTTTTCCAGAAGGGAGGCTGTGTAATCGGGGAGAAGATGCAGCACAAAGTGAAAGGCCGTGGGTGTGCGTTTTCCCTTAATCAGATCAAAACAGACAGGCCGGATTTTCTTCCACTGCGTAAATTCGTAGGGCCTGATTTCTTTGTCTTCCCATTCTTCGGTGGTGTAGAACGCCCTGTTCTCGCGGCCGTCTATGGTGAAAGTGTTGTAGGTGCTGATGGAGGCCTGCTCCAGCAAAAAGGAGTCGAAGGCGTCCCCGGCAAGGAACTGGTTCATAAATTGTTTGACGTTCTTTACTTTCAGTGCAATCATGTGCTGCCTTTCTGCCTGTCATATGCTTTTATCTTTCGGTAGGTGTTTCCCATCATTTCATGCGCCCTATAATTGCGGATTGCGTTCATGTCAAATTCTGCGAAATACAGACCTTCTGCCAGATCGTCCGCCATTAACAGGATGATATCGTTACATATCTTTGATTGTAAGGGAACTGCTGGTGATTTGCAATAAATATTTCCATGCAATTCACGTGTAACGCTATTTCAGATTTGCAAAACCGGGTATTCTATGATAGTATAAGTAGTAATAAAAACTATGTAAAACGGTTGTGGGGGCTTTATGAGTTATAAGATTGTGGTGGACAGCTGCTGCGAGCTGCCTGAAAATTATAAAAATGACAGCAGATTTCAGATCGTTCCGCTTGGGCTGGAAGTGGGCGACTATATCATTCAGGACGACGAGAATTTTAACCAGAAAGAATTTTTGAGGAAGGTAGCAGATTATCCGCTGTGTCCCAAATCCTCCTGCCCCTCCCCTGAAAAATACCGGGAGGCCTTTCATGACGAGGCGGAGGAAATCTATGCGGTAACCCTGTCCTCCCACTTAAGCGGCAGCTATAACAGCGCGGAGCTGGGCAGGAGCCTTTACGTCGAAAAGTACGGCGAAAAGAAAATCCATGTGGTGGATTCCGAGTCTGCGAGCTGCGGGGAGACCCAGCTTGTGGAAAAGATCATCTCCAGCAAGGAGGCTGGTCTTGATTTTGGGGAGACAGTGAAGGCGGTGGAGACTTTTAAGCGGCAGATGCGCACGTATTTTGTGCTGGATAATCTGGAAACTCTCAGAAAAAACGGCCGTCTGAGCAGCGTGAAGGCGCTGGTGGCGTCTACCCTGAATATTAAACCGGTGATGGTGGGAAACTGGGGAGTCATTGAGCAGAAGGGACAGGCCATCGGCATCAACAAGGCGCTTGCCAAAATGGCGGACTGCATCGTGGGTGATGTGGAGAAGCCGGAAGAGAGAACGCTGATGATTACTCACTGTAACTGCCCGGAGCGGGCGGAGTTTATGCGCGGGCTGATGGAGAAGCGTGCTTCCTACAGAAACGTCCTGATCATGGACACCGCCGGGGTCAGCAGTATGTATGCCAACGACGGCGGCGTGATTGTAACATTATAACAACGCGAAAAGAACTTCTAAAACTCAGCAGCAGAGGCTGCATCGCAAAGTCAGCGTAGCTGACTTGGAAGTACTAAGTCTCACTTGGGAGAATGCCAAAAAACGGGCATTCTCCGCTCGGGTTATGGTGGAACTGTTACGGGGTGTCTCCGCTCCTGCTCAGCGCTTTCTTGAGTTTAGGCAGCTCCAGCGGCGACACGCTAAAACGTTTCCCGTCCTTCATGGTCAGCTTAAGAAGCGACAGCTTTTCCACGGAGGCAGTGTTGATGAGACAGTGTTCGGATATCATGACAAAATGGGTGAACATGGCCAATTGCGAGTAGAGATTGGGCAACGTGCTCAAAAGATCGAGGGTGCGTCCCTCGGTCAGAACGACATGAAGATAATTGCCGTTCTTCACTGCATAGAGTATTTCGTCCTCGTGGACGTAGAGGGTATCCTTTTCTCCGCGCAGTTCTATGGTGGGAATCGCCTCCGCCTTCAGGTTCTGTGCGTGATCCAGCATTTCGTCCAGCTCGTTTACTTTGATCGGTTTGTGCAGATAGAGAATCTGCTTCTGGAGCTGTCTGCGCAGAATGTCATGGTTGGAGGCTTCGGTGACGTCCTCAGGAACCTTGGCGAGGGCCGCCTCGATGACGGAGGGGTAGTCGATGGTGGAGATACACAGTACTATGGGAGCCACAACGCCTGCGTCGATCAGCTTTCTGGCAAGCTGGAAGCCGTTTACCGGCCCGGATGTCATGTCAATGAAAAAGGCGTCGTAGAGCATGGGAGAACGCAGAACCGCCTCCACATTTCCGTAGGAATCAATATAGAGTACGCCTGTGGTGTGGATTCTCCTGTCGGAGGCGCGCCCGAGGAGCCGCTCCATCTGTTTCCTGTCCGCAATATTATCATCACAAACTGCAATATGCATATAGAACCCTCCGTATGATTATATTTTGTTTACTGTAAAAGATGCCATCTTCAATCTGAACGTTCTTTTAACGCATGATGGTGCAATTCTATTGCACGGGCGGCTTAAAGGATCATAAATTCAATCGGGGATGACAACAGCGCAACCACGATCAGAATCTGCACGACAAGAATGGCAGGCATCCCGTACAGAAAATACCAGTGCCTTGTCTTGTGGCGGAACAGATGCATACCGATAATCGAACCGACGCTGCCGCCGATGATGGCAAGCACGAAAAGCGTTGCCTCCGGAATGCGCCAGGCGCGTTTCCGCGCCTTGAGCTTATCCACGCCCATGACGGTGAAACTTATGAAATTGACAACGGCTAAATATATGATAATAAGTGTTATTACGTCCATATGAGATAAGATTTTCCCTTTTGTGCTTCGGTGAGCAGGCTCCCCGCCCCATTTATCTATTGGATGCGCACTGCTTGTTGCTTTCGCGTATATCATATCATATTGGCTTGGAAAAAAAAAGACAAATAATCCCCGCGGCATACGTTCGGAACGTGCCGCGGGGACTTTTTTGATTTTGGGTTTTAGAGGAGCTTTTCGCCCTGCTCCTGCATCTTCATGGCACGGACTTTGCAGGATAAGCCGAAGAGGTTGATGAAGCCCTCCGCGTCGTGGTGGTCGTAGAGGTCGCCGGTGGTGAAGGAGGCGATGCTCTCGTTGTAGAGTGTGTACGGAGAGGTGGTGCCTGCCTTGATGATGTTGCCTTTGTAGAGCTTGAACTTCACTTCGCCGGTCACGTATTTCTGGGTGGACTCGATGAACGCCTGCAGCGCCTCGCGAAGCGGTGTGAACCACTTGCCCTCGTATACGACCTGTGCAAATTTATTGCCAAGATCCGCCTTGAGCGCGTAGGTGTCGCGGTCGAGAATCAGCTCTTCAAGCTGCTGGTGTGCCTCGTAGAGGATGGTGCCGCCGGGCGTCTCGTAGACGCCGCGGGATTTCATGCCCACGACACGGTTTTCTACGATATCAATGATGCCGATGCCGTGCTTGCCGCCCAGCTCATTTAATGTGGCAATGATATCGGCCACTTTCATCTTCCTGCCGTTTACAGAGGTGGGAATCCCTTTTTCAAAGGTCATGGTCACGTATTCGCCTTCCTCGGGCGCCTTTTCAGGCGTAGTGCCAAGCACAAGCAGATGCTCGTAATTAGGCTCGTTGGCGGGATCTTCCAGCTCTAAGCCCTCGTGGCTGATATGCCACAGATTACGGTCGCGGCTGTAGCTGGAATCCGCGGAGAAAGGAAGGTTGATGCCATGCTGTCTGCAATATTCAATTTCTTCTTCGCGGGAGTTTAAGTTCCACTTTTCATTTCTCCATGCGGCAATGATCTTTAAGTCGGGAGCCAGCGCCTTGATGCCCAGCTCGAAACGGATCTGGTCGTTGCCCTTGCCTGTGGCGCCGTGGCAGATGGCGGTCGCGCCCTCCCTGCGGGCGATCTCGACTAACTTCTTGGCGATTACGGGTCTTGCCATGGATGTGCCGAGAAGGTATTTATTCTCATAGACAGCGTGCGCCTGTACGCAGGGAATAATGAAGTCGTCGCAGAATTCGTCGGTCAGATCCTCGATGTAGAGCTTGGATGCGCCGCTGGAGAGTGCCCTCTCCTCAAGGCCGTCAAGCTCCTCCGCCTGTCCGCAGTTGCCGCACACACAGATGACCTCATAGTCAAAATTTTCCTTTAACCAGGGAATGATAACGGTCGTATCCAGTCCGCCGGAATACGCAAGAACTACTTTTTCTTTCATGTCAGTTTCCTCCATTTGAAATATGTAATATACTTTTATAAGTGATCTGATCCACGCATACCGCCTGCCGGAAAATGGCAGGCCGCGTCTGTCCTTAAAACAATATACAACAGGACAGAGAAGAATGCAAGTGTAAATTTATGCATATTTTATATGAATATTTGCAGGAAAAATGTATAAAAGAGAAAATATGGTTGAATATTATGCGAATTAGATGTATTATTATGCAGTGTAGGATGTCGCTTTGTCCAGACCATGCTTCTTGAGGGTTTTTTGTGTAAAGGGTATAATGATAATACAGACACATACAAAAAGACAAAACGTTGGGAAGGGAAAGCCGGTTGCTGTATTTGTTGTGAATACACTGGGAAAAGCATTCCATGGAAGGATTTTGACGATGTGGTTGTCTGGAGGGGCTGATGCGGGTAGAGAGGGAGTTTTTGTGATGCATCTGATGCAGAGGAAGGGCTTTAATGAGATGGATGCGGAGTATTGGAAAGAAAAGGGCTGGACGGGACGTAAGCGGCCGTGGAGATAGCAAGGAGCAGGATATCAGGGAAAAGCGGTGCGATCAGGGGAGCATAAGGAGAAAAGAGAATGAATGTTAATGACGATGTGGAAGCGGTTATAACGAGCTTTAACCAGAAATCTATGATTCATGAGGCGGTTCAATCGCTGTGCTGCCAGACAATGCAGCCAAAGAGAATTATCATTGTGGATGACGGATCGACGGATGAAATGTCTATTCAGGTGCTGCAGGAAATAGAGACTGACCGTGAGCTGCCTGTTCCGATAATGATTGTTCGTCAGCCCAACGGCGGCGTGTCGGCGGCAAGAAACGCGGGCATACGAAAAACAGAGGCGCCTTTTGTGCTGGCACTTGACGGAGATGACAGTCTTGAGCCGGGTTATGTGGAAGAGGTCTGCAAATTATTATATGAAAATTCGGACATGATTGCGGCGTCCTCGTGGATGCACACATTTGGTGTTCTTGACGCCGTTGTACGTCCGGGCGGCGGCAGTGTCTCCTCCTTCCTTTCGCATAACGGCTGTCCGGCTACCCATATTTTTCGGCGCAGCGTATGGGAACAGTGCGGCGGATATGACGAAACGATGCGGAGCGGGTTTGAGGATTGGGATTTCTTTTTAAATATGCTGGAGATTATGCCGGATGGGTTTATTGGAATGGTGGAGAAACCGCTGATCAATTATCGGACAACGCCTGCTTCCTCAAATATAAGGAGCATGGACAAGAGACTGGAGCTCATGCGGTTCATAATCGAGAAACATATAGATATTTATAAGGAGCATGTTCTGGATGCTGTTTTGGGAGTGGAAGCCATATCTATGGCAAGGCTTTATGGCTGGGAAAGTGAAATTATACATTCCAAAATGACAAACGGCGGTATGTGCGGCGGATCAGATCAATTTATGGAGAACCCGTCTTATGGTGACGGCGGGATGGCCGCGGCTGTGCGCATTGCCTCCGTACTATAGCGGAGGGCTTATGCGGGAGATTTCCGGAACAAAAGAGATTTCAGGGTGAAGAAGGTGTGAAATGATTCGGTATGCTGTGAAAACGGATTTTGAAACGGTAAGAAAATATGACAGACATATCAGCGAAACGGAATTGCAAAACGCGATCCATGCAAAACGGGTTTTGGTCATGTATCGGAACGATTGCTTTATGGGATGGCTGCGGTTCAACCTGTTCTGGGATGAACTGCCGTTTATGAACATGCTGTATCTTTTGGAGGAATACAGAGGGCAGGAATACGGCGGGCGGCTGGTTGATTTTTGGGAAAAGGAAATGGCGGACAGCGGGTACAAAATGGTTCTGACCTCCACACTTTCCAATGAGCAGGCGCAGTTTTTTTATCGGAAGAACGGTTATGTGGACTGCGGTTCTTTGTTGCTGCCGGGGGAGCCTTTGGAAATTATTTTGCGAAAGGAGCTGGCTTGATGGATATTGTCTTATACTCGAATCAGATAGAGGCATATGTAAAGTGCGACAATGTGATTGATTATGACAATGAGGCAGTTGCAGAGCTGGCTGACGAGTTGTTTCAAAAAGCGGAAAACGAGTTGGAATTTATCAGGATGGCATATGAATTTGTCCGGGATCAGATTTCTCATTCTGCCGATAGCAAGGAGGACAGGATTACCTGTACCGCCTCGGAAGTGCTAAAGGCCGGTCATGGAATCTGCTTTGCGAAATCGCATCTGCTGGCCGCTTTATTGCGCTGCAAAGCCGTTCCGGCAGGTTTTTGCTATCAAAAGCTGATTTTAGATGATGAAACGGCTCCCGTGCTGATTTATCACGGGTTGAACGGGGTGTATTGCAAAGATATTGAGAAGTGGATCAGGCTTGACGCAAGGGGAAATAAGGCGGGTGTGAATGCGCAGTTTTCGGTGGAAACGGAACAGCTTGCGTTTGCGGTACGCCTGGAAACGGGAGAGGAGGACGGCCTTATTGTATATCCTGATCCCGATAAAAAGATATTGGAAAAGCTCAGAAAGTACAGGACGAGAACGGAGCTTTGGAATGATTTGCCTACGGAGCTGGCATATAGCGAGAGGAAAGATTGATTATGAATGTACTGCTTACTTCCTGCGGATTGGAAACAAGAATAATAGAGAAGGCATTTATGGATATGCTTCCAAAGCCGCCTTCGGAAATTAAGGCAATGTTTATTCCCACGGCAGCAAATTCGCCGGATGCCGTTGAGGTGCTGCCAAAATGCCTGAATGATTTGCTTAAGTGTGGGATCAGGCGCGAAAATATTTTTGTGTATGATTTACATGACGAAATAGACGATAACATAAGCGAGATGTATGACGCTATATATTTGTGTGGCGGAAGTCCGGAGTATCTGTTAAAAAGGATCAATGAAAAGAAATTCAGAAATCAACTTTTAGAATTTATATCTGTCGGTGGAATTGTAGTTGGGGTAAGCGCGGGGAGTATGATTTTTGCCAATGATATGCCGGACAATTTAGGCCTGCTGAGGTGTGCCTTACATGTGCATTGCGGTGATGAAATCCGTGAAAAGGCGGGACGGTATGACAGGAATAGAGTGGTAAGCATCAACTTGGGCAATACGCAGGCAATCACTTTTGAGGAAAATGATATAGTTGTTTTTGAATAATGTGAAAATTATTCCGTCTGATCCCAAGACTATTTCGTTTTATGAGCGTTTTGGATTTCAGCAGTACGACAATTATTCGGCGATGGTGTTAAAACATTTCGGTTAAATTCGGTGGAGGGTAGTAGAATGGAAAGAAGAGACAAAGTTAATTATTATCTGGATCTGGCAAAGATGGTGGCACAGCGTTCAACATGCCTCAGACGGCATTACGGCGCGGTGATCGTCAAGAATGACGAGGTGATCTCGACGGGCTATGTGGGTGCGCCCAGAGGCAGGAAGAACTGTACGGACGTGGGGGAGTGCATCCGGCAGAAGATGGCGGTTCCGAGAGGGGAGCGGTATGAGCTGTGCCGCAGCGTCCACGCGGAGACAAACGCGATCATTAGCGCGTCAAGGGATAAGATGATCGGCAGCGCCATGTACCTGACCGGGGTGGAGGCGGACACCGGGGAGTATGTGAAAAATTCCTGCAGCTGCTCCATGTGCAAACGGCAGATTATCAACGCGGGAATCGAGACGCTCTATGTCCGCGACACCGAGGATGAGTACAGGGTGATTCCGGTGCAGCAGTGGATTGATGAGGATGAGTCGCTGGACGGGACGTTCGGATATTAGAGTGGGAAGTACTTCTAAAGACGTCCAGCTATAGGACGGGACGCCAAGAAGTACTAAGTCTCACTCGGGAGAATGCCAAAAATGCAGGCATTCTCCGCACAGCAGGAATGGACAGATTGGCCTTATGTTGGATAAGAAATGAGGGAAGAGGAATGAGTGCAGAGGAAGAAAAGGAGAATTCAGAGGAGCGGGATATGGCGAGAACGCCAGTTGACACAAAACCATCACCCAACGGTAGACTTTTGAAGGAAATGGCGGTGTATGAGCTGCTTGAAAAACTGGAGATACCTTATCTGCGGGTGGATCACGGGGCGGCAGCTACCGTGGATGACTGTCATGATGTGGATGAGGCGCTGGGCATCCATATCTGCAAGAATCTTTTTCTGTGCAACAGGCAGAAGACGGACTTTTATCTTCTGATGATGCCGGGACTGAAAAAGTTCAAGACAAAGGAGCTTTCCGCTCAGCTTGGTGTGGCGAGGCTTTCCTTTGCCGAGGCGGAGTACATGGAAGAATTTTTGGACATTACGCCGGGATCTGTGAGCGTGATGGGGCTGATGAACGATCAGGAACACCGGGTGAGGCTGCTGATTGACAGGGAGCTTTTGCAGGATGCGTATGTGGGATGTCACCCGTGCGTGAATACGTCGAGTCTGAAACTGCGGATGAAGGATATTCTGGTGAAGTTTCTGCCCTATGTGGGGCATGAATATACGGCGGTGGAATTGGTGGGTGAATAGTTTACATAATATGGAAAAGAGAAACGGAGAATACACATGATACGCAAAATGACAATAGAAGATTACGACGGCGTGAAAGCGCTCTGGCTGTCAATAAAGGGATTTGCCATAAGGAGCCTGGACGATTCCCGGGAGGGCGTGGCGCGCTTTCTTGCGAGAAACCCGGATACCAGTGTGGTGGCGGTGGAGGACGGCAGGATGGTAGGCGCGATTCTCTGCGGACATGACGGCAGACGGGGGTGTCTGTACCATGTGTGTGTGGCGGAGGAATACCGTATGCGGGGCATAGGGAAGGCGATGGTGGTATTCTGTATGGAGGCCTTAAGGGCGGAGCAGATCAACAAGGTGTCGCTGATTGCTTTTACCCGGAATGACATCGGAAATGCTTTCTGGAATCAGATCGGGTGGACGAAGCGGGAAGACTTAAACTATTATGACTTTACACTGAACGAGGCCAATATCACGGCGTTTAACGGGTAGAGACGGATCGGTAGAAAAAGGAAGGGGTGGAGAACAGTATGCAGTATATCAGATTAGGCAGTTCGGATTTAGATGTTTCCCGCATCTGTATGGGATGCATGGGCTTTGGCGACGCCGGGAGCGGCCAGCATTCATGGACGCTTGATGAGGCGCATTCCCGCGAAATCATAAAGCGCGGACTGGAGCTTGGCGTCAACTTCTTTGACACAGCGTCCGCATATCAGGGGGGCACCAGTGAACAGTATCTGGGCAGGGCACTGCGTGATTATGCAAAGCGGGCGGATGTAGTTGTCGCGACGAAATTTCTGCCGCGGACACAGGAAGACAGGGAAAAGGGCATTACCGGTCAGCAGCATATTGGGCGGATGATCGACAGAAGCCTTGCAAATCTCGGCATGGAATACGTGGATCTGTATATTTATCACAGGTGGGATTACCAGACGCCGCTTTACGATATCCTGGAAGGGCTTGACCGTGTTGTGAAAGCGGGGAAAGTACGCTATATCGGTATTTCCAACTGTTATGCCTATCAGCTTGCGAAAGCCAACGCGCTGGCGGAAAAAGAGGGATTTGCGAAATTCGTGTCCATACAGGGACACTACAATCTGATTTTCCGTGAGGAGGAGCGGGAGATGGCAAAGCTTTGTGCGGAGGATCACATTGCCATGACACCCTACAGTGCATTGGCCGGAGGAAGGCTTGCAAAGCGGCCGGGAGAAACCTCCAGACGGCTTGAGGAGGACAGCTATGCCAAAACCAAGTATGACGCGACGGCCGGGCAGGATGGGATCATTATTTCACGGGTGGCGGAGCTGGCAGAGAAAAGGGGCGTGAGTATGACGGAAATTTCCATTGCGTGGCTCCTGACAAAGGTTACATCCCCTGTGGTGGGCGCTACAAAGCTGCATCATGTGGAAGGAGCGGTGAAGGCGGTTGACCTGACCTTAAGCCGGGAGGAAGCGGCGTATCTGGAAGAACCTTATGTGCCCCATGCACTGGTGGGTATGATGGCGTAGCGTCTTCCTGTACCAGGCATCCCCGCAGCTGAAACGCGTCAAACCGTTCTGCCGACATTTTCGATACACCTAAAATAGGAACACCTGAAAGACATGGATACTTTCAGGTGTTATTTTTCTATAGGAAATTGTGACAGTGTAAACCATTCAGGGATTTTCCCAGAGGGCAGATAAGGAATGAGAATAAGTGAGAGAACGCCATTGACAGCAGACAGCGCGCTCGCTATAATTAAACTGTGAGTTTAATTAATGATGGGGAAAATCGGGAGGAATTTTCACATGAAAGCATCTGGGAAAAGAATCTTTATGTGCATGGCTGTATTACTGTTATTGCCTGGTTCGGTGTCTGCGGCTACTTATCTGAAAAGCGTGGCGGATTATCAGAAGGCGGTAAAGGAGACAACGATCGGCGGCATGGATATTACCGGGCTTTCCGACGGCGTTTACGTTGGAGAATATGACGTCAATTTTATCTATGCAAAAGTGGAGGTAACGGTTCAGGACGGCAAAATGACAGACATTGCCATTTTGGAGCATAAACAGGAGAGGGGAAAGGCCGCGGAGGGAGTGGTTGAGGATATGATTGCGGAGCAGAAAACAGATGTGGAAGCCGTATCAGGCGCAACCAATTCCAGCACTGTGATAAAAAAAGCCGTTGAAAATGCCCTCCGGAATGCTGCGCGTTAAGTTCGGATATGAAATTTTTTGTAACGAAACAGGAATCCATCCGTCTAACCAATGAAATCACAGAAGAAGAGGTGATGATACGTGGAGAAAGCGGCATTTGAAAAACTGTATCAGGCGTACTATATGCGGGTGTATTCCTATGTGATGGCGCTTGCGGGAAAGAGCCATCTGGCAGAGGAAATCACGCAGGAAACGTTTTATAAAGCGTTTACCACAAACGCTTCGTTTCGCGGGGAATCGGATGCGGTGACATGGCTTTGCTCCATTGCCAGAAATCTTTTTGTCGATGAAATGCGGCGGCAGGCAAAGCGCGCCGCACCCATGCCGTCTGTTGCAGATGCCGACAGCGGCGTTGACATTGTGCGCGAAGTGGAAGACAAGGACACTTCTTATCAGATTCATCTGGCTTTACATGAACTGGAAGAGTCTTATCGTCAGGTGTTTGAGCTGAGGATCTTCGGAGAGATGTCTTTCCGGGAGATCGGCAGTATCCGGGGTAAGACAGAGAGCTGGGCGAGAGTCACATATCACCGTGCCAAATTGAAGATTATAGAAAGGATGGGGATTCATGAAACTGGGTTGTAATGTTATAAGGGATTTACTTCCGCTCTATGCGGATCAGATATGCAGCGAGGAGAGCAGAGGACTTGTGGAGGAGCATCTGGCGGACTGCAAGAATTGCTCCGTGCTATTACGGCAGATGCGAAGCGAGGAGATGGAGAGCAGTCTGGAAACGGAGGCTGTGGACGTAATTCACAGGCAGGCAAATTTTTTTAAGAGGAAATCTGCAGTGATTGGCGCGGCAATTGCAGGCGTTTTCATGATTCCGGTTCTTGTCTGCCTGATCGTGAATCTTGCGACCGGTGCGGCGCTTGACTGGTTCTTTATTGTACTGGCTTCGCTTCTTACAGCGGCTTCTTTGAGTATTGTGCCGCTGATGGTGCCGGATCATAAAGGCCTTTGGACACTGGGCACATTCACGGCAAGTCTGCTTCTGCTGTTTGGCGTAATCTGTATTTACACGGGCGGCACATGGTTTTTCCTTGTGTCGGCAACGGTTCTGTTCGGAATTTCGGTTTGTTTTCTTCCGTTTGCAGTACATGCAGAACCGGTCAGATCGCTGCTTGGCAGTTTCAAAGGGCTGACGGTGATGGCAGTCGATACACTCCTGTATGTGCTGATGATGGGCGTTATCGGCGTGTATGTGGACGCCTCCGTCTTTTGGCGCCTTGCACCCAGGATATCCTTTCCGTGTCTGGTACTTGCATGGTTTGTGTTCCTGCTGATCCGATATGCGAAATGTAACGGATTCCTGAAAGCTGGCTTATGCACGGCCCTGATCGGGGTGTACAGCTTCTTCGCCAATTATCTGGTCAACAGATGGATCGGGACTGAGAGTTCCATTCCTGCCTTTCATCCTTTTATCTGGAGAGTCGATACGATCGACGGTAATATCAGATGGATTGTTCTGTTAGTCGGCTGCATTACGGGGATTGTACTGATGGTTTACGGCATATCCGTACAGGAGAAGAAAGATATATAATTACGGACCATCAAAGAAAGCCGTTGAAAATGCCCTCCGGAATGCGGTATATTGAGTTGGGACAGTTTTTGTCCCACGGGATGAAAGATTGGGCTGTGGCCAATTTCTGAAGAGGAGTGTTGATGGCAATGTATAGAATACTGGTGGTGGAGGACGACGCGGTCATTGCGGGGCAGATTGGGAAATACTTGGAAAAATGGGGCTATGAGGTGGAGACGGTCAGGGATTTCGCGGATGTGATGGGGCAGTTTGCATCGTATGAGCCCCAGCTTGTGCTGATGGATATCGGTCTGCCCTTTTACAACGGCTACTACTGGTGCGGTGAGATCCGCAAGGTATCCCAAGTGCCGATCATCTTTATCTCCTCGGCCTCAGACAACATGAATGTGGTGATGGCGGTCAATATGGGCGGCGATGATTTTGTGGTAAAGCCCTTTGACCTGGAGATTCTGCAGGCCAAGATACAGGCGCTTTTAAGGCGGGCTTATGCGTTCACGGCGCCGGGGACGGTGTTGGAGTACCGGGGCGTCCTGCTTAATATGACAGACATGTCGCTTTCTTGCCGTCAGAGAATCGGGGAACCTGTGCAGAAGGAAGCAGGCAGACAGGATGATGCGGCAGCTTCGGGCAGCCGGGACGCCGGACAGGAAAGGGAAAGCAGCCGGATCGAACTGACGAAAAACGAGTTCCGCATCCTGCAGACGCTCTTTGAGGCGGCGGGCGGCGTAGTCAGCCGGGATCTGCTGATGAAACGGCTCTGGGATGACGAGTGCTTTGTGGACGACAATACGCTCACGGTGAATATGAACCGCCTGCGCAAACGCCTTGCCCAAATCGGTCTTTCCGATCTGATTCAGACGAAGAAGGGCGTTGGGTATTTCCTGACAGGGACAGAAAGGGATTGCCCGTAAGACGGCAGTATTTACTGTGGCAGCGGCTTCGGAATGGAGGTAAAAATGGAGAAGAAAACCTGTATACCGGCGGCCTATCTGCGGGAGCGGATTGTCCCGGTTTCCTTTTACATTGGGGAGGCGCTTATTTTTATGATGATAGCCGCGCTCTACGGCTATGAGGGCGTGCTTGCAAATATGACCTATGCGCTGGGGCTTACGGCCTTTTTCGGCGGCTGCTGCCTTTTGCGGGATTATGTAAGATACAGGGAAAAATACAGGGAGCTGACGGGGCTTCTTTTGGCGGAAGAGAGAAGTGAAGGCCTGCCGCAGACATCTTCCGCCATGGAACAGGCTTATCAGCAGATCGTTATGGCACAGGAGGCGGAGAAAAAGGCGTTGGTGACGCAGCTTGACGAGAAGCAGCAGAACATGGCGGATTATTATACCATGTGGACGCATCAGATCAAGATACCGCTCTCGGCCATGGATCTGCTTTTGCAGAATGCAGGCGGGAATGCGGACAGATATGTGGAAGAAGATGCAGACGGCAGCGGGGATATACAGACTGCGAAACAGCTTCGGGAGGAGATTTTCAAGACGGGACAGTATGTGGATATGGCGCTTCATTATGCCAGAATGGAGAGCATTTCCGCAGACCTTTCTTTTACAAAACTGGATGTGGGGGAGCTGGTAAAGAAGGCGCTTAAAAAATTCTGGCTCCTTTTCAGCGGGGCGGGGCTTAATCTACAGATGGAAGATTGTCATGCATATGTGGTCACGGATGGGAAGTGGTTTTCCTTTGTGATAGAACAGGTGCTGTCCAATGCGATCAAGTATACGAAGGAAGGCGCCATTTCCATTTACGGGACGGACAAGGGCGGCAGGCGCGTCAGGGAAGGCTGCAGCTATCTTGTCATTGAAGACACGGGAATCGGGATTGAGGAGAGCGATCTGCCAAGAATCTTTGAGCGGGGATTTACCGGATATAACGGGCGCATGGAGAACAAGTCCACAGGTATCGGCCTGTATCTGTGCAGGCAGATCATGGACAGGCTGGGTTTTTCCATCCGCGTGGAGTCAGTGCGGCATGAGGGGACGAGGGTGTTTCTGGGGATTGCGCAGGAGGAGATCCTTACAAAAATGTAAGTTACAGCAGGGAAATGTAAGCCGGATACATGGCGGCGCATTTCCTTTTTGTTTATGATAATGCATATAGACGAGGCAGATGGCAGCCTGTGTAAATTGGCGCAACGCTATGGACTGGCAGGCAGGGAAGACAGCAGGCTTGCGGGTGCCGGTCAGAAAAGAATAAGATTTTTGATGATGATTAAGGAGGACAACAATGTCGCTGCTAACCGTAAAAAACGTAAAGAAAATATATACCACCCGTTTCGGCTCGGTCAAGGTACAGGCGCTAAACGACGTGAACTTTTCCGTGGAAGAAGGAGAGTATGTGGCCATCATGGGCGAGTCCGGGTCTGGAAAAACCACGCTTTTAAATATTCTGGCGTCCCTGGATGTGGCCACCAGCGGACAGGTGCTGTTAAACGGGCAGGAGCTTTCCAAAGTCAGCCAGAAGGATTTGTGCGCATTCCGGCGGGATCATCTGGGCTTTGTCTTTCAGGACTTTAATCTGCTTGACACCATGTCTTTGCGGGACAATATTTTTCTGCCGCTGGTGCTGGCGGGGGTGTCTTACCGGGAAATGGAGGACCGCCTGACGCCCCTTGCCCGTAAACTGGCGATTACAGAACTTCTGGATAAATATCCCTACGAAGTGTCGGGCGGGCAGAAGCAGCGGGCGGCGGTGTGCCGCGCCCTGATTACGGGGCCGGATATCATTCTGGCGGACGAACCTACCGGGGCGCTGGATTCCCGTGCATCGGGGAAACTGCTTAAGCTCTTCGGGGAAATCAACGGGGAGGGACAGACCATCCTTATGGTGACCCACAGCATTCAGGCCGCGGCCCATGCGGGGCGGGTGCTTTTCATCAAGGATGGCTGCGTGTTCCACCAGATCTACCGGGGCGGCCATGACCGGGATGAAATGTACCGCATGATATCGGATGCCCTGACGGTGATACAGGCACAGCAGAGTCAGGGATAGGTTAAATAAATTCTCGGCGCGTGCCTTCGCAAAAAACGCGCCGGCATGGAGGTAAACATGAATAAAATGAAATTATTGCCAGTAATGACCTACAGAGGGGTGAAACAGAATAAGCTGGTGTACAGGCCGTATCTCATGGCGTGCGTTGTTTCCGTATTCAGCTATTATCTGTTTTCTTCCCTTCTGCACAATGACCTGATGGAGAGACTGCCGAAAGCGGCCTATGCATGGATGATGCTGATGCTTGGAAAAGGACTGCTGTCCGTCATTCTGTTATTGTTTCTGCTCTATGCGGGCAGTTTTTTGCAGAAAAGGCGCAAGCGGGAGCTGGGACTGTACAGTCTTCTCGGACTGGAGCGAAGGCATATCGGCATCATGCTTCTGTGGGAAAACGCAGGGCTGTATCTGGTCAGCGTATCGGCCGGGATGATACTGGGGTTTGTCCTGAATAAGCTGATGTTTCTCCTGCTGCTGCGCGTGTCGCGGCTGGATGTGGAGGTGGCATTCTACTTTTCCATAGAGGCGGTTATGGAGACGCTTCGGTATTTCGCGGTTGTTTTTCTCTGTATTTATATCAGAAGCCTGTGGGGGTTTTACCGCATGAAACCGACGGAGCTTATGTCTGAGAGCAGGAAGGGGGAGAAGGAGCTTAAGCGGATCTGGCTGTGGTCTGCGGCGGGCCTGCTCCTGCTGGTATGCGGCTACTATATTTCCGTTACCAGCAAGCTGGACAGCATGATTTTTACGGACTTTTTTCTGGCGGTATTTCTGGTGGTACTTGGCACTTATTTTCTGTTTACCTCGGGAAGCGTGGCTTTCCTGCGTTTTTTGAAGAAGAGAAAAAACATCTACTACAGACCGGCTAATCAGGTGACGATTTCCGGTATGCTGTACCGTATGAAAAAGAACGCGGCGGGACTGTCCAATATCTGTATCTTCTCCACCATGCTTCTGATTACATTGACCTGTACGGTCACTATGTGGATGGGAATGGACCAGATTGCCTATTATGATTATCCCTATGATATGCAGGCGGTTTATTCGGAGAACAGCAATGTGATAGAAACGGCCTGGCAGAAGGCGGAGGCGCTTTCGGAAAAATACGGGCAGGGCATAGCGAGGCTGGATTATTATAATGCCATGGAGCTTGCCTGCGGCAAACGGGAGGGCAGCAACACGTTTGTGTCCGCCGCCGGGGAGAAATTTGCCGACCAGTATAACGTCACATTGCTTTTACTGGAAGACTATAACCGTCTGGAAGGGCAGGACACAAGCTTGAAAGAAGGGGAAGTGCTTCTGTATACAACGGGGGTGCCTTTTGGATTTGACACGGTGAACTTCATGGGTGTGGAGGCATCTGTCAAGGCGGAGCCGGAGCGGATTTACCCCTACCCGCAGGCGAAGAACCGGATGTTTAGCTTCACTTCGCAGTATGCGATTGTGGTAAAGGATCAGGAGGCTCTGGACAGATTCGTTTCGGCGTGGGCACAGGTGAACGGCGTGACTGACCTGGAGGGCTTTCTGCACAGCGGCGTGCGGCATCTGAACCTTCTGCTTGACGGGAAGGAGACGGAAAGGGACGCCCTGATCGAAGAGTGGTCGGTGTGGTGTCAGGGGCAGCAGGATTTTCTGCGGATAGAGAACGGTCTGGAGGGAAGAGACGAGGACCGCGCCATGAACGGCGGCCTGCTCTTCATCGGTATGGTCTTTGGGATTCTGTTCTTTATGTGCCTCCTGCTCATCATGTACTTTAAGCAGGTTTCGGAAGGGTACGAGGATCAGGACAGCTTTGGGATCATGCGGAAGGTGGGCATGAGTGATGAGGAGATCAGAGGAACGGTTCACAGGCAGATCCTGCTGGTGTTTTTCCTGCCCCTTGCGGGAGCGTTTCTGCACACGGCGGCCGGGCTGGTGATGGTCAACGGCCTTCTGGCGGCGCTGCGGTTCTTTGACACCGGGCTTCTGCTCCGCTGCTGTGTGGGCGTGGTGGCGGCCGTCGCGGTTCTCTACGGGGGAAGCTATCTGATGACGGCGAAGACTTATTATCGGATTGTGAAGAAGTGAGATGTTTTTCTCGGAAAGTATACTTCCGGCAAACTGTAGATATCCGGCCAATATGCCGATATCTATAATATAGCAGCAGAATATCCTGAAAAAGGCAGGGAAAACAGGGTATTCATAAACACCACAGGCGCAAGGATGCGCCATACTATCAAAAGGAAGTGATACAATGAAAATCGGCGAAGCGCAGAGCGCTTACAGACAGCAGCTTGCCCTTTTACGGGGACAGAAGAGCGATTTTGTGAAACAGCGGGAGGAGAACCGCAAAAAAATGGAGGAGGCCAGAAAGAAGAGCGAGGAGCAGGGTGTGACCTTTGAATTTTCCGAGGCCTATCTGGAGCGGGAAAAGGAACTGCAGGAGAAGATCGACGAGCTTTCCGGGCAGATCAAAAAGGATGAAAAAACGCTTGATGACCTGATTGAGCAGGAAGTAGGGATCTTTAACAGCATGGTGGCCGAGCAGCAGGGCGACGCGTGGAAGAAGTACGGCGAGGAGATGGCCAAGTGTCTGGAGATCGCCAGAAGAATCAGCCGGGGTGACCGCGTGCCCGCGCAGGATGAGAAGAAGCTGATGGACTTTAATATGGACATCTATAAGATGGCGAAGGAGATGGCGGCCATCAATATGGAAGGCAAACACAAAGAATGGGATTCCCTTTGGGCCGAGGAGGAAGAAGAGAAGGAGTACGATGATCCTTTTGAGGCGTCCCAGAATGCGGAGACAAATGTGGAAATGCCGGAGGGTATGGAGACGGAGGCGGAGGCTTCTTCAGAATAATGAAGCGCTTTACATGCTACACGCCCATCACGGCCACGCCCTACCGCAGCAGCGAGGCGTATGTGGAAATCGAGCCTTGTGCGGCGCTGAAGCCCTATATCCGCTGCTTTTGGGGCAGCAAAGATATCTATACACAAGATGCCGGTGCGGCTGCGGACAGTGTGGTGGTGCCGGATACCTGTATGGATATCATATTTACGGTCAATTATACGGATAACAGCCTGTCAGGAAGCTTTTGCGGCATAGACGACAAGGCATTTTGGGTGAATGGCCGGAAAGAAAAGGGCGAGCGCTTATCGGTTTTTGCCATCCGATTCTACGCCTGGAGCGCGGTTCTGTTTGCGGAGGATTCCATGCGGGCATGCAGGAATTTCTGCGGCGATGCGTCAGTATACTTTTCGTGGCTGGTGCGGGCACTTAAGCAGAGGCTGTGGGAGACGGCGGCGATAGAGGAGCGGGTACGGCTTGCGGAGACGGCGCTTTTGCGGAGAATGGAATGTCGGCGGGAGGAGCCGGTTTTCATGGACGCTGTGGCGGAGATCCTTTCCCGGCGCGGCGCTCTGCGGATGCAGGAGCTTGCGCGGGATATTCATGTGAGTGACAGGCAGCTGCAGCGTGTATTTCAGGAAAATATGGGAGTTTCCCCGAAAGCTTTTGCGTCGCTTGTACGTTATCAGAACCTCTGGCGGGATATCCTTACGGTGCCGGGCAGAACGATCATGGATGAGGTATGTCTGCTGCAATATACGGATCAGGCACATCTTTGTCGGGATTTTAAGCGGTATCACGGGATGACGATTCCGCAGGCGTGTGCTCTGGCCGGGAAATCTGTCGCTTTTTAACAAGACAGGATCGGAAATCCGGGGTAATATATGAAAAGTGCAGCGATTCAGCGCCGGGCGAAGACGATTGCAAAGGGATTTTGCCTCGGAACGGTGAAGGCGCGGAACCGTCACAGAATATTCCGACAAGGAGGGTTTCCGATTATGAGAGAGCAGGACAGGGAAGTATTTGACAAGGCGCGGAGGTTTGTATACCGAAACGCCCGGCCATTGGATCTGGCAAGGTGGAAATATCATTTTGAAAACGGCAGCGCGCAGGAGGTGCTTGCGGCTTTATCCGCCTATCAGAATGAGGACGGCGGCTTCGGCCATGGGCTGGAGGAGGACAATATGAACCCGAATTCCATACCGATGCAGGCGTGGCGGGCGACGGTTGTCCTGCGTGCAGTCAATGGTTTACATAAAACCGAACCGACTGTCGTAAAGCTGCTGGATTATCTGGAGCACACACCGGAGTTTGACGGGGAGAAGTGGAGTAATGTGACAGCCTCCAACAATGACTGGCCCCATGCGCCCTGGTGGACCTATCCCAACGCGCCATGGTATCAGGATACGGAGAGAGAAAGATTTTGCGGGCGGTATAATCCCACCGCTTCTCTGGCAGGGTTCATATTGCGGTATGCGGGAGTGGACTGTGATTTCGGACAGAAGGCGCTTGGGATTGCGAAAGAAGCGGTGGAAGCTCTTTTTCAGACCGGCGACCCGCAGGATATGCATGTGCTCTCCTGCTTCATACAGTTGTGGGAGGATATTGGGGCGGCGGGGCTGTCCGACCGCTTTGAGATGGAGCGCCTGACAGCGTTTTTGCAGGAGAGTGTGGCAAAGACGATCACGCAGGACACTTCCGTATGGGAGACAGATTATATCTGCAAGCCGTCTCAGTTTTTCCGCGACAGGGAATCTGTTTTCTATGAAAAGAACCGGGAAGCGGCCCTGTACGAGTGTGAGTTTATCAGAAAGACGCAGATGCCGGACGGCGGCTATGCGGTGACCTGGAGCTGGGACGCATACCCGGAGGCATGGGCGGTCAGCAAGAACTGGTGGCGGGCGGAGATTACGGTTAATAATATGATCTATCTGGACAATATGGATGCAGAAGCGTAGGCGACTATGGGGCGGGCCATTTCGGAAGAGATGACCCGCCTGTTAATGTGCAGAATATTAATGATTGCAGAGTGGCGGCATGTTCTGATAAAATGGTGCTACAAACAGAAGAATACGACACGGAGGAATGACCGGTGAAACCGACGGTACTTTATTATGCGAAGTGCTCCACCTGCCAGAAGGCTTTGAAATGGCTGGAGGAAAAGGGGACTTTCTGTGAAGGCCGCCCGATCAAGGAGGAGAATCCGACAGCGGCATGAAATGCATCGGGCCAGTTCGGACGAAGGGAGATTTAGACCGGTACAGAGAGGACGGCCAGGGAGTGAGAGATGGTACAGGACATTTTCAACGAATATGCAAGGTTTCCACAGATACGCGCCATGGCGATAGGCGGCTCCCGCGCCGTCAAAAGGAACGACGAGTTTTCGGACTATGACGTATATGTTTACAGCATGGAGCCGGTTCCCACACAACAGCGGCGCGGCGTATTGGAGAAATACTGCGGCAGCATGGCGCTTGACAACCATGACAGGGAGCACGAGGACGTCTGCATAATGGAGGACGGTACCGAGCTGAATATCATATACCGCGATCTTGACGGGTTCCTTGCGGGCATTGACCGGGTGGTGGCGCATTACGAAGTGCTGGACGGCTGTACCACGAGTATGTGGCATAATCTCCTGACGGGCCGGATTGCTTACGATAAGGGAGGCCTTCTGGCGGCGGCCAAGGCGAAGTATCAGGTGCCTTATCCGCAGGAACTGAAAAATAACATCATCAGCCACCATATGAAGCTGATTAAGTACGGCATGCCCTCATTTATGGAACAGATCGGGAAAGCCATGAAGCGGGGAGATATGGTGAATATCAATCAGAGTGTGGGCCGCTTTCTGAATTCCTATTTCGATATTCTCTTTGCCCTGAATGAAAAGCAGCATCCCGGGGAAAAGCGTATGGTGCAGATCAGCCTGGAGGAGTGCGGCATCCTGCCCGCCAGATTTGAGCTGAATATCCGGCTGCTGCTTAACAGTATGTTCAAAGATCCGGCGACGATTTCGGTGGTGAATCTCATGGTGTCGGAGCTTGAAAAAGTGATCGGGGAGACGCTTGCATAGTGGCGAGGATTGCCAGGCGCAAAGTCCTGAACATATACGGCGAGGTTGCAATCCTCGCCGTTTTATTGTATATTAGCGTGAGAAGAAGTTCTAAAGATGTCCCGCCATTGGACGGGACACCAAGAACTTCTAGGAGCTGCTACGCAGCTCCGTCTCACGCGGGAGAATGCTAAAAAGCAGCATTCTCCGCTCGGATTTGATGGAAAAGAGGGTGGAAAACGATGAAAATGATAGAAGGCGGCGTGACGGCGGCGGCCGGCTTTGAGGCGGCCGGCGTGGAGGCGGCGATCAAATATCAGAACAGAAAGGACATGGCACTGATCTACAGTCAGGCGCCTTGCCGGACAGCCGGAGTTTTTACAGGCAATGTGGTAAAGGCGGCTCCCGTTTTGTGGGACAGGGAGATTGTGGCGCATTCCCCTTATGCACAGGCAGTTGTGGTCAATGCGGGTATTGCCAACGCCTGCACGGGCAGGCAGGGGTATGAATGCTGCAGACAGACGGCACAGAAAGCGGCGGAAGCGCTTGGCATTTCATCCGACGCTGTGCTGGTGGCGTCTACCGGTGTGATCGGCTGGCAGATTCCTGTAGAGAAAATTGTGGCGGGCGTGGACAGGCTGGTACAGGAAAAGGCGCATACGCCGGAGGCCGGGCTTGCGGCGGTGGAAGCGATGATGACCACGGACACAAAGCCGAAGCAGGTGGCAGTGCAGATCGAAATCGGGGAAAAAACCGTGACTGTGGGCGGCATGTGCAAGGGCTCCGGCATGATTCATCCGAATATGAGCACCATGCTCGGGTTTATCACGACGGATGTCGCGATTTCCAGAGAGCTTCTGCAGGAGGCTCTGAGCGAGGATGTGAAGGACACCTTCAATATGATCTCCGTGGACGGAGACACTTCCACCAACGATACGCTGATCGTGATGGCAAACGGCCTTGCGGGAAATCCGGAAATCACGGAGAGGAATGCGGACTACGATACATTTAAAGAAGCCCTGCATTATATAGATGAGACGCTGGCGAAAAAAATGGCCGGGGACGGGGAGGGCGCGACAGCCCTGTTTGAGACGAAAGTCATTCATGCGGCAACGAAGGAGGAGGCGCGGGCTTTATGCAAATCCGTGGTCTGCTCCAGTCTGACCAAGGCCATGATCTACGGCCATGACGCCAATGTGGGACGGATAATGTGCGCCCTGGGGTACGCGGGCGTGGATTTTGACCCGGAGCAGGTGGATCTTTACTGCGAGGCCGGCGGAAACCGGATGCAGATCTGCAAAAACGGTATGCTGACTGATTATGACGAGGACGAGGCGACCAGACTTCTCTCCGCCCCCGAGGTCAGCGTGATCGTGGACATGCACAGAGGCGAGGCCGAAGCCACGGCATGGGGCTGCGACCTGACGCACGAGTACGTCAATATCAACGCGGACTATCGTAGTTGAGTAAAGTCGCGCGGAATTTTATCATTGATGAAAAGAGGCATAATATGGAACAGCAGGAAATGGACAAAATTCTGGCGAAAGCGGAGGTCTTAATCGAAGCCCTTCCCTATATCCAGAAATTCAACAGAAAGATCATAGTAGTCAAATACGGCGGCAGCGCCATGAGCAACGAGGAGCTGCAGAAGAATGTCATCAAGGACGTGACCCTTCTGAAACTGGTAGGCTTTAAGCCGATCATCGTCCACGGCGGCGGCAAGGAGATCAGCCGCTGGGTCGGCAAGGTCGGCAAAGAGGCAAAGTTCGTCCACGGGCTTCGCGTGACGGACGGGGAGACCATGGAAATCGCGGAGATGGTTCTGAACAAAGTCAATAAGAACCTCGTCAGGATGGTGGAAGAGCTGGGCGTGAAGGCGGTCGGCATCAGCGGTAAGGACGCGGGGCTTTTACAGTGCAGGAAGAGGTATGCGGACGGTGAGGACATAGGTTTTGTGGGTGAGATCTGCGGTGTAGACCCGAAGGTGCTCTATGACCTTCTGGAGAAGGACTTTCTGCCCATCGTGGCGCCCATCGGTCTGGACGATCAGTTTATGACCTACAATATCAACGCGGACGACGCGGCCTGCGCCATTGCCAAGGCGGTGGGCGCGGACAAGCTGGTGTTCCTCACGGACATTGAGGGTCTGTACAGGGATATCGAGGATAAGTCCAGCTTCATCTCGAGACTGACGGCTTCCCAGGCGGAGGAGCTGATCGGGAGCGGCTGTATCGGCGGTGGTATGCTTCCGAAGCTTGGAAACTGCACGGATGCCATCAGGGAGGGTGTAAACCGGGTGCATATTCTGGACGGACGGATTGCCCACTGCCTGCTGTTAGAGATCTTTACCGACCACGGTATCGGCACGGCCATCATTGCGGATAAGGACAAGGAGACGATGTCAGGCTGAGCAGAGGCGCCTGCGTACAACCGCTGCGCGGCAGGGACAGAGGCATATACCGGCAAAAGCAGGGGAAGAAATTACGGATATAGAGGAAAACAGACGGATTCAATGAGGATGAGAGAACTATGAGTGCGGAAATGCAGAAATATATAGACGAGGCGGAGCAGGCGCTGCTCCACACCTACAACCGCTATCAGGTGGTGTTTGACAAAGGAGAGGGCGTGTACCTCTACGATATGGACGGGAAAAGGTATCTGGACTTTGTGGCGGGCATCGCCGTGTTTGCGCTAGGCTACCGCAATGAGTCTTACAATGACGCGCTGAAAAGTCAGATTGACAAAATTATCCATACCTCGAATTATTATTACAATGTGCCGGCCATCGAGGCGGCGAAAAAGATCAAAGAGATCTCGGGCATGGACCGAGTTTTCTTTACAAACAGCGGTGCGGAGGCTGTGGAGGGCGCCATCAAGGCGGCGCGCAAATATGCCTTCCTGAAGGATGGGAAAACGGACCACGAGATTATTGCCATGAACCACTCTTTCCACGGGCGCACCATGGGGGCGCTCTCGGTGACGGGGAATCCCCACTACAGGGAGGCCTTCGGGCCGATGATCGGAAACATCCGCTTTGCGGAGCTGAACGATTTTGACAGTGTGATGGCGCAGGTGACGGACAAAACCTGTGCGATTCTTTTTGAGACCGTGCAGGGGGAGGGCGGCATTTATCCTGCCACGGAGGAATTTATGCGGAAAGTCAGGGCGCTCTGCGACGAGCGGGACATTCTGATGATACTGGATGAAATCCAGTGTGGCATGGGGCGTACAGGAACCATGTTCGCGTGGCAGCGTTACGGCGTCAGGCCGGATGTGATGACCACAGCCAAGGCGCTCGGCTGCGGCGTGCCCGTGGGTGCGTTCCTGATGACGGAGAAGGTGGGGGCAAATTCCCTTGTGGCGGGAGACCACGGCACCACCTATGGCGGAAATCCTCTGGCCTGCGCGGCGGTCAGCAAAGTGATCGATCTGTTTAAGGAGCAGGATGTGCTCGCCAATGTAAACAGGGTGGGAGCGTATCTGGAGGAGCGGTTAAATGATCTTGTGAAGGAGTTTGCCTGCGTAAAGGAACGGAGGGGCGTCGGGCTTTTACAGGGACTTGTGTTTGAACGGCCTGTGGGTGATATCATTACGATGGCGATGGAGAAAGGGCTGGTACTGATCAATGCGGGAACGGATATCATCCGGTTTGTGCCGCCTCTCGTGATAGAAAAGAAGCATGTGGACGACATGATTGGGATTCTGCGTGAGTGTATTTTGCAGATAGAAGGAGAGCGGCGTTGACTCTGAAAAAAAGATTACTTATGATTCTTACGATTGCTCTGGTTGCGGGCGGCCTTTACGGCGCGGGAAGGTTTGGTCTGGCTGTACTGCCGAAAGCGGAGGAAGAGCAGGAGGAGGATTTTCTGTTCAGACACAGGGAAACCCTGTATTTGTGGTATGCGGACGAGGGTCTGACGGACTATTTAAACGGTGTGGCGGTTTCCTACAGCGAATACCAGGACGAGGTGCGTGTGGTTCCGGTTTACACGCAGGGACTGGAATATCTGGAGACGATCAACCAGGCGTCCCTGCAGGGGGAAGAAGTGCCCGATTTGTATATTGTCAGCAACGACGCTTTGGAAAAGGCGTATCTGGCGGGGCTTGCCAGCGAGGTAAAGCTGCCGGAGGGGGTGCTGCCCATGACGGATCTGCTGCCGGGAACGGCGGTCCGGGCGGTGACATACCATGACAAACAGATCGGCTATCCTTTTTACTACGAGACGAGCTGTCTTCTTTACAACAGAACTTATCTGGAAGAATGGGCAAAAGCGCAGATCACGGCCGAGCGGGACCAGGCCATGGCGGAGGATGCGCAGGAACAGGCGGACAGCGGTGAGGTAGAGGAGGAGATTCAGGAGGCGCAGGAGGAGGACGAGGTTTCCGAGGAGGAGATCGAAGCCAAAATCGAGGAGGCCATCCCCGAGACGATAGACGGGATTTTGTCCTTTGCGGACGTTTATGACGCGCCGGAACAGGTGGAGGCGGTCTTTAAATGGGATGTGTCGGATATTTTTTATAATTATTTTATTGTGGGGCATTATATTGACGTGGGCGGTATCAATGGCGACAACGCGGATTCCATCGGTATTTACAATGAAAACGCGATCAAAGCGCTTCGGGTGTACCAGAATCTGAACCAGTTTTTCTCCATAGACACGAAGGAAATCAGCTACGACGGTGTCCTGCAGGATTTTCTGGACGGAAAGATCGTCTATACGGTGGCTACCACGGACGCGCTGTCAAAGCTGGAGAAGGCCCGTGAGGACGGAACGTTTTCCTACGAGTACGGGGTGACCCGGGTGCCGGATGTGAGCGGGGAGCTTGCCTCCGCGTCCCTTTCCGTGACGCAGTGCGTCGGAGTCAACGGTTATTCCATGAAAAAGGAAATGGCAAACGACTTCGCGGTGTATCTGACGCAGTACAACACGCAGGAGCTTTATGCCAGAACGGGAAAACTGCCGGTACACTGTGACGGGAGCACTTATGATAACCCGAATGCGGCCGCCTTTTTAGAGGAATACGCCCGGTCGGTTCCCATGCCGAAGATGATAGAAACCAGTAATTTCTGGGTACAGCTTGAGATCGCGTTTGCCAGAATCTGGGGAGGCGCGGACGCCAACGAGGAGCTTCGTTCCTTATCCGAACAGATTATGGGGCAGGTGCTGGGTGAAGCGTACACAGAAGAATATATTGACGTACCGCTTCCTGTGGAGGAGACGGAGGAGGACGTGGAAACGCAGGAGCAGGAATAGAAGCGGATTCCGGCGGCCCTGAGACAGAAAAAGAATAATTGCCGGCCTATATGGTCAACCTAAGACAAGACAGTGTAAACTGCCTTGTTTTATTTAGGAGGTAATTATGTTAGGATTTTGGATCGCCATTTTATCCGGCGCGCTGATGAGCGTGCAGGGAGTCTTTAACACGCAGGTCACCAAACAGTCGGGAATCTGGGTGGCTAACGCCTTTGTGCAGTTTACGGCGCTTTTGGTCTGTCTGGCCGTCTGGCTTGCCACCGACCGGGCTTCTTTTTCCACGCTCTTAAAGGTGGAGCCGAAATATATGCTGCTGGGCGGCGCCATAGGCACGTTTATCACTTACACCGTGATCAAGAGCATGGAGCAGCTCGGGCCTGCGCGGTCAGTGATGTTTATTGTGGTTTCCCAGCTTATTATCGCTTATGTCATTGAAGTTCTCGGCCTTTTCGGGGTGGAGAAGCAGCCCCTTGAGATGAAAAAGCTGTTGGGGGCCGGTGTGATGATCGCGGGAATCGTTATTTTTAAGTGGACATAGGACGAGATTTATCTTACAATAAAAATACAGCGCATAGCGGGAACCTCCCAGGGGCGATGAAGCCCGGAAGGGAGACTATGCAGATGGAAAAAGGAATAAGACGGACGAATAGGATATGGCAGGCGGGACTGGCGTTCGCGCTGCTTTTGCTGTTGTGCGGCTGCACGAAGAAGGAAGAACTTCTTCTTCTCGATGGAGAAAACGAGGCGGAGGGGGCGGAAGATATGTCTGTTTTCCCGCAGGACTCCGGGGGACAGATGTCCGCGGCCGGAGAGACCGGGCGTGTCTCAGAAAGAGAGGAACCGCGCATTCCTGACGGTGAGAGCCGGGGACTTGGGGGAGACGCTTCATTGGCGTCTGCGCAGGCGGACGCTGTGACGGCACAGCCCGGCGTCATTTATGTCCATGTCTGCGGCGCGGTGGCACGTCCCGGCGTTTACGGGCTGGAGACGGGAAGCCGTGTCTACGAGGCGGTACAGCAGGCAGGCGGCTTTGCGGAGAATGCGGAGCAAAATTATGTAAACCAAGCGCAGACGCTGGAGGACGGCGTTAAGCTGGTGATTCCCACAAGGGAGGAGGCCGCTGCCGCCGAGGCTGGAAAAGTGCAGGGCGTTGCAACGGAAAAGATCGGCATTGTGCAGGACGCAACAGCGGAAGGGCTTGGCATTGTGGGCGGTACATCTTCGGACGGACAGGGCGGGGAAGCAGGCGATACGTCGGACGGCCGGATCAACATTAACACCGCGTCGGAAGCGCAGCTTTGCGAAATCCCCGGCGTGGGCGCTACACGGGCGGCAGCCATTGCAGCTTACAGAGAATCCCACGGCGCTTTTGAGAAGCCGGAAGATATTATGAAGGTGAACGGCATCAAAGAAGGCATGTATGAGAAAATAAAAGACAGCATCAGTGTAAACTAGAAAAAACAGGCAGGGGCGGGAAGTATGGCACAGAGAGTATTGGTAGTGGATGACGAGAAGCTGATTGTGAAGGGGATCCGGTTCAGTCTGGAGCAGGACGGCATGGAAGTGGACTGCGCCTATGACGGGGAAGAGGCCTTGAAGCTGGCGGAAGAAAATGCGTACGACATGATTCTTCTGGATGTGATGCTGCCGAAAATGACGGGCTTTGAAGTGTGCCAGCAGATTCGCGGCTTTTCCACTGTGCCGATTGTCATGCTGACGGCCAAGGGCGACGACATGGATAAGATTCTCGGGCTGGATTACGGCGCGGACGACTATATAACGAAGCCCTTTAACATTTTGGAGGTAAAGGCCAGAATCAAGGCCATTATGCGCAGGACGAAACGCCAGACGCCGGAGAAAAAGGAAACGGTTAAGATGGTGGAGCGGGGCGATATGCGCCTTGACTGCGAGGGCAGGAGAGTGTATATCAGGGACCGGGAGATTAACCTGACAGCCAAGGAGTTTGAGGTGCTGGAGCTTCTGATGCGGAATGCCGGAAAGGTTTACGGCAGGGAGGAGCTTCTGAAACTGGTGTGGGGAAGCGATTATCCCGGCGATGTGCGGACGGTGGACGTACATATCAGAAGACTGCGCGAAAAAATAGAGGAAGTGCCCGGAGAGCCCGCGTATGTGCGGACGAAGTGGGGCGTTGGATATTACTTTGCTTAAATTACATTTACGTCAAATTACATTCTTGAGGAGCCTGAAGGGGCGTATTTTCCTGATTCTGCTTATTGTCGGGCTGATTCCATGCTTTATCATGCGCTATGCGATCCTGCAAAATTACGAACGGCGGGCGGTAAATGTCAGAACCTCTGATATTTCCACCCAGGTCAGGATTCTGGCGAATCACCTGATCACCTATCATTATCTGCAGGATACTTCTTCCGAGGTCATCAATGCGGAGCTGGAGCAGCTCTCGAATCTGTATGACGGCCGTGTGCTTGTCATCAATGCGGATCTTCGGATTGTGAAGGACACCTACGGCATCAGCGAGGGGAAAACGATTATATCAGAGGAAGTCATCCGCTGCCTGCGGGGCGAGAGCGCCAACAGGTACGACCGGGAAAACGGTTATATTGAGATGACCATACCCATCACGGAGACGTTGGAGGCGGATCTGCCGGTAGGAGCCGGGGAGCGCATTGATCTGGTGCGTGGCGTTATGCTGGTGAGCGCGTCCAACGACAGTATCATTGTCACCATGGAAATACTGAACCGTCAGGCGGTGATCGTGATGTCCATTGTGGGCGTGCTGATCTTTGTGGTGACGCTTCTGGTGTCCAAGTTCCTCTTTTCACCCTTTAAAAAAATGATACAGGCGCTGGACCAGGTGCAGGAGGGGTATACCAACGATCCGATTTCCGTGACGGACTGTCTGGAGACGGAGCATATCGGGGACGCTTTTAACCGGGTGCTGGGGCGCATGAAGATGCTGGACGATTCGAGGCAGGAGTTTGTATCGAACGTGTCACACGAGCTTCGGACGCCGATCACCTCCATGAAGGTGCTGGCCGATTCCCTGATTACCCAGAAGGATGTGCCCCTGGAAGTCTATCAGGAGTTTATGACCGATATCGCTGCCGAGATTGAGAGGGAGGATAAGATCATCAACGATCTGCTCTCTCTTGTAAAAATGGACAGGACATCTGCTGACCTGAATATCTCCGAGGTGGATATCAACGCGCTTGTGGAACTGATTATGAGAAGACTGCGGCCCATCGCCATACGCAGGGACGTACAGCTTGTCTACGAGAGCCTGCGGCCGGTGACGGCGTCGGTGGATGAGGTCAAACTCACGCTGGCACTGTCTAATCTCGTGGAGAACGCGATAAAATATAATAAGGAGCACGGATTTGTGAAAGTGACGCTGGATGCCGACCACCAGTTTTTCACGGTGCAGGTGGAAGATTCCGGCGTGGGCATCCCGGAGGATGCGCTGGAGCATATCTATGAGCGTTTTTACCGGGTGGATAAATCCCGTTCCAGAGAGATCGGCGGCACGGGGCTGGGGCTTGCCATTACGAAAAGTGCGGTTCTCATGCACAGAGGTTCGATTAAAGTGGAAAGTATTGAGGGGGAGGGAACCGATTTTAAGGTAAGAATCCCCTTGAAGTATATTGCGGTGTAAGGAGACGGAGGCTGGTATGAAAAAGGCGGGACATATTTTTTTTGCAGCGGTTCTGGCCATGGGACTGCTTCTGTGTACAGCCTGCGCGGACAGGCGGGAGGCGCAGGCCGGCACCTCGTATAAGATATATTATGTAAACAATGATGAGACAAAGATTGTCGAGCGGGAGTATGTGAGTGCAACTACGGACGGGACGCTTCTGCTTGAGGAGCTTTTAGAGCAGCTTACCCACATATCGGAAAAAATGGAGTATGAAACGCTGCTTGGAAAAGAGATTTCGGTGGAGGGGCATACGCTGGAGAACGGCCTGCTGACGCTGGATTTTGACGGGAATTACAAAAATCTGCGGGGAACGAGGGAGATTCTTGCGCGCGCATCCATTGTGAGGACGCTGACGCAGCTTCCGGGTGTGGAGCGCATGGCTTTCACGGTGATGGGGGAACAGCTTACGGATGTGGCGGGAACCGCTGTTGGCGTGATGGCGGCAGACACCTTTATCGAGAATGCGGGCAATGAGATCAATGCCTATGAGAAGGTGGATCTCCGTCTCTATTTTGCCAACGGCACGGGGGAAAGCCTTGTGGAGGAGAACCGCCGCAACGTGGTGTATAACAGTAATATTTCCCTGGAGAAGCTTGTGGTGGAGAAGCTGGTGGAAGGGCCGATGACAGAGGGGGCTTACCCTACAATCAATCCGACCACGAAGATCGTGAGCGTCACCGTGAAGGATGGCACGTGTTATGTAAACTTAAGCAGCGATTTTCTCAACCAGCCCTATAATGTAGCCTCCGACGTGACCATTTACTCGATCACCAATTCGCTGGCGGAGCTGTCCAACGTGAATCGGGTGCAGATATCCATAAATGGGGAGACAAATATTTCATATCGGGAGAATGTGAGCCTGAACAATGTGTTTGAGAGAAATCTGGATATATTGGAGTCGGGGACAGTGCGGTGACTTTCATATTATGTAAACTAATTTGTCCGCATTGGGAGAATAGATTTATGTAAACTAAAAGTAAATACAATAGAATAAGGAGGGCAGACATGCGCAGACCATTATGCCTGATCGGGCTGGCATTTGTGGTGGCGCTGCTTCTTGGCATCAATCTGATTCCACACGATGCGCCGGACTGCGGCGTCCCGGACGGCGAAACGGTTGCCGCCGTGGGGCGTGTGGAATGGAAGGAGCACAGGATTTCCGGAACGGAGGAAGTCCTTGTGATAACCTTGGAGCAGGCCATCATTCTGAAACCGGATCAAAGATCCGTTCTGAAACAAATCATAGAAGATTCTGACACAGCTTTTTCCAATTCGATTGCTGCAGATTCCGTAAAGAAAACAGAGACATATTTAAAAGAAAACAGGGAGTTCTTCTGTCTGGAGGACACAGAGGAGATCCGGGGGATTTTATGCTATCTGGGCGGGGAGGAAAATCCTGCCATGGGAAGTCTTGTGCTGGTGGAGGGGAAATTCCGCCCGTTTTCGCACGCCACAAATCCCGGGGAATTTGACGCGGCGGATTATTACCGCGTCGCGGGGCAGCAGGGCAGGCTGATGAAGGCGGCGTGTCTGGCAGAGAGCGGCGGTTTTTCCGTCTTTCGGGAGACTCTTTACCGCTTTAGAGAATACTTGTCGCTTCTTCTCGGAGCATGTTACCCGGAAAAGGAGGCGTCCGTCATGGGGGCCATGCTTCTGGGGGAGAAAGCCATGCTGGACGGGGAAATCAAAAGCCTGTATCAGCATAACGGCATAATACATATCCTGGCCATCAGCGGCCTTCACCTTTCCATTCTGGGAATGGGTTTCCACAAGCTCCTGCAGCGCCTGTGTGTCCCCAAGGTAGTTAACATAATACTATCTGTGTCGCTGATGTACTGTTATGGGATGATGACAGGTATGGGAATATCCATTGTCAGGGCGCTTGTGATGTTCGGCCTGAAGCTGTGCGCGGATTTGTGCGGCAGGACTTACGATCTGCTGACGGCAATGACGACGGCTGCGCTCCTGATTCTGGTGCAGCAGCCGCTTTATCTGACGCAGAGCGGTTTTCTGTTCTCCTTCGGCGCGGTCTGCGGCATCGGCCTTCTGCCTACGGTATCCCGGCAGTTTTCCACGGAAAACCGCTTTTTTAAGGCAGTATTTACGGGAGGCTGGATTTCCCTTTCAACCCTCCCTGTGTATCTGTGCTTTTATTACGAATTTCCGCCCTATTCCGTGCTTCTGAACCTGATCGTGATTCCCTGTATGGGGGCGCTTCTGTTAAGCGGGATCGCGGTTATGGGGGCTGCGGCCTGCTCTCTGCCCCTGGGGCGTCTGGCGGCTTTTCCCGGCGTCTGGATTTTAGCTTTTTACGAAAAATGTGCCGCATGCTGTCTGAAACTGCCCGGGCGAAGGTGGGTGACGGGGCGGCCGGAGGACTGGCAGATTTTGGCTTTTCTGGCGCTTCTGGCGGCGGCGGTGGTTCTTGCGGGGAAGGGAAAAAAAGGGCATTTCTGGTGCGCGGTTTTTGGCGCGGTGTTTCTTCTGGGCTTTCGGGTGCCGCGGGGATTCGAGATCACTATGCTGGATATCGGGCAGGGCGACTGCATCTATCTGGCGGACGGGCAGGGAAGGCATTATCTGATTGACGGCGGCAGCTCCGATAAGAAGGAGGTGGAAACCTATCAGATTATACCGTTTTTGAAGTACCGGGGTGTAGGGCGGCTGGACGCGGTATTTGTCACCCATTCGGACGCGGACCACATAAGCGGGATTAAAGGACTGCTTCAGGCGTATGGGGAGACGGGAATCGGGATCGGCTGTCTGTTTCTGCCCGACGTGGCGCAGGAGAGCAGGGACGAGGCCTACCGTGGGCTGGAGGAGCTTTCGCGGGATGCCGGGGTGCCTGTCAGGTATCTCCATGCCGGGGAGCGGCTGGAGAGTGGGAAAGTTATGTTAACTTGTATGCATCCGAATAGAGATTATGTAAACCAAGATGCCAATGCCTGTTCCACGGTCCTGTATCTGACTTATGAAAGCTTTTCCGCGCTTTTTACGGGGGATCTGGAGGGAGAGGGGGAGGCGCTTGTGACCGGGCGGCTTGCCTGTATGGAAGATGCTTTCGGACTGGAATTGCCGCGACGGCTGACCCTGCTCAAGGCGGCCCATCACGGTTCGAAAAACTCCACAAAAGAGGCGTTCCTGAAAATAGTAAATCCGCGGATGGCGCTTATTTCTGCGGGACGAGACAATTCCTACGGCCATCCCCATCAGGAGACGATGGAGCGGCTTGAGAACCGGGGGTGCCGGATTTATCAGACGCCTGAGAGCGGGGCGGTGACGGTCCGGGTAAAGGGCGGTATTGTCCGGGTGGAGGAGTATACGGCGAGGTGAAAGGAGAAAGATCCGCCAAATTCAGCAATTGAATAGCAACATATGATAACGTATACTGGAAAAATAGAAAGAGAAGGGAGCCTGTTTATGTATGCTTTAAGTCTTCTGGAACGCAGTTGTTTTTTTTCGCATGACCGATTATACTGAATATAGATTATGAAAAAACTAAGTGAAGAAATCAGGGAAGGAAACTTAAAACAGGTATATCTTCTGTGCGGGGAGGAGGCCTATCTGCGCAGGCAGTACAGGGACAGGGTGAAAAAGGCCCTTATGGGGGACGGGGATCTCATGAACCTGAACTGCTTCGAGGGAAAGGGGATCGTGCCGGGTGAGGTGATCGACCTTGCCCAGACTATGCCCTTTTTGGCGGAAAGACGGGTGCTGGTCATAGAGAACAGCGGCTTTTTCAAGCGCGGCGGAGAAGAGCTTGCGGCGTATCTGGCTGATCCCGCGCCCAGCGCTTACTTTCTGTTTGTGGAGGCGGAGGTCGATAAGAGGAGCAGGCTCTATAAGGCGGCTGCTGCCAGAGGGCGGGTGATCGAGTGCAAGACACCGGACGAGGGTGTGCTGAAGCGCTGGGTTGCGGAGCTTCTTGCGAAGGACGGAAAGCGGATCACCCAGAGAGATCTGGACTTTTTTCTGGAAAAGACGGGGACGGATATGGAAAATATCCGGGGCGAGGTGGAGAAGCTGGTCTGTTACTGTCTGGAGAGGGACGTGATTGCCGCGCAGGACATTGAGGCGGTCTGTGTCAGGCAGATTGGCAGCCGTATCTTTGACATGGTGGAGGCCGTTGCGGACAAAAAGCAGAAGAAGGCCATGGAGCTTTACTATGATCTGCTGACCTTAAAAGAGCCGCCCATGCGCATTTTGTTTCTGATAGCCAGACAGTTCAATCTGCTCCTGCAGGTGAAGGAGCTGAAGAATAAAGGGTATGATACGCGCAGCATCGGTGAAAAAGTGGGGCTTAAGGGTTTTATCGCCGGAAAATATGTCAGTCAGGCGGCGAAATTTAAGGAGGCGGAGTTAAAGCGGGCGCTGACAGACTGCGTGGAGACGGAGGAGGCCGTAAAGACGGGGCGGATGAACGATGTGATGAGTGTGGAGCTCCTGATTGTGCGGGAGAGTATGCAGCCGGTGAAGATTTGAGACGGGCGGCCACGTACCGCCGGGAATTTGAGGCTGGCGGCCGCAAGACACCGTCGGGGATTTGAGAAGGGCAGCCGCGTACCGGCGGACATTTGTCACTGGAAAAAAACTTCTGGTTGCGCACAGGGGTATATTTACAGTACAATAGTAACAGGAATGATAATTTACCGTCATTTACTACGATCAGATATTGGAGGCATGACATGAGTATGCATATTGTTTGTCTGGATCTGGAGGGCGTGCTGGTGCCGGAGATCTGGATTGCCTTTGCGAAGGAGAGCGGTATTTCGGAGCTTACGAGAACGACGAGGGACGAGCCTGATTATGACAAGCTGATGAACTGGCGGCTCGGCATTCTGCGGGAGCACGGACTGGGACTGAAGCAGATTCAGGAGACCATCGCGAAGATCGACCCGCTGCCGGGGGCGAAGGAATTTCTGGACGAGCTGAAGCGGATGGCGCAGGTCATTATTATCAGCGATACCTTTACACAGTTTGCGGGACCGCTGATGGAAAAGCTGGGCTGGCCCACGATTTTCTGCAATTCCCTTGAGGTGGCGCAGGACGGGGAGATCACCGGGTATAAGATGCGTGTCAGGGATTCCAAGCTGACCACGGTGAAGGCGTTGCAGTCCATCGGGTATGAGACCATTGCCGCCGGGGACAGCCATAACGATCTGGCCATGATACAGGCGGGAAAGGCAGGATTTTTATTCAGAAGCACGGAACAGATTAAAAAGGACTATCCAGAGATTCCGGCTTATGAGACGTATGAGGAGCTGTTAGGAGCCCTTAAGGAAGCGATTGGACAGTAATCGCTGGTACGGAAAACAGGCCGGGATTCCGGCGACAGTTGAAAGGAGAACTTACTATGAAGTGTTTGCGTGTGGGCCTGGAGGTCGATGTTGAAAAATATGAAGTGGGCAAAGGCATGGAGGATGGCGTCGAGCTGTGGTCGGACGTGGTGACAAGAGGCTGGTTTGTCATGGATTCCCTTGTGCAGATCAGGAAGGAGAACGGGGCGATTGTCTGCCCGTACATTCTTCATAAGAGAGGAAAGACATTTATTGCGGAGGGGGACTATATCGTCAGGGAGCAGGACGGTTCCCGGCATGTCTGCAGTGAGGAAAAGGTCTTTAAGAGATTTAAGCCTGTCGAGGAATAGTGTTTATTATGTAAACTTAATAAGAAGAATAAGGAGACAGAAAGTCTGTAAAATCAGATTTTCTGTCTTTTTCTTTTTATTCTATAGGAAATTGCGACAGTGTAAACCATTCAAGGAGAATGCGAAGCATTCTCTGAATCGTCGCTGCCGAGCGACGATTTTTTACGTCCCGTTTATTGGACTCATAAAGTGCTATAGTGGTTTCAACAAGGGGGTGTGACAGATGAACAGGGGTTTAGGCATGAAAACGGCGTTCTTGGTTCTGGCTGCCGCTCTCTGTGTGAGCGGGACGGTGTTGAGCAAAGAGAGGAACGGCCACACACAGGAAAATGAAAGATATGCGCTGCTCGAGGATGCTTTCACAGAGCGGGCGAAGGGGATTCTGGAGGCGCGCGGATATCAGAACAGCGGCGTGACAGTCACCTGGACGAGGGAGAACGGCGGCGCGAGAAGCTACCGGGTGGAGATTCACCATAAAAGAATCGGGAGTCTCGGGGATGACGAGAGAAGGAGACTGACCGAGGAGCTGTACTGTGAGGAATTTTGCGGTGAGGTAGAGGAGCTTAGGATTATTTATATATGATCCGACATGGAAATCGTCCTATCTTTGGTGTTGACAGAAAAGAACATTTGTTCTACAATTAAAATCTGAACAAATGTTCTGACTGCACAGAAAGAAGTGCGAAAGAATTGAAAAGCAATTCTTTGGTTGCAGACGTTAAGTCTGCGACGCAGTGAAAGAAACAAATGTCACGGAAGAAAGTGCGAAAGAATTGCGAAGCGATTCTTTGGTCGCAGACGTTTAGTCTGCGACGCGGAGAAAGAAACAAATGTCACGGAAGAAAGTGCGAAAGAATTGCGAAGCAATTCTTTGGTCGCAGACGTTTAGTCTGCGACGCGGATAGACATTTGTATATTTTGGGATTATACTGGTAGAGAATAATTACAAAAAAGGAGATTCCTATGAGACATAATCCCAGACCACAGGAAATGTACAGACATTTTAAGGGTAATTTATACCAGATCCGCTGTCTTGCGAAGCATAGCGAGACTAGGGAACTAATGGTGGTTTATCAGGCGATGTACGGTACTTTCGAGATATTTGTGCGGCCGCTGTCCATGTTCATGGAGGAGATAGACCGCAGGAAATATCCCGATGCCAGACAGAGATACCGCTTTGAACTTCTGCAGGATATTGAGGATGAGGAAACGGCCGTTTTGCCGGAGATTTTCGGACAGAAGGAGCATGAGGTTCTGGCAGCAGACCTGACGGAAGAGAAGCAGGGGGCGGATTGTGTCACGGAATCTGCCATATCTGAGAGGGTACCGGCTGTGACAGCGCCGGAGGAAGAACAACTGAATATCGATCCTCTGGTGTTGGCGTTTCTCGACGCGGATTCCTATGAGCAGAAGCTTACGATTCTCGATTCGCTCCACAACCGGATCACGGACAGCATGATTAATACCATGGCAGTAGCGTCGGATCTGGAGATTAAGGAGGGAGATCTGGAAGACAGGTATCTGGAGCTCAGGAATTGTCTGCGCACTTTTGAAAAATTTGAGTGCAACAGACTGAGATAAACAGTTTTCTGTACGAAACAACAGGCCCCCGCCGGAGAGATCACGGATGGGGGTGCTTTATGGCTTACGAACTGGAAAACAAACTTGTAGTGGGCGTTTCGTCCAGAACCTTGTTTGATCTGACATTTGAAAACAGAATTTTTGAGGAAGAGGGCGTGGAGGCGTACAGCCGATATCAGATGGAGCATGAGGAAGAACTGCTCCGTCCCGGTCCCGGCTTTCCGCTGGTGCGGGCGCTTTTGAATCTGAATGAGCTGCCGGGTATGGAGGGGAGCGTGGAGGTTATTATCATGTCCAGAAACAGCCCCGACACCTCGCTCCGGGTGTTTAAGTCCATCGAACATTACGGCCTGCGCATTACGAGGGCGGTACTGGCCGGAGGTTCCTCTCTGGCGCCCTATCTCACGGCGTTTAAGACGGATCTCTTTCTGTCGGCATGGGAGGAGGATGTGCAGCGGGCGATCGACTCGAATATCGCTGCCGGAATCGTCTGTACGGAGGGAATTTCAACCTATGACTGTGAGCACAGGATCCGGCAGATCAGGGTGGCTTTTGACGGCGATGCGGTGCTTTTTTCGGATGAGTCCGAGAGAATCTTTCAGGAGGAGGGGCTGGAGGCTTTCGAGGAAAACGAGAGGCGGAATGCGGATAATCCTCTGCAGGCCGGGCCTTTTGCAAAATTTCTAAAAACTTTGTCCGGGCTACAGAAAAATTTTCCGGAAGAGGAAAGCCCGATCAGAACCGCGCTTGTCACTACGAGGTGCGCGCCGGCTCACGAGCGCGTGATCCGTACACTGCGGGCGTGGGATGTGCGTATCGACGAGGTGTTCTTTCTGGGTGGAATTCGAAAGAGGGATGTGCTGCAGGCATTCGGCGCGCATATCTTCTTTGACGACCAGTCCGCCCATACGCTCCCGGCTTCCGAGGTGGTGCCTTCGGCCCGGGTTCCCTATAAAAATAGAGAAGCTGTCGTGGAGATAGAGACGAAGGACAGCAGTTAAAGGGTTACTGTTAAAGGAATATCGGAATATGAAATATACAGAAATTGTTTCCGCAGAATTTATAGAGCGGCCCAACCGTTTTATCGCCTATGTGGATCTGATGGGCGTGCGGACTAGGGTGCACGTGAAAAATACGGGCAGATGCCGGGAACTTCTGACGGATCACGCCAAGGTATATCTGGAGAAGAGCGGTAAGGAAACACGTGCCACCGCCTATGATCTTGTGGCCGTGGAGAAAGCGGGCCGTCTGGTCAATATGGATTCCAATGCGCCGAACAGGGTTGTCGGTGAATGGCTGCGGGCGGGCGGACTCTATGGCGACGTCAGTCTGGTCAGGCCGGAAAAAACCTTCGGCAGTTCCCGGTTTGATTTCTATGTGGAAAGTGAAGCCGGGAGGAAGGCTTATATCGAGGTCAAAGGTGTGACTTTAGAGCGGGAAGGCGTGGCTGCTTTTCCCGACGCGCCTTCCGAACGTGCGGTTAAGCATGTGGAGGAGCTGATTGAGGCGCGCAGGCAGGGGTATGAGGCGTATCTTCTGTTTGTGATCCAGATGAAAGGCGTCTGCTATGTGGAGCCAAACTGGGATACCCAGCCGGCGTTTGGAGAGGTGCTTAAGCTGGCAAGAAGAGCGGGCGTGAGGCTTCTTGCCTACGACTGTCTGGTGAGGGAGGACAGTATGGAGCTGGATGCCCCGCTGCCTGTGTTTTTGGACAGTCTGGACAGAATCGCAGAACCACTGCTTGCATGGTATGACGCAGGCAGACGCATCCTGCCGTGGCGGGAGGAACCGACGCCCTATCATGTATGGCTTTCAGAAATCATGCTGCAGCAGACAAGGGTGGAGGCAGTGAAACCTTATTACGACCGCTTCCTGCAGG
The DNA here is from genome assembly GCA_947174505.1 of uncultured Lachnospiraceae bacterium. Lineage (GTDB taxonomy): Bacteria > Bacillota > Clostridia > Lachnospirales > Lachnospiraceae > UBA3282. Next base: position 45,702 of record CAMWJF010000021.1, read on the forward strand.
CATTGCCGGATATCAGGAGTCTGGCGGCGGTGGAGGAGGAGAAGCTTCTCAAGCTGTGGGAAGGGCTTGGATATTACAACCGGGCCAGAAATTTGAAAAAAGCGGCGGAGATCCTTGTCTCAGAGTATGGAGGGGAGATGCCTGACGATTATGAGAAGATTCAGGCGCTTCCGGGGATTGGCAGCTATACGGCAGGGGCGGTTTCATCGATTGCTTTCGGGCGGTCTTATCCGGCTGTAGACGGTAATGTGCTGCGGATTCTTTCAAGATTGCGGGCCGATGGCAGGGATATTCTGAGCGCGAAGGTCAAAAAATCCGTGGAGGAAGAACTGCTTGATGTGATGCCGGAAGACCGACCCGGCGATTTCAATCAGGCTCTTATGGAGCTTGGCGCAATGGTGTGTATACCGAACGGTGCACCAAAGTGCGAAGACTGCCCGTGGAAGGAAATATGCGTTGCGAGGGCGGAGGGACGGACAGCAGAGTTTCCGAAGAAGGCGAAAAAGAAACCGAGAAGTATTGAGGAAAAGACGATTCTGGTGATACAGGATGCAGAGCGGGTGGCGCTCCGAAAAAGACCTGAGAAAGGTCTTTTGGCCAGTATGTATGAATTTCCGTCCTTGGAGGGACACTGTGAGGAGGCGGGGGTTAGCGCTTATCTCAAAGAGATTGGCCTTTCACCCATCAGAATCCGGAAGCTTCCGGCTGCGAAGCATGTGTTTACCCATAAGGAATGGCATATGACAGGGTATTTGATCCGGGTGGATGAGCTTGCGGTGAAAGGGCCTGGGCAGGAACTACAGGGCTTTGTATTTGTGGAGCCGGAACAGACGCGGACAAGTTATCCGATACCTTCCGCATTTGCCGCATATGCGGAGCGGGTGGAGATGAGGCGCGGAACGGGAAAATAGTTGCAGTGCGGCCAAAGGTGGAACTGTAATGAAAAATAAGGAAAATATAAGAATTCTGTAACAACATGCAGGAATTTTTATGCTAGAATAGACAAAGGCTGGCCGGTCCGGCAAAAGGTGATGGACTGAGAAACGAGAAAGGCATGGATGTTTTGGCATGAAATTATTATCAGTTGCAATACCCTGTTATAACTCAGAGAATTATATGAAAAAGTGCATTGAGTCGCTGCTGCCCGGTGGAGAGGACGTGGAGATCCTGATTGTGGATGACGGTTCTACTGACGGGACGGGAGAGATCGCAGATGCTTACGAAAGGCTTTATCCCTCTATCGTAAAAGCGATTCATAAGAAAAACGGCGGGCATGGATCGGCTGTGAACACGGGACTTGCATGTGCGTCCGGCCTCTTTTACAAAGTGGTGGACAGCGACGACTGGGTGAAAGAGAGCGCCTATCTGAAAATTCTTGAGGTGCTGCGGGATATCGTTGCGGGGGATACCATGCTGGACATGCTTATCAGCAACTTTGTCTATGAAAAGGAAGGCGAAAAGAAGCATAAGGTGATGAAATACCGTCATGCACTTCCGCAGGACAGGATATTTGGCTGGAATGAGGTGAAGCATTTTCATAAGGGACAGTATATCCTCATGCACTCCGTCATTTTCCGTACGAAGCTCCTTCGGGAATGCGGCCTGGAACTGCCGGAACACACCTTTTATGTGGATAATATTTTCGTGTTTGAGCCATTGCCCTTTGTGAAAAACATGTATTATCTCGATGTGAATTTCTATCGCTATTATATAGGCCGGGATGGGCAGTCGGTCAACGAGGTAGTGATGATCGGCAGAATCGACCAGCAGATTAAGGTCAATAAAATTATGATTGATTATCTTGTGGATAAGAGAGCGAAGATCTACGGGAAAGGCAAGCTGAAAAGATATATGATTAATTATCTGGAAATCATCACGGTGATTTCCTCAATCATGCTGATCCGTTCCGGCACAGAGGAGAATTTGGAGAAGAAAGCAGAGCTTTGGAGGTACATCAGACAAAAGGATATCGGTCTGTATATGAGATTGCGCTACGGCGTGCTCGGCAACTCCATGAATCTGCCCGGGAAGGGCGGCAGGAAGATATCCGTGGAGGGTTATAAAATCTGCCGACGGTTTTTTAAATTTAACTAACCGCATAAAACTGAGAGGGGAAGCTTTTCAGGCTCATAATAAACGGGAGAATCCGACAGGGATTCTCCCGTTTGTTTCTCTGAACCGGGTCCGCAGGCACCCAATTTCTTATTCTGTAGGAAATTGCGACAATGTAAACCATTCAAGGAGAATGCGGAGCATTCTCTGAATCGAGCGCGCGGGCGACGATTTTTAATTCTATAGGAAATTGCGACAGTGTAAACCATTCAAGGAGAATGCGGAGCATTCTCTGAATCGAGCGCGCGGGCGCTCGATTTTTATACCAGCGTTCCTGGCTTGTGCTTCCGTCTGCGCTGCAGGCTATGGTAGAAGTGGAGCACCACATCGGAACGGTATACGATACCGTACATGACAGCCGCCATGATAAATGCGGTGGTCACGTCGAATACGGAGTGCTGTTTGATAAACATGGTCGATAAAATAATCGAGACAGATAAAAACAGCGAGCATAACCGAATTCCCTTTTTCTTTTTCAGCCGCGAACTTTTCATAACCGCAATGTGGCAGCCGAGAGAGTTATACACATGAATGCTGGGCCAGAGATTCGTCGGGGTGTCCGCACGGTAAAGCGAAGACACCAGCTTCGTGCAAATGTTATCTCTGGGCATAATGGCAGGACGAAGATCATGACCGTTCGGCCAGAGTGTGCTGACAATCAGGAACACGGTCATTCCCGTAAACAGGAACGTGCAGGCCCTGAAATAGTCGTCCTTATCCCGGAAGAAAAAGTAGACCACCACCACAGCGACATAAGCAAACCATAACAGGTAGGGGATAACAAATATTTCGCAAAACGGAATGAAGTCATCCGGCCTGAAATGGATCAGCCGGTAGTGGCTTGTCACAGTCTTTTCAAGATGGGTAAACCACAGCATATATATGATCCCGTAAAGGATAAGCGGTAGTGCGTGTCTGTATTGCCGAAAGATGTTTATCAGTGTTTTCTTTGTTTTCATAATATGATATCCTTTTTTCCGATCAGTCTGATGGATTATTCCGTCATTTGCATGTCAGCCGGAACGGAATGTCTGACTGGCGTATGACGGATCTTCTGCTGATACGTTACATCATAGCAGAACATGGCAAAAAGTCAAAATAAGATTTCCATAAAGTTTTCTTAATATTTAATAAAAATCTATCCAATATGCCAAAGATATATTGTAATGGGGCAGTTCCGGGGCGTATCGTAAATTTTGTTTGCAATACATTGCATAATACTTTATAATATTGTTTTGAAATTGCCTCTATATTATTTATACAGAATATATAATTTATAGAAGGAAATATATGAGAGTAATCGTGTGAGAAGTGCTTCTCACACAGGAGAATGCCTCAAATATGGGCATTTTCTGTACAGATTTGTGTTGCGGCGCAACGGCAAAATGTTAATTGGAATGGAAATTATCAGAAAGGCAGGAACGAGGAATGTATTCATTGGATGAGGTGAAAAGTGTTGACCCTGAAATCGCGCAGGCGATTGTTGACGAGCAGAACAGGCAAAATTCCCATATTGAGCTGATCGCATCTGAAAACTGGGTGAGCAGGGCGGTTATGGCGGCGATGGGCAGTCCCCTTACGAACAAGTATGCGGAGGGTTATCCCGGCAAGAGATATTACGGCGGCTGCGAATGCGTGGACGTGGTGGAGGAGCTTGCCAGAGACCGCGCGAAAGAGCTTTTCGGCTGCGAGTATGTCAACGTGCAGCCTCATTCCGGCGCACAGGCGAATATGGCGGTTTTCTTCGCAATGATGGAGCCCGGCGATACATTCATGGGTATGAATCTGGATCACGGCGGCCATCTGTCCCACGGTTCACCGGTCAATATGTCGGGCAAGTATTTTAACTGCGTGCCTTACGGTGTGGGTGACGACGGATTCCTCGATTATGATAATGTGAGAAAGATTGCACTGGAGTGCAGACCGAAAATGATTGTGGCAGGCGCGTCCGCTTATGCCAGAACCATTGATTTTAAGAAATTCAGGGAGATTGCCGATGAGGTCGGCGCGGTGCTGATGGTGGATATCGCGCATATCGCCGGTCTTGTGGCGGCAGGGCTTCATCCGAGCCCGATCCCTTATGCGCATGTGACGACGACCACCACCCACAAGACCCTGCGCGGGCCCCGCGGCGGCATGATTATGTCCAGCCAGGAGGTGGCGGATCAGTATAATTTCAACAAGGCCATTTTCCCCGGCATTCAGGGCGGGCCCCTGATGCATGTGATCGCGGCGAAGGCTGTGTGCTTCAAGGAGGCGCTGTCCGATGACTTCAAGGCCTATATGAAGAATGTGGCGGATAATGCACAGGCGCTCTGCAAGGCTCTTCAGGCGCGGGATATTAAGATTGTTTCCGGCGGGACGGACAATCATCTGATGCTTGTCGACCTGACAAACTACGACCTGACCGGCAAGGCAGTGGAGAAGCTGCTTGACGAGGCGCATATCACGGCCAACAAGAATACCATTCCCAACGATCCGAAGTCTCCTTTCGTGACAAGCGGCATTCGTCTGGGGACGCCGGCGGCTACTTCCCGCGGCTTAAATACGGCAGATATGGAGCAGGTGGCGGAGGCCGTTTCCATTGTGATTAAGGAAGGTGAGGCAGGAATCGGCAAGGCGCAGTCTATTATCAAGACGCTGACGGATAAGTATCCGTTGATTTAAAGTGGTAAGAGATATTGAAAAAACATACCAATATGCCGGTTTTTCAATGTGTAATTTGAAGTGGGGCATTACAAAAATAATAAGAGGACAGACGCAGAAATAAAAACTGCGGCCTTGTGCCAGCAAAACGCCCCTGCTGTACAAGTGCCGCGGAATGGAGAATACAATGATACAAATAGCGGTTTTGGGATACGGCACTGTGGGAAGCGGCGTCGTGGAAGTGATTGAGACAAATAAAACGGACATCAATAAAAAGGCGGCGGAGGATCTGGCTGTAAAATATATTCTGGATCTTCGGGATTTTCCGGGAGACCCTTACGAGAGTAAGGTGGTGCATGACTACAATATGATTCTGAACGACCCGGAGGTAAAGATTATCTGCGAGACCATGGGCGGTACGAAACCGGCTTACGATTTTACGAAGCAGGCGCTTCTTTTGGGAAAGAGCGTGTGTACCTCCAATAAGGAGCTTGTCGCGGCGCATGGTCCGGAACTCATAAAAATCGCTAAGGAGAATCACTGTAACTATCTCTTTGAGGCCAGTGTGGGCGGGGGCATCCCGATTATCCGTCCGCTCAATTATTCCCTGACGGCGGAGCACATCGACAGCATCACGGGAATCCTGAACGGAACGACCAACTATATTCTGACCAAGATGGACAGGGAAGGCGCCGATTTTGAGGACGTTTTAAAGGAGGCGCAGGACAAGGGCTATGCGGAGAGAAATCCCGAGGCGGACGTGGAGGGGTACGACGCCTGCCGCAAGATTGCCATTCTTTCCTCCCTTATGACCGGTAAAAACGTGAGCTATGAGGATATATACACAGAAGGAATCACGAAAATTTCTTCGGCCGATTTTAAGTATGCGAAGCAGATGAACAAGTCCATCAAGCTTCTGGCGCTGAGCAGGGATACGGAAAATGGCTTCTATGCCATGGTTGCGCCCTTCCTGATTTCCAGGGATCATCCGCTTTTCAGCGTAAGCGATGTGTTTAACGCGGTGTATGTACATGGAAATATGCTGGGCGACTCTATGTATTACGGGCGGGGGGCGGGCAAGCTGCCGACGGCCAGCGCGGTGGTTTCCGATGTGGTGGACTGTGCGAGACATCAGGGTAAGACCATCATGTGCTTCTGGGATGAGGAAAAAGTGGAGGTTGCGGATGTAACAGGCGCGAGAAGAAAATTCTTTGTCCGGATACCGGCAGAGAAGCGGGAGGCGGCGATGGCAGCCTTCGGCGCACTGGCGGAGGTGAACGTAGGGCTGGCCAAAGAGTTCGCTTTTATGACGCAGGAGATGACCGAGAGGGATTTTGACGAAAAGATAGAGAAAATCGGCGGATGCATTAACAGAATCCGAATCATGGCGTAGCAGGGGGAAAGGTATGAATAAGGTAGTTAAGTTTGGCGGAAGCTCTCTGGCGAGTGCAGAGCAGTTTAAGAAGGTGGGCGCGATTATCCGCGCTGACGGGGAACGCAAATTTGTGGTGCCCTCCGCGCCCGGCAAGAGATCGTCGGAGGATACGAAGGTTACGGATATGCTTTACGCCTGCTATGAGCTTGCAGAGCAGGGAAAGGATTTCTCTGGGCAGATGCAGGCGATCAGGGACAGATATCAGGAGATCATAGACGGGCTGGAGCTGAAGCTTTCTCTGGATAAGGAGTTTAAGGGCATCGAGAAGAACTTTAAGGAGAAGGCCGGTTCCGACTATGCAGCCTCCCGCGGGGAATATTTAAACGGCATTATCATGGCGCAGTATCTGGGCTATGAATTTGTGGACGCGGCGGCGGTGATCCGCTTTAAGGCGGACGGAGAGCACGACGCGGAGCTGACAAACCAGCTGCTGAAAGAGCGTCTTGCCGGTGTGGAGTCAGCTGTGATTCCTGGTTTTTACGGCGCTTATGAAGACGGAAAAGTGAAGACCTTTTCCAGAGGAGGCTCCGACATTACGGGTTCCATCGTAGCCAGGGCAATCAAGGCGAATGTGTATGAGAACTGGACGGACGTTTCGGGCGTGCTGGTTGCGGATCCCCGGATTATATATAAGCCGGAGGGTGTGGAGACGATCACCTACAGGGAGCTCCGGGAGCTGGCCTATATGGGTTTTTCTGTTCTCCATGAGGACGCTATTTTTCCGGTCAGGAGCGAAGGGATTCCGATCAATATCCGCAATACCAACGCGCCGGAGGACAACGGCACATGGATTGTGGAGAGCACCTGCCAGAAGTCAAAGTATGTGATTACCGGCATTGCCGGAAAAAAGGGATTCTGCGCGGTCAATATAGAGAAGGAAATGATGAATTCGGAAATCGGTTTTGGACGCAAGGTGCTGCAGGCCTTTGAGGAGAATGAGATTTCCTTTGAGCATGTGCCTTCCGGTATCGACACCATGACGGTGTTTGTGCATCAGGATGAGTTTATGCACAAGGAGCAGAAGGTGGTTTCCGGCATTCACAGGCTGGCAGACCCGGATTCTATCGACATAGAGGCAGATCTGGCGCTGATCGCGGTGGTGGGGCGCGGCATGAAATCCACACGTGGCACGGCGGGAAGGATATTTTCCGCGCTGGCGCATGCCAATGTCAATGTCAAGATGATTGACCAGGGCTCCAGCGAGCTGAATATTATCATCGGCGTGGCCAATGCCGATTTCGAGACGGCGATTAAAGCAATTTATGATATTTTTGTGATTTCCCAGATTTAACAGGTAAAATTGTACACAATTTTATTTGTGTGAAATAAAAAGTTGTTTATTTTTTCTAAGTATTATGCTAAAATAATTTTGGAATTGCACAAACAGTATAAGCAAATACAATAATAGATAACTTTGGAGGGTACAATGGGGAATCAACCGTTAGAAGCTCTGGTATTTACCAACGACAACTGCGTAGGATGTAACAAGTGTATTTCCGCATGTCCTGTGCTGACGGCAAACCGTGCGGTGGAGGAAAAGGGAAAGAATAAGATTATTGTGGATGGCAGCCAGTGCATAAGCTGCGGCGCCTGTTTTGACGCCTGTGCGCACAATGCGAGAAGTTATCGTGATGACACGGAGCGTTTTTTCGAGGACTTAAAGAAGGGAGAGAAAATTTCGCTTCTGCTTGCCCCGGCTTTTCTGGCAAACTACCCGAAGGAGTATGCTACAGTTTTAGGCGGCCTTAAGAAACTTGGCGCAAACCGTATTATCAGTATCAGCTTTGGTGCGGATATCACGACCTGGGGATATGTCAAATACATAACGGAGCATAATTTTACAGGCGGTATTTCCCAGCCCTGTCCTGCTGTGGTTGGGTACATAGAGAAGTATATTCCGGAGCTGCTTCCGAGACTGATGCCGGTGCATTCCCCGATGATGTGCGGCGCGATCTATGTGAAGAAGTATATGAAGGTGCCGGACAAACTTGCCTTTATCAGTCCGTGCATTGCGAAGAAGAATGAGATTGACGACCCGAACTGCGGCGGTTATGTTTCCTATAATGTAACCTTTGATCATCTGATGCAGTATGTGCGCGAGCACAATATTTCCGGCCCCGCGGCGACGGATGAGATCGAGTATGGCCTTGGTTCCATTTATCCCATGCCGGGCGGTCTGAAGGAAAATGTTTACTGGTTCTGCGGTGAGGATATCTTTATCAGGCAGATTGAGGGTGAGGAGCATACCTATAAATTCCTGTCCGATTATAAGAGAAGGGTTTTGGGAAATAAAGAGCTGCCGTTTATGGTGGACGCTCTGAACTGTGCGAAAGGCTGTATTTATGGCCCGGGCGTGGAGGAGGAGAAGACGAAGTCCGACGATACGCTCTATGAATTACAGAAGATCAGAGAGGCCAGCAAGAAGAATGATAAGAGGCACGCTTTCAGCAGGAGCCTGACACCGAAACAGAGGCTGGCAAAATTCAATAAGCAGTTCGCGGCACTGGATATCAATGACTTTATCAGACATTACACGGATAAATCACCGATGATGTCGGCGAAGAAGCCAAGCGCTTCCGAAATTGATAAAATCTTTGTATCCATGGATAAACGCACGGATGCAGAGCGCAATATCAACTGCTCCGCCTGCGGTTATGATACCTGTAAGAAGATGGCTACGGCGATCTATAATGACTGCAATAACATCTATAACTGTATCCAGTTCGTAAAGGGTGAGGTGGAGAAGGAGGGCGAGATCGCCAGAACGATGGCCTCCGAAGTAGAGCAGAAGAACGCCGAGCTTCAGACGAAGAATGAAAAGATTGCGGAGCTGATTGCTGAAGTACAGGTAGATTTTGACAGTCTGGATATTTCCATCAGTGAGATGTCGGAGGGCAATAACAGCAATGCCGAGGAGAGCACCGGCATTTCGGCGTCCATGAGCGATGTGGTGAGTTTCTGTGACCAGTTGAATGAAGCGCTTGGAAAGATCCAGGGGCTGCTTGTCAAGCTGGAAGAAAACAATGAGGAAATCACGAATGTGGCGGAGGAGACGAACCTCCTTGCGCTGAATGCGAGTATTGAGGCAGCCAGGGCCGGGGAGTCGGGAAGAGGTTTTGCCATCATTGCCGAGAATATCAAGAAGCTGGCAGATTCTTCCAAGGATACGGCCAGTGACTCCGATGCGAATAAGGAACAGATACAGACGGCGATTTCTGATCTTCTGGCGGATGCCAAGAAGCTGATCAGCGTCATTGACGGGGTGAATCTGCGTGTGACGAATCTGGCGGCGTCCACGGAGGAGATAGCGGCGTCAGCCGATATGGTAAGCACGATCTCAAGTGATCTTAAGGATAAGCTTGCAGAGTTAAACAGCTAATATAATCAACCCAAGAATGCGGACAAAGAAAAGGACCGGAGTTTTGACAGCTCCGGTCTTACTTTATGTATTTATTTAACTATCTTTTCGGAAAAGTGTTCCCGCCCGTAAAGGTAGTTACTTAATAGCCGAGTTCCTCGCCGACAAGATAGACTTTGATACGGCCGGGATGCATACTCCGTCTTGTCACGACAACCTGACAGCAGAAGCATTCCGGGGAAAGGCAGTCGTGGCAGACGCCTGTTGCGGCACAGGGGAGATTACGCTCCAGACGAATGGCATTGGCGGGCGAGGCCGTGTTTCTGAGTCTGGCAGCGCCGCTTTCCACGTCGGGAACAACCTTATTCATACCTGCGACAACGATAACGTTGGAAGGCCCTTGGATCAGACAGGCAACACGGTTGCCGTTGCCGTCGATATTGATCAATTCACCGTCTAAGGTGATGGCGTTGGTACTCATAAGAAAATAGTCGGCAAGAACGGTTCGGCCGTAGATCTGCCGGGATTCCTCCTGCGTTTTCGCCGCGCTGCGGTCCAACAGTTCATAAGAGCCGCCGTGGATGGCGTCCATCAGGCCGCATTCCTTCAGAGTTTCGCTGCCGCCCCAGCCGATGATTGCGCCTGAGGGTATTGCAGCCAGAATTGCCTCGACGCAGGCTGATGCTGTATCAAAGTAATAGCCCTGCATATTTCTTTTTTCCAGATTTTTAATAATGGTTTCCGCCTGTCTGGCCAGTGCAGTCTTTTTAGGTGACATTTGTATCTCCTCCATACCATAGGATGTTTTATAGTGCTTTTCATTTATTGTATCACTGTACCTCGGAGCGGTGCAAGCAGGGAATTTATCAGACAGTCGGCAATTTTCGCCGAATGATTGGAAATGGACGTAAAAGCAGAAAGGGAGTTCTGTTGCAGCTTGGACAAGTCCGAATGCGCGGCTTTACGCGAGAAATTGACAGTCAATTTAATAAAATATATATTAAAATGAGAAAATAATATACGGTATAAAGCAAAGTGAAAATTTTTTAAAAAAATTCAAAAAATGTGTTGACAAATCCTTGTGAGATGATATAATAAACTCATAAAGAAACACTTCACATAGATAAACTAAAAGAAAGAGAGGTACGGTCCACCAAAAACTTAAAGTAACACATCAGAGAATTACAAGTGAATAGGAGGCCACTAAAAGACGAGCGGAATCGAGTACATGGTAGAGGATGGCGAATCAGAAAATGAGTCCCGGGAAAGCTCCCATAGAAGAAGGGAAAAGAGCGGATGATAGAAAAGAGAAGAAATCCGAGGGGAGAGAGGGAACAGGACGCCACAGTATCAGGGATACGGGAGAAGAGATGGAAAGAGGACGTGAGGGAAAAAACGGAGGTAAGGGCCATTGGACAATGAGTTTTAGAAACGGGTATTGATTCCTTAGAGAATGAATACCCGTTTCGCATTGTCTTTTTCTTTTTTGTTCTTATAGGAATCTTAATAAAATCGGGGTGGCTTTTCCACAAAAAATAGGTTATAGTATACTTATGCATACTATATCTTGTATGCGGCGGAGCTTGAAAGCCTGTTATACAGGAAGCGTTGGGATAAAAGATTTCAGAAAGGACATGGTTACAGCCGATGGGAAAGCTGCACAAGAGAAGAAGGGGATATTCGGACGAGGAGCTGGATGAGGAAGAAGCGGATTTTGAAGATGGAGTGGATGATGAGACAGATGACGAAATAGACGAGGACGAAGAAGATGATGAAATAGAGGAAGACGAGGATGAGGATGAGGAAGATGATGAAATGGAGGAGGACGAGGATGAGGAAGATGATGAAATAGACGAAGACGACGAAGAGTATGATGAGGAGGAGGAACGCCGCGCATTCAGGCGCAGACGCAGGATCCGCAATCAGATCATCGTTTATCTTGTGATTTTCTTCGTGGCTGCAGGGATTGCCGGGGGCGGCATTGCGGTCGGAAGAAAGGCGGCTTCTTTTATGAAACAGAAGAAACAGGAGGCTGAGGAAGAGAAGGCGAAAGAAGAGGCGGCCAAGCAGGAAACTACGGAGGAGGAAATGGTTATAGATACGCCGGAGCCGGCAGAAGAGGAGCCGGAGGAGGAAGAAGATATTTTGGGAGGACTGGCGGAGTCCTATTACTCTGAGATGTCGATTGAAAATAAGGTGGCCGGGCTGTTTATGGTGACCCCGGAGGCGATAACGGGGGTCAGGACAGCGACTCAGGCCGGAGACGGCACCCAGGAGGCCTTAAATCAGTATGCAGTGGGTGGTCTGATCTATTTTGGACAGAATATTCTGGACAAGGAGCAGATTACGGGGATGCTTGCGAACACGGCGTCCATGAGCAATTACCCTATTTTTCTTGCGGTTGATGAGGAGGGTGGCGACGTCAGCAGGGTCGCGAACAGCAAGGTCGAGGTGACAGAGGTGGATGATATGGCGTCTGTCGGTGCAGGCGGAGATGCTTCTCTGGCCGCCGAAGCGGGAGAGACGATCGGTTCTTATTTGAAGGAGATTGGCTTTAATGTGGATTTTGCACCGGTTGCGGATGTGGCAGGAGAGGGCAGCGCGTTAGGCAACCGCTCCTTCGGCTCCGATCCCCAAATGGTTGGCGAGATGGTTGCCAGTGCGGTGGGCGGAATTGAAGGCACGGGCGTGAGTGCCTGTCTGAAGCATTTTCCGGGTCTGGGAAGCACTTCGGAGGATACCCATGACGGAAGAGTGGAGATTACGAAGTCGATCGATGAAATGCGGGCTTCGGATTTTGTACCGTTTTCCGCAGGTATAGGTGCAGGCGTGGATTTTGTAATGGTGAGCCATGCCACGGCGCCTGCGCTGGACGAGGATAATGTGCCAAGTTCTCTGTCGAAGAAGGTGATTACCGATATCTTGCGGGGAGAGTTGGGATTTGAAGGCGTGGTGATTACGGATGCGCTGGATATGACGGCGATTACGGATTATTATACGCCCGAGGAGGCGGCGGTAATGGCGCTGGAGGCCGGTGCGGATATGCTGCTTATGCCGGAGGATTTCGAAAAGGCGTACGAAGCGGTGCTTGCGGCGGTGCAGGAAGGGACGATTTCGGAGGAAAGGATCAACGAGTCGCTGAATCGTATTTACCGGGTAAAGTGCGCCGGGAAGCTGGAGAACTAGAAATAAAGATATAATCATAATGGTGGGAATGCTGTAAGAGACAGTGTTCTCACTTTTTATTTCTATAGGAAATTGCGACAGTGTAAACCATTCAAGGAGAATGCGGAGCATTCTCTGAATCGTCGCTGCCGACAGAAAAAGATGGTTGACTTTGGATAGATTTAATTTTACAATGTACTTAGTAATACAAGGTATATTAATTTGTGTGCGTGAGCTGGCTGATGTAGGCGCGACAGATGCAAAGGGCATCGCAGAAATGAAGGTAATTATGAATGATAAGTATGAAAGACAAATGAAGAAAGGTGTTTTGGACATGCTCGTCCTGAGACTGTTGAAATCTGAGGCCAAGTATGGCTATCAGATTATTCAGGAGATGAGGGAGAAGAGCGAGGAAATCTTTCTGCTGAAGGACGGTACCTTGTATCCGATTCTTTACCGGCTGGAGGATGATGGGCTGGTGGTAAGTAAGTGGAGTGAGGCTGTGGGGAAACAGGTGCCGAGAAAATATTATGAAATTACCAGGGAAGGGAAAAGGACACTTGATGAAATAGAGGATGTATGGAAAAGAATTTCCGATGGAGTCGTAAGGATCATGGAGGACTAGACAATGGATGAGAGGCGGTATGTAAACGCAGTAGCAAGGAAACTGAAATGCGATGGAAAAAGGAAAAAGGAGATCAGAAAGCAGCTTTTGGCAGACATTCAGATGCGGGAAAATCAGGGGGAACGGCTGGAAGAAATTATTTCCCGGATGGGCAGGGCGGAGGAAATCGCAGACGGTTTTAACGAAAATATTTCGCCGGAAGAACAGAGGCAGTACGCCAGAAACCGGGTGCTGAAAATAGTAATACCGATTGCATTGGCAGTTGCCTTTTTGGGATTGCTTGCATATTGGCTGTTTCCTAAGACTGCTGATATAGGGCGGAGCAAATATTTTGACGGGAATCAGGTAGAAGCGGCTATGAAGGAAACAATAGAGCTGCTGGATGCGGAAGATTACACTGCGTTACAGGAAAATGCAGTTTCGCGGATGCAGCCTCTGCTAAATGAAGAGACGAGAGCCCATATGAGGACAGCGCTGTCCGAAGACTGGGGAGAGCGGAAACAGTTCGGTGCGGTATATATGGTGGAACTGATACAGGGCAGCAGGCATTTCGCAGTCGGGGAGATGACGGTTACTTATGAAAATGTGAGTGTTACTTATCGGCTGACATACGATGAAGATATGCGCCTTACAGGGATTTATGTGAGATAAAAGGAATGTTCTGACAATTGGATGCTTTGTTATGGAGGGATGCGTGAAGCGCATTTCAGAATGGGGGAATTATGATGGTAGAAACAATTTTTTTCCTGATAATCCTGCTGATCAGTATTGGTCCGATTATTATTATTGGGATTGTTCAGTATAGGAGTAAAGATCCGGTTGGATTCTGGTCAGGAAAGGAACCGCCCGGAAAAGAGCAGATCACGGATGTGAAGGCTTATAACCGGAGACATGGTCTGATGTGGATTGTATATGGGATGGGATTTATTCTCTGCTTTGTGTGCGGTCTGCCCTTTGGGGGACGCATTGCGGCATATTTGTGCATGATGGAAGCTATTGGCGGAATATTGGGGATGATTGCGTATCATAATAAGCTGAACCGTATGTACGGTAGAAAGCGGGAGGATATGTGATGGGATTTTGGGTTTTTATGATGATATTGATTTTAGGGGCGCCGAAAGTCGGGTATGCTGGCTTTCAGTTATTTTTCGGCTGAGTTGGGGGATGAAGCGTGAAAGTAATAATTATAAATGGACCTATGGGAGTGGGCAAAACGACAGTAGGAAAATGATAAACAAAGCAGGGAGAGGTGGAGATAAATATGTCAGACTTTACAACGTTAACATATTACAGACTGATTGACTTTTGAAGGAGGGTTTGATATATATAAAAAAATGATATTCCAAAACAAATATTATAGGTGAGTGAGATGAGTTATGGATTTGGAAAGCTATAAAGTCCTAATGATAGATGACGATGAAATGATAGCCACGGCTACTTCCGAATATTTCAATATGTTTGGCGTGAAGACTTCCTATGTAACAAGCTATGCTGATGCGGTAGCTTTTCTTGAAAAACATG
>CAMWJF010000022.1 GCA_947174505.1 uncultured Lachnospiraceae bacterium
CATTTTTGTTACAGATTCCTCTGGCTGGAGGAATTTCCTATTATATAAAAAATCGTCGCTCGGCAGCGACGATTCAGAGAATGCTCCGCATTCTCCTTGAATGGTTTACACTATCGCAATTTCCTATAGAATTAAATGAACGGCGCATTTCATGCGCCGTCGTTCACAGCCTCCGCCAGTCCCCCATACACAGCAAACACAGTAATCGACAGATTCCGCCAGGTCATCCAGTAATGCTCATACGCATGATTTCTCGTAACCAGATACCACAGAAACGGGGATATCCCAACCAGCAGGCATGGAAACATGTTACCCCATCGCAGTTTTCCTCTGTTTTTATATAAGAGAAAAACTGTCAGCAGCACTGCGGCTCCCCCGAGAAGCAGGCATGGTGTGTTTCGGAATACCGACAGATTTTTCATCATCACATGCCCCCACGTAATCGTCTTTTCCCCTTCCAGCGCACTCCGAAACAGAAGGCTCTCCACCGCGTCCGCAATCACATTGTCATCCAAAAACAGAGTGGCGGCCACCCACTTTGACGCCCACTGTACACTGTAGCCCACGCCCCACGCAAAGGATCCCGACACAATCCTTTTGATCCGGTCTGCAATGCTGCTTTCATACTGTAGAAGGATCATCAGGGGAACCATCAGCGTCACCAAGGGCCAAGTGAGCAGATCCATATAGGAAGTCAGCATCCCGACGCCAAGAAAAAACAACCCGTAACGTTCCCTCAGTTTCCGGTATCGCAATAACAGTATCGCCGAAACCATATAAATATAAAAGCATATCGAATAATCCAGACTCAACATTACGATCAACTGCATGCCGACAATCCACAGAAGAAGAAAGGGAATGCGAAGATACTCCATTTCCCGCTTTCGGAGCATGCCAAGTAAAAGAAACATCAGCACGAACTGTAAAATGATATTCAAATAAATCAGATCCTGATAGGTAAACAGAACCAACAGCGGTTTTACCAATACCAGATACCCGTGCCAGTAACGCTCATAACTGTCACAGGTAAAACGCTGTCCGTTGTATTCCCCCTGCGCAAACGCCAACCCATGATTCCATTCACTGTTAAACGTATAGCACCGCAGCACCTTCTGGATATAATTTTCCCCCGTCGCAGGCAAGGGCGTAGCCGCCGCCTTCAACATCAGAAATTCCGTATTATTATCCAGCGTAGACACCGCATAACCTGAAATATACTGATGCCATCCCTCCCTGCTGTCAATACTTTCCAGACTGACCGAATAGTTGTCCATAATCAGTGAGACGGGGATCCCGTATACTGCCATGAGCAGCAGGATGCCGATTGCCCCTCCCGCTATTAAAACAGCCGCTGCCTGCAGCAAACCTTTCTGTCTTTCTATCATGCTCCCGTATTCCTCCCATACCGCATCGGCTCCGCCACCGTCCTGTTAAAGAACGCGATCAGCGGCCCCATGAAGAAGGCTGTCACCACTGTGCCGATTCCCACAGTCGCCCCGAAAACAAAGCCCACGACCGTGCAGAATAAGTCTGAGGATATCCTGCATATCTGAAATTTCCATTTTTTCTTTTCCGACAGGATCAGTGCCACCGCATCATAGGTGGACACGCCCATATCCGCTGTAAAGTAAAGTGCGGAGGAAAAGCACATGATCACAATTCCCATAATCAGAAAAACAAACCGTACAGCCAGGGACGGATTCGGCATCAGTCTCTCAAAAAACAGAGAAGAATACTCCACCACATAACCCAGCAGAAAAATATTAATCACCGTGCCCAGACCAATCTTCCTTTTATCCGCCAGAAAAACCGCTATCAGCATCAACAGATTGATCGCGGCATACACTGTGCCAAATCCCGGTGCGCCTTCCGGCAGCATCATAAAAATCCCGTGGGTAAACACCTGAAACGGATCAAGGCCCAGCGCCGAGAAATTGAACATACCGACGCTGAACCCACAGATCAGAACACCGCATATTGTCATTAAAATTCTTCTTGTACGCTCCTGCATCTTTTGTTTCCTCTCCTTCACCGCTGGCCCGTCATCTCCTAAAATAGCATACGTCCCCAAAACCTGTCAAATTCATGCAGGCATGATTTGCCACCCGAATAATCCTCTGGCTGAATTGTTAGATGATAATACACACCATTCCCCCGTTGCAGTCGTTGACAATCTTCTGCATGGTTTCCTGGAGTTTGATCTGGCTCTCCTCGTTGATCATGGAAAGCTTGCCGGTGATGCCGTCGTTGACAAGCTGCTCCACAGTCTTGCCGAAGATGTTCGTCTCCCAGATGCCCTCCTCGCTGGTTCCCGTGTCGGAAATATACTGTATCAGGTCTCTTGCCTGCTCTTCCGTCCCGACAATGGGCGAAATTTCCGTCTCGATGCTGGCTTTGATCATATGTATGCTTGGGCTTTCCGCCTTGATCTTGACACCAAATTTATTGCCCTGTTTGATAAGCTCGGGCTTCTCCAGAACAATCTCCTCCCTGTCGGGCATTACCACGCCGTAGCCCTTGTAGCGCACTGCCTCAAGCGCATGCAGCACCTTCACATACTCCCGCTTCATCTTCGCCATCTCCCGCAGGGTGGCAAGAAGCTGGTACTCGCTCTCTATGGACTCTCCCACCAGGTCGCTGAGCATCTCATAATAGTAGGCGTCATCCACGTCCAGAATAATCCGCACGCTGCCGTCAGACATATTGATGCCGTCCAGCTTGCACTTCCTGATGTACTCGCTCTCCACGGTAAAGCGCTCCACCGTGATATCCCTGATATGATTCAGGTTGTTCATCAGCAGCTTAAGCTGTGCAATGATATCCTTCTTCATCTTATGGTCGAAGGGTAGCATCTCCACCCACTTCGGCATATAAAACTCAATCATGGTGAGCGGGAATTCATAGAGAATATTCTCCATAATGTGGTTGATATCCTCTTTTTTCAACTGCTCACAGTTGATGGGCATAACCGTCACCTGATATTTTTCGCTGATCTCGTCAGCCAGATTTCTGGTTTCCTCCGCATAAGGCTTTTCGGAGTTTAAGAGCACAATATAGGGTTTCCCAAGTGCCTGCAGCTCCTTGATCGTCCGCTCCTCCGCCTCCAGAAAGCTCTCTCTGGGAAGTTCCCCGAAAGATCCGTCGCAGGTCACCACGATCCCGATGGTGGAATGGTCCCGGATCACCTTTCTGGTGCCGATTTCCGCCGCCTTGGTAAAAGGAATTTCCTCCATTGACCAGGGCGTCTTTACCATACGCTCCTCGTCCTTTTCCATGTGTCCCGCAGCGCCCTCCACCATGTAGCCCACACAGTCCACCAGCCGCACCTTCACGTCAATATCCGCACCCAGCCTTACATGCGCCGCTTCCTTTGGGATAAACTTCGGCTCCGTTGTGGTAATTGTCTTGCCGCCCGCGCTCTGGGGCATCTCATCCTGCGCCCGTTCCTTCTCATGCTCATCCTCCATGTAGGGGAGCACCAGCAGATTCATGAACCGCTTGATGAAAGTAGATTTTCCTGTCCTGACCGGCCCCACCACGCCCAGGTAGATTTCTCCGCCCGTTCTGCGCTGTATATCTTTATACAGATCATATGTATTATTCTGTAATATATCCATAAAAAATCCTCCTGCTTATACTGGTAAATATATATGCAGAAGGATTCCTGTCTATGCGGTTTTGTACAACGGAATCTCAAATCAGCGCGGAGAATGCTGTTCGAGACTTAGTGCTTCTTAGTGCGGCAGCCTCTGCTTCTGAACTTTAGAAGTACTTCTCACACGTTTTACTGCCGCAGCTTATGGAAAATAATGCAGTTCGGCTGTTTCACCTTAATCTCCTTACCGTTCATGATCAGAAGTCCGTTCTTTAAATCAACCGTAAAGAAAGTCATGGTATCCGATTCATGGTTTAAGGACACAAGATGTCTGTTGTCCGGGAACAGATTCGCGTCCTTCGGATAATCCCCACTGATCGGCAGACAGAAAATCTTGGATAACATGCCTGTCTTTTGGTCGACCCTAAAAACAGTTGCGCTGTTATCTCCGGCATTGGAACTTACCACATATCTAAAATCTTCGGAAATATTGAGCGCGCTGGCGGCGGAACCACCCGCATGATATTCGTTCAACGTGGAAATGGTCTGAATCTTCTCAAACTCAGGATTGCCGTTTATCTCCTCATATGTGTAGACCTCAATGTAATTTTTTAACTCATGTACAATATACAGAAATTTCCCGTCCCTGGAAAATTTGAGATGGCGGGGTGCGGATTCCTGCTCGCTCCGAATCATGTCTATCGGCTTGAGTTTCCCGTTCGCATGGTCTACCCGGTACACATTCACATGGTCAAGTCCCAGATCGGCGGCACATAAATAATGATTATCCCTTGTCATCTTCACACAGTTGACATGCGGCCTGAAATTGCGCTCCGCAATACTGCCAAGCCCCTTATGATAAACCTCATCCGTAATTTCGCCGATACCGCCGTCCTCTCTCAACCGGAGCACCGTAATCTTGCCGTCATGGTATCCGCCCACAAAGAGAAGCTTATCTTCATAATCTGTAGACAGATAGCAGCCTCTCATGCCGTTGATTGATCCCTCATTGATAACCTCCAGATCACCGCCGGGCAGAATCTTATATGCCTCCACACCAAAGTCCGTGATGGAGTAGAGATACTTTTCATTATGGGAAATGGTGATGTAAGAAGAGTTCGTGATTTCCACCTGGTTCTTCTCCGTCATTCTGCCGTTTTCTATATCTACATCATAAATTTTGATGCCGTAGTTATCTTCTTTTGCCGTCGTGTAAGTAGACACATACGCCACATATTTATCCTGACTCATTTTGTTCCTCCATATTCCGGCATGTTTTTTTCAGCGTAAAACGCCCTTGCCTATAGCAGAATTTTACCATAAATCCCAAAGCTTGTTAATCCTTTTCTTCGTATTCTTCGCTTTTTTTAAAAACCTTTCTCATTTTTACATTTTCCCATTGACATACCTGATCTTTCTAGTATAATGGGATTCAATATGTGTTTAGTTTTAGTAAACTTTTAGTTTATTTTTACTGAATCAACGTGAGAAGAACTTCTAATCACTCGCAGCAAAGGCTGCTTCGCGAAGAAATTCCAGATTTGCTTTGCAAATCACTCTCACGCAGGAGAATGCCCAACAAACGGCATTCTCCGCACAGATTTGAGACATGGGGGACATCATGGACAATACTTCCGCCCGGATGGATCTGGGCAATAAAATCAAGGAACTGCGGAACAAAAAAGGGCTGACACAGGAAGAGCTTGCTGACCGGTGTGAGTTGTCAAAAGGATTTATCAGTCAGTTGGAAAACGACCTGACCTCGCCATCCATCGCCACACTGGTGGACATTTTACAGTGTCTGGGCACCAGCCTGAAAGATTTTTTTAACGATGCCGGGGACGAACAGATCGTCTTTAGCAAAGATGACTTTTTTGAAAAGATCGACGCGGAGCTGCACAACAAAATAGAATGGATCATTCCTAACGCGCAGAAAAACAGGATGGAACCGATCCGCGTCACACTGGAAAAGAATGGCTCCACCTATCCCGACCTGCCCCATGAGGGCGAGGAGTTCGGCTATGTACTTTCCGGCTCCATTACCATTATCGTTGGGAACCGCAGCATCAGGGCTGCCAAGGGGGACGCCTTTTATTTCACCCCGGACTCGGAGCATTATATTAAAGCCAACGGTAAGAGCGGCGCTGTCTTTTTATGGATTAGCACCCCGCCCAATTTTTAGCAGCAAGCAGTGCCAGTCAGCGCGCAGACGGTCCGTAAGCGGAGAAAACCGAGGATTTTTTGGAGCGTGTACTGCAAAATAAGATAGCAAATGATAATGGAGGGTTTACTCTGGTGAAAAAAGAACTGATTCAACTGATCGATATATCGAAATCCTTTGACGGCCAGATGGTTCTGGATGAATTGCATTTAAGCATCCACGAGAATGAGTTTGTCACGCTGTTAGGTCCCAGCGGCTGCGGCAAGACCACAACGCTGCGCATTTTGGGCGGCTTTACAGGCCCCGACAAAGGGCGTGTGGTTTTCGACGGTCAGGATATTACGCAGATCCCGCCAAATAAGAGGCCTCTAAATACCGTTTTCCAGAAATACGCGCTTTTCACCCATATGACCATCGCGGAAAACATTGCTTTTGGCCTGAAAATAAAGAAAAAACCAAAAAGCTACATAGATGATAAAATCCGCTACGCACTGAAGCTGGTAAATCTGGACGGCTACGAAAACCGCATGCCCGATTCCTTAAGCGGCGGACAGCAGCAGCGGATTGCCATTGCCCGCGCCATTGTCAATGAGCCGAAAGTGCTTCTGCTGGATGAGCCTCTCGGCGCCCTTGATTTAAAACTGCGGCAGGAAATGCAGTACGAGCTGATCCGCATGAAAAATGAGCTCGGCATCACTTTCGTTTACGTCACCCACGATCAGGAGGAGGCGCTTACCATGTCTGACACCATCGTGGTTATGAATCAGGGCTATATCCAGCAGATCGGAAGTCCGGAATCCATCTACAATGAACCGGAAAACGCGTTTGTGGCAGATTTTATCGGGGACAGCAATATCATCCCTGCCATTATGATCGAGGATAAGCTGGTCAGCATTCTGGGCACCCGCTTTGCCTGCGTGGACACAGGCTTTGGAAACAACCGTCCCGTGGACGTGGTCATCCGCCCGGAGGACGTGATTCTGGTGGAGCCTTCGGAAGGGATTATTCAGGGTGTTGTAAGCCATCTGATCTTTAAGGGCGTACACTATGAAATGGAAGTACAGGCATGCGGCTTTGAATGGCTGGTGCACTCTACCACTTTGTTCCCGGTCGGGAAAGAGGTGGGTATCCGGGTAGACCCTTTTAATATCCAGATCATGAACAAACCGGAATCTGAAGATGAGGAGGCGGTAATCATTGATATCTAAAAATAAATGGCTTTCTGCGCCTTACATTCTCTGGTCAGCCGTATTTATCATTGTGCCCTTGGGCATGATCCTTTACTACGGCCTGACCGACACGACGGGCGCTTTCACCCTCGACAACATCACCGCCATTGCATCTGCCGGACACGCAAAAGCGCTGCGGGTATCGCTGCTGCTCTCTCTGGCAAGCACCCTGGTCTGCTTCCTGCTTGCCTACCCGCTGGCAATGATTCTTGCCGGAGTGCAGGTAAAACGACATAATTTTGTCATACTGATATTTATTCTGCCCATGTGGATGAATTTCCTGCTGCGCACACTGGCATGGCAGACGCTGCTTGAAAAAAACGGAGTAATCAATCAGGTGCTCTCTTTCCTTCATCTGCCGGCCTTAAAAATCATTAACACACCGGCGGCCATTATTCTCGGCATGGTGTACAACTTCCTGCCCTTTATGATCCTGCCCTTATATAATGCATTGGCAAAGATTGACACCAATGTAATCAACGCCGCACGGGATCTTGGCGCCAATCATTTTTATACCTTTACCCGCATCATACTGCCGCTCTCCATCCCCGGCATTATCAGCGGCATAACCATGGTATTTATCCCGGCGCTCACCACTTTCGTGATTAGCTCGCTGCTCGGCGGCGGCAAGCTCCTGCTGATCGGTGATGTGATTGAACAGGAATTTACGCGGACATCAAACTGGCATCTGGGCAGCGGCCTTTCCATGGTATTGATGGTATTTATTCTGATCAACATGGTTTTATCCGCTATTTTCGATAAAGACGGGGAGGGCTCCATGCTATGAAATCTATTGCAAAGAAAATTTACATAGCCCTGATCATTCTTTTTCTGTACGCTCCCATCGGCATTCTTATGGTGCTGTCCTTTAACGAAAGCAAAACCCGGGCAAAATGGGGCGGCTTTACCTTGAAATGGTATCTTGCGCTTTTTCAGAATGAAGAGATTCTGCGGGCTTTGTTTAACACGCTGCTCATTGCGATGCTGTCCTCCCTGATTGCCACGGTGATCGGAACGGTTGCCTGCATCGCCATGACCGGCATGAAGCGCAGGGCAAAATCAGTTATGATGGGAATTACGAATATCCCCATGCTGAATGCGGATATTGTTACCGGCATTTCCCTGATGCTGCTCTATATCAGTCTGGGAATTAAATTTGGTATGGGAACCATTCTGCTGTCCCATATTACCTTTAATATTCCCTATGTGATTCTGAGCGTGATGCCGCGCATGAAGCAGTTAAATGTCAGCACCTACGAGGCGGCTCTTGACCTGGGTTCCTCTCCCCTACATGCCTTTTTTAGGGTGGTGTTTCCCGATTTGCTGCCGGGCATCCTCTCCGGATTCCTGATGGCGTTTACAATGTCTTTGGATGATTTCATTATCACCCACTTTACCAAAGGCGTTGGTGTGGACACGCTTTCCACGAAGATTTATACCGAAATCAAAAAGGGAATCAAGCCGGAAATGTACGCGCTGTCGTCACTCATTTTTGTGGCGGTTCTGACGCTGCTGGTTTTAATTAATCTGTCCCCGGCAGAAAAGAAAAAGGCTGAATAGTTTCTGGCATTATGGAGGCAAGATTGAAAATTAAAATTTTCAATCACGAGATTTGTGTCTGCGCATTGCTTGCCACAAACTCGGTTATGCGCAAAAAGCAGCGCAGAAATGAGGCGAATTATGAAAAAGCACAGAATTTATTATATCAGACAGACCATGATCGCACTGGCCCTGCTCCTTTCCGTCACATTATGCGGCTGCGCCACCGACAAAGGCGTAAACGGACAGGTCATTGTCTACAACTGGGGGGAATACATTGATCCCGAAACCATCCGCATGTTTGAGGAAGAAAGCGGCATCAAGGTCATCTACGATGAGTTCGAGACAAACGAGAGCATGTATCCCAAGGTGGAATCCGGGGCTGTGGCTTACGATATTGCCTGCCCCTCCGACTATATGATCAGCCGTATGATCCAGAACGGGATGCTGTCGGAAATTAATTATGATAACATCCCCAACGCGAAAAAAAATATCGGCGCCCAGTACTATGAGCAGTCCAGAGGATTTGACCCGGAAAACAAATATGCCATTCCCTACTGCTGGGGAACCGTCGGCATTCTTTATAATAAAACCATGGTGGAGGAACCGATCACCCGCTGGGAACAGCTTTGGGATGAAAAGTATGCGGACAATATTCTGATGCAGGATTCTGTGCGTGATGCCTTTATGGTTGCTGAAAAGCTGAACGGGGATTCCATGAATACGTTGGATCCGCAGGAACTGGAAGCCGCAAAAAATCTGCTGATCAAACAGAAGCCGCTGGTACAGGCCTATGTGGTCGATCAGGTGCGGGACAAGATGATCGGCGGGGAGGCCGCCATCGGTGTGATTTACTCCGGTGAGGCGATTTATACCCAGAAGGAAAATCCTGATCTGGTCTATGTGGTCCCCGAGGAAGGGACGAATGTCTGGATTGATTCGTGGGTCATTTTAAAGAATGCGCCCAATAAAGAAAATGCGGAAAAGTTTATTGATTTTATGTGCCGCGAAGATATTGCCCTGATGAATTTTGATTATATTACTTACTCCACACCGAACGTGGCGGCAAGGGAGCTGATTGAGGATGAATCTATCAGAAATTCAGAAATTGCCTTTCCTGATCTGTCCCGGTATGACAATCTGGAAACTTATGTGTATCTGGGCGAAGATGGCGATTATCTCTATAATGAATTGTGGAAGGAGGTGAAGGCATACTAGCCCTCACCTCCTAAAAAAATCGAACGCGCAAGCGTTCGATTTCCTACAGCTTCTGAAACGCGCTGCTCATCGCCGCCGCCGTATTTTTATCACTCATAATAAAGAAAATCACATCCCCGCGGCTCTCGACCAGCATGGTCTCCGCGCTGACGCACACCCACTTATCCAGATCGGCGTTGTCCTTAAGCGCCTGCTTCGCGCTCTCCACGTCCGCCTCGTCCACACGCAGCAGCACGCACTGATAAGCCATGGAGGACATCATGGGCATGGAAACCACGCCTTCCGTGTAAGTAATCTGGTCCGTTCCCAGAACGGATACCTCCAGATCATCCGTCAAATCCATCGTCTCATAGCTGTCCAGATTATCCCTGAAATCCTGCACAATATCCGCATTCGCATAAAGAGATGCCATCATATCCTGCAAAGATCCCTCCAGCTTCTCCGATTCCGCCTGCCCGCCTCCGCAGGCGCTGCAAACCAGCCCGGTAAACACAATCAAAAATCCCGTCAAAAACATCGTTCTCTTTCTGCTTCTCATGCTTCGCGTTTCCTCTCCCTTTTCCATTACTTTCCCTTTGCCGGACCATTATCGGCAGTCCTTTTTATTCTCCCACCTTTTAAAGGGATTATCCGTACTTCAGCTCCCCTTTTTATCCGAAAGAAGCGGCTTGATCGTCTTATAAATCTTACTTGCCCTTTTATTGTTCGCGCTTGGATATTTCTTCATCAGCGCGTTACTGATGCCCTGCTTTGTCTTATACTGCTGAACAATCTTTAAAACCGCGTCTACGCTTACGTCCTTCTCCTCCTTTAGAATCTCCTGTAGCTTTTCTGTCAATTTCTCACGCAGTTCCTGTGTCTCATGATCATGGCTGCGTCCCGTAATGTCAGCAATCAGCGTTACCAGGACATTTCTGCTCTTCCAGTAACTGCTCAGAATCTCAAATCCTTTATCTTTGCTGACAATATAATACGTATCAGCCGCCTGATTGGCAATCAGATACCCAAGCTGCGTGGCAAGCTGAAAATCCAGTGCGTTCTTACTGCCCACATCCACCTTACAGAACTCAATGACTGCCTTGGATTCTATAATCCTCCTGTGCTGGTCAAAGGTAATGCTGTCCGCATTCTTACTGTAGAAAATACACACCTTATCCTCTTCTTCCAGCTTGTGTATGCCGTCCAGCCCGTCCTTTTTTACATTCTCAAAATCAACCAAATAATAACTCATCTGCTTCTCCTATTTTTCACCCAGCTTCTCCTTGAAAAAGCCGATGATCCTCTGCCAGATTTCCTCCTGGAAAAAAGGCATATCCGCATGGTCTGCTCCTTCTAATACCAGAAGCTTTACATCGGCTCCCGCCTCTTCCAGCCTGTCATGCAGGATCTCACCCTGCGCGAAGGGAACCGTATGGTCATTATCCCCGTGTATAATCAGGAAAGGCGGCGCATCCTTCGTCACAAAACTCACCGGGCAGATCTTAAGCGCCTCCTCCTGATTCAGCATTACATTTTTACCAAGCAGCAATGATTCCATGGAGGCTGCCGCTTCCACCGGGGAAGGATATACAAATCCGGTCACATCGGCAGGCGGATACCAGGGGCAGGCCGCCTGCACCTTGCTGGAAAACTCCGTAAACGCACCCACGTCAAACGCCGGATCATCCGCAAGCGCCGCCATAGCCGCCAGATAACCGCCCGCCGACTCTCCCATCACGCCAAAACGTTCAGTGTCAATGTTGTAACGGTCGCTGAGCGCTCTCAGATAACGGATCCCCGCTTTCACATCCTGTAGTTGAATGGGAAAGCAGCCCTCGTTGCTTGTGCGGTACTCCACGCTTGCCACCACAAAACCGCTTCTGGCAAGCTCCGACAGATAAGCCGTATGCGCACTGCGGTCCAGCCGTATCCACGCGCCGCCGCAGATCCACACGACGCAGGGGTATTTTTTCGTCTTGTCCTCAGGATAGATGATATCCATTTTCAAATCTCTTCTCGTGTGATCGTACCAGGCGTCCACCTGGGCAAAAGTCACCCCCGACACAAAGCTGTACTGCGGCGCCGTCACTTTTACTTTCAACTTCTCTCTCATTGCAGTTCATCCTTCTTTCCGTTTTTCTTTGCGGAGAATGCCGCTTTTCAGGCATTCTTCTGAGTGAGACTTAGTACTTCTTGGCGTCCCGTCCTATGGCGGAGCGTCTTTAGAAGTACTTCTCACTCTATGTATTGCTGTGAATCTTCTCCTGCGGCATCCAGTGCATCACCAGCCTCTCCAGCTTTGTCTGGTCAATGGGCTTCGCCAGAAAATCGTCAAATCCGGCCGCCAGATACTGCTCCTTGGCCCCCATAATCGCATTTGCCGTCAGCATGATCACCGGCGTTTCCTTACAGAGATTATCCTCCATTTCCCGCATACACTGCATGGTCTCCATACCGTCCATTTCCGGCATCATATGGTCTAAGAAAATAATATCGTACTTTTTCTGTCTGATATGGTCCAGACACTCCCTGCCGCTCCCCACGTCCGTAATCTTTATCTGCGTCTGCTTCAGGAGACCACAGAATACCCTTCTGTTAACGCGGTTATCGTCCACAAGAAGAAGCTCTCCCTCCGGCGACGTAAAGCTGGCATGATAATTATGTTCTTTGGCCGCCTTTCTGGCCCGCTCCTGAAAACTGCCGATCGGCTCCGCATCCACAACACCCTGCCGCAGCGCAAAGAAGAACCGGGTGCCCTCCCCGTAAACGCTCTCCACATGCAGTTCTGTCTGCATCAGCCTAAGCAGCTGCAGAGAAATGTTCATGCCGAGTCCCGTACCCTCAATATTTCGGTTTTTCTCCTCATCGATACGCTCAAAGGCTGAGAACAGCTTCGGGATATCCTCCTGTCTGATGCCGATACCCGTATCCCTTACCATGTAATGCAGAATCACATCCGCGCCATCCCGCTCTCCCGTCACCTCAAAACTGACCGTACCCTTGCGGGTATATTTGACCGCATTGGTCATTAAGTTTACAAGCACCTGCCGGATGCGGATATCGTCACCGTAAAGTTTTGAAGGGAGCGACGAATCCGCAGACACATCAAACCGAAGTCCCTTTTCCTGCGCACGCAGGGAGAATATATTATACAGGTCGTTCAACATACTGTTAAATTCATATTCTGCCGGCACAATCTCCATCTTGCCCGATTCGATTTTGGAGAAATCCAGAATATCATTGATAATGCCCAGAAGCGCATGAGCCGACGTTTTGATATCCATGGAATACTTTCTCACATCCTCCTCGGTGGACTCCCTGAGCACCATCTCATTCATGCCAAGAACCGCATTGATCGGCGTCCTGATTTCATGGGACATCCTGGCAAGAAATTCCGATTTGGCATGATTGGCGTTCTCCGCATTCGCCTTTAAAATCTTCATCTGTTCCAACTGTTTCCGGCTCTGGGTCATATCCACAAATACAATGGAGTACCCCACAAGCACACGGTTATTCCAGATTTTATTCGCATGTACCTCAAAGATGTGGTTGCAGCTGATATGCTCAAAATATGTATTAACGGCAAAAACTTCCTTCAGATTCTCCTTGCATACCTGTTCTCCCCGTTTGAATCTGGAAAGACTTTGAAAAATTTCTTTCGCCTTGTCGTTCGCCTCAAGAAATCCGCCGTCCGCATCCACAATCAGTACAGCCTCGTCCATGGATTTAATAATATCCTCATGGGCGGTAATGGTAATATCAAATATATGATAAAAGATTACTACGATTCCAAAAGCCAGTATACCGATCCCCTCACAGGCCGGCACCGCATCATATCCCTCGATCCACTGCAGCTCATTACAGATAAATCCCAGAAGCGGAAAAATACTGCAGACTCCAAGCGCCATCAGATTAACGTTCTTTTTTCCTTTTCCCACTCTCCTGTTTGCCTGTACCGTGAGGACAAAACTTCCAACCATGTGGAAAATCATCTGCACCAGAAACAAATAGTGAAGAGGTCCCTTTTCCAGTATCAGATGCGGAAAAAGACCTTCCGTTACAAAAGAAACCCTGGAATAATAAACCGGCGTATAGCGGTATCCCCAGATACACAGAAGCACCAGTCCATCCAGACAGAACATGAGAGCTTCCAGCTTGGGGGAGAGACGGTATCCACAATATTTCGCTGTGAACACAAAGAGAAAGGTGGTAATAAAAGCGCCGCCCATAAACTCTACACGCACGGCAATCATCGCCTCCCCGACGTCCCGGGACAACAGCTCCAGCAAATACCCTGCGTTCTGGATTACGCCAAGAAAACCGATACATAACATCAGTTTGGAGAGCACGCTCTCACGCTGCCTCGTCATAAGAATTACAAAACCAAAGCATCCCAGAACCGTCAGGATCTGCAAACCAACTAAAAAACTAAACATAACTTCCTCACATCCAAACCACTGAGTAGGAGAAATCACCCATATAAGGAATTTCTCCCACTCACGTCTGATCCCGGCCGTCAACTCCTACGACATCGCGTTTGCCTGCTTGTACTTATAAAGCATCTCCGCATGGTTCTGCTCCTCAATCTGTATGTCGGCAAGAAGTTTCCTCAGTCCGGAATTGTCACAGGAGAACACATTGGTATTATACTCTCCCGATACCAGCTTCTCTGTCCCGATACAATCCGTGGCAAGAAAGCAGTCGTGCTCCTTGTCTGCGGCGTTCGCGCCGTCCTTGTATGTGCCCTTCGGCGCATAGTTTTTGCCCTGCGAGTCATTGCAGTCACAGTCCGGCACATTGCCGTGAAGCGCCTGCCCGATGGACTGGTAATGTTTCTGTTCATCCTGCTGCAGCGTTCGAAACAGGCTCTGCAGCTCCGTGTCCTTCGCCTGGGCGGCATACTTCTCATACTTTGTGATACAGGATTTCTCCTGCGTCTGCAAGTCCCGCAGCGCGGTCGTCTCCTTCTCCGTCAGTATCATGGTCAACACTCCTTTCTTTCGGACGTTGCAGCAGTATGCGGCCATACACTCTCTGTCGTCCTCTGATACCAAGTATTGCCATTTTACAACAAAACAATTCGTTCAAAAACATTATTATTTATATTATACCCTTTTGCCAGAATTAGCACAAGGCACAAATCTTTTACCTTTGGAAATTCAGATTGATATTCATTTCCCATATCCGTCAAACGATCTTTTCAAACACTGAGTCCAAATGAGAAGTTATTTATGCGTTATCATTCAATTTGGTATATACATATGTATCTTTCCAAATTGCTTGTTCAGCTTCATCTTTCCAGAAATACACATTTTTTCTAAAATGAGCTTCACGCTGAAATTCTAAAGCTTCAAGTAGTTTCCATGAACTCTTATTATCGGGGTCACATTCTGCATATATTCTATGTACGCCATCAGAAAATGCCTGCGCAATTAAAGCCTTGCAGCTTTCGGCAGCATAACCATATCCCCAATAATTTCGATTAAACACATATCCCATTTCCAGTGCTTCAAAATCACGCTTACCCATATAGACATTCCCAATCATTTTATGGGAATTTTTCAATTCAACAGCAATCATTTCGTCTGTACCAATGCGCCATTCAAGATTTTCTTTTGTTTCATCAAAAGTCAGCGGCTTATATGGTTCATATTTCACAACTTCTTTATCAGATAAATATTCAAATAAGTCCTGCACATCTTCCTTTTTGTATCTTCTTAAAATCAATCTTTCCGTTTCTGCTATAATTATTTTATTTTCCATGTCATACACTCCTTAAATTTTTAATTCTATGATTTGTTTTTGCAAACTTATCAATAATTTCTCATCCAACTCCAATGTCTGAGAAATTTGCTCTGGCATAGCAAAATTTTTCATGCCTAAATAATCACCATTCCTTTATATTTGGTCTTGGCTGCCGCCACCATTCTTGAAAATCTTTTGAATATCTTGTTAAAACTACTGCCAAGTCTTTAGGCGGCACATAAGTTGTAATCCCAATGAACCTATCTACAAATCGATCTGCATCCTGTATACTTTGGGAGCGTTCAAGTTTTTTCCCAAAACTTACGAGTTCAGCAGTTTTTTCCGACACGGATTCAACCTGCTGTTCCAGTCGTCTGTTACAATCAAATAAAATCTCATTTTCTTGAAGTATCATACGATATATACTATAAATGATTTCTACTATCGTATTCATTTTCATATACCCGTCAATCGGGCATGATTTAAGGAAATAATGATAATTAAGCCAGAAATCTGAGTAGAACGATAATAATTTTTCCTCTTTTTCTGTTTTCTGAAATACAGGAATCAATGGTAGTATATCTTCAATCTCTGCATCATTACAAAATAAAATTCTCGCTTTCATAAATCCATTTCTGGCAGGTTCGCTACCTTTCTCCGCCAGTTCTTTCAAACATTCTTTCGTCATATACTTTATGTCAAAATACCCGCCTTCATATGTACATAATCCATCTATTGTTTCGGTTGTTGTATTATTCTTTTCTTTTTCTGCATATTCTTCTTCTGATAAAATAACCACACCATCCAGATCAGAGTCTGCCCTTTCCGTTCCCTTGGCTACAGAACCTGTAAGTATTAAAGCCATAACCCACTGTTTCCTATAATAATCTTTCATATTCTCAATAGATTGTTCGTGATGTTTATACATTCTTCCTCCATTTTGTTGAAATCAATATCATTCAATTCCAATGTGACAAATTATTCAATGTCACTATCTTACCATAAGCACACACACAATAACATATTACCTTTCCAGCAACATCCCGGATATATCAACAGACTCGATCTCAAAGTACGCATCCCCATCCTTGATTCCGTCCTGATACCGAACTTTAAAATGATTCAGATACAGCACACTGCCGTCGCCGAGAGCAATCTTCTGATAGGGCTTCATGGCCGTGGTAAATTCTTCCTCCCCCGCATCAGGATGCTCCTTTTCATACGCCATACACCGCTTCGCAAAATCACTCAGGTCCGCCACGACAATCTCCTCTGTGCCATTTTCCCTTTTATAAAAACGGAAAGCAGAAAAATCCACATGCACCTTATCCTTATCCACGCACAACTCCATCTCAAGATTGCCGTACCATTAGCATTTTACACGTTTTCAAGGTAACACAAGGTTTTCACCATTTTCTGGTTCCTGTTCGTTCCTTCATCCGCTCCCCGAATATCTCCTCAAATGTGTTCACCGGAACCGCATGTTCTACTGCATTCAAAAAATCTTCGGTTATTTCCCGATAACGATTCTCATCAATTTGAACCATGCCAAGCTCCTCATCCAGATAAACCCAATAGGACATATCCCACCAGATTTCCTCATCTTCTTTATGAGACTTATAATCAGCGTCCTCCATAAAGGAAACAATCCGCCTGACCTGTCCGTACGCATCCACGGTATCATACCGCAGCATGAGCTTATTTGCCAGCATACCGTTCTTGTAGTATAGCTGTCCTGAACCCAGCAAATGATAATAGGGCATTCTCTCATACCCAAAAAACAGTTCCACAATCTTCTCATCCGGCAGATATTTCAGGATATGCAGGCCATCCCCAATAATATCCATGACCAGTTCCGGCAAACCGTCCCCGTCAAAATCCATATAATAAAACCGGGTATTGTTTATCAGGTTCTCCAAAAATGCTTCATCTTCCATGAGAGCATCTCCCTGATAACACCAGTAATCTTTCAGATAAACGTATTCTTTTTCTGCGGTCCTTACTCTGGCCTGACCACTGACCGCACCGTAATAAGCATCCTTATATACCTGATCTGTCACCGCATCGTACTTTTCGGTATCAATGGGATCCTCTTTCACTCCAAAATCAATCTGCATACACTTTTCGCAGACCGCCTCTGCCGGATCCTGTAAAATTTCCGATAGGCCACAGGTCCGTTTGCTGCCATCCGCATACTGTATGAATAGCGTGGATCTTTTCCATGTAATTTTCTTATAAGGCGCCGCACTCTGCCAGAACAGCCGCTTCACAATTCTTGTTTTCTCATCCAAAACCCAAAGATGCCCCTCATATCCCGTTGTCTTCTCCTTGTCCTCACTGTCATACTGTTTATTCTGGGCATAATACAGCGTGTACGCCTCATTAAGGTTTTCGACATAAATTGTTTTCTCCCAGACAGGATTATCCATATAAAATTGATTAAAAACATCCTCATCACTACCATGCGTTGTATATTTTTCAAAATAGTAGGGAAAGTGAACCGTGTCGTACTCGCAATCCATCAACACCCGTTCTTCACCGTTGCAAAAACGTACAATGCGTATCGCAACCCCATCCTCTGTTTCCGTTCTGGAAAAAGTCTTTTTTTCCTCTACCGCTTCGGCTGTACACGCAATTGCGCTTAAAATCACCAGACCAAATAAACAGACGCCTGCTCTCAGACATCTCAAAAGAAATGTGTCTTTATGTATCATTAAGATCTTCCCTTGTATCAAGAAATTCATCTGCAAACCGAAAGTTAGATAGCAACCAGGCTTCCGCTATAAATTCTGGTATTCCATATTTTATCAAATTCTTCTTTGGAAATAATCGTTGCATAGAAGCCTTCTCCCCAGACCTTTGCGTTAGATTCATCAGCGGTTGGGATTGGACATACATTATCTCAAAAATGCCGCAACTCCTTGAAGTTACGGCATTTTCTACATTTTTCGTTATTTATTTTTTAGAACTTCCCAGCCTTCGCCGCCTCCTCGATGGAAACAGCAACAGCCACGGTAGCGCCTACCATCGGGTTGTTACCCATACCGATCAGACCCATCATCTCCACGTGAGCCGGAACGGAAGAAGAACCCGCGAACTGTGCATCGGAGTGCATACGTCCCAGCGTATCCGTGAAGCCATAGGATGCAGGACCAGCAGCCATGTTATCGGGATGCAGTGTACGGCCTGTGCCGCCGCCGGAAGCTACGGAGAAGTACTTCTTCCCTGCCTCTGTTCTCTCCTTCTTGTATGTACCTGCTACCGGGTGCTGGAATCTGGTGGGATTGGTGGAGTTACCGGTGATGGATACGTCCACGTTCTCCTTCCACATGATTGCCACGCCCTCGGGTACGGAGTTTGCGCCGTAGCAGTTTACCTTGGAGCGAAGGCCGTCGGAGTAAGCGGTTCTCTCTACTTCCTTCACTTCGTTTGTATAAGGATCGTACTCGGTCTCCACAAAGGTAAAGCCGTTGATTCTGGAAATGATCTTAGCCGCGTCTTTTCCGAGACCGTTCAGGATCACGCGAAGGGGTTTCTGACGAACCTTGTTCGCCTTCTCAGCGATACCGATTGCGCCCTCTGCAGCCGCAAAGGACTCGTGGCCAGCTAAGAATGCGAAGCAGTCGGTCTCCTCCTCAAGGAGCATCTTGCCGAGATTACCATGACCCAAACCTACCTTACGGGTATCAGCCACGGAACCGGGAATACAGAATGCCTGCAGACCCTCGCCGATTGCAGCCGCAGCGTCAGCCGCCTTCTTGCAACCCTTCTTGATTGCGATTGCCGCACCTACGGTATATGCCCAGCATGCGTTCTCAAAACAGATGGGCTGGATTTTCTTCACCTGCTCGTATACATCCAGACCGGCGTCTTTTGTGATTTTATCGGCTTCTTCGATGGAAGAAATGCCATAGCTGCTCAATACGGAATTGATTTTATCAATTCTTCTTTCATATGATTCAAATAAAGCCATCTTATCTTCTCCTCCTGTTTATATTAAAGAGTATCTCTGATTTCCGAGCCTGCGAAGCAGCGCCCGTGAGGTTAATTCCGTACATTAATTAACCTCTTTCCCTCTGCCGAGCCTGCAAAGCAGCACTCGCGAGGTTAATTCCGCACATTATATTAACCTCTGTCCCTCTGCCGAGCCTGCAAAGCAGCACTCGCGAGGTTAATTCCGTACATTAATTAACCTCTTTCCCTCTGCCGAGCCTGCGAAGCAGTGCTCGCGAGGTTAATTCCGAAGGAATTTACCTCTGTTATTCGCATCTGGGATCAATGATCTTAACAGCGTCGTCCACACGGCCGTACTGACCGCAAGCCTTCTCATACGCTGTGTTCGGGTCGTCGCCCTTCTTGATGAAATCTGTCATCTTGCCGAGACTTACGAACTTATAGCCGATAATCTCATCGTTGGCATCCAAAGCGATCCCTGTCACATAACCCTCAGCCATTTCGAGATAACGGGGGCCTTTCTTGAGCGTGCCATACATCGTACCCACCTGGCTTCTTAAGCCCTTACCCAGATCCTCAAGACCTGCGCCTACCGGAAGACCGTCCTCGGAGAATGCAGACTGTGTACGACCGTACACGATCTGTAAGAACAGCTCTCTCATTGCCGTGTTGATAGCGTCACACACCAGATCCGTGTTGAGCGCTTCCATAACCGTAAGACCCGGTAAAATCTCGGAAGCCATCGCCGCGGAGTGCGTCATACCGGAACATCCGATCGTCTCCACAAGCGCCTCCTGAATGATGCCCTCCTTTACGTTCAGGGTCAGCTTACAAGCGCCCTGCTGGGGAGCACACCAGCCTACGCCGTGTGTCAGGCCGGAAATATCCTTCACTTCCTTCGCCTGCACCCACTTCGCTTCCTCGGGGATAGGAGCACAGCCATGATGAACGCCCTGTGCCACTGTACACATTTCTTCCACTTCTTTTGAATAGATCATGTGATAACTCCTTTCGATTATGTATTAATTATTTGATAACAGGCCAAAACACCTGTCATAACCGCCGTTTCCATTGTCTCACATCAGAGGAAAAAAATCCAGATGTTTGTCATTTTTTTCTTACATATTCCTGTACTGAACGGTCAGCCCATAAAGTACTCCGATATATCAAAGCTGTTCAGGAGGGCAAGGCCGTTTTCTTCCCTGCATTCCAGCCAGCTCGCGCTACATCTGGTCCAGCTGCGCAGCGAATAGTTAAACAGTTCCTCCGTGCAGCGGCAGTGCGGATCATTCTTGTCCAGATTACGCAGGATACAGTTCTCGCAGGGTGTATCCCTGTTCTGCAGTGCCTTATAACAGATATCGCCGATCTTTACGTCGGGCGACTCCACCAGCACCTTTTTGTTGATAAAGCTGATCTCGTAATTATCCGGGTTCACCACATAGACGAAGCTGTCCATATTGTCAAAGATAGCGACCTGCGCCACAAAATTCTGCAGTCTGTCCATCAGACCGATCTGAAGAATATGCGCTTCCATCAGACGGAACAGGGAGCGGACTTCCTCCATCTCGCTCTTCGACAGCTCCATCTGCACATCCTCGTGGTTCTCAAAAACAATGGCACCCTGGAATTCTCCCTGCGAGGTCAGCGGATAGTACAGCATACTCTTTATGCCCTCCGCCCGGAAATACTCGCGCATCTCCTCCGCCGTCAGGTCATAATCGTGAATCATGGCCACGCCCGGGAAGAAAGAATAGAGAATCTCATTCACCATCCGTTTCAGCTCGTAATGCTCATCCGCCTCTTTTCCCGTTGCGTACGTCTTCACCGTAAACTGTATGGTACGGGAAATCGGCAGCGAATCATTTCCGCAGATATAACCTCTGTGGAACTGGTATTTCGCCGTCATCAGCTCTATAGAGGATCTCAAAGCGGACTCCAGCACCCTGTCCTCAAACAGAATCTGCATCACCTGATCCTCGATATTCCTGTCATAGTCCAGCGTCTTTGTCATATCATAGCCGACTTTTCTGTTGGCATGATAAACGGTAGTAGTAGCGGCATGATAAACACGGTAGCCGTCCTTGCCGTTCGCCTTGACCGTATATACGGCTCTGTCCGCCTTTTCAAAAAGCTCTTCGTAAGTTTTACCGTGGTAGGGATAAACCGCCACGCCCACGCTGCAGGTCACGTGAATCGGCTGTCCCTCAAAGTCAAGGTCATATCGGACACTCTTTACAATATTGTCCGCCAGTTCGTCGGCATCCGAAATCGTGGACATGCTTCTCATGAAAACCATAAATTCGTCGCCGCCGATACGTCCGATGACATCGCCGCCCTTGAACATTTCTCTTAGAATACCAGCCGTTTTCTCCAGAAGCTGATCGCCGTTGGCATGACCGAGCAGATCGTTTGCCTCCTTGAAATTATCCAGATCGATGATCATCAATGCGCTCAGCGCATTTTCATTGCTGTCCTCGATGGCATTGCGAATCAGCTGCTCCGTCGCCCCCTGATTGTAAATGCCCGTCAACGCATCCTTCTCTGCCCGGAGCAGAAGTTCCATCTCCTTCAGCTTCCTGTCATTGATATTAATCATACGGCCCACAATACGGGTCACATAGCCCTCCGGGCCCAAAAGAGACGTCAGATTTGCCTGATACCACGTATAGTCTTCATCAAACCGCTTAATCCGAAATTCAATGGTATCATGTTTCGGAGATTTTAACAGGCTTTCCAATACCGCCTTGTAGTAAGCCACATCCTCCTTGTAGATCGTCGAGGCATCAAATCTCTGCATATATCTGCCATGTATCTCATCCTTGGCCATGCCATACTCGTCACTGGAACGAATCGTCATAACATCCGTCCTGGCATTATAATCGATGATCTTCTCCCCCTCGGCCTCGGACAGAATATGCAGGCGCTCCGCCTGTCTTTGCAGCTCCTCCTCCACATTCTTCCTTTCCGTCACATCCTCAATGATGGCAACGATGGTATATTTTTTCCCTTCTCTCGCATACAGGTTTCCCCTGACATGAAGCCAGCGCAGGCCGCCGCTTCCCGTCACAGTACGAAATTCGGTGTTAACCACGCCGTCATCCTTCAGCACGTCCCTGATGGCCTGTCGGTAGGTCGGAATATCCTCCGGTATGATACTGAGCTCCACCTTCTCCAGATATTTCATCCCCTGTACCCGATTATAACCGAGCATACGGAAAAATCCTTCATTGATAAAAATGGGAACCAAATCCCCATCCTCATACTCAAAGAAACAGATTCCGGTTATCACATTGTCGATCATGGAGTTAAAGTTTTCAACATTTAATTCAATCGCCATACGCCCATCCCCAACACTCTTTTCTCTGCCCGTCTTGCCGCCGTTTCCGATACATGCCTACTGCCGTTTCCCGACCGTCTCGCCCTGTCGTTTGTAAATGCTGTCCGCGGGAATCAGTCCTCTCACCATGGAGGTCGGATAAATATTGGTATTTTTACCGAT
This sequence comes from uncultured Lachnospiraceae bacterium, assembly GCA_947174505.1. Lineage (GTDB taxonomy): Bacteria > Bacillota > Clostridia > Lachnospirales > Lachnospiraceae > UBA3282. Next base: position 22,923 of record CAMWJF010000022.1, read on the forward strand.
CACCGTGCCGGGATTTAAAACGGAATTACATCCCACTTCCACCTGGTCTCCCAGCATGGCGCCGAATTTCTTCAGTCCTGTCTCGAAAGTCTCCTCTCCGGCCTTCACCACCACCAGCGTCTTATCGCTCTTCACGTTGGAGGTAATGGAACCCGCTCCCATATGCGCCTTATAACCCAAAATGCTGTCGCCCACATAATTGTAATGGGGCACCTGCACCTTATTAAAAAGAATCACGTTCTTAAGCTCGGTGGAATTGCCAACAACCGCGCCTTTTCCCACGATCGCACTGCCCCTGATAAACGCACAGTGGCGGATCTCCGCCTCCTCGTCGATAATGGCAGGGCCGCCAATATAGGCGCTTGGGAACACTTTCGCGTTTCTTGCAACCCATATATTGCCTTCTCTTCGCTCGTACTTCTCCTCCGGGAGCGTCTCCCCAAGGGAAATGATAAAATCCTTAATCTTAGGAAGCGCCTCCCAGGGATAGGTAAGCCCCGTGAACACTTCCTTTGCGATTGTCTCCTCCAACGTATAGAGGGCGGCAATCGTGGTATCCTGCAATCCAATCATACTGTTTACCTCTTCTCCTTTTTTACACCTTTATAAAACTGGGACGCATATTGGAATCTATGAAAAAGCGCGCCCTGATTCGTCATCTGTTTCACGATATTCGTCCTTCTGGTAACGAAATCGTCCAGCTTCCCCATGTACTCCTCCTCCGTAATCTCCCCGGAGGCCACCAGCGTCAGCCCTTTCTCCCAGCTTGCCGTCAGTCTGGGGTCCAAAAGCGGCTTCACCGAGCCTGCGACCACCTCATAAATCATCTCCCCCAAAAGCGTGGGCGTGATGATCTGCGTCTTTTTATTCAAATCCAGGTATTTGATATGTACCAGTTTTTTTAAAATTTCCGCCCTAGTGGCGGAAGTGCCGATCCCGCTTCCCTTGATCTGCGCCCGTAGCTCCTCGTCCTCGATAAACTGTCCTGCATTTTCCATCGTCAGGATCATGGTTCCCGAATTGTAGCGCTTGGGCGGGGACGTCTCCCCCTCCTTCTTTTCCAGCGCTTTCTTCTCAAGCGGCACACCTTTTTTCAGAGCGCCGAGCGCTTCCATAAACGATACGTCGACGGAACTGTCCTGCTCCTCATCGGCACTCTCTCTTTCAGTATACTCCTCTGACTTCTTTCTTGCAAAAGAATTTTGCGCAACTTCGAGATAACCCTGCTCCGCCTGCACTTTGAAGCCGGAAACGAAGGTCTCTCCCTTGCATTTCGCCGTCAGGGTAATCTTCTGATAGACCGCCGCCGGATAAAAAATACTCAAAAACCGCCTGACTATAATCTCATAGACCTTCGCCGAGGTGGGATGCAAACCGTTCAAAGCCGCCAGACCCTGCCCTGTGGGAATAATCGCGTAGTGGTCCGTGATCTGCTTATCGTTCACATATCTGGTTTTCGCAATGCCCTTGAAACGCTCCTCCTTCAGGATCTTTTCCGCAAAAGCCGCTGTAGGCGGAAAGCTCTGCAGCCCCCTGATGTTTTTCCCGATCTCCTTCGCCACCGCCGTGGAGAGGACTCTGGCGTCCGTTCTGGGATAAGTGGTCAATTTTTTCTCATAAAGCTCCTGCGCGATCCTGAGCGTCTCATCCGGACTGATCTTAAAAAGCTTAGCGCAGTCGTTCTGCAGTTCTGCCAGATTGTACAGAAGCGGCGGATTCTTCGTCTCTTTCTTCCGCTCGATTTTTTCCACCAGGGGTTTCTCCTCCGGCTCCTCCTGCAGGAAAGCAATAAAATCTTCCGCGTCCTTTTCCTCTAAAAAACCGTTGTCCTTATAGATTTTCGGGGACTGGTAAAACTTCGAGCCCTCCACGGCTTTCCACTCCAGAGAACATTCATGTCCCGCGATATCCGCCTTCATCAGTATGCGGTAAAAGGGAATTTTTACAAACTCCCGAATCTCACGCTCCCTGTTCACCACCATGCCAAGTACACAGGTCATTACCCGGCCCACGGAAACCACTGCCTTGTCTGTATTCAAATAATTTTTGATCGAATAGCTGTATTTTAAAGTGAGGGCGCGGGAAAAGTTAATCCCCATAAGGTAATCCTCCTTCGCCCGCAGATATGCCGCGTGGGAAAGATTATCATAAGCCGAGAGATCCTTGGCCTCCCGAATACCCCGCAGGATCTCCTCCTCTGTCTGGGAATCGATCCATACCCGCTTCCTGTCTTTTCCCGAAACGCCCGCCTGCTGTTCCACCAGACGGTAGATGTATTCGCCCTCCCGCCCGGAGTCGGTGCAGACATAGATCGTCTCCACATCCTCCCTGTTCAAAAGCCCGCTCACAATGCCGAACTGCTTTTTCACGCCGTCTATTACCTCATACTTGAACTCCTTCGGAATAAAAGGGATCGTCTCCAGCGACCATCTTTTATACTTTTCATCGTAAGCCTCCGGGTAACTCATGGTTACGAGATGTCCCACACACCAGGTCACGACCGCCTCCTCGGACTCCATATAGCCGTCGCGGTTTTTCATATTATATTTTAACGCTTTTGCAAATTCTCGCGCCACGCTGGGCTTCTCTGCAATAAACAAACTTTTTCCCATGCTTCTTTTCTCACTAACCTACATGATTTCACTCGTTTAGAGATCCGAAATCTGTACCAGTTTCAGGTTCGGTTTGACCTTGGCCTCCAGATTCAGTTTCTCGTCAAACCGGAATGCCGTATACATATAGATATAATCCGCACTGATCTTCGCCTTTTTTGCGTAGAGCAGCAGATTCTCGTAATCCTCGTAAGTCATGGGCTTCTCCCAGTTGCACAGCCCGATCAGCGTACGCCCTTCCTCGTCCTGCGCAATGATGTCAAGCGAACCCACCTTGCCAATCCACTCGCCGATGGCGCCGCAGTTGATCGGAAGCCTGTGCCGGTCACCCAGCCTTGCCAGATGCTGTCTGCACACCTGCTTGAAATAGCCGGACACATAACGCCGGAAATCCCGCATGATATAGTGATTGTAAAATTCTCCCACCGAAAGCATATGCAGATCGCTCAGATGGGGATACATATAAGTATAATAAAAATCCACGAAAGGATGGCTGATCCTGTAGATTCCCTTCTGCACGTTCTCCCTGCCCGCCGTGTCGTAGGAAAATACCTTCTCTACCAGTTCCAGCTCAATCAGGTTTTTCAGGTACACACTGATCTTCGCACGGGAAAACTCCGTGTGCTGGTGAAGGTCGTTTAATTTATAGTTCCCGGCCGCAATGGAGGCCATAATGGTGTTATAAACCCCCGGCTCCCTGAGCTGCTCCGTGAGAATGCGCTCCCCCTCCTCGAAAAGAAAGCTGTTGCAGTCAAGAATGTTACGGCAGATGTTCTGCTGGATCGTGAGCCTGTCGTCAAACTGGTTCCACAGGCCAGGAATTCCCCCTAAAATAGCGTAGGCCTCCACACACTCCTCAATACGGAAATTCGGGAACCGTTCCACCAGATCCGCAAAAGGCATCTCCTTGATCTTAAGCAGGCCGGAAAGCTCGTAAGCCGCCTCGCCGATTCTGGTAATCATACTGTTTTCGATCCACCCGATGGAAGAACTCACCAGAATGACCATCACATCGTCCCGGTTCCACTGGCTGTGCACGAAGGCCACCAGCTCCTTCATAAAGGTATCGCTGGCACGCACAATATTCTGGAATTCGTCGATTACTAACACCTTTTTCCCGGTAACACGATGGGCTATCTTTTCAAAAATCTCCTGAAAGGCCGGGAACTTTTCTACCACATAACCGTCATGGGTAAGCTGTCTGCCCCACTGGTATGCCTGTTCTCTCTCCGAACAGGCACTGGCAAGATAGTAGTGCCCCGGACGGTCTTTCATAAATTCCTTTACGAGGGCGGTCTTTCCGATATGTCTCTGCCCATAAACAATCACAATCTGACTGCCGTCCCTGTCATAATAATTATTCAGATAACCAAGTTCTGTCGTTCTGCCCAGTAACATCGTTTTTCCTGCCTTATCCTACCTTCGCCGTCAATTTCTCCAGTATATCGGCAATGCCCCCGGACGGCATCGGTCTGCCCATATAATATCCCTGAATCATATCGCATCCCAGCTCTTTCAGATACTGGAACTGCTCCCTGGTCTCCACACCTTCCGCAACCGTCTCGTATCCCAGACGTTTCACCATGTAAATAATGGATTCCGTGATAATCTTTGTGTTTTTGTCCGTAAGAAGCGTATCCACAAAGGTTTTATCTATTTTCAGCGTATCGATCGGCAGTCCCTTTAAATAGGACAGGGAAGAAAAACCCGTGCCGAAATCGTCCAGCGAAATTCTGACCCCTGCCTGTTTCAATACGCTTAACTGTTCACTTATATAGTCAAAATCCTCTATCAGAATGGTTTCCGTCACTTCGACCTCTATCTCGCCCGGAGAAACATCATACTTCTCCAGAATCCGCATCAGACAGTCTATAAATCCCCGCTTCTTGCACTGTACCGCCGAAACATTCAGGGATAAAACCAGCGGATAATGATATTTGTCACGCCACTGCGCGTAAATCTGTACGCTTTTTTCTATCACCCAGTTTCCTATCGGCACAATGGTTCCGTTCCTTTCCGCAATCGGAATAAAAACGGCGGGACTTATCATATCCCCCTTATTGTCCCTCCAGCGGATCAGCGCCTCCACGCCACGAAGCTTTCCGTTTTCCGCATAATACTGGGGCTGGAAGTACATCGTAAAATTCTGCTCGAACACAACCTCTTTCAGCTTGTTCTGGATGGTCACCGTCTGTAAAAACTCCTCCAGAATAGCGCCGTCAAAATACTGGATTTTGTCCTTTCCACGGCTCTTTGCCTTAAACATGACGATCTCCGCGCAGTTAATCAGCTCCAGCGTCCCCAGCGCCGCCTCCGGATATTCGGAAACGCCCACGCTCACCGTCATGGTGACCTCCTGTCCGTCCGTCAATTTAAACGGTTTTTTCAGCCGCTCCCTGATCACCCGGTAAATTGTATCCACACTTCTGGCGCCACATGGGTCATAGATTGCGATGCAGTAGATATCCGTACTAAAATGGGAAATCACCACATTGCTGCTCATCAGGCCGACAAGATACTGGCCGAAAAGCTGCACCAGCTCATCCCCCGCAATGATGCCCATACCGTCATTGACTCTGCGGAAGTCGTCAAAGTCCATGAACATCACCGCGACATTTTTCCCTTCCTTTTCCGCACGGCGTAAAAACTCCCCCAAAAGCCTCACAAAATAATTGCGGTTATAAAGCCCCGTCAGCATATCGTAATATGCCATGTAAGTAAGCTCATCCTTCTGGGCGGTTAATTTGGTCACGTCCTTAAACCGTATGATTTTATCCGTGGGTTTCCCGTCGGAATCATAAACAACGTTTACCTCCACCTCGATGCAGAGACGGCTCTCCTTCAGCTTAATTTCAAAGCTCTCCCTGTCTCTCCCGTTCTTTTCAATAAACAGCCCTTCCCTGAGTGGTATTTCGTACTGTTCTTCCACCCTGTCATAGAGCTTCGACAGATCTTCCATATTAGAAATGGAAAAATCAAAGAAGTGATCCCAGTTGGCCATGGTCTCAAACCGGTCTTCCAAATAATTATAATAGATAAATGCACTGCTTGACGTCTCGCACAAAAGGCGGAGCATTTTCTCATCCTGACGGAGCCTTTCATTCTCCTGTGCAAGCTGTTGTGTCCCGTTTCCCTTCACATTGATCTCTGTACTTATCACTTTATATGCGCGCCATTCTCCCCAGACGGCGCCCCTCCCCCCATATTAATCATCTGTGTTTACAGTTCCCTTATATCTCCTTTACTTTTTCGTTATATACCCTTTCGCCTTTAAAGTCTCCGCACAAAGTACGGCTCCCCCAGCCGCTCCGCGCACGGTATTATGGGAAAGACCCACGAATTTCCAGTCATAAACGCTGTCCTCACGGATACGTCCCACGCTGATTCCCATACCGTTTTCATAATCCACATCCAGCTTCACCTGTGGACGGTTATCCTCCTCCATCACCTGAATGAACTGTTTCGGTGCGCTGGGAAGCTCCAGTTCCTGCGGCAGCCCCTTAAACTGCAGCAGTTTCTCCACAAGCTGCTCTTTGGTAGGTTTCTTTCTGAACTTTACGAACACGGCAGCCGTATGGCCGTTTAAAACAGGCACCCGGATACACTGGCAGGTGATCACCGGACTCTCGGCGGGAACAATCTCGCCGTCCACGATCTTCCCCCAGATCCGAAGCGGCTCCTTCTCGCTCTTCTCCTCCTCGCCGCCAATGTAGGGAATCACATTCTCCACCATCTCCGGCCAGTCCTGAAAGGTCTTGCCCGCGCCGGAAATTGCCTGATAAGTGGTGGCCACCACCTCGTAAGGCTCAAACTCCTTCCATGCGGTGAGAACCGGCGCATAACTCTGGATCGAACAGTTCGGTTTCACGGCGATAAAGCCGCGCTTTGTGCCAAGCCTCTTTTTCTGTGACTCGATCACATCGAAATGCTCCGGATTGATCTCCGGCACCACCATGGGCACGTCCGGCGTCCAGCGGTGGGCGCTGTTGTTGGAAACCACAGGCGTCTCCGTCTTCGCGTACTCCTCCTCGATCTTCCTGATCTCGTCCTTAGTCATATCCACAGCGGAAAAAACGAAATCCACCTCAGCCGCCACTTCCGCGACCTCATTCACGTTCTTAACCACAATCTTCTTTACCGCTTCCGGCATAGGCGTATCCATCTTCCATCTCCCACCGACTGCCTCCTCATAGGACTTGCCCGCGGACCGGGGGCTCGCCGCAATCGTGGTCACCTCAAACCAGGGATGGTTCTCCAGAAGGGCGATGAAACGCTGCCCCACCATGCCTGTGCCGCCCAAAATTCCTACCTTCAATTTCTCGCTCATAACAGCTTACTCCTCCTCCGTTTCCTTTATCTCTATTTCTCCAAGCCGACCGCCGAACATGCTGTCCTCATCCTGCCAGTCCTTCGTCAGATATTCCTTTTGCACCCGTATCACTTCCCGCATAGCCTCCGGCCCCGGCCCGCCGATGGTCAGCCGCTTTTCCACGCATGTCTTTAAGCTGATGGCCTGATAAATATCCTCCTCAAAGACAGGGCTGATTTCCCTCAATTCCTCGATGGAAAGCTCGTCGATACTGCAGTTTTTCTCAATGCAGTAAAGCACCAGCCTGCCGATAATACCGTGGGCATCACGGAAGGGCACACCCTTCCCCACCAGATAGTCCGCCGCGTCCGTGGCATTGGTAAAGCCCATGGCTGCGCTCTTTTCCATCACATCCTTATTAAATTTCATCGTGCGCATCATGCCCTCGAACAGTGCCAGACACCCCTTCACCGTATCGATGGCATCAAAGGTCAGCTCCTTGTCCTCCTGCATATCTTTATTGTAAGCCAAGGGAATCCCCTTCATGGTCGTCAGGATGGAAATCAGCGCCCCGTAAACACGCCCTGTCTTGCCCCGCACCAGTTCCGCTATGTCCGGATTTTTCTTCTGGGGCATAATGCTGCTGCCCGTGGAGTAGGCATCGTCGATCTCCACAAAGCGGTATTCGTTGGAATTCCATATAATGATCTCCTCGCAGAAACGGCTCAGATGCATCATAATCGTGGAGAGCGCCGACAAAAACTCAATCAGATAGTCCCTGTCTGAAACCGAATCCATGCTGTTTAACGTCGGCCCCTCAAACCCGAGAAGAGACGCTGTATAGGTTCTGTCCAGCGGATAAGTCGTCCCCGCTAACGCCCCTGCTCCCAGCGGACAGTAATTCATGCGGTAAAAAATATCCTTCAGCCGGGATCTGTCCCTTTTAAACATTTCAAAATAAGCGCCGACATGATGTGCAAGCGTCACCGGCTGCGCCTTCTGCAGATGGGTAAAGCCCGGCATATATGTCTGCGTGTGCTCCTCCATAATCGCCAGAAGCGTCTGTAAAAGCTCCTTCAATAACGTATCTGTGTTCAGCACCTCAAGCCTTGTATACAGCCGCATATCGAGCGCCACCTGATCGTTCCGGCTCCTGCCCGTGTGCAGCTTTTTCCCCACATCACCAATCCGTCCGATCAGATTAGCCTCCACAAAGCTATGGATATCCTCATACTCCTCCGTGATGGCAAGCTTTCCATCCTCCACATCCTGCCTGATCCCGGTAAGCCCTTTTAAAATTTCGTCCTTCTCCTCTTTCGTCAGAATTCCCTGCTTGGCAAGCATGATCGTATGTACAATACTGCCCTCAATATCCTGTTTCAAGAATTTCTGGTCAAAGGAAATTGACGCGTTAAAATTATATACAAGCTGGTCCGTCTCTTTCGTGAAACGGCCGCCCCACAACTGCGCCATGCCCAAAACCTCCATAATATAATTAAATCTAAATTTGATGATACCATAAATTGGTTTTCTTTTCAATCAGAACACATATTTTCTTAGCCGACATAAAATAATGTTATACTCGTAGTGAACGACCCGTCAGATTTCTGTTCCCGAAAAATATGATGTCGTTAACTACATAAGGAGGCATTTTCTATGCAGCCAATACTTTCCCTGCGGGATGTTTCCTACTCCTATCACAACCTGAAGGGAGAAACCCCCGCACTTTCGCACATCAATCTGCAGATTTCCGAGGGGAGCTTCGTCGCCGTCGTAGGCCCGAGCGGCTGCGGCAAATCCACTCTTTTGTCCATCATTGCGGGACTGCTTGCCCCGGAGGAAGGCGAGGTTCTCTACCGGGGGCTGTCCTCCAGAGACTACTGCCCGGACTCCGCCCTAAAAATAGGCTATATGCTGCAAAGAGACCATCTCTTTGAATGGCGCACGGTCTATCAGAATGTCATTCTGGGTCTGGAGCTCACCCACAGTCTCACTGAAGAAAACACGGACTATATCCTGAAACTTCTGGAAGATTACGGTCTTTATGGATTTAAGGACAAAAAGCCCTCCGAGCTTTCCGGGGGCATGCGCCAACGGGCCGCCCTGATCCGCACCATGGCTGTCCATCCGGATCTCCTTCTTCTTGACGAACCTTTCAGCGCCCTGGATTTCCAGACCAGACTCTCCGTCTCCGCGGACATTGCCAATATCATCCGCCAAACGGGAAAGACCGCGCTGCTGATCACCCACGACCTCTCCGAAGCCATCACGCTGGCTGACCGGGTGATCGTCCTCTCCAGACGCCCCGCCGGGGTAAAACGCGAGATGTCAATCCACTATGAAATCGGCCGGGAAGACCCCCTGGCTGTCCGCGGCACTGCCGCCTATCAGACATACTTTAATCAATTATGGGAGGTATTAACCGATGACAAGACAACCGCATAAGACGCCGCCGCCCGTCTCAGCACAGCAGGAAAATTTCCTGCGCGCCCACCACCGGCACCACCACCGGATCACCCTTGGAAGATTTTTCCTTCTCCTCCTCTTTCTGGGATTATGGGAGACAGCCGCTGCACTCGGCTGGATAGACAGCTTCTTTTTCAGCAGTCCCTCCGGCATTTTGCAGTATCTCGGCCAAATGATTGTGGATCATTCCTTCTTCGCCCATACCGGCGTCACCCTGTTTGAAACAATCGCAAGTTTCTTTCTGGTCACGGTCTTAAGTCTCCTCGCTGCCACCCTGCTCTGGTATCAGAACAGCCTCTCCGAAATTCTGGAACCCTACCTCGTCGTTCTGAACGCCCTGCCCAAATCCGCACTTGCGCCACTGCTCATCGTATGGCTGGGCACCGGGACTAACACCATCATCGTGGCGGGCCTCTCCGTGGCGATCTTCGGTTCCATCATCAGTCTCTACACCGGTTTCTGTCAGGTAGACCCGGAAATGTGCAAGCTGATCTACACGCTGGGCGGCAGCCGCAAGGATGCCCTCACCAAGGTGATCCTGCCAAGCTCCGTGCCGCTCATTTTAAGCAGCATGAAAGTCAATATCGGCCTTTCTCTTGTAGGCGTTATCATCGGGGAATTCCTAGCCGCGAGACGGGGTCTGGGATATCTGATTATCTACGGCTCGCAGGTGTTCCAGCTTAACATGGTGATTACCTCCATTATTATTTTGTGCGCCATCGCCATGGTGTTTTATAAGCTGATCCAGAGTGCGGAGCATTATTATAAGAAGAAATACTAGCTTTCGATATGCCAAAGGAAAGGACCGGCCATTACGGCCGGTCCCTGATCGCTTTTTCATGCCACTCCATAATATTACATTATAAATCCCAAAGACTCATCTGCCACCCCGCGCCCTTCTCCTCAAAGGTCTGCAAATACCGGAAGATCTGCTCATTGTCATGGACGATTCCGTTCTCACCGCATTTCTGATGAAACAGCTTCATCAGCTTCCTGCTGTCCGGGCTTTCGATCTCATACCGGTTTCCGTAGGTCCGTATATACTTTTCCTTCAATCCGGGAAACAGACCGTCTAACTGTTTATAGAAGTATTCCCGGTTCCCCTCCCGCAGCGTCAGCCCCATACCAAAGTTGATGACGCCGTAAACCTCCGCTTCCGCGCACAACTCCAGAATACCAGAAAGATTCTCCTGCGTATCGTTGATAAAAGGCAGAATCGGAGAAAGCCACACAACGGTAGGGATTCCCGCGTCCCGCAGCTTCTTCAGCGCCGCAAACCGCTCCCCCGTCGTGCTTACATGCGGCTCGATTTTTCTGCACAGCCCCTCATCATAAGTGGTCAGTGTCATCTGCACCACACATTTCGTCTTTTCGTTGATTTTCCGCAAAAGATCCAGATCCCGCAAAACACGGTCTGACTTTGTGATCACCGTAAAACCGAAACCGTACTCATAAATCAAGGACAGCGCCTTCCTGACATTTTGAAGTTCCAGCTCCAGCGGAATATACGGGTCCGTCATGGAACCCGTGCCGATCATGCATTTCTGCCTTTTATGCTTCAGGGCATGTTCCAGAAGATCGACGGCATTCTCCTTTACTTCAATATCCTCAAAGGCGTGCTCCATATGGTAGCATCTGCTTCTGGAATCGCAGTAGATGCACCCGTGGGAACAGCCCCGGTACAGGTTCATGCCGTTTTTGGGGGATAAGATCCCCTTCGCCGTCACAAAGTGCATCTGTCCGTCCCTCACTTTCCGGCACAGATTTTCTTATGTGCCTTCAGTTTCTTCATGGCCCAGTCATAGTGGCTCGAGGTATTGCTGACAAAATAAGAGCCGAGCGTGCTTCCCCCTACCCACGGAAAGACGCCTTTGGAAAACAGCTCTTCGTTGGAAAAGGTCTCCGCAAGCGCCATCACCTCGTCATGGGATTTTTGAAGCATGCTTTTCGCCTCGTCCAGCGCTGTGTCCTGATGCTTTTTCCAGAACGTCACATTCATGTCGCCGTAGGTTTTCCAGTTATAGGGCTTCGGAATAAAAGGCCAGTTGTCACCCCTCTGATTGGCATGTACCCAGGTCAGCAGGAGCTGGTGCCACTCATAGAGATGCACCAGAACATCCCGGAGATTTTTGTCCCTTTTCCAGTGCGCCTCCTTCTTCGCGCTGCCGGAAAAGTCAAAGGGCGAATTCAGCTCCGTTTCCGTCAGCCCTGCAATCATCTCATTCAGTTTCTCATAGTTTTCCGCTGCTGCGGTTAATAAATCCGCTTTTGTCGTAGGTCTTCCCATGTTTTTCTCCATTTCTGCGCTGCTTTCTGCGCATAAACGAGTTTGTGGCAAGCAACGCGCAGACACAAATCTCGCGATTGAAAATTTTCATTTTCAATCTTCCTTCCTTTCTCTGCTCTATTCCGTGGTATATCAGCAGCTCCATGGCATATGCCAAATACCTATTGTGCAGCCGTCGTCTGATTGCCCGGATGAATCGGCGGTCGCTTTATACTTTTATGATACGCCCTTAATGTTGACATCTTATGTCAGGTTCTGTTTTTTTCATAAATCTTTTTCGCCTGCCGCGCAATCTCTTCCCGCAGATAAACCGGAGCAAGGATCTCCACCTGTGTCCCGAAGGACAAAAGAAAACTAATCAGCCACGCACCCTCCGGCATTCTGGCAGAAGCGATCAAATCCCCGTTCTCCTGCCTCTCTATCTGATTTCCGTCAAACTCGTCGTAAACCCGGTACGCCATTTCCTCCGGAAAGCGGAGCTTAATCAGCGGGAAATCGCCCTCCAGGTCATCCGAATCCTCAGGAAAACTACGCCGCGTAAAACGATCCTCCAAAAGCGTCAGTTCCAAAATACGGTTCAGCTTAAAAGTCCGCATATCCTGCTTTTCTTCACAGAACGCCTTCAAATACCACGCTTTTGCCTTGTAGACCAGTTTATGCGGCTGCACGGTCCGTTCTCCCACCGCCCCGTCCGCACCGGCATAGCGGATTCTCACATGTCTGCAGTGAATCACAGCGGTTTTCAAAAGCGCAAACTTTTCCCTGTCAAACCCCTGATTGCCCCATCGGGAAAAATCCACCTCAAGCCAGTTCTCCAAGGGAAGCTGAAACAGGGCGGAAAGCTTCTGTAAGGTCTGGCTCTCGCTGATATTCCGGGTAATATTGATGCTCTGCAGCGCCGCAAGAATCTCCTGCTTTTCCTCCCCCGACAGCACGGCATGATCCAGAACAAAATCATGCATCAGCCGGATGCCCCCGTTTCTGCCCGCTTCCGCATAGATGGGAATCCCCGCCCCGCTCAGTGCGTCGATGTCCCTGTAAATTGTCCTGACAGACACCTCAAAGCGCGCCGCCAGCTCCGGGGCGGTAGCCTGTCCCTTATCCAACAAGTAATATACAATCTGAAACAATCTGCTCTCCTGCATGCCATTTCCTCCTTCCCCGGAAAGAATAACGCATAAATACTGACACCATATGTCGGGTTTATTATATCTGTTTTCTCAACAGAGGTAAACCTCTGCCCGATCCGATTGCCCCTTACCATATATATCACTCCGGCAGCCTTGTCCTATATATGATCCTGCGCAAAAAAGGCAGGAGATTTCTCCCCTGCCGCCGCTGTCTCCTATTTATTTCTATCTGCCCTCTCCATCCTCCCACAGCACGGTCTTCCCCTGCCGCAAAGACTCCTGCACATCAATGATCCGCTGATTCTCCGATCCCCGGAACCGAAGGCTGATGTTTTTCCGGTCCATGATAAATTCTCCGTCCACGATTACGTCCAGATAAGACAGAAACGCCTCCATCCCCTCCCACTGCGCGCAGAATTTCTCCAGAAGATCCGCCTCAAACAGATAGCCCGTATAGCACCAGATATTTTTCTGCGGATACGCCTCTTTCACCGCACGCAGAAGCGGCAGAAGCGCCTGCCTGTTACCGGGTTCCAGCGGCTCTCCGCCAAGCAGCGTAAGCCCCGCGATATAATCCGGTGATAGCGCCTCAAGTATCTCGTCCGTTACCGCATCTGTAAAGGGTGTCCCGTACTGAAAATCCCATGTCTCGGGATTGAAGCAGCCTTCACAGCGGTGGGTGCAGCCGCTGACAAAAAGCGCCACCCGCACCCCCGGTCCGTCCGCGATATCGTGTTTTTTAATAACCGAATAATACATACCATTCTCCGCTGTATCCGAGGCCGCGAAGCGGTCCTCGCAGAGTTAATTTGCGAAGCAAATTTACTCTTGTTATAGATGAAGAACTCTCTCCTTAATCTCCTGCGTGCGCCCCTGATTCCAGAACTGCGTCCCGATATAGCCGCAGGTACGCCTCGCCACATTCATCCTGTTCTGGTCAGTATTGCCGCAGTTAGGGCACTTCCAGACAAGCTTCCCGTCCGTGTCCTCCACGATCCTGATCTCCCCATGGTAATCGCAGGCCTGACAGTAATCGCTCTTGGTATTTAATTCCGCATACATGATATTGTCATAAATATACTGCATCAGGGACAGTACCGCCTCCAGATTGTTTTCCATGTTCGGCACTTCCACATAGCTGATCGCGCCGCCCGGGGAGAGCTCCTGGAACTGTGCCTCAAACTTCAGCTTATCAAAAGCGTTGATTTCCTCCGTCACATGCACATGATAGCTGTTCGTGATATAATTGCGATCCGTCACGCCCTCAATCAGACCGAAACGCTTCTGCAGACATTTCGCAAACTTATAGGTGGTTGACTCTAAAGGCGTGCCGTAAAGACTGAAATCAATGTTCGTCTCTTCCCGCCACTCTTTGCAGGCATGATTCAAGTACTGCATCACCTTCAAGGCAAAAGCCGTCGCTTCAGGATCGGTATGGCTTTTTCCCGTCATATAGCGGGTGCACTCACAAAGCCCCGCATACCCGAGCGATATGGTGGAATAACCGCCGTAGAGAAGCTTATCGATCTTCTCCCCCTTTTTCAGTCTGGCAAGCGCCCCGTTCTGCCACAGGATTGGCGCCACATCGGAGAGCGTCCCCTTAAGTCTGTTATGCCGCGCCATCAGCGCCCGCCTGCACAGCTCCAGCCGCTCGTCCATAATTTCCCAGAAACGCTCTGTGTTTTGCCCCGAGGAGCAGGCCACATCCACCAGATTTAAGGTGACCACACCCTGATTGAATCTGCCGTAAAACTTTGGCTGGTCATTTTCATCGTGGTACACGGTAAGGAAAGAACGGCATCCCATACAGGTATAGCAGTTGCCGTCCTTTAACTGCCTCATAACCTTTTCCGAAATATAGTCTGGAACCATTCGTCTGGACGTGCACTCTGCCGCCAGCTTCGTCAGATACCAGTATTTGGTGCCCTCGCGGACATTATCCTCCTCAAGCACGTAGATCAGCTTCGGGAAGGCCGGGGTAATATAGACCCCCTTCTCATTCTTCACACCCTGAATCCGCTGATTTAGCATCTCCTCTATAATCATCGCCAGATCGTCCCGCAGACGCCCCTCCGGCACCTCATCAATATACATAAAAACCGTGATAAAAGGCGCCTGTCCGTTGGTGGTCATCAGCGTGATCACCTGATACTGGATGATCTGCACACCCTGCTTAATCTCGTCTTTCACGCGCCGCTCCGCAATGGCATTGATCTGTTCCTCCGTAGCGCTTACGCCCATCTCCTCCATCTCCGCCCGCACCTTCCTGCGGAACTTTTCCCGGCTCACATTCACAAAAGGGGCCAGATGGGACAGGGAGATGCTCTGTCCGCCGTACTGACAGCTTGCAATCTGCGCGATGCTCTGTGTCGCCACATTACAGGCCGTCGAGAAACTCTTCGGCGTGTCGATCATCGTCTCACTGATTACCGTACCGTTCTGCAGCATATCCTCTAGATTGACCAGACAGCAGTTGTGCATATGCTGGGCAAAATAGTCCGCGTCATGGAAATGAATCACGCCCTGCTCATGCGCTTCCACGATATCCGGCGCAAGCAGGAACCGCCTGGTGATATCCTTGCTCACTTCCCCCGCCATGTAATCCCTCTGCACACTGTTGACCGTGGGATTTTTATTGGAATTTTCCTGTTTTACTTCTTCGTTATTACACTCCAGAAGACTTAAAATCTGCTCATCCGTGGAGTTGGATTTACGCACAAGCGCTCTCTTATAACGGTAAGTGATATAGTTTCTGGAGATGGTGTAAGCCCGGTACTTCATGAGCTGGTTCTCCACCATATCTTGAATCTCCTCCACGCTGGGAGCCCTTCTCATCTCCTCGCAGTGGTCAGCCACTACAGAAGCAATCTCATCAATTTCTTCCTCTGTCAGCCGGTCCTCCTCCTGTACGCTGTTGTTTGCCTTTTTAATGGCCGCTATGATCTTCTTCAGGTCAAAGTTAACCTCCACGCCGCTTCTCTTGATAATCTTCATGAAATAGCTCCCCCATATTTCTGCTGATATACCACATGATGTATGTCATATCCACGATGCATGTACTACATATTGTACCATGCAAAAATATTATGTCAAGCTATAGCGGCGTATAAATTTAAACTTTTTAACGGCAGGATACATATATACATTTCCCATTGCGGCTCAGGGCAGCACCTTAACCAGAAGCAGCCGCCCCCTTCGCACCGACACCTCCGCAATCCTGCCGGGAAGCGTCTCATTACTGATACCGTACTGATACTCGCATGTAATTTCCGCATCTTCCAGCGGATACTTGGCATTTCTAATCGTAATCCCCTGCGCAGTTCCCGAAATATTCAAAAGAGAAAAGAACGCATACCGGCCGCTGATCTGTACCGGGAGTTCCGAGACAATCTCCAGCTCTGAATAATCATCTACTGCTGCCGCGGTTTTTCCCTGTGCATGCAGCATCAGCAACAGAGACACATTCCCCAGGGTGTGATCCAGCCGCCCGCCGATGACCCCTACCAGCAGGAATTCCTGAAATCCCCGGGCCAGCGCCTCCTTCACTGCGAACACGGTATCCGTGTCGTCCTTCTCACATGGGAGAACGATGGTTTCCGTCTCCAGATGCGGGTTTTCATAAGAATCAAAATCCCCCACAATCAAGTCCGGAACAATCCCCAGCCCCTCCCTGTGCTTCAAACCGCTGTCGCAGCAGACATAAAAGTCATCTGCCCGCAGACAGGCACGAATATGGTCATACCGTCCGATATCCGCTCCGCCAATTACTACACATCGTCTCAGATTCTCCACCCCCGTCACACAATCTCCCCTGCTATTTTATTTCTACGCAAAAGGCTCCGCATCAGCGGAGCCTTTTCAAGCTGGAAAAGGGACTCGAACCCTCGACCTACTGATTACGAATCAGTTGCGCTACCGACTGCGCTATTCCAGCATAACCTTACAACAATGACTATTATATGATGGAATGAGTCATTTTGCAAGAGATTTTTTCAGAAATTCTATCAGGAATATTCTAACGGACAAATATCTGTCAGCTTTCCCTCATATGCACATCCATCTGCGGGAAGGGTATCCCGATCCCTGCCTCGTCCAGCGCATACTTTACCGCTTCCATCAGCCGCCATCTGGTCTCCCAGAAATTTTCATTGGCGCTGTAGCAGCGCACATCCAGAATTACTGCACTGTCCGCCAGCTCTTCCACAAACACCCGCTTCTCCTCATCCTGTAAAACCCCGGGATCCTCGTCCAGCACCCGGAGAAGCGCTTCCTTTGCCCTGCGGATATCCGACGCATAGGAAATACCCACCCTGATATCCATCCTGCGGTTGCCTATCGTGCTCATATTCAGAATATTGCCGTTTGCCAGTTCTCCGTTCGGCACGACGACCATGTGACGGTCCGGCGTGATCAGTCTGGTATAAAAAAGCTGCACGTCCTCCACCGTTCCCTCATTGCCTGCCGCGTCCAAGATATAATCCCCGAGCTTAAAAGGCTTTAAGAGCAGGATCAGCACGCCTCCCGCGAAATTGGAAAGGCTTCCCTGTACCGCCAGACCAATGGCCACACCTGCGGAACCGACCAGCGCCACCACACTGGTGGCGTCCAGTCCGAAGGAAGATGCGATCATAAAGAGCAGCAGGATGTAGAGTACCGTTTTGACAAGTGAGTCCAAAAAGCGGCTTACGCCCACATCCACATTTCGCCGCTCGAAGGATTTCCGAAGGATCCTCCGCACCAGCTTGATGAGCTGGACGCCGATAAAAAACACAACCAGCGCCAAAAGCACCCTGACGCCCAGACGGATCAGCTTATCCGGCAGTTCCTGCAGATACCGCTCAATCAGCCCTACATTCAGCTCATCCGACGCAATATACTCGATTTCCTTAAGCTGCCCTTCCACTACCTGCTCTTCCATACCGCCTCCGTGTCGCTTTACTTATTTTCCGCCTCTTTTTTCTCTGCGGCTGATTTCCTCGCCGGTGTTTTCTTCACAGCAGCCTTCGCTCCTGTTTTCGCTCCGGCCTTTGTTCCGGCCGCCGCCTTCGGCTCTCTCTTCGCATCCCCGGACTTCTTCGCTGCCGTTTTCGGCTTCTTCGTCAGTTCCTGCAGCTTCTGCGCCGCAGCCGCAGCCGCTTTCTCCAACACCTCTGCGGCCTTCGCGCTTTCTCTGGCTTCGGCCGCCGCCCGCTTCGCCAGTTCCTTCGCCTCCGCCGCAGCGCGCTTCGCCTGCTCCCTGGCCTCAGCCGCAGCCTGTGCCGTGCGCTCTGCCTCCTCTTGGGCCAGTCGTCTTTCCTCCGCTTCCTTCGCCAGACGTCTTTCCTCCTCGCGTCTGCGCTCGATCTCATCTTTCTCCTCCTTTGTATAAGGTGTATAGGAGAAAATGCTGATGCTCAAAGGTGCGCTCACCATATCAATGGCATAGGGCTTGCCATCCCACTCCATCTCCAGCGTCTCACAGACTGCCGTATTCATTATGCCGCTGCCACCGTATGCCGGATCATCCGTATTAAAGACCTCACGGTACTTTCCCTCACAGGGCACGCCCACCCGGAATTCCTGTCTCGCGTCGGCAAAGTTTGCCACCACCACAAGCATATCCTTTACATCGTCCGTCTTTCTGATATATGACAGCATACAGGCGTTCGGCGTAATGCAGTTGATCCACTCAAAGCCTTCCCAGGAAGTGTCCTTCTCATAAAGGGCCGGGGAAGAAACGTAAAACTTATTTAAATCCGCCACCATCTGGTTTAGCTTTTTGTGATCCGCATGCTCCAAAAGCCCCCACTCTACAGCCCGCTTTTCATTAAACTCATTGTATTCCCCGATGTCCTGCCCCATAAAGAGAAGCTTCTTGCCCGGATGGGTCATATGATAAGCATAGGTCAGGCGCAGATTGGCAAACTGCTTCTCCCGCTCTCCCGGCATCCTTCCAAGGAGCGTGCCCTTGCCGTGCACCACCTCGTCGTGGGACAGCACCAGCATAAACTTCTCGCTGTAAGCGTAGATCATGCTGAAAGTCAGTTCATTGTGCCTCCCCGAACGGAAAAAGGGATCTGTCGTGATGTAGCCCAGATAATCGTTCATAAAGCCCATATTCCATTTCAGGTCGAAGCCCAGACCGTCCTCGTCCAGAGCGCCCGTGATCTTCGGCCACGCTGTGGACTCCTCCGCAATCATCAGCACACCGGGATTGCGTTTTTTCATAATAGAATTTAAGTGCTTTAAAAGCTCCACCGCCTCCAGATTTTCATGGCCGCCGTAGATGTTTGCCACCCACTCTCCGTCGTTCTTCCCATAAT
This sequence comes from uncultured Lachnospiraceae bacterium, assembly GCA_947174505.1. Taxonomy (GTDB): domain Bacteria; phylum Bacillota; class Clostridia; order Lachnospirales; family Lachnospiraceae; genus UBA3282. The sequence continues at coordinate 42,029 of CAMWJF010000022.1, forward strand.
CCAGATAAAGCATGGACGCCACCGCATCGATGCGGATTCCGTCTGCGTGGTATTTTTCCACCCAGTACAGCGCATTGGCAATCAAATAATTACTCACCTGCGGACGTCCGTAATTATAAATCAGTGTACCCCAGTGCGGATGGAAGCCCTGTCTCGGATCCTGATGCTCATACAGGCAAGTGCCGTCAAACCCTGACAGGCCGTAGGTATCCCGCGGGAAATGTGCGGGCACCCAGTCCAGAATCACGCCGATCCCCGCCCTGTGCATCTCATCCATAAAGTACATAAAGTCCTCCGGCGTACCGTAACGGGCCGTGGGCGCATAGTAGCCGATCACCTGATATCCCCACGACTCATCCAGCGGATGCTCCATCACCGGCATCAGCTCGATGTGGGTATACCCCATCTTTTTCACGTAGTCGATAATCTTCGGCGCAAGCTCCCTGTAAGTGAAAAACTCCCTGCCGTCAGAAGGCTTTTCGAAGGAGCCCAGATAGAGCTCATACACGCTCATGGGCTTATCTTCCGTCTGCAGCGCCGCGCGTTCCTTCATCCACTTTCCGTCCTTCCATGAAAAGGCCGTGATATCCCGCACCACAGAAGCACTCTCCGGCCGCATCTGCGCCCCGAAGCCGTAAGGATCCGCCTTCATAAACACCAGACCGCTCTTTGCCTTAATCTCAAATTTATAGCAGTCTCCCTCTTTCACATCAGGAATAAATATCTCAAAAATACCGGAATCCCAGAGCCGTCTCATCTGGTGGACCCTGCCGTCCCAACCGTTAAAGTCACCGACCACACTGACACGCAGGGCGTTCGGTGCCCAGACTGCAAAGGACGTGCCCGCGATCCCGTCCACAACCTGCGGATGTGCCCCCAGCTTCTCATAAATGCCGTAGTGGATACCCGCATCAAATTTTTCCGTATCCTGTCTGGTAATCTGCGGCGCAAAATTATAAGCGTCCCGCATCTTTTTCAGACTGCCGTTTGGCGCTTCCACCACATACTCATAAGCAGGAACCGTCTTTCCCGACAGAAGCAGGGAAAAATATCCCTCCTCGTCAGCCTCCTCCATCCGATAACTCTTGTCTCCATCCAAAAGCTGCAGACGCACGCTCTTCGCCCCCGGCTGGAAAGTCTGCACAAGCACCGAACCTCCTGTCACATGTGCACCGAGAACCTCATGCGGGTTATCCGATTCCGAGTAGACAATCTCCTCAACTTTTGCCCAGTTCATCAGCTTATATAACTTCTTATTCATAAACAGCCCCTGCCTTTCTGTTTTTATTTCTTATACCATTTTAAAGCCAAGCGGCCTGCGCCCCTATTCGGTTCCCTGCCCCGTTCCGCTTTCCTCTATTCTGTGAATCAGAAGACCGCTCCTGAGTTTCGGCTCAAACCAGGTAGATTTCGGCGGCATCAGCTTCCCCGCGTCCGACACGGCAAACAGCTCGTGGATATCCGTGGGAAACATGGCAAAGGCCGCCGTCGCATCTGTATGTACCCTCCGCTCCAGCTCCGCAAGTCCTCTGATCCCGCCCACAAAATCGATCCGTTCATCCACCTTCGGGTCCGCAATGCCAAACACCGGCTCCAGAAGCTGCTTTTGTAAAACCGCCACATCCAGATCTTCTACCGGATCCCCTGTATAACATCTGCTATTTATAACAAGACGATACCATTCATTCTGGTAGTACATGCCGATCTCGCCCTTTTTCTGCGGCTTATATGGCTCTTTCCCCATCTTTTCCAGCGCGAAAGCCTCTTTCACCTTATCCAGAAAAGCGCTCTCGTCAAAATCCGCTCCGGGCTTCACCACCCGGTTGTAGTCCATAATCATAAGCTGGTCGTCCGGAAACAGAACCGACAGGAAATAATTAAATTCCTCTTTCCCCGTATAATCGGGAAATGCCGCCCGTCTTTTCCGGGAAACCCGCACCGCCGACGCGCATCTGTGATGCCCGTCCGCGATATAGATGGACTCCACCTGTTGGAAGGCATTTCTGATCCGCTCCACAGTCTCCGACTCATCAATCACCCAGAGTCTGTGGGCAATGCCGTCCACCGCCGTAAAATCATAAACCGGCTTTCCCTCCATGGCACGCATGACCTCCCGCTCAATCTCCTCTCTTCTGCGGTAAGCCAGAAAAATCGGGCCGGTCTGGGCGCTGCACACATCCACATGCCTGATGCGGTCGGCCTCCTTATCCGCCCGGGTGTTTTCATGTTTCTTGATCACCTGGGCATCATAATCGTCCACGGAGGCACAGGCTCCGATTCCCACCTGAGAACGGCCGTCCATCACCAGCTCATAGACATAATAGGCCTCTTTCTCCTCCTGTACGAAATACCCCTCCTCTATCATCTGCCCAAGCATTTCCCGCGCCTTCTCATAAACCTCCGGCGCGTACATGTCATGTCCTTCCGGGAACTGCGTCTCCGGCCTGTCTATCCGTAGAAACGTATAATCGTCCCCATCCACGGCCTCCCTGGCCTCTTTTCTATTGTAAACGTCATAGGGCAGCGCGGCTATCATGTCAGCCAGGTCTGCTCTGGGCCTGAGTGCCCGAAACGGTATAATATTCGCCATAAAGTTCTCCTTTTCCCCGCATTTAGCAGGATGTATGTATTTATTTTAACAAATAAAACTGGCTACCACAAGGAATTTATGCTATTATTGATAGGCATGAGCAGTGCGCTGGCAGAGAAATAAATGAGACGGGGAGCTTGCTCACCGAAGCATTTATTTTTCTGTCAGCATAGGGCGACGCCCGCAAACGAGAAAACCGAAGGTTTTCGAGTGTGCACTGCGCAATAAAAAGCAACATAAAGAAAGGAAGATGCATATGACCATCGAAGAACAGAAAATTCTGGACCGTATCAATGCCTATGCGGAAGAAGCCCTTGCAGACATTGATCCCCAGAAAACCAGAATTTCATTTCAGTTAGAAGCCTTAAAACCCGTGATGCAGGAAATTGCCGACGAGACCGGGAAATCCGTGGAGGATATCTTTATCCTCTATATGGATCTGGCCAGCGAATCCGCCGTGGAAGCCGACAAAAAGCTGCAGGCGACTCTGGACGATGAAGAAAACGCCGACTTTTCCTCCATCGCCAACCGTCTCAACTGAAAAGCTGAGAAAAGCGCCAGGCACAAGAAATTTCCTATAGAAATAAAACGAGGGCCTGCCGCATGTAACCGGCAAGCCCTTTTTCTTTCACCCACATCGGCTTTCATTCCGCTTCACTAAGCATCCTGTCCGCCAAATGCACAGGTGTACTTCACCTACTTCACCACTCTCACCCGGAACACACCATCAATGGACTGGAGTTTCCCAATGATCTCTTCAGATGCGGGCGTCTCGATATCCAGCATCGTGTAAGCCACCTCTCCCCTTGACTTGTTCATCATATCGGAGATATTGATATTGTTGTCACCGAAGCAGGCGGTAAACTTGGTAATCATGTTGGCAATATTCTTGTGGAAAATAGCCACGCGGCCTGCCTGCTCGCAGACGCCCATATCGCACTTCGGATAATTCACACTGTTGGCAATGTTGCCGTTCTCCAGATAATCCTTCATCTGCTTTACAGCCATCACCGCGCAGTTGTCCTCAGACTCCTCCGTGGACGCACCAAGGTGCGGGATCACGATACAGCCCTCCTGTCCCGCCGTGGCAGGATTCGGGAAATCGGACACATACTTTCTCACCTTACCCGCCCTGATGCTCTCCAGAACGGCTTTTTCATCCACCAGAAGATCACGCGCAAAGTTTAAAAGAATCACGCCCTCCTTCATCTGGTCGAGCGCCCCTTTATTGATCATGCCCTTGGTGGCATCCATCAGCGGCACATGGATGGTGATGATATCACACTCCGCGTAGATATCCTCCACATGCAGTACATGCTTTACGTCGCGGCTTAAATTCCACGCCGCATCCACGGACACATAAGGATCATAGCCGTAAACTTCCATACCGAGATGCTTCGCCACATTGGCCACCTTCACGCCGATCGCACCCAGACCGATGATACCCAGCTTCTTGCCCTGAATCTCCGTCCCCGCAAAGTTCTTTTTCGCCTTCTCCGCGTCCTTCGCGATGTTCTCGTCGGCTGCGTTCGTCTTCACCCACTCGATACCGCCGGCCACGTCACGGGAAGCCAGGAGCATACCCGCAATCACCAGCTCCTTCACGCCGTTTGCGTTAGCGCCGGGCGTGTTAAACACCACAATGCCCTTCTCCGCGCATTTATCCAGCGGAATATTGTTGACCCCTGCCCCCGCGCGGGCGATGGCCAGAAGATTTTCCGGCAGCTCCATGTCATGCATGGCCGCGCTTCTCACCAGAATACCGTCCGCCTCCCCTATATTCTCCGTCTTCTCATACTGCCCGCTGAATTTCTCCAGACCCACCTGTGCGATGGGATTTAAGCAATGATATTTGAACATTTGTACTGCCTTCCTTTACTCAGTCATTATATTACATCTGTTATTTGTAGTGGTGTCTCTCAGGCGTTTTCCTTTTCAAAATTTTTCATAAAGGCAACGAGCTTCTCCACGCCCTCCACAGGCATAGCGTTGTAGATGCTGGCGCGCATGCCGCCCACAGTTCTGTGCCCCTTCAGGTTCACGAACCCGGCTGCTGTCGCCTCTTTGATGAATTTGGCGTCCGTCTCCTCGTTTCCCGTCACAAAGGGCACATTCATGAGGGATCTGTCCTCTTTTCTGACCGTCCCCTTAAAGAGCGCGCTCTCATCCAGAAAATCATAGAGAATTTTTGCCTTTTTCTCATTTAACGCTTTCATCGCCTCAAGGCCGCCGTTTTTCAGGAGCCACTTAAACACCTTGCCGCAGATATAAATACCGTAGCAGGGCGGCGTATTGTAGAGAGAGTCATTGTCCGCATGCACCTTAAACTTCATCATGGTAGGCGTACCCGGCAGCACCTCATCCGTCAGCAGATCCTCTCTGATAATAACGACCTGTGTGCCCGCAGGCCCCACATTTTTCTGTACACCTGCATAAACCAGACCGTACTTTGTCACATCCATAGGCTCCGAGAGAAAGCAGGAAGATACGTCGGAAACCAGAAGCTTTCCTTTGGTATTCGGCAGTGTATGGTATTTGGTGCCGTAGATTGTATTGTTCTCACAGATATAAACGTAATCCATATCATCCGTTATAGGAAGATCGGAACAATCCGGAATATAGGAAAAAGTCTCGTCCGCAGAAGACGCCAGCTCCACGGCCTCACCGTAAATCTTCGCCTCCGCAAACGCCTTCTTCGCCCACTGTCCGGTCAGGATATAACCCGCCTTGCGGTTCTTCATCAGGTTCATGGGCACCGACGCAAACAACAGGCTTGCGCCGCCCTGTAAAAACAATACCTTATAATTATCGGGAATGTTAAGGAGCGTACGCAGATCTGCCTCCGCCTCCTTGATGATTGTGTCATACACCTTCGACCGATGGCTCATCTCCATGACCGACATCCCTGATCCCCTGTAATCAAGCATCTCCTCCGCCGCTTCCTTTAACACCTCTTCCGGCAAAACCGCAGGGCCTGCTGAAAAATTATACACTCTGGACACTTTTCTCTCCTCCCGTCCTCATTCGCTTCCGTTAATAAAAACCAAGAACCATTTTACGCTCTTCGGACACTTTAGTCAACTACTTTGTTAAACAGCCAAACCCGGTCTGGCGCGCCTGTTGCCCTACAGCGCAGCCGCGCCCATTCGCAAAGCCGCATCTTCGATGCTTTCCGTTGCTTCGCAACTTCCTTTGCTCATTCACGGGGCGCTCCCTCAGTCCTTCGTTCGTCTGACAAATTCATGCGAGCATGATTTGTCAGCCAAACTCGGTCTGGCTGAGCTGTTAATAGAACATCACCACCGGCGTTCCCACTTCGGCCATGTCGAAGAGCTGTTCCATCGCCGCGCGGGGGGTATTGATACAGCCGTGGGAACCATTGGTCTGATAGATCGTGCCGCCGAACTTTCCCCGCCAGGCCGCGTCGTGAATACCGATGTTTCCCTTTACCGGCATCCAGAAATCCACATGGGAAGCGTAATTCGGGCCGCGCAGGATTCGGTTTTTCTGCTTGGCATACACGAAATTGACCCCGGAGGGTGTCCCCATCCTGCGGGACGTGTTTCCCGTCACAATAGGTGTATCTATCTTTAGCGCCCCGTCCACATAATAGTACATCTTCTGCTCGGTCATATCCACCTCGATATAGGTAGAACCGATATCCTCGCTGCCTTTCTTCCATGCCTCCTGTGTATAGGCAGGCTCATGCACTTCTCTCTTTTTGCCATAAAAGGCTTCTGTCAGGTAGGCGGTCTCCGCCTCCTGATCTATCCTGTTTCCGTAGAGGCCGCCCTCCACCGTCACCATATCTCCTCTGGTAGCTAAAAACTGCCTGCTTGCGCCCACGGTATCATACTTCTCTGCCAGACTTTCCACAAATTCTTCTATTGCATGCTCCTTAAGCTGCAGGCCGCCTGATTCGTCAAATAAAAAACGACCGTTATCATCCAGCGCTATCCAATCGCAGACGACAGAGGCATCCACAGGGATTTCCTCCTCCCCCATCAGGTAAACGATGCCGCAGTCCTGAAAGCGTTCCAGCTTTTCCCATATCTCCATTGTTTCGCGCATCTGCGCCGTCAGCTCCAGATCATGGTAACATCCTTCGTCAACAAGGGAAACCTCTCTCTCAGACGCCTCGATCGCGGAAAGCACCGCTCCTCTTGCCTGCTCGATAGAGAGAACATCCGTCCTCTCATTCACAAGCGCATATCCCTGAGGTGTCAGGGTGATCGTCACCCTGCGGTCTTTGTCTGCCCGTTTATCCTGACAGAACGGCAGCGCGTCAAAGCAGTTCTCAAAAGCCTCCCTGTCATAAGAAACCACCGGCGCAAGCTCCACTCTGCGTCCACCCACCAGACTCTCAATCCACATCCACGGATTCTGCCTTTTCTGATAAATCTCCAGCGCCTTCTTAAAATCAAACTGATAGGAAATTTCCTCCGCGGATATCACATAAGAGCTGCCGTCCTTATCCTTCACGGTAACGCCCTCATATGTGAAACCTTTTACCAGCTCGTCATTCACCTCCTGAATGCTCCTGCCGGTACAGTAAATCCCGTTGATCCAGGTTCCATAGGTGAACGCGTTATGGTAGTACAAGGCAAGCCCCAAATAGGTCACCATCAGACTGACGGTGATAAGTCCCATAATAATTGCCAGATGCTTTAGTAATCTTTTCATGCCTCAACCTTCACGGTTCCATTGCGCAGGGAATGTCTCTGCTGTAGGCAACAGAACCTCTCTTCACGCTATTTCAGATCACCCGCATCAAAGGCCTCGCTGATGGGAGCGCCCGCAGGCACCATCGGAAATACCTTGTCATCCTCCGGTATCACGCAGTTTAATAACACGGGTTTCTTTAATGAGATGGCCTTCTCTACCGCGGGGGCCACCTCCTCTTTCTTCGTCACGAGAATCGCCTCACAGCCGAGTCCTTCCGCCACTTTGCAGAAATCCACACCATCATCCAGAACCGTCTGGGAGTAGCGTTTTCCGTAAAACAGTGTCTGCCACTGTCTGACCATACCCAGCACGTGATTGTTGATCACGACCTGAATAATCGGTATATTGTACCGGCTGGCTGTGGCCAGCTCGTTCATATTCATACGGAAACAGCCGTCGCCCGCGATATTGATGCAGATTTTGTCAGGCTGCCCCATCTTTGCCCCGATACATGCGCCCAAACCGTAACCCATAGTGCCCAGACCCCCGGAAGTCAGGAGGGTACGGGGGCTGGAATACTTGTAATACTGCGCCGCCCACATCTGATGCTGTCCCACATCCGTTGTGATAATGGCGCTGCCGCCTGTTACCCGGTCGATCTCTTCTATAATGTAAGGGCAGGAAAGCGCCCCCTCGTCATAATTTAAGGGATATTTCTTTTTCAGCTCCGCAATATGCGCCATCCACTCTTCATGAGACTGCCCGGAAAGTCTTTCGTTCAACCGGGTGAGCACTTCCTTCAGATCTCCCACTAACGAGACATCCGTCTTAATGTTTTTATTGATCTCCGCCGCATCCACGTCGATGTGCAGTACCTTCGCATGCTCCGCAAATTTCTTCGGATTGCCCACCACGCGGTCGGAAAAGCGCGCGCCGAGGGCAATCAGCAGATCGCATTCGCTGACGCCGAAATTGGAAGTCTTCGTGCCGTGCATACCAATCATGCCCGTATATCTGCCGTCATGGCCGTCAACTACGCCCTTGCCCATCAGCGTATCACAGACAGGAGCGTCCACCAGCCCGGCAAAAGTTCTCACTTCCTCATAAGCCTCAGAGATAACCGCGCCGCCGCCCACATAGATAAAGGGCTTTTCCGCATTCTCCAGAAGACGCACCGCCTCCGTCAGCTCCTCCTCCGTGTAGCTTCCTGCCTTTTCCGCATTCTCCGGCGTCTTTTTCTCATATTCGCAGGAGTTTGCCGTCACATCCTTCGTGATATCCACAAGAACCGGCCCCGGCCTTCCGCTTCTCGCAATGGCAAAGGCCTTTCTGAGGGTATCTGCCAGAATTGCCACATCTTTTACTATATAATTATGTTTGGTGATGGGCATGGTGATTCCCGCGATATCCACCTCCTGAAAGGAATCCTTTCCCAGAAGGGGCAGATTTACATTACAGGTAATCGCCACCACAGGCACCGAATCCATGTAGGCCGTTGCAATTCCCGTCACCAGATTGGTTGCGCCCGGGCCGCTGGTAGCCAGACAGACTCCCACCCTGCCGGTGGCCCTGGCATAGCCGTCCGCCGCATGGGCTGCCCCCTGCTCATGGGACGTCAAAATATGTCTGATTTCCTCACTGTGCTGATACAACGCATCGTACACGTTTAAAATCGTGCCGCCGGGGTAGCCGAACACCGTGTCCACTCCCTGCTCCTTCAGACATTCCACTACGATCTGCGCACCTGTCAATACCATGTTTTTTCCTCCTGCCTGTTTTATAAAAAATCGCCGCAATTTCCTACAGAATAAAATTACACTTGCTATTTATTTGTTCCTATATGGAAGCTTATCTGTCTTTCGGAATCTCCAAAATCGCGCCTCTGTTGCCGCTTGTCACCATCTCCCGGTATCTGGCGAGATAACCGCTTGTCACCTTGGGCTCTCTGGGCTGCCATTTCGCCCGTCTCGCCGCCATGTCCTCATCGGATACCTTCACATCCAGCTTCATGTTCGGAATGTCAATGCTGATGATATCGCCCTCTTCCACCAGCGCGATCGGTCCGCCCACCGCCGCCTCAGGCGATACATGCCCGATGGACGCGCCTCTGGATGCGCCGGAAAAACGGCCGTCCGTAATCAGCGCCACGCTGGAGCCAAGTCCCATTCCCGCAATGGCAGAAGTAGGATTTAACATCTCCCGCATACCGGGGCCTCCCTTCGGCCCTTCATAGCGTATTACAACCACATCCCCGGCCACAATCTTACCGCCCTTGATCGCCGCAATCGCGTCCTCCTCACATTCAAAGACGCGGGCCGGGCCTTCATGCACCATCATCTCCTCCACCACGGCGGAGCGCTTCACCACGCTGCCGTCCGGGGCAAGATTTCCTTTCAGGACGGCAAGGCCGCCTGTCTTACTGTAAGGGTTTTCCACTGTTCTGATAACATCTGTATTTTTATTTACGGCATCCTTGATATTCTCGCCGATCGTCTCGCCTGTTACCGTCATGCAGTCCGTGTGGAGCAGCCCGATATCCGCAAGCTCCTTCATCACCGCATAAACGCCGCCCGCCTCGTTCAGATCCTCCATATAAGTCGGACCTGCCGGAGCCAGATGGCACACATTGGGGGTCTTCTCGCTGATCTCATTGGCGAAAGCGATATCAAAGTCAAAGCCTACCTCATGGGCAATCGCAGGCAGATGCAGCATGGAGTTGGTGGAGCAGCCGAGCGCCATATCTACCGTAAGCGCATTCAGAATCGCATCCTTTGTCATAATATCCCTGGGTCTGATATCCTTTTCCAAAAGCTTCATCACCGCCATACCCGCATGCTTCGCAAGCTTAATCCGCTCGGAATAAACCGCCGGAATCGTGCCGTTGCCGCGCAGTCCCATGCCCAGCGCCTCAGTAAGGCAGTTCATGGAGTTGGCCGTATACATGCCTGAACAGGAGCCGCAGGTAGGACAGGTCTTCTCCTCAAACTCCAGAAGCTCCTCGTCCGTGATCGTCCCGGCCGCGTGGGAACCAACCGCCTCAAACATAGAAGAGAGACTTCTCTTCTGCCCCTTCACATGCCCCGCCAGCATAGGCCCGCCGGACACGAAGACCGTGGGCACATTGATGCGGGCCGCCGCCATCAGAAGCCCCGGTACGTTCTTATCACAGTTAGGCACCATCACCAGCGCGTCAAACTGATGCGCCAGCGCCATACATTCCGTGGAATCCGCTATCAGGTCACGGGTCACCAGCGAATACTTCATGCCGATATGTCCCATGGCAATGCCGTCGCAGACCGCAATCGCCGGAAACACCACCGGCACACCGCCTGCTTCCGCCACACCCAGTCTCACCGCATCCACAATTTTATCCAGATTCATATGCCCGGGCACAATCTCATTGTAGGAGCTGACGATACCCACCATAGGCTTCTTCATCTCCTCCTGCGTAAACCCGAGGGCATTAAATAAACTTCTGTGGGGCGCCTGCTGGGTACCCGCTTTCACATTGTCGCTTCTCATAGTCTTCCTCCTTTATACTCACTCCGTCCGTGCCTGGTTTCGTTCTAACTCTTCTCTCAAAAATCCAGCCGCTTCGCGTCTGTCGCACTTCGTGCTCTCTGATTTTTTCGCTATCCTGTTTGGTGAAATCAAATGCTCACTCCGTTCGCGCTTGATTTCCTACAAACAGGATAAATTGCCAGTTTTCGTAAATTTGTGTCATATTTGCTTCTATATATGCCTGTTTGGCTTCCACATCCTCCTGTGTGAGATAAAACTTCCATTCCTCGGGAGACTCCCTGTAACCGTAGGGCATTCCCAGAAGCGCCTTATCCAGAAGAACGGTATCCGCTTCCTCCAGGCTTCTCGTTATCTGTTCATCCTGTATGCCGTAGAGATACAAAAGCAGATACTCCTGATCACAGTCTGTCACCGCCAAAATATCCGAATCTTCTATATCAATCTGCTCATAGGCGTCCGCAATCAGCTCATCCCGTATGCTGTACGCCGTCATGTCCGCCAGCACAAAAGCCCAGGAAACGCCTGTGGCTATATAGACAAACGCTTCATATCCTTTCTTTATTCCATTCTTATAACGGATGTCGGGAAGTTTTTCCAAACAAATCAGCAGCCGCTGTGCCAGCCATCCGACCAAAAACGCCGCCCACACGCCGAGAAAAGAAAATACTCTCTGATAGGGGAGCTTACATTGAATCAGAAGCGCAAGCGTCAAAAGAACTGCCGTCAGCACGAAATACCATTCCCAGAAAGCCTTTTTCGGTCTTCTAACCAGACAGACCACCGCCGACAGAAGCCCGGTCAGAAGCAGGACGCACATCCCGTTTCCAAAAAATCCGGACCAGGGCGAAAGCTGTAATCCGAACAGTGTTTCCAGCCAGTGTCCCGCCTGCGACCAGAATTCCTGTCTGGCCATGCTCTGGATATAAGGCGTATCCAGCATATACTTAATGCCTTCCCGCAACGCCCGGAACGGCGCATGGAGAATGATATCAATATGCCCCGCCATATAAAAGGGCCCGTCCGGCGTCTTGGAAAGCAGATTGGAGCCGATGGCCAGCCACAGAATACCATAAAGCCCCGCCGTGCACACCGCACTGGTCAGGGAAACGATAATCAGCCGTAAAAGCCGCCTGTAATCCCTGTCCAGAAGAAGAACAAACCCTCCGATCATGCAGACCGGCATCACTACATACAGGCTGCTCGGAACCGCCCACAGGGCAATCACAAGCGCTGTCCCGAATATCATATAATTACGCCTGCATTCCTGTTTCTCCTCCACAATCGCATAGAGCGACGACAGCGCCGAAAGATAACAGAAGGTTACAAGCGCATAGCCCCTGCCCTGCACCGCAAGCTGGTTGACCATATACATGCCCGCAAAGACAAACACGGGAACAAGCGCGACTCCCTCCGTAAGGTATTTCTTCGAAATACGGTACAGAAGAACCAGACTGCCCAGACTGCATAGATAGGATACACCACGCAGGGCAACAGGCGCACATCCAAATATCCCCAGACAGGCTGACAGCGTAGAATATCCCACATGATTATTGGGGAGCGGCCAGTGAATCGCCGCATATACCGGCCCTCTGCTGATAAAGTAATAGTAAGTATACAGCTCGTCATACCAGGGAGTCAGGAGAAACATCCTTCTCCCATAGTAAACTGCCATCGTGAGGAAAAACAGCAAAAAAACCATATCTTTCCTGTCAGTCCCACACTTTTTACCGGCCACAAAGTATGCCGTACCCTTTCTTCCAAAAGTCTTCGCAAAATAACCCATGTTATTATTTGATTCTTTCCACAATCAGGTCTCCCATTTTTTTACACCCCACCTGCTCACAGCCCTCAGACATAATATCCCCGGTGCGGTAACCGTCCTTAAGCACCTGTTTTACGGCGTTGTCGATGGCGTCCGCCTCTTTGTCCAGATCAAAGCTGTAGCGCAGCATCATGGACGCGGAGAGAATCGTGGCAATGGGATTTGCCAGATCTTTACCCGCGATGTCGGGCGCGGAGCCGTGACTCGGCTCGTACAGGCCGAATTTCGTATCGTTCAGGGATGCGGACGCCAGCATACCGATCGAACCGGTTACCATGCTCGCCTCATCAGATAAGATATCTCCAAACATATTCTCTGTCAGAATCACGTCAAACTGGTCAGGATCTTTCACAAGCTGCATCGCGCAGTTGTCCACCAGCATATGCTCCAGCGTCACGTCGGGATAATCCTTCGCCACCTCTTCCACCACCGCTCTCCAGAGTCTGGAGGAATCCAGCACATTTGCCTTATCCACGCTGGTCACTTTCTTTCTGCGCTTTCTGGCTATGTCAAAGCCTTTTATGGCAATCCTGCGAATCTCATTCTCATCATAAGTCAGCGTATCTACCGCCTTTCTTATGCCGTTTTCTTCTGTGGTTCTCCTCTCACCGAAGTACAGGCCGCCTGTCAGCTCCCGCATAATCAGCATATCAAACCCCTTTGCGGAGATTTCGCTCTTCAAAGGACAGGCCTGCGCCAGCTCCTCATACAAAACCGCCGGACGGAGGTTCGCAAAAAGATTTAACGCCTTGCGGATCGCCAGAAGCCCCGCCTCCGGCCGCAGATTCGGCGCAAGTTTATACCATGGGGAAGTGGTTGTATCACCACCGATCGAACCCATAAGCACAGCATCCGCACTACGAGCAGTCTCTACCGCCTCATCCGTCAGCGGCACCCCATGCACATCAATGGACGCACCGCCCATCAGAATATCCGTATATTTCATGTCATGTCCGTATTTTACTGCCACCGTATCCAGCACTTTCCTGGCCTGAGCCACGATTTCCGGGCCGATCCCGTCACCGGGTATACAGGTTATCTTTAACTCCATAGGTTCCTCCGTTCTGAGCCGTCTGCCAGACTGCGCTCGCCTTTTTCCGCAAAATAGAATAATACTTATACATCATAGACTATTCCCGTGCAAATTTCAACAGCAAAAAAACCGGGTTGCTTCCGCGCCCGGTTTTTTCGTGCCTTCATCATGTTTCCTTTATTCAGCCCTGAAGGTTGCCTCTGCGAGAACGTTGCCGCTTGCGTCGCAGTATCTGATCCCGTAAGACACGGTTCCTTTCTCAGCGCCGATCATGGTGTCAAGCGTACCGGCAATCCCGGAAAACGCACTCCCAAGCTGTTCCATGCCAGCATTCAGCGTATCCGCCGCATCCTCCGGCAGTTCCACGGTATCCTTAAAAGTAGCTACGCACACCACTTCGTTACCCTTGATCTCGATAGCCATATCCATCTGATCGTTACCCTGTGCCGCCGCCTGCTCCTGAAGCTGCTGCTCAGCAGTGGGATCTTCCTTCATAAAATCCTCCAGGGTTTTCTGCGCGCTGCTCTCCTCCTCTGCGGGCGTTTCTTCCTCAGCGGGAGCCTCCTCTTCTGCCTCAGGCGCTTCCTCCTCTCCTGACACTTCCTCCTCTACGGGAGCCTCCGCACTTTTCGCCGCATCATCAGAACCGCCGCATGCGGTCGCAGACAGGCTGATCGCCATAAGTGTTGCGCAAACAAGTGTTTTTACTGTTCTTCTTTTCATCATAATCTCCTCCGTCATTCAAAATTCTGTCTTGTGCTCTCACACAAATCTAAAGTCTATATCATATATATGCCTTTGTCAATAAAAATACCAAAAAATTAAGATTTGACCTATGGTGCTTTTCCACATTAAAAATGAGCCATGACACTAAGCCATGACCCAAATGCATCCGCTGTCTTTCCCTACTCCGTCTCTGCTTTCTCAATCTGCGCAATCGCCGACTTCTGCATGGGAATGCGGCAGTTCTTATTGCTGCCGAACTCTACGATCACCGTATCGTCGGTAATATCAATCACAATCCCATAAAATCCGCTGTTAGTCAGCACGCAGTCACCTACTGCCATATCCGCCAGCATCGCCGCCATCCTCTTCTGTTCTTTCTTCTGCGGACGAATCATAACAAAATACATAAACGCCACAATAATGACGATATAGATGACCATAATCAGACCGCCGCCAGAAGCAGCGGCTGCCGCATCAGCCGATAATAATAATCTCATACCATTTCCTCCGTTATCTGATCAATAAAATACTACTGCATATCATACACAACTTAGAAAGGAAAAACAAGCCCCTTCGTGAAAAATTCACATCCCTTACTTATTGCCGCATTCTGTACCCGCTCTCTGCATCCCGGACAGTTTGTCTTTCTTATATTCCGCAAAACGTCCCTCATCCAGCGAATCCCGGATTTCAGTCATCATGGTATTATAGAAGTAAAGGTTATGCAGCACGCAAAGCCGCATTCCCAGCATCTCCTTGGCTTTTAAGAGATGCCGGATGTACGCTCTGGAATACCGCCTGCATGCCGGGCAGGAGCATCCCTCCTCTATGGGGCCGTCGTCCAGCTCATACTTCGCGTTAAAGAGATTGATCTTTCCGCGGTTCGTATACAGATGGCCATGCCGCCCGTTTCTTGTAGGATACACACAGTCAAAAAAATCCACGCCCCGCTCCACTGCCTCCAGAATATTCGCCGGCGTCCCGACTCCCATTAAATAGGTAGGTTTGTCTTCCGGCAGATAGGGAACCGTTTCCTCGATCACATGATACATCTGCTCGTGGCTCTCTCCCACTGCAAGACCGCCCAGCGCATACCCGTCACATCCAAGCTCCGCGATCTGTTTCGCATGCTCTATGCGGATATCGTCGAAAACCGCCCCCTGATTAATTCCAAATAGCATCTGTTCTTTATTAATCGTATCTTCCAGTCCGTTCAGACGTTCCATTTCCCGCTTACAGCGTACGAGCCATCTTGTCGTACGCGCCACAGAATCCTCCACATATCTCCTGTCAGCCGTACTGGCCGGACATTCGTCAAAAGCCATCGCAATCGTGGATGCAAGGTTACTCTGGATCTGCATACTCTCCTCCGGCCCCATAAAAATCTTGCGGCCATCTATATGGGAGTGAAAATACACCCCCTCCTCCTTGATCCGCCGGAGACCAGCCAGGGAAAACACCTGAAATCCCCCAGAGTCCGTAAGAATCGGTTTATTCCATGACATAAACTTATGCAGGCCGCCCAGCTCCCGGATGATCCGGTCGCCCGGCCTCACATGCAGATGATACGTATTGGACAGCTCTACCTGTGTACCGATCTGCTCCAGATCCTCCGTAGATACCGCGCCCTTGATTGCTGCCACCGTTCCTACATTCATAAAGACAGGGGTCTGAATCGTGCCGTGTACTGTCATAAGTTCGGCCCTCTTCGCCCTGCCTTCCCGTTTTAAAATCCGATACATCATACCTCATTTCCGGGCCTCCTGCCCCGTCATATTCTCAAATAAATAACTACAGATATTTATCCCAGAACTCCTCCAGGCACAATTCCTCATCCTTCATGATCGCAGCCGCCTCCCGGCCTACATAGCGGAAATGCCACGGCTCATACTCAATGCCGGTAATATACTCCTTGCCGGAAGGATAACGGAGCGTGAACCCATACTCATGGCTGTGCTCTTCAAGCCACTTTCCCTCCTCCGTATCCGCAAAGCCCTGCAGCAGCGGAATAAAGGTATCGGAAGTAATATCAAGCGCCAGCCCCACCTCATGCTCACTGCATCCGGGAACCGTAATAACCCTGGAAGTCGCCTTGTAAGCATCCATATAAGATAATCCCTGTCTCATATAGGATTTGATTCTGTCATTGAAATTATCTTCCTGATGGTCAGACGTCCTGTACGGGGATCTGACTACCAGATTCAGCCCGTCCTTCTTGGCCGCCTGCATCATAAGCAGCAAATCTTCTATCACACGCTCGTCACAGCGCATACCTGACGTAAAGGTTCCCAGCTTGAAATCATAATCTTCAGGAATGGGATGCTGCTTATTAATAAGGACAAGACGCCAGTCCGATTGATCAAATCCGACCCCTGTACCTGTCCCGGCTCCCGCGTAATCCTCATGCGATTCTGCCTCGTAATCATGCTCCTGCTGCTCCAGCAGATCATCCAGCGTGTAGGTCTCGGCGCCCC
>CAMWJF010000023.1 GCA_947174505.1 uncultured Lachnospiraceae bacterium
CCGTGCATCCTTCTACATGGCAGACCCCTACCACGCCGCAGGAGCCGTCACAGTAGCCGTGCTCATGGGCATAACCGCAATAAGTCTGGCTGTCATGGGTGTGATAGCCCGCCTCCGTGCATCCTTCCACCGTGCAGACCCCTACCACGCCGCAGGAGCCGTCACAGTACCCGCATGCATGCTGATAGCCGCAGTAGGTCCGGCTGTCGTGAAGGTGGTATCCCGTCTCCGCACACCCCTCCACTGCACATACACTGACAGCCCCGCAGGAGCCGTCACAGTACCCTCCCGCATGGGCATATCCACAGTAAGTCACATTGTCATGTGTGTGAAGCCCGGTTCTCGTACAATCCTCCACCGTACACACAGAACAAACCGCTTTCTCCGCGGCGCCTGTCTGACTATGATGTCCGTGAGCCGACACGGGCATGACGACCAAACTGGCCATCAGCAGCCCCGCCGCCCCGTATGCCAAAAATCTCTTCATCCGCACAGATACCCACCTCCCTGAATCGTTATCTTCATCATATTAAGGAGAATGGGAATTGTCAATAAGAAGGTGGCATTTTACTGCAGCCCAAGGCGAAAATCTTCCCGGACGGATAAGCGCTTCCGATTATGGACAGCGCTTCGTCGATTCACGCATCCGCACCTCGTATCCCAGAAGCGTACGCCCTTTCACTTCCTCCCCCTCTAACATCTGTAAAAGCAGGCCGCATGCTTTTCTTCCCAGCTCCTCCACATCGAACCGGATCGAAGTGACGGAGGGAATCCTGTTGGCCAGCATGGAGCTGTCGTAAAAGGAGACCACCTGCATCTGCTCCGGCACCGCAATCCGCTTCGTCTGCATTACATTCAATACGCATCCGCACAGGAAATCGTCCATGCATACAATACACGCGACCCGCTCCTCCAGAAGACTGTCCACGATTTTTTCCACTTCACGCTCGTCGTCTATATTAAGAAAAATCCGCCTGCTTCCTTTCCAGTCTGCCCGCTCCTCAAAGGCCGCTTCAAATCCCCGGAGGCGGTTTCTCGTAACGATATACTCCTCCCTGCCGCCGATCAGTGCAAGGCTGCGGATGCCATCGTCCAGCAGTCTTCCCGTCAGCTCCCGGCAGGCTCCCCTGTGGTCGTTGTCAATCTGAACCGCATGGACATCTTCGGTACTGCCGATCGCCACAAAGGGTACGCCGTTCTCCTGCAGATACCGCATGGGCGCATCGTCCGCCAGCGTCCGTGTGAGAATCGCCCCATCGATCTTGCGGTTTGTCACCGCCCTCTTAAGCTGCGTGATTTTATCGGCAGTCACCATGGAAAGCAGCACATCATACCCTGCCGCAGACGCAGTACGGCTGATTCCCATCATACACTTCTGGAAAAAGGGCAGCTCCACAATATGATAATCTCCGGGCAGTACCAGTCCCAGATTGAAAGTCTTATTCTGTGCAAGTCCTTTCGCCACCACATTCGGGCTGTAGTGATGCGCTTCCACATATTCCTGCACTCTTTTGCGCGTCTCCTCCCCGATCCTGCCCTTGCCGGACATGGCCCTTGACACGGTGGTTTTTGACACGCCCAGCTCCTGTGCGATATCCGCGATTGTGAGATTTCTATCTTCCATAAAATCTTTCCCTTCCCGCCAGTCATATTTCCAGTATTTTCCGCAAGCGGCAGACAGGACAGCTGCCTGCGGGCGAATGACTGCAGCCGCAAAAGCCAGCCCGCCCCTTACCGGCAGACATCAGGCTGCGCAAACGGTTGCCCTATATTAGATTACCAAATTCTTTCCAATTGCGCAACCGCATCCGGGAACCGTCATTTTGAATCATTCACCCAATTCCCCGTAATTCTTCCGTCCCTGTTTCGCTGTAAAGCCTTCGAAAAATATGGTATACTGGATACATCCCAAAATTTACAAATACATACAAAAAACGAAGGGAGGATTCTTTGTTATGAAAAAAGTAACCCGGAAAGCCTTATATCTGATGCTGGCCGTATCCGTTCTTCTGGGGTGCGTTCTTTCGGCTCCCATTCCGGCCAAAGCCGCCAACCCCGATCAGATGGAGGTTCACTTTATGGATGTGGGGCAGGGGGACGCCACGCTTGTCACATGCGGCGGCCACGCCATGCTGATCGATGCGGGGGACGATACCAAAGGCACCGCCATCCAGAACTATCTCCAGAAGCAGAAGATCACCCGGCTGGATTATCTGGTTTTGACCCACCCGGACGCCGACCACATCGGCGGCGCACCCGTGATTATCACGAAATTTGATATCTCTAACGTGTTTGTCTCCAATTTTGAAAAGGACAACAAAACCTACCAGAAGCTGATCCAGTCGCTCGATGACAAACGGCTCAAACTATTGACTCCAAAAGTCAACTCCCAATACACGCTGGGCACCGCCAGCATTACCATTCTGGCCCCCAACGGGTCCTACGATAATCCCAACGATGCCTCCATCGCGCTGCTTGTGAAAAATGGAAACCGCTCTTTTCTGTTTACGGGAGACGCCGGGGAGGATGCCGAAAAGGACATCTTAAAGACAGGCATTGACATTTCCGCAGATGTGTATAAGGTCGGCCATCACGGCAGCAAATATTCGACCTCCAAAGATTTCTTCCAGGCAGTCGATCCCTTTTACGCGGTGATAAGCTGCGGGGAAGGCAATTCCTACGGGCATCCCCATGCGGAAACGCTGAACACCCTCCGCACAAACGGCGTCCTGGTTTACCGGACGGACGAGGCCGGCACGGTCATCGCGTCCACGGACGGCAAGTCAATATCCTTCAATGTACCTGCCTCCGATAGCTGGAAAGCAGGCGAGCCCACCGGCAGCAGCACGGGCGCTTCTGCAAAATCGGCGGCAGCCGCAAAGACGTCAAACGCTGCGCAGACACAGAAAACGGCTCCGGCCACGACTTCACAGCCAGAAGCACCGGCTGATGCCGAACATGCCGCAGAACCCTCCCCGCAGCCGCAGAAAGAAAGCGCGCCCGCCGTGGAGGAAAACCCTCAGGAAAGCGCGCCGCCCGCCACCAACGGACTTACCTATGTGCTGAACGTCAAGACGAAGAAATTTCACAGACCCACTTGCAATTCCCTGCCTACCACAAACAGACAGGACAGCTCTGAGAGCCGGGACAGTATTATTTCGCAGGGGTATGCGCCCTGCAAGAAATGTAATCCCTGACATGCTCCCGCCATTACAGAAGGCTCTGCAATCTCCCATTCGGAACGATTGCAGAGCCCTTTTCTTTTGACACATGCGAAAGTCCCGGCTTACTCATACTGCCGATTTTACAATGTCCGCCAAAAGCTCCAGCAGCTTGGGAACATCAATCGGTTTTGCAATATGACCGTTCATCCCGGTTTCCAGCGCCGTCTTTTTATCTTCATCAAACGCGTTGGCTGTCATGGCAATAATCGGGATATCGGATGCACCCGGATTCTCCAGCGCCCGGATCCGTCTCGTCGCCTCATAACCGTCCATAACCGGCATCTGGATATCCATCAAAATCAGGTCGTACTGTCCGGGCGCCGCCTCCCTCATCCGCTCCACGGCAACGGCGCCGTCATCCGCAACCTCCACAGCAAAGCCGACTTCCTGAAGAATCGCCACGGCAATCTCCTGATTCAGCTCGTTATCCTCCACCAGAAGAATCTTCCTTCCATGGAAGGAAAACGACTCCTGCAAATCCTCTTCCGAATTTCTGGCCGCAAACGGCGACTCCAACACTTCCCTGAGCTCCGATAAAAAGATGGGTTTGGAGCAAAATGCCGTGACGCCTGCATTTCTTGCCTCTTCCTCAATATCCGACCAGTCATAGGCCGTCAGAATGATGATGGGCGTCTCTTCCCCGATCAGCCCCCGGATCCGCCTCACTACCTCGACGCCATTCATATCCGGTATGAGCCAGTCTATGATATACACGGCATACCTGTCATCCTGCTCCCCCGCAAGCTTTACCCGCAGCACCGCCTCCTTGCCGGATGTTGTCCAGTCGGGACGCATGCCGATATCGGCCAGCATCTTGGTTACGCTGGAGCAGGTATTAAAGTCGTCGTCTACCACAAGCGCCCGCAGTCCCTGCAGCTCAGGAATCGCTTCCTGCCCTACCGGTCCCGAACAGGTCTTAAACTGCAAAGATACCGTGAACGTAGTCCCTTTTCCCACTTCACTTTCCACAGTGACGGTACCGCCCATCATATCCACAATGTTTCTGGTAATCGCCATGCCAAGCCCGGTTCCCTGTATGCCGCTGACCGTGCTTGTCCGCTCACGCTCGAAGGGATCAAAGACATGCTTCAAAAACTCCTGACTCATGCCGATTCCCGTATCTTTTACCTGAAACTCATAGGCGGCATAGCCTTCCGGCGCATTTCTTTTCTGTAGAATCCGGACGCTTACCACACCGCCCGGCTTTGTGAACTTCATGGCATTGCTCAGCAGATTCAGCAGAATCTGATTCAGCCTGAGCCTGTCACACAACACATGTTCGTTCACCACGTCCACCGTATCAATATAGAAATCAATCTGCTTTGACATGATATCCGCCTGTACAATGGTCTTCAGGTCATGCAGAATCTCCGGGAGAGAACTCTCCTTTTCCTCAATTTTTACCTTTCCGCTTTCGATGCGGCTCATATCCAGCACATCATTAATCAGACTCAGCAGATGGTTGCTGGAGGTAGCAATCTTTGTCAGATAGTCCCGCACCTGTTCCGTATTGTCAATGTGCGAGGCGGCAAGCGATGTAAAGCCTATAATGGCGTTCATGGGCGTCCTGATATCATGGGACATGTTATTGAGGAACGTGGTTTTCGCCCTGTTGGCATGCTGCGCCGCGGCCAGCGCGTCCTGCAGATCCGCCCTCTGCGCTTCCAGCTTCGCCTCCATTTTCTTCTCATCATCAATATCTATGAAAAACCCTACAAAGATGTCCGGCGATCCATCCTTTCTTCTGGAAAGCCGTCCCGCTGCATGGAACCATCTCCACCCTGCGTTTCTGGTGAGAAGGCGGTATTTCACATCGTAAGTCTTTTTCCCGGTGTAATCATTTACCGTATCCCAGTATTCCTTCATCACATAATCTTTATCATCTCCATGAAGCAGATCCGACCAGGACTCCAGCTTATTGGGAAAATCCGTTTCATCCCTGTATCCCAGCATATGGCGGAACGTATCCGTCCAGATACAGGTAGTTATCTTTCCGTGCTCGTCAAACTCCATACTCCAGGGTCCGGAGCCCAGAGCCGCCTGAATATTTTCCATCGCAGCCCGCTCACGCTCAATCTGGGCAAGCGCAGCGCTTAGCCGTTCCTTGTCCGCTTTTTCCTGCCTCAGAAGGAGCCTTGTATGCTCGCCCGACTGACGGACCAGTATCAGGAGCAGCAGAAGCATCACCGCTATCACGACAACAGCCAGGGCCAGAAACCGCGGCAAAAGCTCGGGAGACTCCATACCCATCTTTTCCAGTATGTAAAACACATGATCCGCGCCTGTTTCCGCACCGTCATTTCCCCAGATTACCACAATAAAAAATAGCGCCGCCAGAACAATTCCGCCCCCTATGACAGCGGCAGCGATCCGCTTCTTCTTTTTTTCTGCCTGCATCGTATTCCTCCCTCTATGGTTTAAACACTTCAACAAAAAAGTGCGATAGAGCTTTCGCTCTACCGTAGTATAATTTTACCAGATTTCATTATTTAAAAGCCCGCAAACACTTCCATCTGTTTTTTCAGTTCTTCCACAATTTCCCTGTTTGTATCCATTCGGCCCGTGATATCCGCCATATTCCCAGCCAGACTCTTTGTGCTGTCTGCAACCCCGGTAATCTCGACGGCGCCGTCATCGATCGCCCTTGTAATGCTTTCAATAGAACCAGCTATCTCAATCATGGAATTGCTGAGGCGGTCGATCCTGCTGTTGAATGCATCGATCATTTCCTTTACATAATCTGCATCCTCTTTATACTGTTTTCCAGAACGGACAATTTCACGGAATTCCGTCAAAACGGTCTCGCTCAGGTAATCTGCCAGATCCTGGGAATGTTTTGACAGGTTATGTACCGCATCTGTAACAATCTGATTGACTTCCTGAATGCGCCCGGCAGTCTCGCCGCAGGAATGTGCCAGTGCTTTGATCTCTGTTGCAACGACAGCAAAGCCTTTTCCGGCTTCACCGGCATGCGCTGCTTCTACAGAAGCGTTAAGGGCAATCAGATTGGTCGTTGATGAGATTTCTACAATATCTTTTGTCAGCCTGTTTACCTGATCTACACTCTTACTGTTTTCAATCGCCTCCTCGAGCACTTCCAGAATATCGGCAGCCTTCTTCTGAATGACCTCTGTGTTTGTCTGTGCCGCTGTCTCCATCTCATTCGCCCTCATCTTCATCGCTGCGGAATACTCTGTGATTGCGCCGCACTCTTCCGCCATTTCACTGACATCCCCTTTGATATCCGCAGCGCTGTTGTTAATAATGGCTGCATTCTTCGCCACCTTCTGGATTGCCGTGGACAGGGAATCTATCAGGGCGGAAAGACCCCTTGCGCTTTCCCCCGACGTACGGGTGTGTTTCAGTACCCCGCCTGTCACCTCGTCAAGCTTCTGTGAATTTTCCTGAAGCATATCCACCGTACCTTTGATCGGCTTTATTACATATTTTTTGATGATCCGGATGGCTGCAAACACCAATAGCAGACATGCCGCAATGGATGCGGCCGCAATAACCAGCGCGCTGATATAGACGGTCAAAAGGTTCTGCCTTGCGCTGCCTATTCTTGCGCTTACAGCCTCATACAGTTCCGCGGTATTCTCTTCTATGGCAGATCCGAAGCGAGCAACGTCGCCATTGGCGTAGGCATAAGCATCCTGCGTCTTGCTGTCCGCACTGGCACATACAAGATAGACCAAAGCATGTTTGAAAGAATCATAGTTTTCCAAAAGCTCCCTGTAAACCGCCTTTTCCTCTTCCGTGACATAGTTTCCATATTCTTCCAGATATGCTTCCAACGTTTTTTCTTCTTCTTTGATCTGTTCCACCACAGTGACCATGGTATTATAGTCCGTTGCTACAATATGGGACAGCGCCATCTTATGGATATTCGTGGTGGTATGGCGGATGTCCTGCAGTGTCTGCGAACCTACCATATCGTTATCTACAATTTTGGAAGCGTTCGCATTTACATTGTGAATGCCAAAAACCGACAGGGCATTTGAAATCAATGCCACAATTCCCAAAAGGATAATCGGAAGTATCAGACGTTGTTGTATCGTGAGTGTATGCTTCATCTTACCTTAAATAAACCCTTTCCATCTATGTATCTATCTTGCTGAAACCCCTTCTGCCATCTCATCCAGCTGTTCCTGTAAGTCCTGCCCGGAAGGATTTCCCTCGGCCATATTACCCGCAAATTTTGTGACAGGATCCCAGAACTTACCACCAACCCGCTGAAGCTGGGAAAATGCGGACTGCTCTATCAGGGCGGCAATCGCCGGTGACTGCATAATCTCCTCAGAATTCGCAACCGCAATGTTGGAAGGACCCTGCCCGCGCATTTCAAAACGGAGACGCTGGTTTTCTTCATTAGTAATCCATTCGGCAAGCCGTGCGGCCCATTCTGGATGCTCGGAATACGCATTTACACCGATCAGCTTACAGCCGGAAAAGGAAGCCATCTGTACCTGGCGGTCGTTACAGCTGTAAGTCGGCAGCTTGGCGGCCCCTGCATCCTCTCCCCAGGCCTCCTTTACCGCAACGGCATTCCATACGCCGCTGACACCCGCAATCACGGTGCCTTCCCTGACGCCCTCCAGAAATGCTTCGTCCGTACAACTGGCAAAGCCCGGACTTGCCGCAATATCCAGCATGGCCTGCGCAACGTCGATCCCCCGGATTTCCCCGTCTGCCTGATTCCATGTGCAGTAGTTCGTGATCCCGTCATCGTTAAGTCCCACCTGAAGTCCCGTATTGCCAAAGAAGGAATAGACATACCAGGCAGAGGACCAGTCCATGGTAAACAGTTTTTCGTTTTCAGCCGCCGCTTCCAATATACCGTCCAGCGTCCCGGCCTGTTCTTCCGTAATATACTGCTTATTGTAATATAAAAAATATCCGTTATCCGCAGTCAGTGGATATGCATATAGCCGGTTGTTCACCGTAGCTGCCTCCACTGTGCTTGCGAGGTTTCTGCTTTTCACCACATCCGCGTTCTCAATGGGCTCCAATGCGCCGGCGGCGGCCAGCGTATTTAACTGATCGTCCGCAAAGGTAAATACATCCGCGCCCTCCTCCAAGCCGCCGATCAATGCGTCCTTACATTGGGATTCCCCCTGTGCCTCGAATGAAATCTGAAAGTCTGCCTGCCCCTGATAGCTTGTCTCAAAATCCCGGATGATCCGGTTCATCAGTTCCCTGTCTTCCTCGGCTCCCCAGACAACCAGCTCCACTTTTTGAGGTTCTGCACTCTCCTGCTCCGATTTTTCTGGCAGATCCGCCTCCCCTGCAAGACTGCATCCGGTAAGCGCCACGGTGCACGAAATACCCAGAAGCAATCCGCATATTCCTTTTCTCATATAGATTCCACCTTTTATATTTCCGTTTTTTCTTTGGAAATTATACCATTGAAACGGGTGATTTGCAATATGGAAGAGCGCGGGGGAGGCGGCAAAAACAGACCCACTGAATTACTATAAATTCGCTCTTGCCGTCCGAATCACCCATTCCACCGCCGCCTCAGCGTGTGTGGGCAAATTTTCTAAAGTCCGCCTCTCTTCCCCGGAGCCCATCCCGGCCATACCGTCATCAAACGTATGCAGGGCGTATCTTGCCAGCAGTCCCGAAACCCGTCCTCTCTCTATGGAATCCTCCGTGCCAAACACAATCACTACCAAATCGTGTTCCGCAGTTCCATCATCCGCAGTCAGGGAGGTGACCAGACAGGCTCCCGCCCTGTTGGTGGTTCCTGTTTTCAGACCGGTAACCTCCGGCAGATTGCGCAAAAGCGGATTGGTATTTTTCACTTCAAAATCCAGCGACTCAAGCACTGCCTCTTCCATAGAAGTAATGTCCGTGATCTGGGGATAGACTTTCAAAAGATAAGACACCAGCCGAAACATATCCGCCGCGCTCATACTGTTCTGACGCTTTGCGGGAACGAAATCCTCCGTGTAAACAGGCAGGCCGTTGCTGTTAAAAAATACGGTCTGGGAAAGCCCCAGATCCTGTGCCTTCTGATTCATCCTTTGCACAAAAGCTTCCTCCGAACCGTCGATGGCCTCTGCCAGACACAGCGCACACTCGTTACTGGAAGGCAGAAGCGCTCCCACCAAAAGCTCCCGGACGCTAATCTGCTCCCCGGCTTTCAGGGGCACCACCCCGTCTCCCGAGTCTGCCAGCGCCTGAACCGCATCGGAGATCGTGATCTGCCTGTCAAGGGAAAGCTGCCCCGCAGAAACAGCCTCCATGGCCAAAAGACAGGTCATGAGCTTGGATGTGCTGGCAATCGGGTAGGACTCGTCAGCCTGATACCCATAATAAATTTCTCCGGTAGTGGCATCCCCCACCAGTGCGCTGTTGACGCCATAAAAATAGCCGGCTTCCTCCAGAGCAGCGGGCGAGACCTGAAAAGGCATCTGCGTCTGAATCTCCATGGAGCCTGCTTCCGAAACGGTAATATCCACATCCAGAATCATTGCCAGATCCGCCGCCATCATGAAACAGTCGTAATCGCCGGAGGGCAGTTTCATAATTAAGGTATAGTAATATACAATTTCTCCGTTTACTTTAAATTCGTTTCGCCGCAGGGCGATATCCGGATTTCCACTGTCCTCCCAGAGCGTGTTCTCCACCCCCAAAGGCGTGTAGACAGCTCCCGTATTCAGGGAAACCGTACTGCCCGTAACCTCCAGAGAAAAGGCTTTTTCCGTATCCCTTAGGATCATGGCTGTGTCCCGAAGCGAAAGATAGGTGTTGCCCTCATAACTGTAGTCCAATGTTTTTACCGTGCCTGTGCTGCCGGTATCCGTCCGTACCCGGCAGATTCCGGGAATTTCATAGCTTGCGGCCGCCCTGATTGGCAGAAAGGAACAGATCAGTATCACTGACAATATCATGGCGCCTGTTTTCCGTAAAATTGTTTTCATGGCATCTCCCTCCCGCTCAGTCTGTAGGCTGTTTTAAGGTGTATATCACAGGATAATCATCCGAAGAAAAATCGGCGGGAACAGAGCCAAGCTCTTCAATCAGGATCAGGCTGGAATCATTGCAGATATAGGATTCCACCCTTGTGGTGACAGCGCCGTCCTCAAACTGCCTGGTCAGAACATCTTCCGCCGTTTCGTAGGTACCACTGCCGTCATATTGTGCCTGCAGTTCCTCCAGAGACGGCAAAAGTCCGGGAGCATAAGACGCCAAATAAGCCTCCGTGGACATACCGAAAGTTTCGGTTACAAGCGCTTCCAACGCTTCCTCGTCCATGCTGCCCGTATAGCCCGCCATGCGAAGCCGCTCGGCCAGAATTTCCTGAAATGTACCTGCAAACGCCTCGTAAGCCGTCTGTCTGCAGACGTCATAGCTTTCCGGCGACACATTAGATTGGAAACTCCCCGCCGACCGGCCGGTTTGTTCAAAAGATAGATTGACCCACACGGTCAACCTCGGCATATTGGACTGCACATCCTCCAAAGAGACAGAAACACCTTCTATGTCCTGCAGCCAGCTAAAGGCTGTGACTGCCGCCTGCTCTGTCATGTCGAGACTGGCACTCCACTCACCCGAAAGCGATTCTTCGTCCGATGCGAAAAAGTGCAAATACAGCAGAAGGGCGACAGATATGCCCAAAGAGAGCATCAGTAAAGTAAATACTACTTTTTTTATAGTTTTTTTCAAAGCATCTTCCTTCCTGATCCTACTGTCAAACCGTCTTCTCTAAATAAGAGACTTTACGGGACCCCCCGATTGAACATACTGTCCAGATTCCGGGACACCGCAGATATTCTACCACATCCGAAGCTGCATTCCAAGTGCCATTTCCACGCCCTCCGGCCAATCCCGCTGTATGACACATTGAATTCTGTATGTTTTCGTGATATCATATTATCGCTGTATATCGATTGTGAAAAGGAGGATACCAATGATTAAGTATGAATTTACAAAAAATTTGGAAACAGGAAATACGATGATAGACAAAGAGCATCGTGAGTTGATTCAGGCTGTGAATAAATTGTTGGAAGCCTGCAGCGAGGGCAAGGGACGGACTTCTATGGATGAAACTATCAAGTTTTTGAACAGCTATGTGAACCAGCATTTTTCGCATGAGGAACAGCTCCAGAAGCAGTGCAGCTATCCCGGATTTCCGGCACACAGGACTTTCCACGAAACCTATAAGAAGACGCTTAAGGAAATTACATCTAAAATATCGGCAGCCGGCCCGACAATTGCTGAATTGGGAGAGCTAAACAAGCATATCAGCCTCCTGATCGCGCATATCAAGACGGAAGATAAGAAGCTGGCCGCATTTATAAGCCAGTCATAGATCGAAAGATGCATTATAATATACGATATATGGAACAAAAAATCGAGCGCCCGCGCGCTCGATTCAGAGAATGCTCCGCATTCTCCTTGAATGGTTTACACTGTCGCAATTTCCTATAGAATAAAAATATCCCGCTACGGGACAGGGAAGGGGCCGAATGATTGTTCTGTAATCATCCAGCCCCTTTCGTATGTCAGATTCTTTTCTTTTTCCTATATATGCGCAATCTCATATTTATCCAGTCCATGTCCCAGCAGCCGCATGATTTTCAGTTCATCTTCCGCGTCCAAAACCGCGTTATGCGTCTCGCTGTATCTCCTGTCCTGACTGAGCATTTTCAAAATACTTTCCACGCCGTACCCGCGCTTGAGCTTTCCTGTTCTACAGTAGTCCGCAGAATCCGGTATCGCCTTATTATATTGCCGGTATGCCGCCAGCCGCATGATATCATACCATTCAAATCTTGCATATTCCGGCAGATGCCGCTTGTCAAAAGAGGCATTGTATGCAAAAAGTTTCCGCACATGATAGCTGTCCAGCCATTCGCCGATCTCCTGTAAAGCCTGCTTTCTATCCGTAATATCGGCCTCTTTCCCGTCGGTTCTCAATTCGCTCGAATACATGCCTCCCACCCTGTATTCCGGGTCAATTATGTAATATTTGGAATCGATTTTTTCCTTTGACTCCGTGTCGGCAATTACTACACCGATCGACATCACCTCATCATTCCAGTTTGTCTCCGTATCAACCACCGCAAATGTATCTGAGCCGGACTCTTCTATTTTCTCCCCAGACAACATCGGCCTGTCATATCTTTCCATCACTCCCTTCGTTATCGTTTTTGTAACCGCGTTCAGGAAAGCGTCTGTGTCAGGCACTTCGATCTCATAGGATGTGTTGTCTCTTGTATTCCATAAAATTCCTTTTTGCAGATTCATGGCAACCATATAGCTGGCGCACTGCAAAAAATGTTCATGCGTTAATTCCGATACAAATTTTAATTCATAAACGGTATCATCCTTGACCACGTCGGCAAACCCTTTCGCCGAGAACCTGACTTCCCCGTTTTTTCGATCGTAAAAGTCAATCTGGCACTCCACCTGCGCATCTTCGCCCCTGTCCAGCCTGTCGTTCAATCGGGTCCTGATCCTCTCGCTCTGCTCCTCATTCACAAAGGGCGTTACCACCTGCGTCCGGTATCTCTTCTGCTTCGTATCAAGGGAAACCAGAAATAATATTTTTTCATCCAGAGAACCGTTTTTTATCTCTTCTGTGTACAACCTGGCCAGCTCGGGATTTAGTAAAATCTTTAATCTGATTGCCGTATCTATTTCATAATGCCTGAAAAAGACTGCTTCCTGATAAATGCCGATGCACGGTGACAAGTCGATCAGACCGTCCGTACTTCTGATATCGATTGTCGAAATATCCTCCGACGGCAGCCGGTTTATTCTAAGCAGTGAAAAGCACTTCTCCACGTCTTCTTTATACTTGAAATCAAACATCTCACTGATATCCACATCCTCAAATTTCTGATGATCCAAAAGACACGTGGAAAGTGTTTTTTCAGACAGCATGGCCTCTTCCGGTTTCACAAAAATAATGTGATTTTTCCCTCTGCTGGCAGCAACACAGAAAATATTCCGCAAAATGGCATAGGACTGCTGCGGTTTTGCGATTCTTACGCCCCAATAACTTTCCGTAAAATCAAAGACAACGCAAATTTTTCTCTCCAGTCCCTTGCTGCTGTCATAAGTTGTGAAAATTGCTGAATCCTCCTTCGGCTCCGCTTTGCCCATGGAATCATGTTCTGAAATAGTCGCATACACAGTCTTCTTATTAAATTTCTGAGGCCAGGTTTCTTCCAGAATGTTTAAAACCTCAGACATGGTTCCCGTCCTTGCTCCCAGACATAAAATATCTTCCGGAATCTGCTCCGCCAAAAACGGGATAATATCGTCCTTACCCATTTCTTCCACTTTACAGCCGCTGTTTACTCCTTTAATCTGCTTTCTCCACACCCGTCCAAGCATAGACGCCAGTCCGTTTGACAAGCGAAAACACTGGGTAAATTTCAGGGTCAGGTGCTCTTCCAGAAATTCTTTCATAAAGGCTTCCACGTTTAATGTGGTTTTATCATATATTTTCTGCTCCATATCGCCGACCGCAATGATCTGCATAACGGGATTACGGTCTTTCACTAACTGTAATAACTCAGCCAGTTCCTGCTCTATATCCTGATACTCATCAATAATCAGAATGTCATATTTTGCAACATGAGGTTTTTCCTGAATAAATGTCTGTATCAGATCCGAGATTCCGGCAGATATGCCGCTTCTTATTAAAGCCATATAGGCAAATCCATGATAGTTTGTTACCGTAACGTTTTTCTTTTTTATCTTGGACTTAGCATCCAATTTTAAAAGTTTATTGTATGTCAGATACAAAACTTTTTTCGTACCCGGTAATGCGTTGCACAAATTTTGAATGGCTGTGGTTTTTCCGCTGCCGATACAGGCGTCAACCAGAATGTTTTCTCCCTGCAGGGCTTTCTCTATAAATAACTGCTGTTCTTCTGATAACTGTAAATCTGACTGTGCTCTCATATAAAGTTCTCATCTTTCCCAAAATCTTTTTCGCTGCTGTACTAAGCGTTACTGATCATAATAATCCGACACAATTTGGATTGCTATTTCCTTTGCCCCTAAACTGGATACATTCATACCGTCTGTCCTCCCAAGATGCACACAAAAATATATTTTTCCTTCTGTACTCTCCGCAAATCCTGTGAACCACGCATCAACAACAACGCCTTCGGCCTTGCCCATTCCCGTTTTACCATATATGGAAATATCAGCCCCGTCCTGCTCCGATACCAGCATGACCTGTTTCAATTCATTTCGTGTTTCTTCTGAATAATCCGAATTATCACCAAAAATACGTTCCATTACCTCTACCTGCTCTTTCGGTGAAATCATTAAAGACGACTCAATCCAAAAGCCTGTTAAAGCCCGATTATTATTGTTTGTATTCAACCACCCCTCCCAATCAGAAATATCACAATTACCATACTGAAGTTTATCCAGTTCTTTTTGCATCATATCTTTTCCAATATCATCTATGACCTGTCTGTAATACCATACACAGGAGGTACGGAATGCTTCGCTAAAATCAATATCTTTATTCCAATCCTCATTCCAGAATACTTCACCGCTCCACTCCCTTGTTGAATCCTCCGGCTCAAGGATTCCATGTTCCAAAGCAATCAGAGAAGAAATAATCTTAAAAGTGGAACATGGCGAGCTTCTGGCCACTGCAAGATCAGCGTTATACATTGTATATTGTCTGTTAGTGGCATCATATACAACTGCGGCTCCATTCAACCCATTAAAATATTCTGACCAGTCTGCGCAGGCAATATCCGGTTCCATTCTCAGGCTTTCCGTGGAATCTTCTGTATCCGCCTCTATGGAAACACTGCCTGATTCCACTTCCGGTTCTTCCATTTTTTCTTCTTGTAGTTCTTCTTTTTCATTTTCTATAAAAATCTTTTCTTCTGTACCGCGATTATTAGCGCAGCCTGTTAAAATAAATGCACATACACATACCAGACATACCATCTTAAAATAGTTGTCTTCCTTTTTCATAATTCACCTCATTTCTGCGCTGCTTTTTGCGCATAACCGAGTTTGTGGCAAGCAATGCGCAGACACAAATCTCGTGATTGAAAATTTTAATTTTCAATCTTGTCTCCTGACTTTCCAAATTCATTATTTCTTTATCAATCCTCTCCAAGAAGAAATTTATAACTATCATTCATTTTTGTGGTTTTAATATTACGGAAGATGCAGCTCATTGCCCGCGGATATGAACGGCTTCCTGTTCCAGCTTACAGTTCTCATCAAGCATGTAAGAAATCACCTCTCCATAATCCTCCGTTTCCTCATGCTGCATCCGCCCTGCCAGCTCCTCCTTTAATTGCAGGAGCCGTTTTCTGTCATTTTCAGTCAATGGCTTTCTGTCCCCGCGATATCTCTCAAGTGTCTTCGTATCCATATACAGCGACCGAAACGGAATCCCTGTCGCCTTCTTCAAATGCTCCAGAATATAAAAGCCTCCTGCGTCGATATCTCCGAAATGTCTGTATTCTTTCCCAAGATTTTGTTGATATAGATATAAGAGGAAGTCTCTTTTTACCTTATTGTGAAATCCTCCCAGATAAACGACAAAATCATCCTCCGCCGGATAATCATGAAAACTGGTAAGATTCTCCACCGTGACCACACGCTTCCCCATAACTGTAACAGCATTCAGACTCTTGACCGATTCTGTAGACAGCGCAATATCACCTTCCACCAGGGACAAATCGATCTCCTGCCCGTCTGCGGCTGTTTTCCCTTTTCTTCCGATCCTGATACTCCCGTTTCCTTTCATCATCACATAAGTCGGCGTATGGACAATTCCACATTCCTCCAGTACACAGTCACGCTCCTGATACGTTCCATACTGATACAATAAAGCCTCTGCCTTGTGCTTTAGCTGCTCCATTCTCTTGGAATCGTGGAATAACTGCATGGAAAGGTTACGGATAAATATCTCCTCCTGATTCTCCAGAACCGCTTTTACTGCCAGAAGCAGTTCGCGGTATTCTTCCAGATCATGATTGTAATATTCCACATTCAGATTTTTTTCAACTCTGAGCCGCTGCGCTGTAATATACTTAGCTAACGGAATCAGATGTTCCTGACCGGATTCATTCTGGCGGCACAACCCGTCGCCCTGACAAATCTCATCCCATACGCGCACAAGTTCTTCCTGCTCCCGTCTTCTTGGCATCCTTCCCAGCATTTCATAGCAGGCATCCAGACGATTAGGATTAAGTGTAATCTTCTTCAGCACACCCTTTTTCCAATACGCCAGTGTAACCAGCCCCTCGGCACACAACTCTTCCATCGACTCATTCATCTGACAGAAATAATCATACTCCGCATCGTCATTATATTTGGGGAAAAGCTTACCGACGCTCACAGAGAAGCTCTGGTTTACCTGATTGTCTCCCCGGAATGTCCGGCTTCTTTCATAGGAATCCAAAAGGTATTCCAATACCTTCCTCTGCTGCCTGTCCATCACAAATCATACTCCTCCACAATACTGTTCTGGCCCACACGAATCGCAGTCAGAACCGTTCCAACCTGCTCACCGATCACCTCAATCTTCGCCGGCGGCGTCGCCAGGATAACCTGCAGCCCTAATCCGTTGAAAAACTCCATCATGGACTGAATGCGTTCATCATCCATCTTATCAAAGGCCTCATCCAGCAGCATGATTCTTATACTGTTCCCGTATCGGTATAGCTGATAAAAAGAAGCCGCAATTGCCACATAATAAGGCACCTGTGTCTCACTGCCGCTTTTTTCTCCGTAAATATCAGAAAAGCGCTGAATGGAACCGTCCCGCTTATGTATTTCGATATCATAGTCCAGATAAGAACGATAATCTGTGTATTCCTCCACAATCTTCTTCCCGTTATCGTCCTTTGCCATCAGTTTGTCAAAAAGATCAGCCATTTCCTCCCTGTATTCTTCCTCGAAAGCGCTGGTCCAGAGATTGATGCCCTCGTAATTGTTCTCCGAGGTAATCATCCTGTACAGTCCCTCCTTATTCTTATCAAAACTGATCTTAAACCGGTAGCTGTCGTCTCCGTAATAAATACTGTCCAGTGCTTTGTTCAGGCTGCGGAACTCATTTCTCGCACTCTCAATATTTTCTTTCATTCTGGAAAGAAAATCACTGCGGAAAATCTGTTCACAATCCTCTCTGGCAAGTTTCAGTTTTTCCTCAAATCGCACGATTTCCACGCCCTTAAGCTTCTGCAGAGCCTCCCGGTATTCCGAAATATTTACAAGTCCCAGCATAAAATCAAGCGTAAATTCCTGATTGAATCTCATCTGCAGCTCTTTTAATCCCGTCCTGCCGTCCAGCAGCTCCTCCCGCTCACGCAGAAGCTGTGATCTCTGAGGTGCAAAATTTACTGCGATGACCTGGGCGCTCTTGCTCTTTCGATTCTGTCTGTACTTGTCCTCCGCCTCTTTGTAGACCGCACCGTCCCTGTCCGCCTGTTCTTCCAGTTCTGTCCGCAGGATATCATATTCCTTTTTTCTTTCCTGCATCTCATTTCTATGCGTATCGATCTGATTCTCCAGACGTATATTTTCTTCGCTGAGGCTTTCTTTCTCTTCTTTTTTTACGTCAAGCTCTTTCTTTTTCGCATCCAGCTTCAGATTCAGTTCGATCAGCGTGGGATCGCTCTGCGCCTCTTTCAGCTCTGCCTTCGCTGATACCATCTGTTCCTGCAGACTATGCAGGCTTTCCGGCACATACAGATACAGCTTCATGATGCCCAGATTTACTTTCTTCGCGCTTTCCTGAACCGCTGTGTACAGTTGGATATCCTGTCTGAGTCCGCTCCGCCTTCGCGTCTTTTCCTCAATCTCTTTCCTCACATTCTCTATCTGTGTCCTATAAGCATACTGTCCGATAAAAGGATTTTCATAGTCCCTTGGGTTCAAATGTCTGACCACATATCCCTGATAGAGCATGCACTCGGGCGTCATGGCAATGGAGTGCCGTTCCAGTTCATGGACATCTGTGCAGCGCTTCACTCTCCCCAGTATATAATTCGCATATGCCTTGGCATAACGGTTATCGCTTTTCACCACATAGGCGAGAGAATCCGGCTCTGCCTCCTGCCCCGTTGGAAGTTTACGGCTGTTAATGATACCTGCGGTATGTATGTTCTTACGGTTTTTATCATAAACCTCTAAAGCTGCAGGATAATATTCCGGCTCCACAACCAGATAGAATTTCTGCGTGTTGAGATATCCCTCTATGGCATTGCCCCACTTCATATCCGTGATTTCCAACAATTCCGAAAAGAAATAGACCGGAGACGAAATCCCTTTGCGTACAAACTCCTTCTCCACCAGCTCTTTCAGCTTTTGCGCATATTCCGGATAGGGAAGCACTCTCTTTTCCAGCTTCTTCAGACGTTCCTGACAGTCATCTATTTCATCTGAAAGCCTCTCCATATCTGCTGTAAGGATCACACAGGTTTTCTGGATTTCATTTTGCTCCTTTGCGTCGAAAGCCTCCAGCTTCTCAACCGTCTTCGCCTTTTCCTCCCGATCCGCCGCCTCTCCGATCTGTTCTGCCTGTGTACGCTTCACCGGCTTATAATCCAGTCTTTCCAGATCCCTCAGATAATTCATCAAAAGACGAACCTGTTCCTGCAGCTTCTTTTCGCCCTCCTTCTTCTGGCGGATTTCCTCCCCCAGTTTCTCTATCCGGCTTCTGGCCTGCTGCAAAAGCGCGTTGGAATGCGTCGATTCTATTTCTATACTAATCGCCAGAACCTGATTCTCCAGATCCCTGATCTGCTTCCCCATTTCTTCCAGAAATCCGCGGTTAGACTCCACAGACTGACTCTTGATCCGAATCTTTTTCTCCAGATTGTCCACATCCAGATGCATCGCATCCCGATTCGCAATTTTGAGCAGAATATCGTTGACAAGGATACTTCTGTCCTTCTCTTCTATCTCATCATACTTGCCAAGAATTTTCTCCAATGCGCCCTGCTGCCTTCTGGAACGATCCAGTATATTTTCCAGCTCGCTCAGTGTCTCTATATTCTCCCGCAGGGAAACCACATCCACCTGCGCTTCCGACAAGACGAATTTATTGATAAACTCTTTCACATTGTCCATCGGCTTAAAAGCCAGAGATTTCGGAATAATGTCAAAAAATTTATCATCTAAATTTCCAAGACGCCGTTTAAACCGATCCTGCGCCGCATTTTTCTGGTCTATATATGAAATCTTCCTGTTCTTCGCCCGAAATTCCTCCGCCAGTGCGGCACGCTCCCCCGCCATGAAAGAAAGAGCTTCCAGCCTGCATTCCTCTATATACCATCTGGTTGTGACCGAACTTTCCTCGTCTCTGGAAAGCATATGCACGCCCAGCACAAAGTAACGATCGCCCTTCTCCTCATAAAATTCCAGCGCCACATTGGCCGGTACTGCGCCCTTTCGAAGATATGCCTCGCCCACATTGCCAATCTTACAGCGGACATATCCCCTCAAATCTCTCTTTCCCTTCTCATTGGCCGCCACGTTAAACCTGCGTGTGTTCGTTGTCAGTACCAGTTGTATGGCGTCCAGTATGGTGGATTTCCCGGCAGTATTTTCTCCACTGATCAACGTCGATCCATGAAAGGATATTCTCTCATTCTCAAAGTAGTGCCAGTTAATCAACTGCACTCTGGTCATAATCTTCTTCTGAGTCTCCATCTGCGTTCCCTCCGGAATACTCCCTCAGCTTCTGTTCCGTCATCGTATAATACTCATTGATATCCTCCACCGTCACCGCCATGAGAATCGATGGATAAATAATGATTCGGGCATCCGGCTGGCAGACGTCACTGTCCAGATTCCGAATCAGGTTATATCTGCGGAACAGGCTGACCATATGCCGCTCATTCCCCTTGTCTA
The DNA here is from genome assembly GCA_947174505.1 of uncultured Lachnospiraceae bacterium. GTDB lineage: Bacteria > Bacillota > Clostridia > Lachnospirales > Lachnospiraceae > UBA3282. Next base: position 20,091 of record CAMWJF010000023.1, read on the forward strand.
ACATCGGTTTCGCCCTGATCTTAAGCATCGCATACTTCTCTCTGATCTCTTCCATGAGAACCGTCACTTCCTCTGTGAAAGTTCCCAGTTCCTTACGCTTTTCCACATACAGAATTCGGAGAATCAGCAAAAAGACACTCTCATATTTGCCAAGTGACAGCCTCCCCGTCCCGAACTGGTTCACAATGCCGATCACTCCCTGATCCTCGTTTATTTTCAGATCGTACCCCAGCAGATCGAAAAACGGAAGGAACAATTCCCGGTTCTGCCTTACGAAAACATATTCTTTCTTCGTGTCCTCCCGCTTCCGCAGCAGAAAACACTGGTTTAACAGTTTGTTGGCTGCGACACGGAATTTTTCTTTCTGTGCGGCAGATTCTATTAATTCTTCAAACATATGTGTATCCTTTATACCTTCACACAGAGTTATTTTTAAACCCGTGCTCAAATGATAGCTATTATGGCTCTATCTCTTTTTAACAATATCAAAATACGGCAGCGAATATCCCTGCATCTCCACCTGTTTTCCGCTCCGGCAGATTTCATAATGATTGGATCGGTTGCCGGAATAGATGCTAATATAGATGATTCGGATCAAATCCCGGACAGATTCCACCGGCACCTCCGTAACCGGCATCTTATCCCTGTCTCCTAATAAATTTATAACATATTCATTGATATTCCTGCGGGAAAAGCGGCTTCGGTTCTTTCTCCTTAACGCTTCTTTATATAACAGCCTGTCCGCCTCACTCATCTGCACCTGATTCGAGAATCCGCTGATGGTATCCATTTTCTTCGTGACAGGAATTGTCTGGATCGATTCCGGTGAAATATAGTCTTGCGGATACAGAGAAAACAGCCCTTCGAAGAATTCTTCCTCTCCGCCGTTCAGCTGCTGCACATAAAGATCCAGTATTTTGGACAGCTTCCCTTCCAGATTATTGCCGGTTGCCAGCAGAAACCGCGCCCTCATCACCGCACTGCGCATATATCGCGCATGCTTTCTGTCAATTTCATCTATGATATCATCCAGACGATAGAAGGAGGACTTAATATCAATCAGCATGGCAATTACCTCATCATATGCCTTCTCCTGATCCGTAGTCTCCTCCACCTCCATGTAACCTGCCACCGCACGTTCCATGATCTCTGTGCTTTCCATGATCCGCCCAATCCGCTCTATGATCGCTGTCCGAAAATAGGAAATGTTCTCACTGGTCTTCATTCTCAGATATGCCTTTGATCCGATATTCTTGTGATACTCGAAGAAGTGATCTAAGATTTCTTCCGCGTCCATATCATTCGTCTGCTGATCCATGTGCCGCTTGATGCTGGCGTTCAGCTTCTTTAACTCTGATAAAAGACGTTCTGTATTCTCCTGTACACCCTTAATGATCAATTCATAAGGTTTACCGTACAATTCCTCGTTCTGTAAACTCGCATGAATCTGCGAGATAATCCCCTGATACTCCGCCTCTTCCTCCCGAATGATGCGATTCATGCTGTCAATCACAGGAATCGCATATTCACACAAAATCACATTAATCTGGTGATTTGTCTCTTGCTCGTATTCTATCCAGCCGCACTTCTTCAGTACGGCTATGACTCCGTTTGCCTTCTCTCTCGCATCGGATATATAGATTTCATCGTCAAAGCTCATCTCCGTATCATCGGCTTCGAAGTAGTCCGTCAATTCTTTGACTACGATATCCCGGTTCACTCCATAGGAGATTTCCGGCTTGAAGGCATTGAAAAGCCGCATAATACAATCCGCATACTCGCGCCGGTATTTACTTGTCAGCGGCTTAAAAAAATCGGCCGGTAGAATGTCGAATAAGGTTTTCATGACGATTATAATGATTCCTTCCTGCCGGCTTGCTTCATTGCCGATTATACCGTTTACTATAGTCTGTCAAATCAATTATATCTAAAATATATTGCTTGCGCAACTACTCTTATCGGAGCTGCTGCCTTTGCAAATTAATTCTTTCACCCCGGCAGATTATTTGCCTCAAGACGGAAGGCTTGAGGCTACACACAGCGCCCCATACCCCGCGTGTGTCAAGTGAATGTCACAAACTTTTTTCACTCTAACGATGTCGTTTCAAAACATCTCACATTTATACTACAACAACACTTTTGGGTGCACCAAGCACTCCATTTGACACAAGCAAAATTACTCTGTCCGGGGAAATCGGACATATGGAATACATGTGCAGCTCTGTTCCCCATACTGTTGTTCCAGTAATAAGAGTCGGATAAACATCACTTATTAAAAAATCCAAAGGTCCTCTTCTTTCCGCAACAGCAAAATAAAGCCCATTTAACCCGAAAGTATCCCGTAGGAAAAACGCTTTGATCGGAGCATCTATTTTCTTATGTTCCCACACTTCCCGCATAGACCTACAATTAAGCAGTGTCTGCTGAAAATGAGGAACGCGTTCACTACTATCAGCTGCGGCAAGATAAACTTCTTCACCACAGCACAGACATTGGTAACGAAATTGCTCACCCAAAAACAATATGATGTTTTTGCAATAACTGCAGCCACTACCTCACTTTGCAAAACAGCATCAAAAGCTTTATCCATTTGTTCTTCTCTCTAAACTTTCTTAATACTTTTGCAACCAAAAAACCTTATTTCAGCCATTTGTACAATAATTTATAAAATCTCAGCAACTCCAAAGTATTGCATAATTGGTGAATACCATATCATTTCTGATGCAATGCATTTTATTTTCCAGTTAGAAAGGTACACGAACCAAAATGTCAACTTTATTAAAAATGATATAACGAATTCGTTTTACTTTGTAAATTACAAATTGTACTCTCACTGCATCCCTGTAAGTAACTCTACTTCTGCAACATCAAGCCCTGAATATTTTGCAATCTTATCAATTGATAATTCACCATCATGCAACATTCTGAGTGCTGTCTCTTTTTTAGCCTCATCTTTCCCTCTATTTAAAATTGTCCTCGCTTCTGTCTCAAGTAACGCTCCGCTCATCATTCCACCTATTCCTTTCTGCACCTTCTCATACTTCTGTGCGATTTCTCTGATCACATCACCAGAAAGTTCTATAATGGTACGTTTGTCAAACGCCCCAATAATCCCTTCCTGCTCCAGTTTATTAAGTCTCTCCAAAATACTTCGGTATTCTGCTTTCAACTCTGCCAATCTCTGTTCATTACTATTATACACCTTAAAGTTCTTTTCATGTGAAAAAATATAAAACGGAATTAACAGCAACAATCCCTTTGAAAAAATATCTTCCAGAGTATATTCCTGCACCTTCATAATCGGTACATCATACTCTACGGTGCCACCCGGCGTTTTTATCACATACCTCATTTTATCAGGTGTCTTTTTATAATTCCTTAGATATAGGACTGCTGTATTGGGAAATGTCACTGTCAATATTTCATTGATAACTTCACCTTCATCTAAAGCGATCTGCGCATCATATTCAAACAGCCTGATTGTCATCCGCCCATCCGGCAGGCTACTCTCACATTCCAGATGATATTTCTTCTTTTTCTTCCCATAGATCATAAAATTAGTATCTGTTATTCTTTCCTTATCCGCTGCATCCTGTTGGTCAATAAAATGTTCATTGGGATAAAACTCTATTATTTCATTTCCTGTATAGTCTTCCTTGAAAATCTCATTGATCACCGGAATAATCATCTGTCTGCAATCATTTAAAATTGTCCGAAATGCTCCATCATATACATTTCCCACAAACAATCCTCCGTATTTTTATTTACATCATATCATTATCATACTGTATACACAACTATATTTGAAATACAATTTGCATTTTTCATATCTCATATGTTTATTTCATTCGATTTATCCTGAACTAACTCATAATTAGTACTTTATTTGACACAATATACCACAAAATAAAGTGCCTATTCCCAAAAAAATCTCCTCATTTTTACCCAGGCAGACTATCCGCCACGCAAAGCGCCCCATACCCCACCCTCGCGTCCGGGTACTCCGCCACCCCTCTGATCGGCTGCGCGCCCTTCCTCAGATACGCCTTCACCTTCTCCCCGTACAAGTAAGGGTCATTGCCTGCCACAATCCCCCACTGCATCAGCACCGCGGCGGCTCCGGTCACAAAGGGCGCCGCAAAGGAAGTGCCCGTAACAGGCGAATATCCGCCATATCTGTCGGGCGCCAGAACACCCACACCGGGCGCCACCAGATCCGGCTTCACAAACGTATCTGATGTGCGGCTGTTTACCTGATCCTGATAAAGATATCCTCTGCCGGAAAAATCCGCATAGGACTCATATACCGGGTCATACGCCCCCACCGTAACTACCTTCACCGCCGTAGAAGGAATCGTAAGCGTCACATCCGGCGTTGTTCTGACAAAACGGGTATCCGCGCTGCGGACGGCTTCCGAGGGAAGATAAAAGGTGTAGTTGCCTGTAATAATCCGCAGCGGGCGGAGTTCAAAGGTCCATACGCCCCGGTCCAGATAGGGGTTCCCCTCTGCCGGCAGGAAATCGAAATAGAGCTCCTGCGCCGTCATATACGGCGCAGGTTCCCCGTTATAGAAGAGGATCTGCGTCTGCTGTAAGCGGTAAGTCTGTTTACCGGGACGGTCAGTATCTACCTGAAATGTTTCTCCTGACGGTGACAGAACTGTCACCAGATAGCGGTCGGCATACTCCTTCCACAGCTGCACATTCAGTCCCCTTTCATAGGCCCCCACTGTCATTTCCACTCTTCTTCCCCGGTTAGTGACATCAGTGTCTGTTTGATTAACCAAACTGGTCAATCCCGTGCTCCCGCTTCCCTGCTGCCGCAGGCTGCCGCCCACATGTCCCCCGGACGCCCCTTCGTTTCCACTGCCCACACAGATCACGCTTCTCCCGATCTCCGAGACATTATCTATAAACCGCTCCAGCAGCGACGTCCCGTTATGCGCGCCATAAGTATTTCCGAAGCTTAAATTGACGGCGACCGGCATGGCAAGCTCCACGGCCTTATTAACCACATAAGTCAACGCCCGCATCAGCTCCGTTGTTCTGGGAAAAGAGTCTGCTCTTGGCGACCCGAGCCGCACAATAATAAGTTCGCTCTCTCTGGCCACACCCGCGTAGGCCGGTCCGCCTTCCCCGCCGTTTCCCGCAGCGATTCCCGCCACCGCGGTTCCATGCCCGCTCGTATCAATACTCGGCACAAGCTGTTCCGCCGCCTGCCTGCTGCCTGTCCTTAGGGCTTCGTTGATCTGCTCCGCGCGAAATTCCCTGCCCAATACCTGGTCCCACAGATAGCGGATTCTGGTCGTGCCATCCGCATTCCGAAAATCCCGGTTATAATAGGTTATCCCGGAATCAATTACCGCCACCAGAACCCCCTTTCCCGTCAGCGTTTCGAACATCTGACTGCCCGGTGCAAAACAGGACGCCGTATTTCCTGCCAGATCAGAAAAAAACAGCCGCTTCGGCTTTTCCACATACTCAATCTGCTCTATCTCCGCCAGCCGCGCCATCTCCGACTCCGGCACAGTGAGAATGGCATATCCCGCAATCAGCTCTTCCACAAGTATGCCCCTCTCCGCCAACGCCTCCAAAGAACCGTGATATTTTACAATAACCTCCCAGGTCTTTTCCTGCACGTCATATCCCACATTCAGTTCCAGCGACCGCAGCCGCTCCTCCGGCGCCGTCTCCAATGCCAGGTTCAGAAGATTTTCGTTTTTCTGTGAATCCATCACTGCTCCGCTAAAATAATTTTATTATTATAGTATTATAGTTTTATATATTTGACCTCTTCGCTCATATATGCTAATATACTTTTATTGTCTATATCCTTTGCAGACAGCCGGAACCTACATATATAAAGACAGCACATCCGTTTTCATTGGCCGCTGTCTGCCATACAAATGAGGGGGATTCATGAATACCAAACAAGTCAATACATCTGCACTTACCGCAAATACAGAAGCCAGAGAACCGGACACACTTGAAACTTACGAAAATCTCTATGCCAAGAAAGATTACGGAACGCTGGACTACCCTGTCAACGCCCGCTATCTGGATCTGCACAAGTCCTACCTGAACTGGATCCGCTGGCACTGGCATGAAGAAATGGAAATTCTGATTGTCGATCAGGGCGTTGCGGAGGTTTCCACCGACGACGACACTTACCTGATCAGACCGGGACAGGGACTTATCATAAACCAGAATGTCATGCACTGTATTCACGCGCAGGACAAGAAACAGTGCACCTTCCATTCCCTTGTATTTCATCCGAATTATATCTTCGGGCTGAAAAGCAACTATCTGCAAACGCAATATCTGCTGCCGATGCAGAATTACCAGCTTTTTAAGGTCTTTTTTCTGGACGAAAGCGCGCCCTGGCATGAGCGCATGTTACAGACACTGGCCGAAGTAATCGAAGTAAACATGACAAAACCTTTCGGCTATGAAATTGTCACCAAGGGGCATTTGTGCCATTTCTGGGCTGAGCTGCTGCGCCAGCTCCCGCAGACGGAAACACCCCCTCCCCCACACATACCGCAGGATGAGCGGCGTGTCAAGGAGGCCATGCTTTACATCAGAACCCATCACGCGGAGTCTCTGACTTTACAGGACATTGCCGACAGCATCCATGTCAGTAAGAGTGAGTGCTGCCGCTGCTTTTCGCGAACCCTGCAAATGAGTCCCTTTGAATATCTGATGAAATACCGGATCTATGAATCCACCAGGAAGCTGATGGATCCCGGACAGAATTTTGATTCCATCGCGGATCTTGCTCTCTCCGTCGGTTTCAACAATACCAGCTACTATAATAAGCTTTTTAAAAAGTTTCTCGGCTGCACGCCTACATACTATCGGACGCATAAGGTGCTTCATCAGGAGCCGGAGCGGGGCACGCTTTCCTATTTCTTATAAGCAGTCCGCCTATTTACCTGTACATCCCCGAAACAGCCTGTCAATCTCTGCAGGCTGTTTTTCTATATCACATATGTAATTCGGTTCAATGCTCCTCTCACCTTACGGCTCATCCTGTTTTATTTGTCATTTATCTGTTATCCTTTGCATTTGCAATGTTTTTCATTCTAAAGTCATATATAATTATTATATGTTAAATATACTTGACATTTTTCTTCGCACGTGTTATTCTTTCCATCAGGGGCAGACCGTGAGTCCTGCCTGTCGAAAAGCAAGCGAAAGGAAACTGGCGGATTTTTATGAAGAATCTAAAACTGAAGCTGGCCCGCATGGAAAAGGACCTTTCCCAGACCGAGCTGGCAAAACGGGTCGGCGTCACCAGACAGACCATCGGTATGGTGGAATCCGGCGATTATAACCCAACCTTAAATCTGTGTATTCAGATCTGTAAAGAACTTGGCAAGACATTAAATGATTTATTCTGGGAGGACAGCGACGATGAAATGGTTTAGCAGAAAAAGTAATTTGGATGAAATGCAGGAAATGAAACTGTTAAAAATTGAGAGCCGGGGCTTCTGGATCGGTTTTTTCGCCCTGTTTCTTGCTATCATGGCGCAGATATTTTTATTTGGCCAGGAATTCGTGGATCATACGCTCGGTGAATTAATCGCACTCCTGTGTATGGCGCTCTATCTGATCGGCGGCTGCCTTCGCAACGGGATCTGGGACAGGCACCTTCAGGCGACTCCTGCCGCCAATATCGGCTTAAGCCTGCTTGCTGCGGCTGTGACTGGTCTTTTTAACGCCATGATCTCCTACCGCAATTATCAAAGTGCCGCCGGAGCGTTTGCCGTCTTTATCGTGTCTTTTCTTCTGGTCGGCGTAGTGCTTTCCGTCGTGCTGTGTTTCTGTTCCGCTCTTTATCACAAGAGGAGAAAGCAGCTTGAGGAGGAGCATGGCAATGAGACAGACTGATGCGCCGGGACAAAGCGCACATCCTTACGGCTAAACGTAAGACACTTCTACGGTTACAGCAATAAAAACAGCTCATGAATCAAAAAAGGAGAATAATCGATGAATACAAAAGCTTACAAAAAGGACTTTTCAGGCATTGGCATCCGCATGCTCATCAGTACGGCTGTCATCCTGCTTTTACAGATCGGGATGCAGCGCTTTGCGCTCACACTATTTCCCCATTGGCAGGATAATCTCACGATACTTTTAGCCGTGACTATGGTGCCTCTTTACGTTCTGGGCTTTCCGTTTTCCTTTTTCCTGATGCGGAATAAGGATGTGCCCTCTATGGAAAAACATACCATGACTGCCGGACAGCTTGCGGTTTCCTTTATAATGTGCTATGGCATCATGATCGTTGGCAATCTGATCGGTCTTGGCGTCACCGCAGGCATCGGGCTGCTCAAAGGTTCCCCTGTGCAAAACACACTCCTCAATGTAATTACCGGAGGCTCGCTCTGGGTTACCGCTATCTTCACAGTGCTGTGCGCGCCTGTCTTTGAAGAAATACTGTTTCGAAAGCTGATCTGCGATAAGGTAATAAAGTACGGGGAAGGCTGTGCCGTGGTACTATCCGGCCTGATCTTCGGGCTGTTCCACATGAACTTTAACCAGTTCTTTTACGCCTTCTTTCTGGGCTGCTTTTTCGCCTTTATTTATGTGAAGACCGGAAATCTCAAATATACGGTCCTGCTGCATATGACCATAAATTTCTTTGGCAGCGTTCTGGGCGTCATCATCATGACCCTGGATCAGACGAAGACCTACGTCGTCGCCATCTCCGTTATCTACTCCCTTTGTGTCTGCGGCATGGCAATCGCCGGCATCGTTCTGCTCATCGTGAAACGTCATTCGCTGACGTTTGCACCGGGTGAAATCGTCATAGAGAAAGGACAGCGCTTCAAGACCATAATCCTGAACGCGGGAATGATCCTATACTGTCTCGTCCTTCTGGCAAGTATGTTCGCGCAGGCGTTCTTTGCCTAGCGTTCCTTGCCTAGAGCACCATACCGCTCACTCTTGCAGGCGTCCGGCAATTCCCGACGCCTGTTGCTTTGTCACCTTGCCGGGATTACTATCTTCTCCCGCCCGGTGACAAAGAAGCAGGCGCCGCCATAAGCTCCCGCCTCATACAGTTTACTGATGATTTCAAGCATCCGCCGGTTGAGTCTGTGATATAAAACAGGCTGCTCCCAACGGATCCCCTGTATATATTCCCGCTGTCTGCCGTTCAGGCAGCTTATCCCTTCTTCCGCGACGGTTCCCGCTCCGTTTTGTCCATTTTGACTATACTGGTCATTTATTGTTTCTCCAAAATGGCAGGATACATAACTGTATGTCTCTCCATACTTCTCGCATTTTCTATGTAACAATTCTGTCAGCTTCCCGTCCCGCCTGGAATCATACACAGATTCCTTCCATAAAAATTCCCGTGTCTGCGCTGTTTTTCCCCATGGCGACAGAGTTGTCAGATCCGGCGTATTTGTCATGTTATTTCGACCAATATAGTCAATTTCTGTTTTTCGAAAACTGCGCCTTCCGTACGCATCCTGCTCCTGCACAAACTGCTCCCGCGGCGCAAACAGCTCCTCCGACGGCTCAGACCGCAAAAGCACACGGCTTTCATACAGATATTCCATCATGATCCGCTGCACCTTCGCCCGGGGCGCCGGATAATCCAGCCGGTCAACAATCTGGTCCAGCGTATAGCCGCTATCCGTCAAATGCCTGACCGCGCCGCCGCAGGCGGCTTCCGTAACGAAACTTGATAAGGCATTCTGAAAGTAATCCGGTTTATCCATTCTCTTCCCCTTCGCCCACTCCTAACCCGTACAAAATCAGACATGGCAGGCTTTTTTCTTCCACGAAGTATCACCTAAGTACCTGAAAAACTTATAGGTTCTTCTTACAAATATCCGCAAGACAGCATTTTTCACAATAAGGCTTCGTCCTCGCCGTGCACACCTCTCTGCCGTGCAAAACAAAGCGGTGGCACAAGTCGTTGCCCTCCTCGGGCGGCACGATCTTCCACAATGCCATCTCCACCTTCTTCGGCTCCTTGATCCCGTCCACCAGACCGATGCGGTTGCAAAGCCGGATACAGTGGGTATCCGTGACAATGGCGGGCTTACCGAACACATCTCCCATAATCAGGTTTGCGCTCTTCCTGCCCACACCGGGCAGCTTCAAAAGCGCGTCAAAATCATCCGGCACCTGACCGCCGTACTCCTCTTTCAACTGTTTCATACAGGCGCTGATGTCCCGCGCCTTGCTGTTACCCAACCCGCAGGGATGGACGATTGCCTCGATTTCCTCCACCGGGGCCGCCGCCAGCGCATCCACATCCGGGAATTTTTCATACAGCTTCTCCACCACCACATTGACCCGGGCATCGGTGCACTGGGCCGCCAGCCGTACGCTGACAAGCAGCTTCCACGCCTCGTTGTACTCCAGGGAACAGCCCGCGTCGGGATATTCCTGTTTCAGTCTCTCAATCACCGCGAGAGCCAGTTCTTTTTTTCTCATGCCTGTACCCCCATATCCTCTTTGTCATAACTGTACATGAAAAACAAGAGGGAGCTCCTCTTTTGTCGCATATATTTCTCTCTATCTTACGCGCTTTTATGTGACGGGAACCTGTCTGAGATAGCGCTTTAATAAAAAGGCGCAAAAATAGGGAAAGGTATAAATCCGTCTGTCATACCCGATATTTCCGCTAATCAGTTTGATTCCATAATGAATATCCTCGTATTTATCGCTTTCTATCAGGGTTCTCAGAGATTTTGCCCTGCCGTTTGTGGCTTTCACCTCCACCGGAATCAGATCCTTCGCCGTTCTTACAAAGAAATCTTCTTCCAGTGTAGAATCCTCACGCTTATAATAGTACAGTCCGCACCCGCTCTTAACAAGCGCCTCTCCCACCACATTTTCATAGAGCGCGCCCTTGTAAACGCCCAGATTACGGTTGGCCCGCAGATCCTCCTGCGCTTCCTCATCCAGCATAGCCACAAGCAGGCCGCTGTCCGCAAAGTACAGCTTATACCTTGTCTCGTCAAAATTTCCCTTTAACGGCAGTTCGGGATATTTCATACAATAGCAGACATTGACAATCCCCGAATCCGAAAGCCACTCGATGCAGCCGCGATAATCCTTAAAACGCGCGCCGGACGCCACTTTTGAAATCTGAAACTTTTTATTGTCTTTGGCAAGCTGTAAGGGAATCTGCCGGAAAACATTGAGAATGCGCGTCTGATCCATACCCGCCGCATACTTGCGGACATCTTCCTCATAGTCGGTAAGAAGCTGTCTTTGTATTGCCAAAGACCCCTCAAATCTGTCTCTTTCGATATATTCCCTGACCACAGCCGGCATTCCGCCTAATATGCAGAAATCCAGAAACAGGGCATTACATACAGACAGTTCCGTCTCGTTGAAGGGCTGCTGCCGCGTCATATGCGCAAGCATTCCTTCTATAAAATCCGAATCATACCCCTTCGCCCATAAAAATTCCTCAAAATCCAGCGAATGCATTTCATAATCTGTCTTATAGCCAACGCTGTTGCTCTCGATTCTGCCATAGTGAATCCCCAGCAAAGAACCGCTGCATATCACGTCGAATCTGCCGTCCTGTTCAAAAAACTTAAGCGCTGTCGCAATCTCGGGAAACGCCTGCAATTCGTCAAAAAAAAGTAGTGTTTTCCTCTCCGCAAACTGCTTGGTCGGATCAATTCTGGAAATATTGCGAATCAGATCCGCAGGCCTATAGCCGTCTGCAATGATCTGTCTGTACTTCGGTTCCTCCACAAAATTGATCTCGATCACGTTGTCATAATACTTCGCCCCGAAATTTCTGATGGATTCCGTCTTTCCAATCTGCCTCGGCCCCTTCACCACAAGCGGTTTCCTATGCGCGTCCTGTTTCCATTCCTCCAAAAAAGTATCTATTTTACGTTTCAGATACGCCATAACATCCCTCATTCCCGTCGGATATTTTTCTATCCATAGTATATGCCATTTTCCCTTAAAATACAATGCGTCAGCAAAAAATGGGGGATTTATCACATAAACCTCCCAAAAAAATGAGGGAATCATTTTATATCGTGCACAAAATTATAGCGTTTTTTTGATTGGTATCACGAAAAAATGAGGGAATCACATTTCGCCCACAACCTCCACCTGACACATCTTCATCGCTTCCAGCGCATTGCGGTGGCTCTCCGGCGTGACTCCGGCGCAGCAGTCGGCGTTGACCCTTACAGTCACCTCCGGCAGGAACGCCTTGATGACAAGGGCATTGGAGATCACACAAATGTCGGTACAAAGACCGATCAGCGTAACGCTCTCCAGCTCCGGCATATCTTTCAGATATGCCGCCAGCTCCACGGAGCCGAAGGTCAGCTTATCGAAAACCCTCGCATCCCCAGCGTATGCCCGGCTTACCTGCGGCCGGATCTGCCAGCCCTCCGTATCCTTAATGCAATGGGGCACAGGCAGCTTCCTGCCCTCCTGCGTGCCAAGATACTCTTCAAAATGTGTGTCCCTCGTGTAGACCACCTCGCCGTCAAAATCCCGGATCTGCGCCGCCACCTTCTCCACAATAGCCTCCGCTTCCTTTGTGCCGAGCGCCCCGTCAATAAAGTCATTCTGCATATCTATGACAGCCAAAACATGTTTTGCCATATATCTTTCCTCCCTTTCCGCGTTTCTCATTCCTGTCTCCGCTTCCGCGATATCGTAACCACGTTTCCCCGCCTGGCAGGCATCCTCCATGCGCCGCCTGATGGCGCCTCCGCCGCTTCGGACTCACGCCCGGTGCGCACCGCCCTGCTGCCGCCCGCGCCGTATCATCCACGCCGCCGCCAGACTCACCACAAGATAGCCGATGATAGCCACCACCGAGGATTCTATGCCGAATTCGCCGCCTGTCAGCAGAAATGCCCGAGTCTCAAGCACATAGCTGCTGATAGAATACTCGTTTATCTCCGTGCCGATCGTCAACCCGCCGCCTATGATAATCATGTTCCAGACTGCGTGCACGATGGCGCTGTTCCAGACAGAATGCCCCTCCAGTGCAATCAGGGAAAACATAACGCCGACCATGGTTCCCGCAACCATCACCTGCACACAGCTCAACAGGCTGAAGTTCATACCGATGATATGGAGCGATGCAAAGAGCAGGGAAGGTGCAACTATACCCACAGCTCTGCCGCACTTTTTTATCACCACATTCATAAGCAGCCCGCGGAACAGCATCTCCTCCACGACGCCCGCTCCTAATCCCGCAAGGAAAATCCCCCTTGTCACAAATGCCAGCTTTGTCCCGGTATTTAGCGGATTGCTCACGTAGCTTCCCGGAAAAAGCAGATAAACCGCGCTCACCAGAACCGGGAGAAGTACTGCCGCCACCGCCCACTTGATCTGAATCCGGCACTTCGGGATACAGAATGCCGCCGGCTCCTCCTTCAACGCCTTCGTACAGAAAAGCCACACCAATAAGTAAGCGGAAACCGCATAGATAAACCCACCCGCGATATGGTACAGCCATGCGGGGACCCCCGCCAGGGAAAGCAGCCTCATCACCAGCTCCTGCGCCAATCCTGCCAGAAGCAGGAATACTACACTGACTATAATAGTCAAAACCATTTTTCCTGTTTTCATCCCAATCCTCCTAATCCTCCATGCCAGAACAGTCTGCTGACATCCTTTCTATCTATAACGGACTATCACCCCGGATGTCTTCATCATACGCCGGACTTTTTACCTGTAGGATATATGGCTGTACTGCAACAGCCATTTTGCCACCCCGTCCTCGTCATTGGAGGCTATCACGCCCGTGGCGCGGGCCTTTAACTCCGGCACCGCATTGGCCACGGCATAACACGCATCGGAAATTTCAAACATAGGAATATCGTTGACGGCGTCCCCGAAGGACACTACCCTGTCACAATGCCATATTTCCTTTAATCTCTTGATTGCCTCCGCTTTGGAGGCTTTTTTCGGCATAATTTCCAGAAAATACTCAGGGCGGTACAGCTCCTGCTGCAGGGTACAGCGAAACCGCCCGTCCCCCGCGAAAATCTCATACAGCGGCAGCAGCTCCTCCCTGTCCGCAATACAGGTAAAATAAAAAACATTTCCCTGATACAGGTATGTCTCATCCTTTAACGGCCGGAATCTCCTGTCCCCTTTTCTGACGTCCAGATACCTGCGGATGCCTTCATTTTCCCTGCCTGTCACATAGGACACCCGCTCCACGCCATCCACATAGGCATATACCAGGGGATTTGCGCCGTTCTCCTGTAGGACGCCGCTCACATAGTCTGCCTCCTCCTTTGTGAAGGAAAGGGAGGAGATCACCTCCCCCGTATCCGGGTTGATAATCAGAGCCCCGTTATAGGCAATGACCGGGATGGTCGTCGATAGCCCTTTCGCCACCACAGACGCGGATACAAGAGAACGGGCTGTGGCATAAGTAAACTGCATGCCCTTTGCCACCAGCCCGTTAATTGTTTCGATACTATATTGACTTATCTGGTCATTACCGTTCAGCAGTGTGCCGTCCAGATCCGTAACATAAAGTGTACGCATATTCTGCTCCTTCATGCCGACGCCCTTTCCTGCGCTGACATGCGGCAGGAAATCGTCGCAGCTTCCTATGCAGCAAAAATCTGCCCTACAGATTCAGCTTAGATAACAGATCCCCCAGACTGGTGGAAACAGACTCCCCGGAGGTGTACTCCTGCGGCTCTCTGTCCTCCTCCACATCCTCCATCACCTCTTCCAGCGCCTTCATGCTGAGGCTGACCTTATTGTCATTGGTGTTGAGGATCTTCACCCTGACCTTCTGACCTTCCTTCAAAACCTCGCTCGGCTTCTTGATTCTCCTCTGGCTGATCTGGGAGATATGCACAAGACCGCTGATGCCGTTCCCCAGATTGACAAACGCGCCGTAAGGCATCAGGCTTTCCACCACGCCCTCCATAACGGTTCCCGGCGCCATCATGGAAATCCGGTGCCTGCGGTCCTCCGCCTCTTTCTCACGGGCCACCGCCTTGCCGGATAGCACCACCTTCTGCTTTTCCTGATCCACGGTGATTACCTTGACCTCAATCTCTTTACCGACCCAGGACTCCACATCCTCCACATAATCCGTGGAAAGCTGGGATGCCGGAATAAAGGCTCTCATCCCTTCCAGATAAGCCACCACGCCGCTCTTCACGCTCTCCTTGATACGCACCTTCACGATGGTTTCCTGATCCATCATGCCCTGCAGCTTTCCCCATGCGAGGACGTCGTTCGCCTCTTTCTTGGAAAGCTCGATATTACCCTCTCCGTCATCCATTTTAATTACCGTCGCCTCAATCTCATCCCCAACGGCAATCTTGCCCGCCGCAAGAAAATCCGGGTCATTGCTCAAGTTTTCCGCCTTGATAATCCCCTGTGCATAATATCTCAGGTCGAGGATGACTTCCTCCTCGTTCACGTCAATCACCGTACCCCTGATGATATCGCCCTCCGCGATCTTGCGGAAAGAAGCCTCCAGCTCCTTCTCGTAATCCTGCATGCTCTCTGTAGCCGCGTTTTCCGCCCCTGCCACATTTTTTTCCGTCACGTTTTCCTTCCCTTCCATATCCATTTTCCGATCCTCCCTGATATCATTTTCTAAAACTTCCATGATTCCTCTTTGCAAAATCCCAAGTCCCGGGACAAACAGGCTTGTCTGAGAAAGTGCCCGTATTTTAGGCATTCTCTGACGCAAAGCAGAGTACCTCCTGACGTTCCGCCCATGGCGGAATATCTTTAGAAGTACTTTTCACGTTTCTCACGCCGCTGCCTCATATTCTTCCTTATCAGTCCGGCAAAGACCAAGCACCGCGCCCCAGAACAGGCAGATAGCATCGAGGCTGTTCCCGCAATATACTATGGCCTGAAGGAACATGCCCTGAAGCCACCACGGCATCAGATGTGCGACCGACGACGAATCAAACACACCCTCCAGCCTCATCATCCGCTCCGACAGATACCACCCGTAAACCATATCCGCACCCGTCCACAGGGTCAATACCCCAAACACCGTCAGGCAGACCGCAAACGCATAAAAAAATATGCGGACAATCCTTACGGTTCGTTCCTTTCTGCCCTCCCATATGCGGATTCCGGCGAACGCCTTTCCGGCCTGTGCCATACCCCATCCGAACAGTACAAGCATGAACGGCCGCAGCACATACCGCAACATATAGATGGGCGCCAATTCAAAATTTCTCCACTGATACTCTTTTGCAAACGGTGTCAACACCGATATCACAATCTGCAACGCCCCTGCCGCCACAAGCGCAGCCACCGCCCAGACCTTCTGCCGCTTTCTGTTCTCTTTCTTTTTCGGGCCATAGATCAAATCGTTTACTTCCGTTTCCAGCAAGTTTGCAATTTCCACAAGAAGCGCTATATTCGGCTCGCTCTTTCCGTTTTCATAATTGCTGATGGTCTGCCTGGTACAATGAAGACGTTCCGCCAGCTCGTCCTGCGTCAGATTCTTTTCTTTTCTGAGATTTTTTATATTCTTTCCTACTTCCGCCATGTCAGTTCCCTCCGGCCAGACTTTTTATGTATTCTGTCTTTCCCTGAACATAACAGCTTCTGCCCGAAAAGTCACGCAAAGATTCTTTGCACATAAATCTTTTATTCCGCCAGTTCCTCTTTGGCAAAAATCCCGTCGATAAATTTCTTGATATCCTCCTGCGGCATGGACTTAAGCAGATACCCTCTGGGCTTTAACGCCATAACCTTTCTGACGCTCTCCGCGTCTCCCCTGCCGGTCAGAAATACGACAGGAATATCCGCTATCTCCTCGTCCATACGGATCATTTCGAGGGTCTGTTTTCCGTCACAGACCGGCATTTCATAATCCAGCAGAACCAGATCCGGCCTGTTGCGTGTCAAAGTCTTGATGGCTGATATGCTTGAGCTGCTCTCCGTCACCTCGTAATCGTTCCCCAGAAGATTGATCATATTCTTTCGCATAAAGTCGGAATCATCCACCACCAGAATCTTCTTTTTCCTGTTCTCTCCCGCAAGATAGTCTTTTATCTGATTCATGGCATTTTCCGCGTTCAGCGAAGTCACAATTTTCCCTTTCAGGGAATCCGTGGTCATGACACAGAATGTAAAATACCCTGATCCCGTGTCAAACAACAGGCTACAGGAGGGATGCTCCCTTTCAAATGCTTTCACAAGCTGCTCATGGGTCATCAACGCTTCACTCTCCAGCTTGTACTGGCCAAAGTTTGAAAAACACTCTTTGATTTTTTCAATGAACTGCCTTGAAAGATACCTGATGATATTGATCGCCATATCATCCACTTTCAGGTACTGCGTGTTCATAAGTTCACTGACAATCTTCAGGATCAGTCTCTCCTCAAAGCTGAGCAGTATCTCCCATCTTTCCTTCTTCGCTCCCCGGTAGACAAAACGACAGCAGAAGACCTTTCCAAATTCTTCTCCGCCATACTGCCTGCTGACCGTTTTCCCTTTCATCCGAAACAAATCCGAGATAAGCTGAATAATCGTCTGTTCCAGCGCATCCAGCTCCTCTGCCTTTGGCAGAGCCGACCATTTACTCATTTTCCTGCCTGCAATCGCCAGATCCTCCGTCTGTGTATGTGCAACCATCCAGCCGATACTGACGCCCAGAAAATGCCGGATAGACTCCTTTGCGTATTCCGTCTCCTCCAGCTCTGCTTCCAGAGAAGGCAGCGTGATATTCTGAAAATCATCATGCAGATGCTTATGTACCTCATAATCGCCGTATTCAATAGACTGCATGTACGCCTCTTCATGCTGGAAATGTTCACGGGTATGATTCTTGAGATATTTAACACCTTCACGGCACGCCCACTCTTCCTTACCCTCCTGCTGACTGAGTGCCAGTAATTTGTTAACCGTTGAGAAAAGCTTCTTATGCTCCTTGTCAAGAAACTCTACGCCGAGTTCGTATCTCTTGTTCCATACAATAGTGTTCACATCGATCCTCCTTCACTGCAGCGATATACCGATCCTACTTTTGTAAAAATAGGATTGCGAACTTATTATATTACAAACCTGACATATATGTAAATATCTACAAGTCGACGATTTTTTGTATCTATTTTATCGAATTGTCCTTCCATAAAACGAAATAGTTTCTGCGTTGGGAAGAAGGTCCAAATCCGGCGTCACGGGCACCATTCCGTCCGAGCGCTTTCCCTCAAGCCATATGCTGCGTATCTGTGTGCATTCCTTTAAAAACGAAAAATCTGTCACCCGCGGCGTCTCCAGCGCAAGACTTTGCAGTTCCTTCATGTCCGCAAGTACCGAAAGATCCGTCACCATGCCAAAGCCATTTCCACGTATGCCCAAAGTTTTAAGCCCCTCGCAGTCTGCAAGAAATCCCAAATCCTCCGTAGGCCGGTTGCTGTAGATGGACAAAGTCTTTAAACAGGGCAGTCCGAAAAGGAAGTCGTACTCCGGCATCCCGCGCAGCGCCAAGCTCTCCAGTTTCGGAAAATTAGCGATATCCGCAAAAGAAAAGGAATCTCCCCTCTCAAGTCTAATCTCCTCGGAATCTCCGCCTAACCTGAGGGTCACTTCCGTCTCATAGGTGGTGGCCGCCTGATAATTCAGACTGCAGGATAGGTCTTTGACAGTGGCCAGATCGCTCGCCAGAACCGGTCTTTCCATAAACGCCATCTTTTCCTCCTCGTCCATCCTCCATAATCTGACCATCAGGTTGCGAACCGCCTGCTCAAACAGCGGTTCCTCCCATGTAATCTCGTAATCCTCCTCTGCCTCGTCCCCGTCTCTGATAATATGAAGTCCGTAATTGTCCATCAGCGCCGAAAACGGATTGTGAAGCTGCGGATAATTCCAGTCACCGGCTCCCACATTCTCGTCTTCTCCCTTATCGTCTCCCGCGGTGATCTCTCCTCCGAGATCCTCAAAGCTGGCTGCTGCATAGCGCACGGCATTCGTAAGCGCCGCGCTCTTTCCTTTCTCGCGGGCGCCGATAATTTCCGCCATATTCTGTCTGCCGAGACGGTAAAACACCGCCACCTCCCGCACATCTTCCCCCATGTCAAACGTAAAGCTATAACCGCACAGGTCGCAGCCGTCCTCCATCCGGTATTTCTCAAACGTAAGATCCGTCACCCTGTCTCCACAGACTTCCCTGCTGGTGCGCTCCACCTCAGCCATAAACGCATCCCAGTCCTGCGTAAGCGCGTTGTACCCTATCCGGTTAGTCACCGTCCCCGTATATATCGTCATCCTCCCGACGGTATTCCCGATCCGGATATTCGGCTCCATCAGCTCACGGAAAGATTTCACATCGGCGTACTCAATTCGAAATGCGCCCTCCTGGCTGATCTCATCCGGCGTATGGCTTTTCGGTATATACAGAATCTCCGGAAGTATAAGACGCTGTCCCGGCAGAATCAAATTCGGGTCATACAGCGTATCCCTGTTCATTTCCACAAGATCCGTATACCGGCTGCCGGTCCCATATTGTTTCTCCGCAATATCCCACAGCGTATCCCCCTGCTTAACCCGATAGGTTCCTCCCTCGGTGAGCAGCCGGATATAATCGCCCGCATCTTCCTCCTGCGAAAGCTCGGATACAGGCGAATAATTAAAATCCCACTTCGAGGGCTTATAACTGAAACCGACTGTCATACTCAGACAGCCGATAAGCCCACAGGCTATTATCCACTTTTTATATATGTAGGCGCTAACCCTCCGCCGTACTACAAAGCGAAAAATTTTTACCATTATTTTGTACTGTATTTCCTTCCATTTTGGAATGCCTTTCTCATTTCATTTCCAATTTTTGCCCTGCCGCCCGTTATTACCAAATAGAGCTCACTGGCTTTCAAAATCATTTATAAATATTTTTACATATTCTTTACCGCTTCTTCAAACTCCTGCTCCGTCTCCACAAAATGATATGGCTCATACTCACCGTACGCGGACGGGCGGCTGATTGTCACAAGCTGTATCCTTTCATAGCCGACAGCTTTCATCAGCTTTTCCTTAAAATCTGCCAAATGCTGACCATGCGCTGTCTGTAACGCAAGGCAGCCTGTATCATTAAACTTTTTCGCAATCAGATAGCACATTTTCCAACACCTCCTTAAATTCATCTTCATTTCTGATTCTGGCATCTTCATACGCCTGACGTAACAGGCTCCCTACATGTTTTTCATATTTTCTTTTATATACATACTTATGAAGCCAGTTATTCAGTTGTCTGTCATAAAAAGTATTATACTGGATTTCTATCGGATAGTGTAAACTGCTCATCTGAAAATACACATGAATTTATTTACTGACACCAATTCTTCTAACAACGCTTTCCTGTCAAAATAGTGAAGATTTTTCTTCAGCCTTATTCCCAGGCCTGATTGATAGGATAAGTCTCCCAGTAACTCTAAGGACAGTCCATCTTTTTTCAGAATATCTTCCAAGCAATCACCTCAGCCATATATTACCATACTTTACCAACATCTGTCTCTCAAAATCCGCATAACGGTTTTTCGTTTATCTATCTTTCACCCAATATTAAATATACGCTATATCCAAAATTGGTTTTCTAACATCACATCTATTCCACATTGTAGCGCTTAATATGAGACTAATTTTCAACCAATTTACATGCATATTATAACATTTTACCCCAAGTGTCACAATAGCATTCCTTTTTCTGTCGGCTATACATACCATAACATCATGCTCAAATGAATGCCCGGATAGAGCGTATCATTAAACGGAATAAGGTAAAAGAAGCTTAAGCAGAATGTAATGGGATTATAAAATGATATTGTGATAAAATGAAATCGTTGACTGTTTTTATAAACAGAGCGACAAAAGAGGGCAAACAATGTCGGGACATATGAAAGTCCGAATAGTATACTGTAACCACAGCGAGGAGGTTTTCAACATGGATTGGACAGAAGCAGTCAGGGAGGCAGTAAGTTACGTTGAAAAGCATATAACAGAGGATATTACTATGTATGATGTAGCAGACCATGTTCATGTTTCCCCTTTTTATTTCCATAAGGGATTTAGTATCTTATGCGGATATTCCATAACGGAGTATATCAGAAACCGCAGGCTTGCACTTGCAGGGCAGGAACTGCTTGCGGAAGATATTACGGTCATGGAACTTGCGATGAAATACGGATACGATTCACCTGACAGCTTTACGAAGGCTTTTACCCGTTTTCATGGGCATTCGCCTTCTGTTGTACGGA
Source organism: uncultured Lachnospiraceae bacterium (assembly GCA_947174505.1). Lineage (GTDB taxonomy): Bacteria > Bacillota > Clostridia > Lachnospirales > Lachnospiraceae > UBA3282. The sequence goes on from CAMWJF010000023.1 coordinate 41,306, forward strand.
GGGATAAGACCATGCTCAAGGCTTTTGCACCGCTGAAATTAACAATATCATTGAAAGGTGGTTATGCCATGGATTACAGAATTACAAAAAAAGAAGCTTTTACGGTTTTGGCAGTGTCAAAGGAGTTTGACTACCAAAACGCAAAACAGGACATTCCTTCTTTCTGGCAGGAGCATTATGCGTCAGGAAACGGGAAACATGTCTGCGGAATGTTTGGAATCAACATCGATCCGCAAATGGGCAATGAGAGTTTTGAGTATCTGATTGCGGATATTTATAACCCGTCTAAAGATATTCCGGTGGGATTTACGGTAAAAACAATCCCGGCATTCACGTGGGCGGTTTTTCCCTGTAAAGGCGCACTTCCACAGTCATTACAGGGGGTAAACACAAGGATATTTTCCGAATGGCTTCCCTCATTACATGACTATGAGTTTGCGGCAGGATATTGTGTTGAGATGTACGATGCACCGGATAAATACCCGAACGGAACCAGTGATGAAAACTATTATACAGAGATATGGCTTCCGATTAAGAAAACTGGAACAGCCTGATCCCCGCGGATCAGGCCATTCTAGTTTTCTCCCATTTTTACCAGTTTCGCGGCCTGGATCCCCGCGGATCAGGCCATTCTAGTTTTCTCCCATCTTTACCAGTTTCGCGGCCTGATCCGCTGCAATACACGCATCTATGATCTCCTGAACGTCCCCGTTCATCACCTTATCCAGCTTATAGATGGTCAGGTTGATGCGGTGGTCGGTGACACGGCCCTGAGGGAAATTGTATGTTCTGATCTTCTCGGAGCGGTCGCCTGTACCGATCTGGCTTCTGCGAAGCTCTGCCTCCGCATCATGCCGCTGCTGCTGCTCGATATCATAGAGCTTTGCCTTGAGCAGGGCGAAGGCCTTCGCCTTATTCTGTATCTGGGATTTCTCGGTCTGGCTGTAAACCACAATTCCCGTGGGATAGTGGGTCAGACGCACAGCGGAATCCGTGGTATTGACGCACTGTCCGCCGTTGCCGGATGCCCGCATCACGTCGATCCGTATATCCTTATCCTCAATCACAATGTCAATGTCGTCGTCCACCTCGGGCATCACCGCCACGCTGATGGTGGATGTGTGAATCCGCCCGCCGGACTCCGTCTCCGGCACGCGCTGTACCCGGTGCACGCCGCTCTCGTATTTCAAAACCGAGTAGGCACCCTGCCCGGTCACCATAAAGGTCACGCTCTTCATGCCGCCGATACCGATTTCCTCCACTTCCATGGTCTCCACCTTCCAGCGGCGCCCCTCCGCATAGTGCACATACATGCGGTAAATCTCCGCCGCAAAGAGCGCCGCCTCGTCGCCGCCCGCCCCTGCGCGGATTTCTACGATCACGTTCTTGTCATCGTTGGGGTCTTTGGGGAGAAGAAGGATTTTCAGCTCATGCTCCAGCTCCTCCACACGCTTCTTTGCTTCGGCCAGCTCCTCCTTCAGCATTTCCCGCATATCCTCGTCGGACTCTTCATCCAGCATGGCGAGGCTGTCCTCAATATCCTGGTTGCACTTTTTATACTCTCTGTAGGCATTTACGATAGGCGTCAGTTCGCTCTGCTCCTTCATCAACGCCCGGAACCGCTCCTGATTATCCGCCACGGTCGGCTCACTCAGTTCATTCATAATCTCCTCAAACTTCCTGAGCAGATCTTCCAGTTTATCAAACATAACTACCTCCGGCTGTCACCCAGCTTTTCCTGATCTTTCTATTTATATTCCGTCTTGCAAACCGCCATTTATTCCGCCATTTAATAACGCACGATATCTATATCTTCTTCCGTCCGCTAACCGAACCAGCTCCCGTACACAACGCGGTCAAGGCCTGCGAAGTCTTTCACAATCCTGATCTCCCGGAATCCCGCTTTCTCCATAATCTCTCTCACGCTGTCCGCCTGTTCACAGCCAATCTCAAAAAACAGCATACCGCCGCCGTTTAAATATGCCCCGGCGTCTCCGGCGATCCCCCTGTAAAAGTCAAGACCGTCCGCACCGCCGTCCAGCGCCATCACAGGCTCATGCTCACGCACCTCAGGCATCAGCATATCGATAACATCTGTTTTTATATAAGGAGGGTTCGACACAATGATGTCAAACCGTTTCACAGGATCTCCCGCGTTTTCCGATGTCTCTCTCCACTCCAGCGCTGCAAAGAGATCGCCCTCCAGAAACCTTGCCTCCATCTCCGGCCGCGCCGCCCGCAGTCTCCCGTAATTTTCCCTCGCCACCGCAAGCGCCTTTCCCGACAAATCCACGCCCACGCCCTCGCAGCTATTGGAATAATGCAAAAGGCTCAGCAAAATGCAGCCCGAACCGGTGCACATGTCCAGAATCCGCATCCCGTCGTGAAGATGCTTCATCACTTCCTCCACCAGCACCTCCGTGTCCTGCCGCGGCACCAGAACCTCATTGTTGACCAAAAAGGTCAATCCCATGAAATCCTGCTCCCCCGTCAGATGCTGCAACGGCACATGGGCCGCCCGCCGCTCAATCATGCCGCGGTATCTCTCGCATTCCTCCGCCGAAACCTCCCTGTCCCCATGCGCCAGCAGCGTATTCCGGTCCGTCCCGCAGACATATTCCAAAAGCAGCCTCGCGTCAAGCGCCGCCTCTTCTATCCCAGCCGCCTCCAGACAAGTCCTGCCTTCCCCATATATCTCTTTATATATCGGGTTACCATTCATTCTTTATATCCCTCACCAAGTCTGAGCTCTCTGTCCGCCATACACAGCCAGCGATAGCGGTGGGTCATAGCGCGTCCTGCCTGAATCGCCACATTTCCGGCTCTCATCCTTCCATCCAGCTCTCGTCCACCTCATACCCGAACTTCTCTTTGATATAGGCCTTCCAGTCAAAAACCGCCTCCACGGCGGCGATCGCCACCTCCACCATACTCTCGTCCGGCTCCTTCGTGGTCAGTCCCTGCAGCCACATACCGGGCGCGGAAATAATACGCACAAGGATATTGTTGCTCTTTCCGGCAAGTCGGATGATCTCATAGGAAATCCCCGCAATCACGGGAATCAGCGCCACCCGGACCAGAATGCGGTAGACCGGATTGTCCACCCGGATAAAGAAAAACAGGATCACACTGACAAACATGACAAACAGCAGAAAGCTGGTGCCGCAGCGCCTGTGCTGCCTGGAGCAGCGCATCACTTCCTTCACGGTAAGGGGCGCCCCCTTCTCGATACAGTTGATGCATTTATGCTCCGCGCCGTGGTACATATAAACGCGCCTGATATCCTTCATCAGGGAAATCGCCAGCACATACCCCACGAAAATCACAATCCGCAGCGCACCCTCCAAAATGGCCATAAAGGAAGCGCTCCTGATATATTCCTCAAACAGCGAGGTGACAAAATACGGCAGTATCATAAAAATGCCGATCGCCAGCGCCAGCGAAAACAGCATCACAATCCCGTTAAACACCTTTTCCGCCTTATCCTTGAATATCCTGTTAAACGCCTTATCAGCCGCCGTCTCCTTCGCCTCTGCATCCTCGTAGAAGGACGCTGAGAAATTCAGGCAGCGCATCCCCAGAACGAGGGAATCAATGAACTGGAACACACCTCTGATAAAGGGAATATCCAGAAGCTTACTGCCGTGAACCACGCTGTGATAATGCTCGACTTCCACCTCGATCTCACCGTCGGGCTTTCTCACCGCCACCGCGTACTGCTCCTTATTCTTCATCATAATGCCTTCCAGAACCGCCTGTCCGCCAATCCCGGAATATTTAAGTTTCTTTTTTGCCATATGAATCACCTTTCAATAGAGCATGTTGCATCTGCAACAATACTCCTTATGCGGGCATGTACATAATCGGGCAGGGAAGATTTTCTCCCTGCTCCCCGCGCGACCCGCATGCTGTGAAACAGCAAACTTCCATATGCGGGTCTGCGCATATAAGAGAAAAGGTTGAGATATTCTCAACCTTTTTTGTACCCTGCATTTATTTGTTTTCCACACCGTATTTCCGATTGAATTTATCAATACGGCCGCGAGCCTGTGCCGTCTTCTGCTGCCCTGTATAGAACGAATGGCACTTGGAGCAAACCTCCACATGAATCTCGGGCTTTGTGGAACCTGTCACAAAGGTGTTGCCGCAGTTACATGTTACCGTTGCCTGATAATACTCAGGATGGATTCCTTCTCTCATCGCTATATCATACTCCTTTCTCAGCCTGCGTATTTACGCCCTGCGCGTAAATCTGCCGTTGAAAGCATACGCTTCAAGTTACACAGCTTATATATTCTAGCATAGGATTTTAGGGTATGCAAGCCCTTTTTCATATTATTTAGATGAACTTCATTTTTTTGACCATATTCACAAATTCCTGATTATTTCTGGTCTTTGCAAACATGTCAACGACCCGCTCCGCCGCCTCGTCGGCCTTCATGCCATTTAACGCCTTGCGGATGATGTTGATGGCCTCCATCTCGTCGGTATTTAAGAGCAGATCCTCTCTTCTGGTGCTGGATTTCGGAATGTCAATCGCCGGGAACACACGCTTTTCAGAAAGCTTCCTGTCAAGCACCATTTCCATATTACCTGTACCTTTAAATTCCTCATAGATCACATCGTCCATCTTGCTGCCTGTATCCACCAGCGCCGTCGCAAGAATTGTCAGGCTGCCGCCCTCCCGCATGTTGCGGGCCGCGCCGAAGAAACGCTTGGGCATATGTAGGGCCGCCGGATCAAGGCCGCCGGACAGGGTACGCCCGCTGGGCGGAACCACCAGATTGTAGGCCCTTGTCAGACGGGTAATGCTGTCTAGGAGAATCACCACGTCCTTCTTATGCTCCACCAGCCGCTTCGCACGCTCGATCACCATCTCCGACACTCTCTTGTGGTGCTCGGGCAGCTCATCAAAGGTAGAGTAAATCACTTCCACATTCGGGCCTTCGATGGCCTCCTTGATATCCGTCACTTCCTCCGGCCTCTCGTCAATCAGCAGAATAATCAGATGCGAGTCCGGCGCGGTTCTGGTGATAGACTTCGCCACTTCCTTCAGCAAGGTTGTCTTACCTGCCTTCGGCGGAGACACAATCATACCTCTCTGCCCCTTACCCACGGGACTGATCAGATCCATAATCCGCATGGCTACCGTGCCGCCCGGCGTCTCCAGCTTCAAGCGCTCATCGGGAAAAACGGGTGTCATATTCTCAAAATTCACCCGGCGCATAGCCACCTCCGGCGGATACCCGTTGATGGACTTCACATATAAAAGCGCGCTGAACTTCTCGTTCTGCGTTTTAATTCTTGTATTTCCTTCCAGAATATCTCCCGTTTTCAAACCGAAACGGCGGATCTGGCTTGGCGCCACATAGACGTCATGCTCACCGGGCAGATAGTTCTCGCAGCGGATAAACCCGAAGCCGTCGCTCATAACCTCCAGAATTCCGCTGGCCGTAATACCACTGTCAAGCTCCGCAGGAAACTTCTCCTCCTCCGAAGAGTCTGTCTTCCTCGCAGGCGCATTCGGGGGCACCACCGATTTGACAGCCACTTCCTTCCCTGCCGCTTTGTCCTTCTCGTCCTCCTTAAGCATCGCCTCTACGATCTGCGCCTTCTTCATGGTAGAAGTGCCTTTGATCCCTCTTGATTTCGCGATCTCCTTCAAGTCTGTAAGCGCCAGCGATTCATACTTTTCTCTCATAAATTCCTCCCACGTTCTGTTCTATTCTCATTGCGCAAGCTAATTACTTTTCATAACCACAGCATGTTAGTCTCATCAATATCTATACAGCTCTTTCGTCCGGGGATTTCGTGCCTGATACGACTCAGAAAATGATTTATGCCTGTATTGGTTCATTATACACTATCTTATCCAAAATAGAAAGCCCTTTTTTCTGAAATAAAAAGCAGATGGATGTTGCAGAGTAATTTTAAATATTATAAGATAATAGTCGCAGAAGAAAAACAATACGCAATATAAAATAAGTGAGGTACTTATATGACAGCCAACGAGAAAGCGCTCACCTTACATGAAAAATGGCAGGGTAAGCTGGAAACAGTCTCCAAAACCCCGGTCAAAACCCGTGAGGATCTCTCCCTCGCCTACACTCCCGGCGTTGCCGAGCCGTGCAAGGTCATCGCGCAGGACAAAGAAGCCGCTTACACCTACACCTGGAAATCCAATACCGTGGCCGTGGTGTCCGACGGCAGCGCCGTTCTGGGACTCGGCAATATCGGCCCCCACGCCGCCATGCCAGTCATGGAAGGCAAGGCCGTACTGTTCAAGGAATTCGGCGGCATCAACGCCGTACCAATCTGTCTGGATACGCAGGACACAGAGGAGATCATCAGGGCCGTGACTTATCTTGCGCCGGGCTTCGGCGGCATCAATCTGGAAGATATCAGTGCACCCCGCTGCTTTGAGATCGAGGAGCGTCTGAAAGAAATACTGGATATCCCCGTTTTCCATGACGACCAGCACGGCACCGCCATCGTTGTGCTTGCCGGCATCATCAATGGATTAAAGGTGGTGGGCAAGAAGAAAGAAGACTGTAAGGTGGTCGTAAACGGCGCGGGCAGCGCAGGCGTTGCCATCACCAAACTGCTGCTGACCTACGGCTTCCCCCACGTGATCATGTGCGATAAAGTCGGCATCATCGGCAAAAATACGGAGAATCTGAACTGGATGCAGCAAAAAATGACAGAGATAACCAATCCTGACGGCTTAAGCGGCACACTGGCAGACGCCCTGAAAGGCGCGGATATCTTTGTCGGCGTTTCCGCTCCCAATATCGTAACACCCGATATGGTATCTTCCATGAACCGGGATTCCATTCTCTTTGCCATGGCAAACCCCGTGCCGGAAATCATGCCGGACGTTGCGAAAGCCGCAGGCGCAAGGGTTGTGGGAACAGGGCGCTCCGACTTTCCCAATCAGGTCAACAACGTAGTCGCTTTCCCCGGTATCTTCAAGGGCGCGCTGGAAGGCCGTGCTGTACAGATTACGGAGGAAATGAAGCTGGCTGCCGCCCAGGCGATCGCCGCCCTTGTCCCCGACGATCAGTTAAACGAGGACAACATCATGCCCGAAGCCTTTGACCCTCAGGTGGCCAAGGTAGTGGCGGAGGCTGTTAAGTCACATATTTAATTCCTATAAACAAGTAAGGAGACATTATGACACAGGATCCCTTAACCCTCTATAAACTGATCACGCTCTACATGCTGGACCGGGTCTCCTTTCCGCTCACCAAAGCACAGATCGGCGATTTTATTCTGGAGCGCGGCTACACGGGCTTCCTGACCCTGCAGCAGGTGATCGCGGAATTGATCGATGCGGAGCTGATCCGCGCAAAATCCCTGCGCAACCGGACCTATCTGGAGATTACGGAGGAAGGGCGGAGCACGCTCTCTTATTTCGGCAACCGCATAAACGATTCCATCAAGGAGGATATTGCCGCCTTTTTTGCCGATCACGAGATGGACATGCGCAGCGAATCCGCTATCCGTGCCGATTACTACAAATCCACCTCAGGAGAATTTGAGGCGCGTCTACTTGTAAAAGAAAAGGACGTGACAGTGGTGGAGATCACCCTGTCCGTCCCTGATGAAGATACTGCCGCCGCAATCTGCGCCAACTGGCAGAAGAAAAACCAAAGTGTCTACCAGTACCTGATTTCCCAATTATTCTGATCATTGTTTCACTAATGTTTCTTAATCACTTCATTCCAGCTTGAAATGCCGATCACCCGCAGGGCAAAGTCCGTATACTTGGACGACTCAGCAGTATCCACATACTTGTAAGCCTCATAGATGGATTTCCTGCCGCCGCCCAGCGTGCAGATGCCGAGCGCCAGTCCCTGCGCCACCTCCGAGGACGCATCCGTCTCCCTGGAAAAGAGCATACTGTCCACATACTGATTCGCCTCGATTATCTTATAGGCATAGACAAAGGAAGCCGCCTGCAGTTCCTGCCCCTGCGAGGATGTATAACCCATCTCGCTTAAGATCAGGTGCCTCACCTCGCCGTCGTCTGTCAGCATCTCCGGCTTTTGCAGATAATCCGTCAGCACATGCAGATTTTTGATCGTGATCACCGGCGTATTCTCGTTCTCCTGCACATAGGAGCTGTTGCTCTGCCATGCCTTCGCGCTGGTCAGAGGATAGTTATAAGGATGCTGCGCCAGTCCCCAGTCGATATTCCCCTCCGCCTTCAGGTTTCTGTTAAACTCGTCCAGAATCTCCTTGGAACCGTAACCGTTCTTTGAATAAAGGCTCTTGCCCCACTGCTGGTCCAGGGATATGTATACCCGTGCATTGCCGTTAATACTCAAAAGGGCATTATAAAAGATGCGGAAAGCCTTTGCATACTCGTCCACATAGTCCGGCGTACTCATATGCTCGATATGATTCCACTCGCTTCTGGCGTTGATCTCGTTGCCGATCACCCAGTTCATCACCCTGCCGTGCCCGGTGCCGGAATAACGGCTGGCAAGGAAGGACGCGACAGCCGCAATCGTTTCTGTCCCGCTCTCATCCGCCGCGTTGAATGCATAATAAGGCGCATGTCCGCCAGAGCGCGCTTTCGGGTGAATCAGCTCCGGGTGCGAGGAAATATCGTTCAGGACAATCGCTGTCGTGGTGATTCCCCTGTTGGTAAGATTGGTGAAAATATAATCGTACTCCGCAATGATCTGCCCGTTAAAGGCATAGTTTCTTCCATTATAAGTATAGTAAACCGTCGGATAATAGTCGTTGCTCGTGTGCCCCAGAATCCGGCTTAAGGGAATATTATAGGCCGCATGCTTCACACCCAGATCATCAAGTTCCGAGCTCTGCAGTTTCTCAGGATCCACTAACAGCCCCTTTTTGGAGGATGTTGCAACAAAGGACGGATTGTACTTGGCTATGGCCTCGGGATTGGTAATGTATCGGGGTCTTGTGATTGCAAGAAAACTTCCGTTCTTTTTCACCGCCACCACAAATTTGGAAAAAAGCCGGGAACTGGCGGTATTGTAATTAAGATTGACTGAAAAAGTCAATTTCACATCTTTCTGGTCTTCGATAATGTATTCCGTACCCTCCAGCGCCGTCTGATAGGCCTTTTCCTCAAATAGATAATAGTATCCGTCATCACTGATGGCCAGATCCTTCGCCTTCAGGGTTATGTCTATCTTCCCTGTCTCCGTGTTGATCAGACAGCTCTCAATAGACGCAAAGTCAGCCGCATTTTCCGCAGTGACCTCCACTTCCTTCGGACGCTTTTTGATTCCCTCTATCATATAGCGGGCGGCGTCCACCAGCGCCCGCGTAGTGTCCTTGCCGGCATTCTGCCTGACGCTGTCCTTCCTGTGCTGGGTCTTACTGTACTCGGCTAACTTCATGGCCTCCGTATGTACCATAGCTTCTATCGCGGCGCTCTCGGCCGCAAGCATGTCCATATGCTGCTGCGTAAAATACCCACCCGCCACACTGGCGCCCGCAAGCACAACGACACAGACAGCCGCAAGTATCCACCGTATTTTCCTGTTTCCGGCGCCTTTGTCCTGTGCCCGCTCCGCTCTCTGCCTTGCCTTCTTTTCTTTTATTTTCCGTTTATTTTCCGCTACCTTCGCCTTATCGACGGTGCGTTTTTTCTTCTTTTTCCCACGCTCTTTTGCCACATCCTTTGCGGCTGTCTTCTCTTCGTCCGTCCTGTCGGTTGTTCCCATGCACTACCTTTTTCCCTTTTTTCTTCTGACGTACCAGAACCGTCACTTTTTTCTCATGATATAACTATGCTCTGCCTTCTTAAAACTGCAGGCACCAGTATTATACTACACGATTACGGGGAAAAAGTCCAATACCTTTCTGAAAGACGCCCACCCTTCAGTCAAACATGATCTCATCTACCGTCACAAATTCATACCCCTGCTTCTGCAGAATGTCCACAATTTCAAGGGCAGCCGTCACGGTGGACTTATATTCGTCATGCAGTAAAATGACAGCATTTTCCTCCGCATTTTTGGTAACCTTCCTGACAATTCCGCTTACATCGCTGCTGCACCAGTCCATCGGGTCAATCGTCCAGAGCACGGGAATCATCATAAGCTCCGTCTCAAAGCTTTTATCCCAGCTCCCATAGGGCGGTCTCACATACTGCGGCTCTTCTCCCGTTATGCCCGAAAGCAGTTCGTTCGTCCTGACCAGCTCCGCCTTAAAAGTCTCCCTGTTATTTTCCCCAAGCTGCACATGGCTGTAGGTGTGATTGCCGACCAGATGGCCTTCCTCATGCATCCGTAAAACCAGCTCCGGATAAGCCTCGGCCTGCTTACCCATCACAAAAAAGCTGGCTTTCGCCCCCCGTTCCTTCAACCCGTCCAAAAGCTGCTCCGTATAGTACGGATGCGGCCCGTCATCAAATGTAATCGCTATTTTCAGACTGTCCACAGCTTCCTCCTCGTTCATAACACTTGTTATACATTCATCGGCGTCCGCAGGCCCAATACCTCCCGTCGCCATGCCAAGACTGCCCGCAATCAGGGTAACCGCAAGTGCGATAACAGCCATATTTCTTTTTCTCAGCCTTATCAAGAGACAACACCCGTAAACCTCTTTTCTCTACCATATATATGCCGGAGGTTTTCGTCAAATTCTTCCCACCCTGCTATCCGGGAAGCCGGATCTGAAAGGCTTTCGTATACCCCTCCCCGAAATTCTGGTTCAGAAGCAGCTTTCCGCCATGCATCTCCACGATTTTTTTTGCGATGCCAAGCCCCAGACCGGTGCCGCCCTTCGAGGAACGGGCCTTGTCCCCCCTTGCAAACGGTTCAAAAATATGCGCTGCGAAGGCCGGCTCTACGGGTGCCCCCTCATCCGCCACCGTAAGTTCATACTCCTGCAGGCGTATAAGCACCCGGCCGCCTTCCTTCCCGTAGCGCAGCGCATTGGTGAGCAGATTGGTAACCGCCCGTCCAAGCTGCAGCCTGTCCATCTCAAAAAGTATTTTTTCCTCCGTGATTTCCAGCACAAGCTCTATCCCTCTATCTTCGAAATCCGCATAGAGAAGCGCCACCGTCTCCCTTGTAAGCTCCACCAGATCCCCCATCTCCTTATGCAGGGTAAAGCCCTCGCTGTCCAGCTTCACATATTCAAAAAGAAGTGTCACCAGCTCGTCCATCCGCATGGCCTTGGCATAAATCGCATCCAGATAAGGCTGCCTGTTTTTTTCCTCCACAACACCCTCGGAAAGCGCCTTGCTGTATCCACAGATCGTAGTAACTGGCGTTTTGATATCGTGGGCAATATTCGAAAGCATCAGATTCCGCCTTTGGTCTCTGGAAATCTTCTGCGCCTCCTCCTGCGCAAGCAGCTCATTAAACTGTCTGGTCACTATCCGGGAATAGCAGAATGCGCCTACCAGATAGGGAAGTATCCTGATCAGCAGAAGACCAAGTATTCCCCCTATAATCATAATCCGCAGCATCACGCCCCACACGCCGCCGTAAAGCGGCGACGTCACCTGAATGCTTATGCTGCTTCCCATTGTGCGCTCTATATTCCTCTGTACCCACTCCCTGATGCCCGAGGGCAAAAATCCTGTCAGGCAATAAAATAACACCTGCAACAGCCACGTCACCATACTGCCGCTGCCCGTAATATGAATCTGCTGGCTTTCCAGAAACGCAGCCACTGCCGGGGCAATCGCCACCTTGTAGAGAAAGTTGACCGCCTCCACACTCCAGTAAATGCAGAGCAGAATGATCAGAAACCGCTGTACCAGAAACCATTTTACGCTCTTTTTCATCCCCGGCCGCGCCTCACTCTTTTTCCATGCGGTATCCCAGCCCCCTGATGGTCCGGATATACTCTTTGCCTTCGTGTTCCAGCTTGGCACGCAGCTTGGAAATACACACCATCACGTTGTTGTCGGAAACCATATAAGCCTCCTCCCAGCCCGCCTCAAAAATCTGCTGCTTGGTAAACACCCTGCCCGGATTTTCCATAAACAGCTTCATAATCCGAAATTCCACAGAAGTCAGTTCGATCCGCTCCCCATTTCGGTACAGCAGGCAGGAATCCGGCTCCAGCCGCAGATTTCCCACCTGAAGCGCCGCACCCTGTCCGCTCCGGCTCTCCCCGGCGCCCAGCGCATAGAACCTTCTCAGATTGGATTTCACCCGCGCCACCGCCTCCAGCGGCACGAAAGGCTTCGTAATATAATCGTCCGCACCCAGATCCAGCCCCAGAATTTTATCGGAGTCACTGCTCTTAGCCGAAAGCATAATCACAGGCAGATTATTTTCCTCCCTGACATTTCGTAACACCCGATATCCATCCATGCCCGGCATCATAATATCCAAAAGCGCCAGATCGATCTTTTCCTCCCTGATCATCCTGACCGCTTCCGTGCCGTCCGCCGCCTCCACAACCTCATATCCTTCCTTTTCCAGATACAGGCGGAGTACTTCCCGTATCTCCGCCTCGTCATCTGCTACCAATATTCTGTAAGCCATCTCATTCCCCACTCCGGCGCCACTCGCTCTATCCTGTTTCGAAAGTTACCACTGCTGCCCGTTTTCATTTCCGTTTGTGCCGTACGGGTCACCCACGCCGTACTGCCCGTTTACGCCGTACGGAGCATCCACACCGCGCTGCCCGTTTACGCCATACTGCCCGCCTGTCGGTACATTCACCGCATTCATGACACGCATATTTCTAAGCCTGCAGTACAGCGCGGCAAAAGTCAGGCTCCGATACGGCTGCACATAAAGAACCTCCACAATCCCAAAGGTGAGCGCCCCAAGAATGTCCCACAGGATAAACGACAGCCCAAGGACAAAGGTCTTCCACTTGTTGCCGTCCATCATATCGCGGCTCATCTGCAGCGCCGCCCCGTACTCCATGTCAGGATGCTCCGACAGGATATAGGGAACCATATAATACTCATACATCTTTATAATACCCGGTACAATAAACAGCAGCGTCCACAAAAAAATACGTAATTCCCTGTGAAACATCACTTTCACGATGTTTTTGTAGGAATGGTCAAAGCCGTAGGCAATCTCCTTTACCTGCGCCACATCCTCCACGCTCTTGATCATAAAACGCTTGCCGCCCACGCCGAGCGGGTTGATCAGAAAGATGTCCACGACCAGAATGATCGCAAGGACTATTGCAAATAAAATAAGAAAAATAGTGACTGCCACGAATCCGATAAACATGCCCTCAAAAAAGCTGATCTCTACGTCTTCGGCTGGAAACTGCCCGCCGCCGATCGTCTCTACCTTTAACTTATCCGAGTCGGTACGCTTCCGCACCGTGACAATGCTTTTCTTTCCGGTCGGTGCAGCAACGCTGTGCATCTCTCTCGCGCCTTCCTCCTCATTGTATTGATAGGTTGTTTTGCGAAATGTCATGCCGCCCGTCTCACAGCCCAACAGCACAAGAATTACAGACACCAGCACAATCTTCCAATAATTCCTGTGCAGAGCCTCTTTCGCCACTTCCTTCAACTTACTTCTCGTCCACATGCTCCATTTCCTCCTTATATCCGGCGTCCCCGGTATCAGGGGCATCTCGTTTACGATATCAGAATAACACGCTTCCCTTAAAACAAAAGAGGCCCGACCTTAACGCAACCTTAAACCGCACCGCCGCCTAATTCTCGCCCAGACTCATGTATTTCAGATAAAGACCCTCAAACCGCTCCGATTCCGCCAGATTAATGCTTTCCGCCAATCCGGTTCTCGCCTCCAGCCCGGCAACGTCCAGCCGTTTCCCGCACAAATCCCGCGCCAGCTCATACGCGCCGGCAAGCGACGTATTGCCCACAGCCCGCACCCTGCCGCGCATATAAGAAGGCAAAAGGCCGATGGAAACTGCCGCCTCCACATCCAGATAGTAGCCGAAACCGCCTGCCAGACAGACCTGTCCTATTTCGGGGCGCCCCATCTCTTCCCATAAAATCTCCACACCCGCGCGAACGGCAGCCTTTGCCATCTGTAAAGCACGGATATCCGCCTGCTTAAAATAGCACATGTTCTTGTCCTGATTCACGGACGCCGCAGCTCCCTTTCCATTCTCTATCCGTACACCCTCCGTAAAATATGGTTCCTCCAAAAGTCCCGTCTCATCCAGTATCCCTCTCCGCAGAAGCTGCGCGGTGAGAGCGATCCGGTCTGTACCGATCACCACGCCGTTTCCCTCAAAGGCCGGCCCTGCCGCAGTGGCCGTCACGATCATACACCGCCCGTCGGTGATAGCCATCTCGCCATTGGTGCCCAGGTCGATAAACAGTACCGCCTGCCGTCCCGATGCCGACTCCCTTTCCGCAGGATTTTCTCCGGACAGCCCAGACGCCGCCCCTTCAGCCATCCCGGCATCCCCGCTGTCCTCTGAGATGCCGGGAGAAAGCAGCCCCTGCACATACAGTCCGGCCACCACATCTCCTCCTACAAAGGCACTGATGCACGGCACAATATAGACCGGGCAGTCAAATAACGGCTCACCGCCCATGCCCCGCAGACATGCCGGAAGATTTTCCATTCCCATAAAAAGACGGGCCGCCGTTACTTTCTGCAGCCCCGTCTCCACCGGCACAAAAGGCGCCTTTCCCAAAGACGCCACGTCATATCCAAGCAGCAGATGCCCCATGGCCGTATTCCCGGCAATACACATACAGATTATTTCCCCGCAGATACACTTATCGATTCCGCCCTGCAGATCTTCCAGATTCTCTCCGTCCCCTTCTTCCTGCAAAGCTCCCGCGCCCGTCTTTGTCCGCAGATATTCCGTAAACTGCCCGAGTCCCCTTAAAATCGCCCCGCAGGCAAGTCTGCGCAGCTCCTCCCCGTGTCCTTCCACGGACGCCTGTATCCGCGCCAGCACGTCCGTGCCATATATCCGCTGGGGATTCCTTTCACAGTAAGTATTCTCCACTGCCCCCGTATCCAGATTTCTAAGCTGCATGGCAATGGTAGTGGTTCCCAGATCAACCGCGCTTATATAACGACCGCTCTGTTTTTTGCCGCTTTCCCGTCCCGTTTCCAAGCTTTCAATAACATCCGTCTCTTTTTTTAAAATCGCAGACGGTGTTTTTATCCCTTTTCTTGTCTCATGCTTCTCTATAGTGCCTGATTCCATAGCGGCTAATTTTTGATTTTCAGACAAGCTATTTTCTCGACCACTTAAGTCAATTTTTTCTGACAGAAGGTTTATCTCCGTGACAATGGGCACCTCTGCTTCCTCTGCACCGATTATTCTAATTGTACAGTCTGTCTTCGGTCTGGTCACACAGGCCAGCCGGTAACCCTGCCTTAGTTCTTCCGGCTCCAGACGGCTTCTCTCAAGCCCTGTGGGGAGCGGCGCTCCCTTTAAAAACCGAACGACGCATCGCCCGCAATCTCCTCTTCCGCCGCAAAAACTGCCGTCCATCAGCCCGTTTTTTAATAAAACCGGCATCAGTGTCAAAGCTGACGCCTGTGTCAGCGTCATTTCTCCGGCAGATTCTCCCTCATTTATGCCATTCGGTTTTTCCTCATTCATAACAATCGTAATTTTTATTTTCTCAGACAAACTGGTTTTTCCCCTCGTCGTAATGATAATCAATTCCCGCCAATTTTTCGACTATTTCATTACGGTCTGCGCCAAGATCTTCGCAGAGCGCATCCAGACCGGAATAAAAGTCTCTCAGCTTCAAGTTTACATAACTCAACAGCATAACAGGATCTTTCGGTATCATATCCATCCGCCTTTCATACATTTATTATCAGCCCGCCATTCCTTACCAGCCATCAGAACAGACCTTAGCTTCATCACTTTTCTTAAGTCCCTGTCGCTACTTCAGCTCCATCTCCACACGATAGCTTTTTCCGTCAGTGCATACATGCGCCATACTGCCACAGACCAACGGTATCGAGGGGGGCATATGACCGATATCCAAATCCATAAGCACCGGCACATGATAGGGATACAGCATCTCGCAGACTGCCTGATAGCTGTCAATGCCAAACTCCTCCACACCCATGCCAAGCCTGGGTCTGCCGATCAGGAAGCCCTTGCAATATTTGAACCATCCCGCATGTTCCATCTGCCACATAGCGCGGCGTATGCCCATCAGATTCAGATCGCAGGCCTCCAGAAACCAGATGATCCCATCCTCCTGATATTTTTCCGTAAATTCCGCCACCCTGTCATACTTCGTCCCAAGCAGATTAACCAGACAGTCCATACAGCCGCCCAGAAGCCTTCCCGAGAAGACCGCTTCTGTCTCCATGACATCTCCGCTTCCAGTCAACCCGGCCGACCTCCCGGCACTTTCCCTGTCCATCCCCGCCGTCCGGCTCAGATCTCCCTGGCCGCCGTACTTCACCGCTGCCTCCCGCAGACTTTCCACATTCGTTCTGCCGTCCGACAGATAATATTTCATAACAGATGTTTCCGTCAAGTGATAAGGCGCATAGGGATGCTCTTCATCTTTCAATGACTCCCGTTCCCATTTATCATATCCCTGCATGACCAATTTCTTTCCTTGAAGCAGCAGCATCACATCATTTAATGACGGATGTAATGGTTCCATCCCAAAAGCCGACGCGCATGGTCCATACACAGATGCCACGTCGCACAGGGTCGTCAGCAGGAAGGTAAAATTCGTGTTGTCCGAATAGCCCAGATACCATTTTGGCTCCGCCTGTCTGATCTGACCAAAATCCACATAATCCAAAATCTCACACATCAGCTCGCCGCCCCCGCATGAAATGAGACAGTCGTTATTTTTATCACAGTAATACGCTGTCAGTTCTTCCCCACACTTTTTCGGAGCATTGCTGATCCCCACGCCCTCCTCCACATAACAGTTCGGTCCGAGCTGTAAGCCAAAGCCCTGCTCCCGCCATCTCTTCTGGGCGTTCAGAAATCCGCTTTTGTAAGGCTCTGTCGCGCAGCCGAAGGACGGCGCCACAAACCCAATCGTCCCGTTTTCCCGTAAAAATGCCGGATATCTCATAATTACCTCCATAGCGGAGCCTTTTCTGCGAAGGCCGTGAGCTAAATCTCCCCTTTCGCTCCATGCTATCTGGTTTGTGGCTCCAACACAAACCTGCAATTGAGAAACCAGGACCTTTAGTGCTAAAAGTAGATTTAGTATTTTGGAAAAAAGCCGACTTATCCACAGTTTTTTCTCTGTTTCAACCTCTTCCGGTTCCAATTCCGCTAAATCCTATTTTAATCACAGGTGCTTTTTGTCTCCCGACGGTTCTTCGCGATCTTTTTTGCGGTTCTATAATGACTATATAAGTCAATTCCATTTTTCCCTACTCTTTTACCATACCACACTTACCATTATCTTGCCAGTCTGATCTGATTCCCGTCCCAACATCCTGTCCCATAACCGCCCGTCATCTTCTACACCTGTTTCCCCCTCACCGATAAAAAAGTGTCTTCGACACATCAACTCCCCTGCCCCTCAATCATGAGGGGTG
>CAMWJF010000024.1 GCA_947174505.1 uncultured Lachnospiraceae bacterium
TCCTCCACAAGAGCCTCCATGACCTTTCCCGGCAAAAGCGCGGCCCGTTCCCTTGCCGTCTCCTGCACCACTGCCAGAAGTTTGTCAAAGCCCTCGTGCACGGTTTCCTCCGGCACCTGATTCTCCATAGCCGCCGCGGGGGTGCCTGTCCGGGGAGAATAGATGAATGTAAAAGCATTGTCAAACTGAACACGCCTCACCACGTCTATCGTCTCCTCCACGTCCGCAGGCGTCTCCCCCGGAAAGCCAACAATCAGATCCGTGGTGATCGCAATATCGGGGATGGCATGTCTCAGCTTATCCACCAGCGCCAGATACTGTTCCTTCGTGTAACGTCTGTTCATAGCCTGTAAAATGCGGTTAGATCCCGCGTGCAGCGGCAGATGCAGATGGCGGCATATTTTTGTGGAGCGCTGCATCACCTCGATCAGCTCATCCGACAGATCCTTTGGGTGGGATGTCATGAAACGGATACGCCGCAGTCCCTCGATCTTTTCCACCTCTTTTAACAGCTGGGCAAAGGACATGGGATTTTCCAGATTTTTCCCGTAAGAATTGACATTCTGGCCAAGCAGCATGACTTCCGCCACACCGTCCTCCACCAGCGCCTCGATCTCCCGCATGATATCCTTTGGCTCCCGGCTTCTCTCCCGCCCCCGCACATAGGGCACGATGCAATAGCTGCAAAAATTATTGCAGCCAAACATGATATTCACGCCGGATTTATAGCTGTACTTGCGTTTTACCGGCAGATTTTCTACGATTTTGTCCGTCTCCTCCCAGATATCCACGATCATATCTTCGGATGCCAGCGCCGCCGAGAGAAGTCTGGCAAACTGAAAAATATTGTGGGTCCCGAATATCAGATCCACAAACCGGTAGCTTTTCTGAATCTTTTCAATCACAGCCCGCTCCTGCATCATACAGCCGCAAAGCGCGATTTTGAGGTGCGGTTTTTTCTTTTTCAGACTGTTTAAATAGCCAAGGCGCCCATAAACCCGCTGGTTGGCGTTATCCCGCACGGTACAGGTGTTGTAAAGGACAAAGTCCGCCGCCTCCTCCGAATCGGAAAGCGTATAGCCCGCCTGGGCAAGAATGCCTGAAAGCTTCTCGGAATCCCTGGCGTTCATCTGACAGCCGAAGGTCACCACACAGGCATTCGGTAGGCGTCCGTGCTCCAGCTGAAAGGCCTTCACATAGACACGGCAATTTTCTATATATTCCGCTTGACGTTCCCATTCAAACTCATTTTCGTTTGGCAATTTGCTTTCTCCGTTTCCGCATGTTTCAGATTTTTTTTGAGCAGGCCAGCGCCAGAGAACCCGGCCCGATATGGCAGGCGATGCTTAAGGACAAGGGGTCCATATGCACCTCAAAGCCCGGAAATACCTCCAGCACCTGTTCCCTGAACTGTTCCGCCGTCTCCCTGTCATAGGTGTAAGCAATCTGCAGCCACATATTGTCTGCCGATACCCCGCCGAAACGTTTCTCCATATCGTTCCGAATGGCGTTTATCATAATAGTCTTTCCCTGTGTGGCCGTTCTCGCCTTGGCAAAGGCATCCAGCTTCTCGCCCTGAATCTGCAAAACAGGCTTTATCCGCAAAATCGTACCAAGCGCAGCCGCCGCAGGCGTGATCCTGCCGCCCTTTTTCAGATAATACAGCGTATCTAACATAATATAGATACTGGAGTTAAACTTATCCTCCTCCAGAAATTCCCTGACGGCCGCCGCGTCCATGCCCCGTTCAATCAGGGTAAGCGCGTCTAACGCCGACTGCCTCTGGGTCACGGAGATCCGCTGGTTATTGACCACCTGTACCCTGCCGTCATAGTTTTCCGCCAGCATCCGCGCGCTCTGGCAGGAGCCGCTTAAGCCGCTGGACATGGGAATATGCACAATCTCATCGTGAGTCTTTAGCACCTCATCCCAGAGCTTCATCACCTCTTCCGGGCTTGGCTGGCTTGTAATCACGTCCGCATGGTCGGCAAGCCGCCTGTAAAACTGCTCCTGCGTCAGCGTGATGTCCTCAAAGTAAGTCTCCTCATTGATCATAAAGGGCATGGGTAGCACAAAAAGCCCCATCTCCTTCGCCTGAGACTGGGTAATGCCGCTGTTACTGTCTGTCACGACCGCGATTTTTTTACTCATAATTATCCTCTTTTTCTGTTTTCGTAATCAGAAATCCACACGGAGAATGCCCGTATCCTGACATTCTCCCAAGTGAGACATAGTACTTCCAAGTCAGCTCTGCTGACTTTGCGTCCTCGTCCTATGGCGGGACGTCTTTAGAAGTGCTTCTCACTTTGTTCTCACTCAGTTTACCGTCAGATACTCCTAAAGTCAACCTCATTTATCCCCTGCAGGGCCAGGCTTTTTCTGAGCGCCTCATATTCCTTCCCGGCAAGATCCGCATCCTCGGCAAGCACCCGGTCCGCCCATTCGCTTGCGCACTGCAGAACGGCCGCATCCCGGTAAATATCTCCCAGTACAAAATGCATATCCCCGCTTTGTCTGATCCCGAACAGGTCTCCCGGCCCCCGCAGCGCCAGGTCTTTGCCCGCGATATAAAAACCGTCGTTGGATTCATTCAGAATCTTTAGCCGTTCCATGGTTTCCGGACGCTCCGATTTGCTGATAAAAATACAGTAGGACTGCCTGTCGCCGCGTCCCACCCTGCCCCGAAGCTGATGCAGCTGCGCCAGCCCGAACCGTTCCGCATTCTCCACCAGCATCACTGTGGCATTCGGTACATTAATCCCAACCTCAATCACCGTGGTGGACACCAGCACATCGATATGATGCGCCTCAAAAGCCTCCATAATCCGGGTTTTCTCTACAGGGCGCATTCTGCCGTGAAGTGTTTCCACACGGATAGACGGGGACAGCGTGCCCTTGAGCTTCTTTGCATAGGACCCTACATCCTCCAGCTCCTGCTCTTCCCCTTCTTCCACCATGGGACAGATCACATAGACCTGACGCCCCTGCGCCACTTCCTTTTCCATGAATTTATAGGCGGTATTCCGATAGGACGTATTCACCACACAGTTCTTAATGGGCAGCCTGTCCGCCGGCAGCTCGTCCAGCACGGAAATATGCAGATCTCCGTACAGGATAATGGCTAATGTCCTCGGAATGGGTGTGGCGCTCATCACAAGCACATGCACGGCTTTTCCCGCTTCAGAAAAAACGCCGCCTTTCTCCGCCAGGCTCTCCCGCTGTCTGACCCCGAAACGGTGCTGTTCGTCCGTGATGACAAGGGAAAGACTTTTGTAGGCCACCTTCTCCTGAATCAGGGCGTGGGTGCCGATCACGATATCCGCCTCCCCGCTCTCGATCCGCGCATAGATCTCCCGTCTGTCCTTTGCAGTGACCGAACCGGTCAAAAGCACAGGACGTAACCGCAGTCCGTGCTCCTGGTTCAGCTTCAGCAGGCTCTCATAGTGCTGTCTGGCCAGCACCTCCGTGGGGGCCATCATCGCGCCCTGAAAACCGTTTGCCGCGCACATGATCAGTGCCAAAAAGGCAAGGATCGTCTTGCCGGAGCCCACATCGCCCTGCACCAGACGGTTCATGGCATATTCCGAGGTTAAGTCCGCCCGGATCTCCGCCCAAACTTTCTGCTGGGCTTTCGTCAGCCGGTAAGGCAGCGCTTCAATCAGCCGCTCTGTCTGCGCCACCTCAATCATAGGATGCCCGCTCTTCATCCGCTCGTTGGACTCCCGCATCCTGCGAAGCACCAGTATAAAGCGGAAAAACTCGTCAAATACCAGTCTGCGTCTGGCTGTCAGAAGGGCGTCCCGCCCTGTGGGGAAATGCATCTGTTCCACGGCTTCCCGAAACGCTGGAAACCCTTCGGCCGCGCGGATCTTTTCGGGAAGCGGATCCTCCGACAGATCCACCAGCCCGATGGCCTGTCTCACCGCTTTCGTGACAGCGTTGTTGGTCAGCCCTTTCGTGGTGGCATAGCGGGGCTGCATACAGTCCGTCAGCTTTCCGTACTCCTCCGGCTTGTAAATTCTTGCCTGCTCCATCACATACCTGTCTTTCCTGCGGTGCAGACATCCCCTGAATATATAGGGCTGTCCGCGTTTTAGGCTGTTTTTCAGATAAGGCATATTAAAATAAGTCATATGCAGACTGCCGCCCGCACAGGACACCTCAAAGGTAGTAATAGAAAGCCCGCGCACATGTCTGGTCGCCACATTGCCCGCAAGATACCCCTCCACCGCCGTAATTTCCTCGGCAGGCGCCCTGTCCAAAGGAACCGGGAGCGAAAACTGCTCGTAATCCCTTGGGTAATAGGATACCAGCTCTTCCGCCGTGTATACATGCAATTTTTCAAAGAGGGCGGCGGTTTTTTCACCGACGCCCTTCAAAGTCCTGATATCCATAAATGTCTGCTTACTCCGCCGAAATAATATAGTAATAGATCGGCTGTCCGCCGTATTGCAGTTCAATGTCGCATTCCGGGTACTTTTTCCCGATCTGGCCCTTCAGATTCTCGGCGTCCCCCTCCGTGATCTCCTCACCGTAGTAAATACTGATCAGTTC
Organism: uncultured Lachnospiraceae bacterium; assembly: GCA_947174505.1. GTDB lineage: Bacteria > Bacillota > Clostridia > Lachnospirales > Lachnospiraceae > UBA3282. The sequence goes on from CAMWJF010000024.1 coordinate 4,555, forward strand.
CTTTTCCCCGTTCATCATGGCTTCCACCATTTCGAGCGCCACTGTGGAAATGGCCGTTCCCACAGAAAGGATACCGTGATCGCCCAGTCCCATGAAATCGCCCTGCCGGATCTCCCGTCCGTCGATGTTCGTATCCCGCACCGCATAGGTAACCTGCCCCGTAGCCACCGCTTTCATCTCAGAGACCATGGTCTCCTCATTCTCTTCTGCCGTTAAGCCCGGCACATAGTTGATCACCGCCGTGATGCCCTGCGGAACAGTCTTTGTGGGAATTACCACAATTTTCTTGTCCTTCACCAGTGACTGCGCCTGATTGGCCGCCAGAATGATGTTTTTGTTATTCGGCAGGATAAAGATCGTATCCGCGTTCACTTTGTCAATCGCGTTTAGCATATCTTCCGTGCTGGGATTCATGGTCTGTCCGCCCTCTATGATATAATCGACGCCCAGCCCTTTAAATATCTCCGCAATGCCGTCTCCCACGGAAACGGCGATAAAGCCCACGTCCTTCTTCGGCCCCGGCAGATCATCTTCCTCCTTCGCAGGCTTTTCCTCCTGTTTAGACATCCGGAAGAGCTTTTCCTGATGCTCCAGCCGCATATTGTCAATTTTCATGTTGGAAAGCGCACCGTACTTTAATGCCTTCTGAATCGCCAGACCGGGATCGTTGGTATGTACGTGCACCTTTACCACGTCCTCGTCCGCAACCACCACGATGGAATCTCCGATGGACTCCAGATATGCCTTAAAGTCCATCTCTGTCTTGATATTAAACACCTTGTTCAACATAATGATAAACTCGGTGCAGTAGCCGAATTTGATTTCCGCATGGGCCTGCGCCTCATAGCCTGCCGCACCCGAAGCGCCACCGGAAACTGCCGCAGTTCCCTTATCCACCGTCAGGTCGATCTCTTTTCCGAGATAGGCGTCATAAGCACCCTTTAACACCTGCATCAGGCCTTGACCGCCAGAGTCAACCACGCCTGCCTGCTTTAATACCGGCAAAAGCTCCGGCGTCTGCAGAAGCACCTCGTCCGCATGGGCGATCACCTGTCCTAAAAACTCGGATATATCCGTAACGCCCGCATCCGCAAGCTCTCTCGCTTTGACCGCGCCTCCTTTGGCCACGGTGAGGATGGTGCCCTCCTTGGGCTTCATAACTGCCTTATAGGCTGTCTCCACCGCCTTCTCAAAGGCCGCCGCCAGTACGGGAACCGTGATTTCCTGACATTCCTTCACGCCCTTCGTAAAGCCCCGGAAAAGTTGGGATAATATAACGCCAGAATTGCCCCTTGCGCCCCTTAAGGAGCCGGAGGAAATCGCTTTACACAGGGAAACCATGTCGATGTCCCCCATATCATACAGGGACGACACCTCCCTGGCCGCCGCCATTATCGTCATCGTCATATTCGTGCCCGTATCGCCGTCCGGCACGGGGAACACGTTTAACTCATTGATCCATTCCTTTTTACTCTCAAGATTTTTCGCTCCGGCCAGGAACATTCTGGCCATCAGGCCGGCGTCTATCGTATTTGAATCCACTATTTGATCCTCCCTCTAGTCAATTACTCTCACACCTTCTACAAAAATATTGATCTTTTCCACTTCTATCCCGGCAAACTCTTCTACTTTATATTTCACGCTGTCGATCAGATTATCCGCCACCGCCAGAATACTTACACCGTAGGACACAATAATATGGAAATTGATGGTGAGCTTATTGTTATTCAAAAGAACCTGTATGCCGCGCGTCATGCTGTCCTTTTTTAAAAGCTTAACCAGCCCGTCCCTGACGCTCATGCTCGCCATGCCAACCACACCGAAGCACTCCATCGCCGCGTTTCCCGCAAACTGCGCGATCACTTCCTGGTCGATCGAGATATTTCCCATATGGGTATCCATTGAAGAGACTTTCATAGACTACCTCCTGATTTAGACTATATCAATCTTTTGTCAGTATATATTATAACCCGATATGCGGAAAAAAGAAACCGAAAAAAATTCTGCAATTTATACTTGCATTCTTTTCCACTTTCTGCTATTATACAAATGTTGCAAAAATCGAACAGGTTCGATTACGAGGCTCGCTTCGAGACCCCGGTATTATTCCAAATCATTCTAACAAGTTCGATTACGGGGTCCGCTTCGCGACCTCGGTATTATGATTAAATAATTCTACATTCGTTAGGAGGTGCTAAGATGGCTAAATGTGATATTTGTGGTAAGGGCGCTCATTTCGGAAACAACGTCAGCCATTCTCATAGAAGATCAAACAGAATCTGGAATTCCAACATTCAGAATGTGAAATGCAAGGTGAATGGCGCAAGCAAGAAGCTTCACGTGTGCACGCGCTGCTTAAGATCCGGCGCTGTGGAACGCGCATAATCTTATTTTCGAAAAACATAGGTCTGGTAAGAGAGAGCCGGAAGACATCCGGCTCTTTTTTCGTGTGACTCTGCTTATTCGCGCAAAAAAGCAGGCGCGGTTCTACGCCTGCTTACATTTCTCATATTCTCTTTTCAGTCTCTCGTATTCCCTGTTGATCCGCTGAATGACCTCCGTGTCCCCGGCCACATTGTCGGGATGATAAATTTTCGTCAGATCCTTATACCGTTTCTTGAGCGTCAGCATATTTTTCACACCACCAAAAAAGACGCTGGTCTCCGGGTAGCTGTCATAAAGCCCGCGCTCTTCCAGAAATTCCTTCTCAGCCGCAAGCCTTGCCCACTCCTTGTCAAGCCTCCTGCGGTCCATATCCAGCTTCTGGAACCCGTCCTTTATAATCTCCAGCCGCTCATCTACAAGCTGGCTGTCCTTCCGGATCCGCTTCTGCTCCGCGCTCATCTTCCGGTTCAGGTTTTTCATTTCCTCTTTAAACTGGTCTTTCTCCCGTTCAAACTTCTCCCGCTTCTCGTCCAGCTCCGCCGAAGCAGTCATAATCCTGATATTCTCCCTAAAAAGCCAGGCCTTTAATTCCTGCAGACCATCCTCCGTCAGCCCATCCTCCAAAAGTATCTCTTCCAAGTTCTCCATCTGTAATCCTCATATCCTTTGACTAACAACAAAAAAAGCTGTACCCGATCAGCAAAAGCAGCACAATTAACAGAAGCCCCAGAAACCGGTTCACCAGAAAAAGCATGATAAGCATACCTGCCGCGACGCAAAACGCTACAAATCCAATCATTTTTTTCATGGGCTACCCCTGTTTATGCTCTTATGATACTATATGCAGCCACATCATATGTGTGCCTGTTTTATCAGCCCGGGCGGGCGACGATTTTTTATTTTTCCTCTGGGAACGCAATGTCGACGGCCGCGTCGTCAGCCAGCATCTCTTCCTTGGGGGATGTAAATTTTTCCACAATATCCGGAATCATATCCAGCACCTTGGTGACCGTATCCTGATTCTTGATATTCACAAGCTTCGTGGAACCGTTCTTGATCACCAGAACCGCGCTTGGGGTCATCTTTGCCGAAAAGCCGCCTGCCCCGCTGTTTTTCTTATCAGCCGCGCCTGCGCCTGCGCCCACGCCGAAGCTCACATCCACCAAAGGCAGAATGATGGTGTCTCCGACCTGTGTGGCGTCGCCTACCACCGTCTTGGTTCCGATCACGGCATTCATGCCCTTCATCAGGGACTCGATCACACCGCCAAAATTATTCTCAGCCATTTATACTGCCTCCTTTTTCAACAGACCATACAGTTTTCTGATATCCTTGTTAAAATAAATCTTTACCGCCACACGGACAAAAGTGAAAAACCGCAGCTTTCCCTTTATGAACACACGGCCCTCCAGTCGTTTCCGTTCAAAATCCCCGGCCACATTTACCTGTGGACCGAAAACCGGATACAACATACCACAGACAGCCAGAATTTTCCCGGTCGTGGCGGGATCGTCCGTGCCGATCACAAGGGCCGTCTCAAATCTGTCCGGCTTCAGACTCTTTGCTATCGTCAGAAGTTCCTTCTTACACAGGGCGAAGGACCGCTGAAACGTCTCCCCCTCTATCACACCCCTGTAATACTCTATAGTATCCGATATAGACCTTATTTTATCACAGATATTTTGTATTGTGTACTGTATATTTTCGAAGATACTCCTAATTTTTTCGAAGATACCGCGGAGAATCTTCGGGATCGAACGCAGTTTCTCCCACCATGCCGGCTTTTTACCGGGTTCCACGGTGGTTTCCCCGTCCACCGCCTGCGCGGTCCCTTTTTCATCGCCTTTTGTCACGCCGGAAGATACCGTCTCTTCTGCCGTCCGTATTTCTTCGTTTTTCCGCTCGTCTCCTGTCGAATCCCCTGTCCCGCCACTCTCCGCCTCCCGGGCGGTCGGCAGTTTTTCTGTCTTTCGTCTCTTCCCCGCTTCACTGTCTTTTCCATTGCCCGGCTCATCCGCTTTTGCGCTGCCGCGGCGTCTTTTCCGCTTTGGAAGACGGAAAACCGTAAAAAGCATAAGGCGCGCCCGCACAGACAGACTCCCGGCAAAGCAAACCAGCACGTTCACGAAATGGAAAAGCCAGGTAATCTTCACCGTGGCGGCCACAGGAGGCTCTTCCGCCCCCTCTTTCCTAACCACCTCGATCCGGTAACGGACCGGCACAAAGAGCGCGCAGACAATGCCCAGAACCAGCACCCCGAGAACGCACAAAAGCAGGATCCCTATGATCTTTAAAATTAACAGAAGAATATGTAGCATTTTTTCTCCAAGTATCCGGTTTCAGGCCGTCCGCAGACGCCAATTTACTGTAAAATCCTAACCTTAAATCATGACTGCGCACTTACCGCGCTGTCTGTATATTCGCTTTGAAAATTCTCCGGGTCTACCCCGGAAAGATACGCCACAAGCTGCGCCTGTCCCGTAGCTGCAAGCGATTCCTGCGCAATCTGCTCGATCAAGTCAAAAGCCTCCTCCCTTCCGTTTGCCAGTCCGACAATGCATCTCGGGGGATTTTCCTTATAATACCACTGGGAAAGCATCAGACTGTGGTAAACCGCAAGCCGCTCCGTCTCCCCGTCGTAGGCGATCACATAAAGCCACGGCTGTTTTTTATGGCGTTTCAGTTTCTTTATGGCCTTTTCCGGCTTTTTTACAGTATCCCCAATATAGAGGTTTTTATAAAACTTCATTTGTTACCCTTTGATTTCCCCATTAACACGTTATGACACCGTATTTCTGCGGTGCAGACTGTAGAGTCTGCGTCTAGTATATCACATTCAAATATAATAAGACAGAAAAATTTCCCGCGTCGTTCATATCTGCCGTTTACATCTGCTTTCTTACCACCGCATATTCATCATCGCGCTGGTAGAACGGGCATGCAAAGCTCCCGCCCTGCAGGAAATGGCTCATATCGTCCTCGTCCAGATCCACCATACAGACATAATACTCGTAATCCTCATCATACTGATAATTGCTGCATGTATCACAAATGCTCATACTGACCTGCCTTTCCCATATTTTTCTGTGTTACGCTTCCCCTCTGGACCAATCTGTACCGCTTTTTGTGCACTGTATGCCGTTTTGCGCATAACGCCGCAAGAAATGATTGACTTCTCAGACAGAAGTTTTATACTAAATATGTACGTTATTCTTACATATCAAATATTTTACCACTATATATAGGGATCTGCGCAGTCCTTTTCTGTACAGCCCCACAGAAACGGAGGTTTTCTTATGAAAGATGTAGCCCGCATGACACTGGAAGAAGGCATGGTAATCGGCGAGGATATCTACAGCTACCAGAATGAGCTGATCATTCCGAAGGACACTGTGGTGGACAAAAAAGTGCTTAAAAAACTGGAGCACCACTCCATCATCTGCGTCACGGTAAAAGAAGACATCGACTTCGCCACCACACACTTCGAAAAGGTGCGCCTTAGCAAGGAATTTCAGACCTTCCAGCTTACCTACAACAACTGTATGCCCATCTATGCCAAACTGATGAACCGTTTCGCTGAAACGGGCGTCTGGAAAAACACCGGCCAGCTGAATGATATCTATCTGAAAATTGCGACCTGCGCAAAAACCGGGGAGTCGCTTCTCGATTTCCTGTACAACATGCTGCCGAGGGAAGATACCATGACCCATGCCCACTGTCTCAATTCCGCGCTGCTCGCCGGTGTGTTCGGGACATGGTGGGGACTCTCCCATGAAGATGTGCTTCTGCTGATCCAGTGCGCTTTCTTCTACGACATCGGAAAGCTGAAACTGCCACAGGATCTTCTCTGGAAATCCGAGAAACTGACTGATCTGGAATACACCAAACTGAAAACGCACACCATGCTTGGCTTCGATCTTTTAAAGGACCAGCCCGAAATCAGCGGGACGATCATCAAAGCGACGCTCCAGCACCATGAGCGCTGCGACGGTTCCGGCTATCCTTCCAGGCTGCGGGGCGACAAGATCGACGTCTTCGCCAAATACATAGCTGTCATAGACGCCTACGAGGCCATGACCTCCGCACGCACCTACAGGCAGCCCCTGCATCCCTTCCAGGTCATTGAAAACTTTGAGCGGGAAGGCTATGAGAAATACGAGAAAGCGATCCTGCAGCCCATCCTCTACCACATAGCAGCCACCCAGCTCGGCTTTATGGTGCGCTTAAGCAACGACGAGGAGGCGAAGGTGACTACCATCAATAAAGATAATCTGGCAAGACCGCTCTTAAAGCGTGAGAACGGAAGCTTCATCGACCTTTCCTCGAATCCTGAGCTTAAAATAACCGCAATTTTTTAAAAGCAGTCCCAGAACCGGATGCCCTAGCATCCGGTTTTTATTCTATGGGAAATTGCGACAGTGTAAACCATTCAAGGAGAATGCGGAGCATTCTCAGAGTCTGCCGCAGGCATACTCTTAATGTTCGCTGCCGAGCGACGATTTTTTACTATGTCTGTTAGTAATCGTTTCTTCTTTCTCCGCTGTGCTTTCCCGTCACTGCGCAAAACAGGCGTCCAGAATCCGCTTCGCAATGGGCACGGCATAATCTCCGCCGCTGCCCGCCCCCTCTATGATGATCGTCACACATACCTGCGGCTCCTCCACCGGGGCGAAGCCCGTAAACCATGCGTGGGAATCGGTCTTGACCTGATTGTACTCCGCGGATCCGGTTTTTCCGGCCGCCGTGTAGGAAAGTCCTGAAAGCCTCGTGCCGGTACCGCTCTTTACCACTTCCTCCATCAGCCCCGTCATAATCTGCGCCTCCTCCTCACTCATAAGCCGCTTGTATGAGCTGGGGGAAAACTGCTTCACCACCGTTCTGTCGCTGGTTTCCACCCGTTCCAGAAGATATGGCTTCATCAGCATACCGCCGTTGGCGATAGCGCAGGTAATCATGTTGAGCTGCAGGGGCGTCATCTGTGTGGTTCCCTGCCCGATAGACGCCTGCATCACATCCGCGTCCGGAGTATCCGCGTCTATGACCAGCTTACTCTGATTATAGGCAAAATCCACCTTCAGCTCCCCGTTAAACAGCAGCCCGTCCAGCGTGTTCCCGAATTTCTCCCGATCCAGCGAAAGGCCAATGCTGGCAAAGGCGGAATTACAGGATTTTGCAAAAGCCTTGGAAAAATCCTCGCTTCCGTGGGCCGTACCGTGATAACAGTTGATTCTCTCCGCCCCATAGGTGAATCTTCCGTCGCACTGGTACCTGAACTGACTGTATGAATCCATATTTTCCCTGATATATTCCAGCGCCGTCACAATCTTGAAGGTGGAGCCGGGCGGATATAAGCCCTGCGTCACCCGGTTTAGCAGGACGCTGCTCTCCTTGTCGGCGATCAGCCCGTCCCAGATCGCGTCAATTTCATTCGGATCAAAGTCCGGCTTCGAAACCATGGCCAGAATCCGCCCTGTGGATGGCTCCGACACAATCACCGCACCGCTGTAAATGCCGAGGGAATCATAGGCAATCTGCTGCAAATCCACATCCAGCGTGGTAATCGCGCTGTCTCCCGGATACTTTTCCCCGGCCACGTCGCTTGCCACTTTCTCGGAGAGTCTGGTGTTGGAGTTGATCAGGTAATAATTTGCCTGCGCCTCTATGCCGAACTTTCCGTTGGAGGCATAACCCACCGCATGGGAGAACATATTGGCGTAAGGATATACCCTGACTTCCTCCCCCTCAGCGTCCGTCGCCGTCTCCGCAAGAATCTGGCCGCCCGCCGCGTAAATCGTGCCCCTGCTGTTCTGGGCAATCAGGATCTCCTGCCGACTGTTGTAGCTGTTATTCATCAGCGTCTGCCTGTGGGTGACCGCATAATGGCACGTATAGCCCATCATCACAAAAAACAGGCCCACAAAGAACCAGGTAACCGTCATAATCTGCCGGTTACGCTTCTTCCTCGTCTTCCCGGTCCTGCGGTTCGTCTCCCGCTCTTCGCTCACGCTTCTTTCCGTTTTTTCGTTTTCTGTTCTTGGCACGTCTGTCTCCTTCGTCCCGCCTGATAATATAAAGTCCTTCTATGATAAAAAACATGACCAGTGTGGTCAATACCGAACTGCCGCCATAGCTGATAAAAGGCAGCGTCACACCCGTCATGGGGATAAACTTGGTTCCCCCGCCAATGGTCAGGAACACCTGAAAAATGTAGGTTACGCCCAGACCGAAGGCAATCAGCCTGTAAAACCGGTCCTGCAGCTTTAAGGCGATGTTCATGCACATGATAAAGCTGCTGATGCAGATCAGAATGAGGCACATGGAAAAGAGAATGCCCAGCTCCTCCGCTACCGCCGAAAAGACAAAATCCGCTTCCACCAGCGGAATCGATGTGGGATTTCCACGGAAAAGCCCCAGACCGAACCACCCGCCGCTGCTGATGCCAAACAGCGACTGGGTAATCTGGAACCCCGCGTCGTCAATGCAGCTAAAGGGATCCCTCCACGCCTGCACGCGCACCTGCACATGGGAAAACATCCGATAGGCGACGACCGCCGCCCCAGTACCGCCCGCCGCTCCCAGAAAGAGGTAAATCCATCTGCCCGTGGCGATAAACGTCATAAATACATAAACCACAAAGAAAATCAGCGCGCTCCCCAGATCCTTGGATGCCACCAGAATCAGCACATGGGCTCCCGCCAGCACCGCCGTCACCGCCACCCGCAGAAAATCCCACGAATCGCCAAAAGCGCTCGCCACAAAAAAGACAAAGAGAACTTTCACAAACTCCGAAGGCTGGAAGGTGATTCCCGCCAGAGAATAAGATATTTTAGAGCCGTAGGTGACTGAGCCCAGAATCAGCACCACGCCCAGAGCCGCAATGCCCACCCCGGCGTAAACCCATGTCAGACTCTTCAAAAATTTCAGATTGCGGATAAAGAAGGGAACCGCCATGCCGATGATGATGGACGCCGTCACGATGAAAAACTGCTTGATCGCCCGCTCGTAGGACAGCCGTGTAAGAATCACGAAGCCGACGCTTAAAAGTATACACATATTGTTGATGATCAGCAGATTTCCCTTCGGATAAATCATACGGAACAGCATGACCGTGGAAAACAGGAGAATCTGCTGCAGCACATAAAAGAGCAGATATTCAATCTTCCCCGTCTCGAAGCAGATCACAAGAAAGCACGAAAAATGCACCAGAAACATCCAGATGCTCTGGCGGAAATACCCGGCTTTGCGCCGTTCCTCCTCCTGAAACCGGAACACCAGAAAGCATTCCAGCGTATAACAGGCAATAAATAATGTAATAAAATATTTAGAAAGCTCTGTGATATACAGCTCCATAATCGCCACCATCATTCCATGTCACTACAGAAAATACCGGTTTTCAGGCATTCTCTGACGTGAGAAGACTTCCCACATTATTCAACGCCTCTCTTGCAGTGTCCTGTCGTATAGTCTGTAAAGGGGAACGCCCCCTCCAAAATCTGCCTGCACTGTGTCCCGTCCTCTGTGGTAAAGTCATAACGCAGCGCGTCCGCGCCGATCCTCTCCCGCGCCTTCCCCGCCCCGTGCAGGGAGTAGGGAACGCAGTTATATATGATATTATAACAGTGATCGCAATTTATCTCCACCTGAAATGTTCGCCCCAGACGGTCTTTCAGCATAAGCTGCCGGTTCTGTCCCTCTCCCGTGCCGCAAAGCCCGGCTGTCTTCTGCACGCAGTTGGCCGCCACCATCATGGGAATCCGGCTGTAGGCAATCAGGCTTGCAGCCATCCCCCGCTCTCCGGCTGCCCTGACAAGATGGGCCGCCTCCCCCGCATTCAGTTCATAAGGAAGCGTAATCTCCGCCGAAAAATCCCGGAAAAACCGAAGCGCATCCGCATTGAAGCAGTAAAGCCCTGCATCCGGCACGATCCCGCAGGCCGCCTGGCCGTTCTCCCGTTCCCGGCAGACCTTCCGCGCCCATGCCAGCCCTTCCAGACCGCGGACCAGGAAGCCCCGGATCAAAGGCCCCGTCTGTCCAAGCGCCTCCGCCAGCCGCCGCAGATAAGCCTCATCCCGCTCCCGCAGAATATAGGGCAGCGCCAGATAGAAGACCGGCCTTTCCTCCCCACCTGGTTTCCTGGCCGCCTCCTCTGCCATCCCCGTAATTTCCGCATATGACTTCATAAAAAGGCCGCTTTCTATATAAATCCGCCTGCAGCCGCCCCATTCGAGAACTGCCCGCAGCTGTCCGCAAGAGCTGACTGTCACATCGACAGCAGGATTTGCCGTCATGGGCCTTCCTTTGGCAGTTTTTTCTGCCCCGGCCTCTGTGCAAGTGCCATTCTCCATTGACTGACCAAGTCTGTCAATTTTGTTTTCACTATCACAACTTTTCTCAGGCCGCAGGGACGCCGTCTGACGGTCGGTTTTCCCCCGGCTTTCTGCCACAGCCGCCTCGAAAGCCTCCACCGCCGACCGCCGCAGCTCATTTAATGCCCGGACAGGTACAAAGCATGCGCCCTCCATGACAATCTCACAGTCTTCCACAAGCAAAAAGCTGTCCCCTGTCTTACAGAGCCGTTTTCTCACTTCCTCCTCTGACAGCGGCGCATTCTTCGCGGGCTGCACCGTCTCTCCTGTCATTTCAACCGAGGGCCGCGTCGTCTCCGGCGGTTTTTCTTCCGCAGCAGAACGCATCGTCCCTGTCGCTTCATGCCTGCACTGCTTCTCCGATGAGCCGCTTTCTGCTTCGCTAACCGACTCCATCCGCAGCCGCATGGCTTCGCCCGCTTTTACCTGCGCCCGTATCCGAACCGGTATTTTATCCGGCTCTCTGATATAGCGTTCCCTTATCTCCGAGAGCAGCGCCTCGTCACAGCCCTCGTAGCCGGGCTTTTCCAGCGTAATCATCTCTTTTCCGTTGTGCCGTTCATAGTAGCCTGTCTGAATCTCACTGCGGATATAGAGGCGGCGTAGCCTGTCCATATCTTCAGCTGCCACCCGATAGCCCGCAGGACCCTCCCTGTAATAGAGATCGATATATTTGCGGTATATTGCCGTAACGCCCGCCGCATACTCCGGCCGCTTCATCCGTCCCTCAATCTTAAAGGAGTCGATCCCGGCCTCCAGCAGCGCCGGGAGGTACGCCAATGTACACATATCTTTCAGACTTAAGGGATAGCCGCTCCCGGAAAGCCGTTTTTTTCCGTCATAAATCTCATAGGGCAGCCTGCAGGGCTGGGCGCACCGCCCGCGGTTTCCGCTCCTGCCGCCTAAAATACTGCTGAACAGACACTGCCCCGAATAGCAGTAGCACATGGCGCCGTGAATGAAGCATTCCACCTCCACACCCGCCTCTTCCCGGATTTTCCTCACTTCCTCCAGAGAAAGCTCCCTGGCAGGCACAATGCGGACCGCTCCCTGTTCCTTTAGGAGCGACGCACCCTGTGCCCCGGTCACCGTCATCTGCGTGCTCACATGCAGGGGCAGCCCCGGAAAATGTTCCCTGATAAAGCAAAACACACCGAAGTCCTGCACAATCACGCCGTCCAGTCCCGCCCCGTAAAAAGGCAGCAGATACTCGTGGAGGGCCGCCATCTCACGCTCCTTTAACAGCGTATTTACCGTCAGGTATATCTTTTTTCCGTAAAAATGGGCAACCCGAAGCGCACGGATTATCTCCTCTGCCGTGAAATTATCCGCGTATGCCCGGGCGCCGAACCGCTGTCCACCCAGATATACCGCGTCCGCCCCGGCGTTTACCGCCCCCAGAAAGGCCTCATAGCTCCCCGCCGGCGCAAGCAGCTCCACATATTCTCCCATATCGTCACTCCGCTTTTGATTTCCTATTGAGTAAAAAGGATTAAAAAAACGAGCAGGCCCGCAAGGTAAAAAGAGCAGACCCTGGGATCTGCTCCATACTTTCTATGCACCTGTTCTATGATTTCCCTTTGCGTTCCTTAAGCTCGGTCTCCATGCGTACGATCTGCTTCGCATTTTCGTTCGCCTCCTTCTGGAGACTCTTGACATTTTTCTCAGTATTTTCCAGCTTCATCTGTGCCGCGATGAGGTCATGCTTCAGCGCGTACACCTCGTCGTTCTTGCTCTTTAAATCCTCTTCCAGAATGGTGATCTGCTTCTTCGCCTTAAAATAATCATCCGCGATATTGAGCTGTAGCAGCACATTCTGCGTATCCACCGGCTGTCGCCTGAAACTGTCAATCTTATTATACTCCGCTATTTTATTGTTTATGTAGGACGCCACCTTCTGTAGGTACTCCTCACTCTCATAACCGCTCAGCGTGAAAACCTTGCCGGCGATAATCACTTCTGTATCTGTTTTTGTTGACATAGGAGCGCCCCTCCATCGCTTTACCTATAATATCATCATCATTATATCTGCCTTAAGACGGAATTTCAAGCCCCACTTTCTTATTTGTGTAACATTTCCGTAACATTTTCCCGGACGCTTCTTTTTATAATTATGTCGGAATCTCCAATCCAAAATGCCGGTAAGCAAGATCAGTGACCATTCTTCCCCTGGGCGTACGGTTCAGAAATCCATTCTGGATCAGATACGGCTCGTACACGTCCTCTATCGTCCCGGCATCCTCCCCGATAGCCGCCGCCAGCGTGTCAAGTCCCACCGGGCCGCCCTTAAACTTCTCCATCATGGTTATAAGAATGTTCCTGTCCACATGATCCAGTCCCATTTTATCCACATCCATCAGATCAAGCGCCACTTTCGCAACCTCTTCCGTGATCGCGCCGTCATACTTTACCTGTGCGAAGTCCCTCACCCGTTTCAAAATACGGTTGGCAAGGCGCGGCGTCCCCCGGCTCCTTCTGGCCAGCTCCACGGCTCCCTTCTCGTCAATCGCAACCCCTAGCTTTTTCGCCGACTGTCTTATGATGACCGTAAGCTCCTTCACCGTGTAAAACTCCAGCCTGTGAATCATACCGAAGCGGTCACGCAGCGGCGCGGTCAGAAGCCCCGCCCTGGTAGTGGCCCCCACCAGCGTAAAATGCGGCAGGTCAAGACGGATGGAACGGGCTGTCGGGCCTTTCCCAATCATAATGTCAATGGCATAATCCTCCATGGCGGGATACAAAACCTCCTCCACCTGCCGGTTTAATCTGTGTATTTCATCCACAAAGAGCAGATCCCCCTCCTGCAGATTATTGAGGATCGCCGCCATCTCCCCCGGCTTCTCGATCGCCGGGCCGCTGGTGACCTTCATGTGCACTCCCATCTCATTGGCAATGATGCCTGCAAGGGTTGTCTTGCCAAGTCCGGGCGGTCCGTAAAACAGCACGTGATCCAGCGCGTCCCCCCTCTGCTTCGCCGCCTCAATGTAAATCCTGAGATTGCCCTTCACCTTTTCCTGACCAATATAGTCAACAAGACTCTGGGGCCGCAGTGACCCTTCTATCTTTATATCTTCCTCTATCAGATTTGTCTCTATCATTCTACCCGGCATAATTACCTCCGTGCCAAAATATGCGTATACAGATTATTCTGGAATCTTTTATCTCTTTTGCCTTCCGTTCCCAATCATAGCATTTTCCCTCCCGCTTCGCAAGCTGTACGCCACCTCTGTGATTCTCTGCATAAAACACGGCGCTTCCCGGTCAGCCGTCCCTGCTGCTGCGTTTTAGAAGTTCTTTTTTCTCTTGTCAAGCATCCCGTTTCATTATAAGATAATATCGTGGGCAGCCTATTTACGAAGCCGTCCGCCAATAAAAAAGTAAAATGAGCTAAATGGGGTGACTGTTTGCAGGCAAAAATAATTTTACGCGGAAAACTCATGGAAAAACTGCGCGAGGCATTGGTGGCCGTGCTGCCGATCATTGTCATCGTTCTCCTTTTATGCTTTTCGGTGGCGCCGATCTCTCCCAGCATTCTCCTGTGCTTTCTGATCGGCGCCGTCCTGCTGATTCTGGGCATGATGTTTTTTACACTGGGCGCGGAGCTTGCCATGTCTCCCATGGGCGAGAAGGTGGGCACCTGCATGACCAAGAGTAAAAAGCTCAGCGTTATCGTTTCCCTTTCGTTCCTTCTCGGCTTTATCATCACCGTATCCGAACCGGACCTGCAGGTGCTTGCAGGACAGGTGCCCTCCATCCCGAACGGTATCCTGATCGGCGCGGTGGCCGGAGGCGTGGCGCTCTTTCTGGTGATCGCCCTGCTCCGTATGCTGTTTCGCATTCCCCTGCCGCCCCTGCTTATCTTCTTTTATATTCTGGTCTTTGTTCTTGCGCTTTTCGTGCCGGATGATTTTTTAAGTGTAGCCTTTGATTCCGGCGGCGTTACCACGGGTCCCATGACAGTGCCCTTTATTATGGCGCTTGGCGTTGGCGTTGCCGCCATCCGTAATGACCGCCACGCTGCGGACGACAGCTTCGGTCTGGTGGCTCTGTGTTCCATCGGCCCCATCGTGTCCGTACTGATCCTCGGCATGATTTATCATCCCGGCGAAAGCAGCTATGTACCTCCGGTCATTCCCTCCGTACAGGACTCTGTAGAGCTGTGGATGCTGTTCCACCGGGGATTTCCTACCTACATAGCGGAGATCGCAGTCTCCCTCTTCCCGATCGTGCTCTTTTTCGGGCTGTTTCAGCTTGCGGTACTTAAGCTTTCCAGACGTACCTTATCCAAGATGCTGGTCGGTCTGGCTTATACCTACATCGGGCTGGTTCTGTTTATGACAGGCGTAAACGTTGGCTTTATGCCCGCCGGAAACTATCTGGGACAGATATTAGGCTCCTCCTCCAATCCTTGGTTTCTCATTCCGATTGCCATGGTTATGGGCTTCTTTATTGTAAAGGCCGAGCCTGCTGTCTATGTATTGAACAAACAGGTGGAGGAAATCACTGACGGCGCCATTTCCGCAGGCTCCATGGGAACCTGTCTTTCCGTGGGTGTCGCCATATCCCTCGGCATCGCCATGCTGCGCGTGCTGACAGGCATCTCCGTCATGTGGTTTCTAATCCCCGGCTATGCCTTCGCCCTTGGCATTTCCTTTTTCGTACCGAAGATTTATACCGCCATCGCCTTTGACTCCGGCGGCGTGGCCTCCGGCCCTATGACCGCAGCCTTTCTGCTTCCGCTGGCGCAGGGTGCCTGCGGCGCCGTCGGCGGCAGCATCGTGACGGACGCTTTTGGCATTGTGGCGATGGTTGCCATGACGCCTCTCATCACCATACAGCTTCTCGGCCTCCTCTCCCAGCGCCAGAAAGCGCCGGGCAGAAAGAAACACCGCCTGCCGATTCCCGCTGCTGGCCTCGCCGCAGGCGCTGCAGCCGAGCCGGAGGATCTGATTATAGAGCTCTAGCGTACTGTTCGGTTTTTATATAGACCAGACTGTCTGACCGCAGAAGAACCATACGGTATCTCAACATCATGTAAACGGAGGATACTTTTGTATGACGGTGATTGGAAATCCGATAAGCATCTCAGCATCATATAAACGGAGGATACGCCATGAGTGAACTATATATGATGACAGCCATCATCACCAGGGACCGCACAAGGGAATTCGCTGCCTTTTACGACAAGCATAATGTCCCGGTCAATTTCATCACACTGGGAAACGGAACCGCCACCAATGAACTGATGGACTATTTCGGTCTGGACGGCTCGGAAAAGGCCGTAATCTTTTCTGTAGTCACCCGCAGGACATGGAAAAAACTGAAAACCGGTCTGGAACGGGACATGCGCATTGACATTCCCGGCACAGGCGTCGCGTTTATCATTCCGCTGGCCAGCATCGGCGGCCTCCGTCAGCTCCGCTTCCTGACAGGGGAAGAAACCTATGAAAATGGGGAGGAAACAGTTTTGAAGGATACCAAATACGAGCTTTTAGTCATCATCGCCAATCAGGGCTATACCGAAATGATTATGGACGCCGCAAGAAAAATGCAGGCAGGCGGCGGTACCGTGATCCACGCCAAGGGCACCGGCATGGAAAGCGCGGACAAATTCTTAGGCGTCACGCTTGCCTCCGAAAAGGAAATCATCTTCATCGTGGTAAAGAAGGAACAGAAAAACGCCATCATGCGCGCCATCATGGAGGACGCCGGACTCAACTCCAAAGCAAAGTCCGTGGTCTTCTCCCTTCCCGTAACGGAAACCGCAGGTATGCGCCTGTTAGAAGAATACGCGGCGGAGGATACCGATGAGGAGGCGTCTGATTCTGCACAGAATTGACCCCGCCCTGTTCTTTCAATCAGCGCACAGATTCTGTTGCCTCGCCGTCAGACACTTGCTGTTGTCAGACGGCGTTGTTTTTTTCCCGCGCCATTTCCTCCCGCCGGTACTGTAAGTGATACAGCCGGTAGTAT
Source organism: uncultured Lachnospiraceae bacterium (assembly GCA_947174505.1). Classification (GTDB taxonomy): domain Bacteria; phylum Bacillota; class Clostridia; order Lachnospirales; family Lachnospiraceae; genus UBA3282. The sequence goes on from CAMWJF010000024.1 coordinate 21,279, forward strand.
TTCCCATGCAGTTCCAGAAGCTCCTGATGCGTACCCTGCTCCATGATCTTTCCGTGGGAAAGCACAATGATTTTGTCCGCATTCTGGATCGTGGACAGCCTGTGGGCCACCATCAGCATCGTTCCTATGTTCTGCATCTTTTCCAGCGAATTCTGGATCAGAAGTTCCGTTTCCGTGTCGATATTGGCCGTGGCCTCATCCAGAATCATCACCGCCGGTTTATGCACAATGGTTCTGGCAAAGGATAAAAGCTGTCTCTGGCCCGCCGAGAAATTATTTCCTCTCTCACGCACTTCCTCGTCCAGTCCTTTTTCCAGCTTATCAATGAAATGATCCGCATTCACATACCGGCAGGCCTCCCGGACTTGGGCATCCGAAATTCCCTCCGCCCGCAGTACGATATTGCTGCGGATCGTCCCCGAAAAGAGAAAGACATCCTGCAGCATCTGCCCGAAGTGCCTGCGCAGGGAGGCAGTCTTTATTTTGCGTATGTCAATCCCGTCTATGAGAATTTCTCCTTTCTGGAACTCATAATTTCTGCAGATCAAAGACAGGATCGTGGTCTTGCCGGAGCCTGTGGAACCCACAAAGGCCACCGTCTCCCTCGGCATCACATGGAAGGAAACGCCTTTTAACACCCACTCTCCCTCCACATAGGAAAACCACACATCCCGAAACTCAATCTCCCCTCTCATCGCCTCAAGCTCCACCGCATCCGGCGCATCCTGTATGGCAGGCTCCAGGTCCATAATCGTGAAAACCTTCTCCGCAGAGGCAAACGCCGACTGCAGCCAGTTAAACTGCTCCGCCAGATTCTGGATCGGATTATAGAACTTTGAAATATACATGTAGAAAGACACCAATATGCCGCTCGCGATCACCTGTCCCATAAAAGCCCGATTTTCCAGATAGCCTCTGCCGCCCAGATACAAAAGACAGAGAATGGAGCTGACATACAGCATATACACCAGAGGCCGGAAAATGCCAAACACCAGTATCTGCTCCTGCTTCGCCCGCCCAAGGGCAATGCTTCTTTCCCGAAATTCCTGCATTTTTGCCTCCTCCCTGTTAAAAATCTGCGTAATCTTAATGCCCGACAGGTTTTCCGACAAATACGTGTTGATATCCGTGGTACAGTCCTTTACCTTTCGGTAAGCCTTTCTGGAAAATTTGCGAAAAATCACCGTAAACAGCACGATAAAGGGTACAAAGCATAGGATCATGAGAGTCAGCTCATAGCTTAACACAAGCATTGCCGCAAACACGCCCACGATCGCGAATATATTTCTCGCGAAGTTGACAAGCAGATTGGTAAACATCATGGATATCGCGTTGGTGTCGTTGGTCACGCGGGTCACAAGCTTACCGACAGGAATCTCGTTAAGCTGTTCGTGGGAAAGGCTCTCGATCCTCACAAACAGGTCTTCCCTCATAACAGAGATAATTCTCTGCCCCGTCTTTTGCAGCACCACCGCCTGTATGTACGCGCACACCATGGAAACGAGCAGAATGCTCACATAGACCGTCATCGCCCGGTAAATCTGCGGCATCCGGAACTCTCCCGCCACCAGCTCCTCAATCCGCCCAATAATAAAAGGGGAAACCACGTCATAGGCAATGGTAAACAGCATCACCGCACCCACCAGAAGAAACTGCGGCAGATAGGGTCTGGCGTAATGCAGAAGACGCCCCATAATTTCCCGGTCGCCAATCTGTCTCTCAAAACCCATCGTCTGTTTTTTGTCCCTCACCGTCAGATAGGCGGTCAGCAGAATGAGAGAGAACACCCCCACGATCGCGCCCACTACAATCAGCGGATAATACTCATACATCGGCCTCACCTCCCGCTTCCTCCTCCATGCGCTGTAAATCGACCATCCGCCGATAGTCCGCACAGCTCTCATACAGGCGCTCATGGCTGCCCACCGCGCAGACGCACCCTTCATCTATGAAAATAATCTTATCCATTTGCTCCACCGTGGAGATTCTGTGTGCAATCAATATCGTCGTCCGGCCTTTTCTGTTCTCCAGAAGATTTTTCAGAATCGTTTTCTCTGTCTTCATATCCACCGCCGAAACCGAATCATCCAAAATCAGGACAGCGGCCTCCTTTATGAGCGCCCGGGCAATAGAGATTCTCTGCTTCTGGCCGCCGGATACCGTCACGCCCCGCTCGCCCAGCACAGTCCGGTAGCCAGAAGTAAAGTCCACAATGTCATCATGCACATCGGACAGCCTCGCCGCCCGCTCCACCAGCGCGTTGTCAGTCTCATCCACCGCAAAGGAGATATTATTTTCAATGGTGTCGGAAAAGAGGAAATTATCCTGCGGCACATAGGAACACCCTTCCCGCACAGATCGGATGGAAACCGTGTTTACATCATGTCCGTCGATAAAGAGCGTGCCGTCCGGCACATTGTAAGCGCGCAGAATCAGATCCACCAAAATGGTCTTGCCGGAGCCGGTTCTGCCTACCACGCCCACGCTCTCTCCGGCATGGATGGTAAAGCTGACGTCCCGCAGCGCGTCCGTCTCCCCGTCCGGATAGCGGAACGTCAGATGCCGGAACTCGATCTCTCCGCGCATATCCGTAAGCTCCGTCACGCCTTCCCGATCCTTCACCGTAATCCCGGCCTCCAAAAGCTCACCCACCCGGTTTAAGGACGCCTTCCCACGGGAAGTCTTCTCAATCAGCATGGACACCGCCATGACAGGCCATATAACGGAATTAAAATACACAATATATTCCACAAGCCGTCCCGCATCAAATCTGCCGCAGTAAACCAGATAACCGCCGTACCCAAGAATCACGCAGATCACCGACTCCACGAGCAGAAACGTCAGAATATCGAGCAGCGTGGAAATCCGTGTGTACGCCACATTGATTTCCTCGTTTTCCCGATTCAGCTTATCAAACTCCCGAAGCTCCAGAAGCTCTTTCACAAAGGCCTTAATGACCGCGATACCTGAAAAACTCTCCTGAGAAAAATCAGACAGTCTGGAAAACGCCTCCTGCCGGATCTCCCATTTCGCCTTCATCGCCTTAAACATCACCGTTCCGATCAGGAACAGAATTGCCATGGGGATCATGGAAAGCCCCGTCAACACCCTGTCCATGTTCCACATCTTATAAAAGGCAAGTAGTCCTAAAAACAATGCGTCACAGAACATCAAAATGCCGTCTCCGAAGCACTCCTGTATGGTGTCCAGATCGTTGGTAAACAGGCTTATCAGATTTCCCACTTTGTTCACCTGAAAGTAATCCTGCGAAAGATTCTTGCAGTGGTCAAACATGCGGTTCCGCAGATCGGTCTCCACCCGGATTGCCGCGCCGTAGAAACTGACGCGCCACAAAAAACGCCCCACCACCATGACCAGAATGACCACGATGGCCCGCAGGCACACCTCATCCAGCAGCACATCCATGGTGAAGGGTACAAGCACCCCGCCTATTTCCACAAGGCTGCTGTTCATGCCGTTCACCACGATGCGGTAAAGCTCCGGCAGGATCAGTTGAAAATAATCCACAAAAACAAGCGCCGCAATGCCCACTAGCAAAAGCGGCCCGTGCTTGATATAGTAACGGTTAATATGTTTTCCGAAAATCAATGTACATTCCTCCGTGTGAGGCTCAGCCCGCATCCGTTCGCAAAACCGCGCCTTCGGCGCTCTACGTTGCTTCGCAACTGCTGTTAGAACATATGTTTCAGCGCAAGTTTAAGGATGGTTTCGGATGTTGCGTCCTCCGCGATCTCCACCTTTTTCACTGCAGCCGTGGCGTCGGATGCGGCATACCCCAGCGCAACTAACGCCTCTATCGCCTCCCGCCTCATCAGACTGTCACCGCCCTGTGCGCCTGATAAGGCGCTTCCCGCTACTCCGGCAGGCTCGCCAAGGCCCTTTAACGTATCCTCCAGAGAAATCTTATCCCGCAGTTCCAGAATCACCCGCTCCGCCGTCTTCGCGCCGATCCCGGGCGCCTTGGAGATGGCCTTCGCATCCCCCGCCATAACGGCGAACCGCAGATCGTCCGCGCTCATCACCGAAAGAATCGCAAGACCGCCCTTGGGGCCGATCCCGCTGACCGCAATCAGCTTCTTAAAAATCTCCAGATCGTCTCTTGTCAGGAAGCCAAAGAGCTGAAACGCATCCTCCCTTACAAGCGTATAGGTGTATATTTTTACTTCATTTTCCACACCGGGCAGAAGCGCAGCCGTAGCGGTAGAAACCTTAATGTTATAACCGATTCCTCCGGCCTCCACGACCACCGCGTCCTCTTCGATTTCCTTCAGCGTCCCTTTTATGTATGCGTACATGGTTCCCGTTCCCTTCGTTTTATGTTCTGCATCTGATTTCCGTGTCTGATGCATTGCGCATCCGTTCAGGCCCTTCCCGTCAGCCCGATACCATCCGCTTTTTCAAACTCTCTCCCGCCGCAGATAGGGCAATAATTCCATCCCCACGAATCCAAGCAGAGCCCCTGTCACCGTGCCTGCCACAATCAAAAACGGAGCATAGTAAGCAACTGCCAGAGTCTCCACCACGGCCATCGCCACCAGAAGCTGCCCCACATTGTGGAACACGCCGCCGAGCACGCTCACCCCCACCATGGAAAACCACTTCATCCGCCTGCCAGAAACCATGGCGGCAAAGCTGAACGCCGCCCCTGCGAGGGCATATAAAATGGCGTAAAGATTGCTGAACAGAAAGCCGGACAGGACAATCCGCAGGCCGTTCACCAGAAGCGCCTCCCGCTCTCCTTTCGTAAAAAGTTTCACAGGCAGCGTCCTCGGCACATTCTCCGCACCTAAAGTCCTCTTTCCCGTCTCATCATAAATCAGCAGCAGTGCAACCAGATTGGGCAGTCCCAGCTTAATCCCCGGTATACCGAAGAAAAAGGGAATCAGAGATTCCACATAGGACAGAATCAGCGCAAGCGCAAGCAAAAAACCAAGCTCTACCGTCCTTCTCATCACTTCACCATCCCATCCGGCGTCTCCCCCGCAGCGTCCCCACGGATCTCCACTGCCAGCCTGTGGGGCAGACAGATAATACTCTCTCCGCCGCCCGAAATGGGTATATGATGCACGCAGATCTGATCCCTACAGTCGGCGGCCTTCATCCAGACACGTTCCCCGGATACAGCCAGAAGATTGTAGCTGCTACCCTCCGAAACCAGTGAATCGAGATCGGCGTCTGCCTCATACCACTCGCAGGAAGCGCCTTCCTCCGAATAGAGAAGCAGACAGTAGCGCACTGTCCCGTTATCTTCTCCCGCCGGTTTCTGCGGCTGGAGCCGCGACAGGGGCACGTCTGCAATGATCTGCCCATCATAAGATATCCGCAGGGTCTGTCCGTCCTTTCGGCCCACAGCGGACCAGACAAAACTCCCCAACGCAAAAAGCAGTAAAAATGCCATTAGGCATATGTCCGCCCGGCGAATCCGTCCGCCGTCTTTTCTGTTCGTTTCCCTTCTGTTTTCAAGCATATAGACATCTTACCATAGCCGAACATATGTTTCAACCCTTTTCTGCGTGCAAACCGGACCGAAAAAAAGATGCACTTGTCCATGATACAATATTTTTTATCACAGGCACAAATTCACCGCCCCCACATAAGATAAACCATAACTAACATTTGGAGGACACTAAAAATGAGTGATCTTACAGCAACTCACTGCGGATGCAACAATACCTGCGCTACTAACAACGGATGCGGTTCCTGGATCTGGATTCTGATCCTTTTATCCTGCTGTGGTAACAATGGCGACGGCTGCGGTTGTGGCGGCGGCCTTTTCGGCGGCAACAGCCTCTTCGGCGGCGACAATAACTGCTGCTCCTGGATCTGGATTCTGATCCTCTTATCCTGCTGCTGCAACAACTAAAAAAAAGCAGCACAATTAACCATCATTATGCGTAACAGCCCGGCCTGCGGGCCGGACTGCTGACGCCACATCTTTCAAACACATCCGGAAAATAGGCTCCGGCTCTGACAGGAGCCTATTTTTCTCTCATGTGTCATATACTATAGAGAAAAAACGGGCATCAGAAAGGCATATCTTATGGCAGATAAAAGGGAAGATGCGTCAAATGTTATGGCATTCGATGCCTTATATACCACCAACCAGATCCAGAAGCTCAAGGTTCTTCTCCCCTACATAGAGCCTTCCATGCAGAAGCATCTGGCTGTATACATCAAATATATGGAACTGCAATATACCATAAATTTCACAAAGAGGCACGATGCCACGCTTTGCGGATGCGGGCTTTCCCAGCCGGAAAAGCCCGATCTGCGAAAGCTCTGCAAGGAGCTGAGCCTCTACTCCACCCCGGAGGAAATCAGGCAGTTAGAGCAGATACAGAACATGTTACAGACGCTGGAGACCGTACAGGAAATGTCCCAGACCATGAGCGCCATGCAGGAAATTTTCCCTGACATGAACATGGATTCCCTGTTTGAAAATCCGCTGTCCGGGACAGGTCCGTCCGGGGACGCTGCTGACGGTTCTGAAAAACCGGCGTCCCCCGGCTCCTCCATGATGGATATGCTGATGCATATGCTCACCCCTGAGCAGCGGGAAATGTATGAAATGTTTCAGCAGCAGCCTGACGGCGGTCAGTAAGACTGTACCGCATGCTGCCTGACTATAATTATATTGACATATTTTGATAGATTTCCATTGGAGGTTGCCATGAACAATGACTGGATGAACGACCCGGCGCTTGCCGGAATCGACAGGGCAAAGCTGGATTTTTTACAGGCCCTCGTCTTTGAGAGCCGTGGTCTGCAGCGCGAACAGATGCTGCCCTTTCTGATGGCTGTAGCCAAGAGAGGTCAGGCGGATCATATTACTTTTTCCAACGAAGAGATTGAGACAATAGTTGCCGTAATCAAAAAGGAATCCTCACCGGAAGAAGCCGCCACCATAGATAAGATGATGCGGATGCACAAGAAAAAAGGGTGATGCGTCAAGCACCGCCCTTCATTTTTCCTCCATTCCGAAGCATGCAATGCTGCGGAACGCGAACCAAATCTCTAATTTGGTTATAATTCGTGAAAAATCGGCTGCATCTTTTCATAGGTACAAAACTTTCGGAATCCTATGGATTTCAACAGCGCCTTTGCCTCCTCCATATGCGTTCCCAGATGCGCAGGCGCGTGGCTGTCGCTTCCAAGCGTCACGATCTGCCCGCCCATATCATGATACATCCCCAAAATTTCCGCAGACGGCGTGGAATCCTTCAGCCCGTAGCGGTAGGACGAGGTATTGACCTCTATCCCTTTGCCGTTCTTTATGACTTCACGAAGAATCTCTTCCACATAATGTCTCACATGATGAAACGGATAAATTCCCGCTTTATCATATCTCACGATCAGATCCAGATGCCCCAGCACGCTGTAATTCTGATACCACTTTACCAGCTGTAAAAGCTCTTCATAGTAGCGCTCGTTGTATTCCTTCTGTGTGCGCCCCTGTTGAAATTCCTGTGACCAGAATCCTTTATCCTCCACCTGATGAACCGACAGAATAATAAAGTCAAAAGGGTATCTTTCGTACAGCGCCTCAAACTTCGGAATGGTATGGATCTGCATGCCAAACTCCATCCCCATCCTGATCCTGATCTTATCTCCATACTGCCCGCGCAGTTTTTGAATCTGTTCCACATAGGCCGGATAATCCACATTCACCATGGCAAGCCCCGCGCAGTATCGAATCTCCTCTCCACTGTCCCAGTCTACCTTGGCCCCGTAGTCCACATGATCCGTAAAACAGATTTCATCCATTCCCATCCGGACAGCATCCTTTACCACATCCTCCATCGGGTAGTCGGAGTCGTCGCTGTATTGTGTATGCACATGATAATCGACAAACATACTGCTCCCCCGCTTCACCAATAAAATCCCGGCTGTCTTTGCCGTTTTATCCGTCAATTGACGCATCCGTCACTGCCAGCCCAGTATGCTCCCGGAATCCTTACTTCTGCACGATATTGACAAGCCTTCCCGGCACATAAATCTCTTTCACAACGGTTCCCGTCAGCTTATCGGCAATCGTCTCCTTCGCCTTCGCAATGACCTCGTCCTTCGGGTCGTCCTTGCCGATATGCAGGGTCGCCCTGTTCTTGCCGTTGATCTGCACCATGATCTCCACTGTGGACTCCACTGTCTTGGCCTCCTCGTACTCGGGCCATGCGGTCTGATAAACCCTGCCCTCAAAACCGACTGCCTGCCACAGTTCTTCGGTAATATGGGGCGCAACGGGATTGAGCATGGTGATCAGTGTCTTGAACTCTCCCTTTGTCACCGCATTTTTCTTATAAAACTCATTGACAAGGGTCATCATCGCCGCGATCGCCGTGTTGTATTTCAGGTTCTCAAAGTCGCTGCTGACCTTTTTGATGGTCTGGTGCATCCTGATTTCCATATCAGCGGAGTAACCCATATCGTCCGTCAGGATATCCTGCAGTTTCCACACTCTCTCTAAAAATCTGCGGCAGCCCTTCACACCGTCCTCGCTCCAGCCCGCGCTCAGCTCGAAGGCGCCGATAAACATTTCATAAGTACGCAGGGTGTCCGCGCCGTAATCCGCCACAATATCGTCCGGATTCACCACATTGCCCAGGGATTTGGACATTTTCACCACCGGATGCTCCGCCATCTCGCCGTATTTGTCCTTAAGAGCCTGTCTTGCCGCCTTCTCACTGCCGTGCTCTTTTAACAGCGCCTCCTGCTCTTCCGCAGGCAGATTGGAGAAGCAGTGGGGATTTAAGCCCAGAATCATACCGTGGGACGTTCTCTTCGCATAAGGCTCCGGGCACGGTACTGCCTTCTGGTCATAGAGGAACTTATGCCAGAAACGGGAATACAGCAGATGCAGCGTAGTATGCTCCATGCCGCCGTTATACCAGTCAACAGGCATCCAGTAATCCAGCGCCTCTTTGCTGGCCAGCGCGTTCTCGTTCTTCGGGTCCGTGTAACGCAGGAAGTACCATGACGAACCTGCCCACTGGGGCATGGTGTCCGTCTCCCGCTTGGCCGGGCCGCCGCAGCATGGACAGGTGGTATTGACCCAATCAGTCATAGCTGCCAGAGGCGATTCTCCTGTATCTGTCGGCATATAACTTTCCACATCGGGAAGCTCTAACGGCAGCTCGCTCTCATCGAGCGGTACATAACCGCATTTCTCACAGTGCACAATGGGAATCGGCTCTCCCCAGTAACGCTGTCTGGAGAACACCCAGTCACGCAGCTTGAAGTTCGTCTTGGCACAGCCCACGCCCTTCTCCTCCAGAAAAGCGATCATCTTCTCCTTGGCGTCCGCCACGCTCAGTCCGTTCAGGAAGTCCGAGTTTACGAGCGTGCCGTCCGCCACGTCCGTATAAACTTCTTCCTGCACATCCTTTCCTCCTGCCACCACCTCGATGATCGGCAGCCCGAACTTTTTCGCAAACTCCCAGTCCCTCTCGTCATGGGCAGGCACCGCCATGATCGCGCCCGTACCGTAGCTCATCAGCACATAATCGGAAATATAAATCGGAATCTCTTTGCCGTTCACAGGGTTTACCGCCGACATGCCGTCAATGCGCACGCCTGTCTTCTCCTTCGCCAGCTCCGCACGCTCAAAATCGGACTTTCTGGCAGCCTGCTCACGGTAAGCGCAGATATCCTCCCAGTTCTTCAATTCATTTTTATATTTATCAATAATCGGATGCTCCGGCGACACCACCATGTAGGTCGCGCCGAACAGGGTATCGCAGCGGGTTGTGTAGATGCGCAGCTTATCCTCCTTATCCTTGATGGAGAAATCCACCTCCGCGCCCATGGACTTACCGATCCAGTTCTTCTGGGAAACCTTGACCCGCTCCACATAGTCCACCGTTTCAAGCCCCTCGATCAGTTTGTCGGCGTACTCTGTAATTTTCAGCATCCACTGGCTTTTCACCTTGCGGACTACCTCCGCGCCGCACCGCTCACAGACGCCGTTTACAACCTCCTCGTTGGCAAGGCCGACTTTACAGGAGGTACACCAGTTAATCGGCATCTCGGACTTGTAGGCAAGCCCGGCCTTAAACAGTTTCAGGAAAATCCATTGAGTCCATTTATAATAGTTGGGATCGGTGGTGTTGACCTCCCTCTCCCAGTCAAAGGAGTATCCCAGAGAATGAAGCTGGCTCTTAAAACGCGCCACGTTGTTCTGTGTCACAATCTTCGGATGGATGTGGTTCTTGATCGCATAGTTCTCCGTGGGAAGGCCGAACGCATCCCATCCCATGGGATAAAGCACGTTGTAGCCCTGCATCCTTCTCTTTCTCGCCACAATGTCAAGCGCCGTATAAGGACGCGGATGTCCCACATGCAGTCCCTGTCCCGAGGGGTAAGGGAACTCCACAAGCGCATAGTATTTCGGTTTGGAATAGTCTTCCGAAGTCTGGAATGCCTTTTCGTCATCCCATATCTTCTGCCACTTTGTCTCCACTTCTCTGTGATTGTACACTTCTGCCATTTTACTGCCCAACCCTTTCCCGCCGCATCCGGCTTTTCTTATCACAATCTGCGGCAGGCAAACACCCTGCCTGCCACAGTTTTTGGAATTTTTCTCATACTCTACTCATTTTATTATACTCGCGGGATTTGTCAACTGTTTTCTTACATTATAGCGCATTCCATAAAGCCTTTGTAAAGCATTCCATAAGGCATTTTGTAAAACGTTCCCCACGTATTCCAAAAGCCCCTTAACAGACATCCTCTTTTACCGTCTCTTCCGCTTCTGATCATATCGAAACAGACAGAGCCACTGAATGTAAAGCGTGACGCCGTCCTCGTGGGCATGATACAGCCCTGCCGCCTTTAGCGCCGCCGACACCTGTCTTTTCGTAAACATGCCGTCCTTCCCCGTCATGCCGTACTTCATAGCCCGCTCAATAAACTTCTGGAACGCCCAGTATTCCCTCCCGTCCAGATCCGGAACAGCTTTCCGGGCGAAATGTACCAGAACAGTATCCACGGCCGGTTTTGGATGAAAATCCTCCCTGCGGAAATGATACACCATCTTCATGTCCCACCTCACCTTAATCTCCAAGGATTTCTTATTTTCTTTCGGAAGCCCCATAAACCGTTTGGCTGCCCCCTTCTCCATCACAAGCCACATATCCGTCGGCGGATTTGTTCCCTGCGCCAGCTTCTCCACAATCTGCGTGGTCAGAAAAAACGGTATGTTGGCAAATACCCGATAGGCGCCTTTTTCCAGCAGTCGGTATTTCATAAAATCGCCCAAAACCAGCTCTACATTAGCATGCTTCGACAGCCGTCTTTTTGCGTTCTCCATAAGCCTTTCGTCGATTTCCACAGAGCATACCCTTCCTGCCCTCCGGCAAAGCTCTTCCGTCAAATGCCCCTTTCCGGTTCCAATCTCCAGCACCGTATCCCCCTTCTGCAGATCCGCCAGACGGATGATCCTGTGAATTAATTTTTTGTCTGTCAGAAAATTCTGGGAATCCGATACCTGTTTTACATAGTCATATCCTGCCTGTCTCCTGTCTCTTTGCATAGTGCGCCTCCTTTTTATCCTGTACACCACGATTCGCCTGTCGGCAAATCCATTTTCCCGATAAAAAGGCAGTAAAAAAAGCAGGACAGACTCCGCAAACAGAATCTTCCCGCTAAACACCATAATAAATATAAGACAGACCACACAGATATGACTTTACATCACATCCGCCCGGCAGGCTGTCTGGCTGCTTTTATTCGCACGCAAAAAAGACCCCATCTACATGAGACTACATCATCTGCTTTTTACTGCCCCTGATAACGGGTACGTGCACACTGAATAAAAACTCCCACGCCTAAGCCGCCTTTCTGAATATGCTATGATATCTTTTCACATGATCACTATAGCACAGCTTCAGAAATGCTGTCAATACGAGGAGCGCTTCACTATTTCCCGAAAGAAAAAGCAGCTGCCTGCTAATACCCTGCAAACTTATTGATTTATCTTTTACATTATAGTATACTATTTTTATAATATGTATAATAATTTGATTTTGCGTCAAGCAACATGAGAACGAGGAGGAAATTCTGTGAAAACGAAAGTGAGAAAACTCAGCATCCGATGGAAAATATTGATCCCGTCCACTCTTCTGATCATTGCCATATGCGCGGTAATAGGAGTCAATTCTTATACCCGCATTAAAACCGGCATGATCCAGCTGGGTGTGGAGGAAGCGCAGATGGCCGCCTCCATCGCGGGATTAGCGGTAAACGGCGATTCTCTTTCCCAAGTCGGAGCCGGGTATGAAAACACGGAAGAATACCAGAGCAACCTGCTCTCTCTCAGGGGAATTCAAGAGCTATGCGGTATTTCATATCTATACACCCTGCATACGGACGATAACGTCCATCTCTACTACGGCATCGACACGGATGAAAACGCCGATCAGCAAATGCCCGGAGATACGTTTGACGGGGAATTCTCAGAATTCTCAAATGTATTTGCCGGACAGAACTATGTGCAGGACTACATAGACAGGACAGAAGACGGCAATCTGATCTCCGCCTATCTTCCGATAAAGGACAGCTCCGGCAAAGTCGCTGCTGTGCTCGGCTGTGATTATGACGCCTCCTATGTTGTCAGCCGGATTGAAGGCGCACGGAACAGTATTTTCCAGATCTCCGCCATTTGCCTCGTTCTGGCTCTTGTGATCATAAATCTCATCGTAAGCCGCATTATGCGGAGTCTGAACAAAGTTGACCGCAAAATCTACGATCTGGTACACAATGAGGGAGATCTGACACAAAAACTTGATATCTCTTCCGGCGACGAGCTGGAACTGATCTCCGAAAACATCAATTCCCTGCTCGAATATATCCGTGGAATCATGTTACATATCTCCTCCAACTCCATGCATCTGGGAACGTCCACCGGCACCATCGCGGAAAGCCTGACCAGCGCAAAGGACAATATTTCGGACATCTCCGCTACCATGGAAGAAATGAGCGCTTCCATGGAGGAAACCAGCTCTTCTTTATATCAGGTGGATGAATCCGTTATGCATATCATGAACAGCATCGGAAGCATTGCCGCAAAGGCATCCTCCGAACGGGAGTCCGCAGCGGAAATCACGGAAAAAGTACAGGCAATTTATGAATTGGCGGAAACGGACAGAACCGACGCGGCACGACTGGCCTCAGAAATGTCGCAAAATATGAACGAACGCATTGAACGCTCCAAAGCTGTGGAACAGATCAATTCGCTGACAATGGAAATTATCAACATTACCGACCAGACAAGTCTTCTTGCCCTGAATGCGAGTATTGAAGCGGCAAGAGCCGGTGAAGCCGGAAAAGGATTTGCGGTCGTAGCCAGTGAAATCGGATCTCTTGCCGATAACTCTGCCCGGGCTGCCGAGGGCATCCAACGGGTCAGCCAGGAAGTGATCCACGCGGTCAATGAACTGGCCACCGAGTCGGAACAGATGATACGCTTTATGAATGAAACTGCTATGGCCGGGTACGAAAGACTGCTTGACAACAGCATAAATTATAAGAATGACGTGGCCCACCTGAGTGAAACCATGAATGATTTTGCGGACGAAAGCATGCACCTGAGCAACAACATCGACAGCATAAAGGAAGCCGTGGATGCCGTCAATATCGCTGTGGAGGAAAGTGCCAAAGGCATTGTCGGCGTTACGGAAATGACCTCCGCTATGACAACGAGCATGGAGAGCATCAAAGGCGAAGCAGAAAGCAACAGGGAAATCGCCGGACAGCTTAAAACTGAAGTAGGAAAATTCAAATTGTAGTAACATATCTTACCAGCCGGTATTTATGGAAACCGGCTGGTTTTCATGCTATAATATGATACGTTGTTTCCACATATAGCGGAAAACACTTTCACAGAGACGGCTTCTATCAATTACACAGAAGAACAGGGAGGAATTCAGCTCATGCGAAACAGAAAAAGATGGCTGGCATCGGTGCTTACCCTTGCGATCGCTCTTGGCGACTGCAGCGGCATGACAGTATTTGCAACGGAGGACACCGTTACCACGGAAAGCGCTGTCTCAGAAAACAATATGGCGGCCGAAGAAGAACCTGAAAGTAAAACCGGAGAAGGTGAAGACGCTGACATTTTCCCAGATTCTTCCGACATGAATGCCGCTTCGGAAGAAACAGCTTCTCCGTCGGACACAGATACTGCATCAGAGACAGCCAAAGCAGAAAAGAAAATAGAACTGCCTGCTTTACAGATCGGACAGATTTCCGAAGGCGAAACGCTTCCCTCTGCAGATGACGGCAGCTTTCGTTATGATCTTCCGATTTCCTTTGAAACGTCGGAAAATCTGATTCTATTTGTTAATTATGATATAGAAAAGAGGCCCGAATACAAAGAGGCAGGCACACTGGAATGGAGCGTTCTCCGCGGCGAAAAAGGACTGGAAGCAGGAAGCACAAACCTTCTTTATGAGGAGGATAACTGGAACGGTTTTGAGACGGTATCCTCTTCTCCTTTCTTTATCATGGAAAAAATTACAGATAAAGAAAGTGCGTATGATCAGATGATCGCGATCTCTCCGAAAGAAACCATTTCTGATACCGATGGCGATGAAAACCACAATACGGCAGAAAACTTTGACTACTATATCCGGGCGGCATATTACCCTGAAACAGAGCATGAGAAAGACGATAGCTTTTACGCTGCAGCAACCATTCCTTTTGTGCTCCAAAACAGCACCGACAAAGACGCTGGTCAGTCATCGGTTGCTCCCACCGGCATGGAAGAAACCACAACAGACTCCGCACAGGAAGACGCATCCATTTCGGAAAACTCTTCTGTCTCGGAAAACAGTGCCGATACCACTGACGGTACGCTTTCCGGGGAAATTCCGGCCGAAGACGATACGCTGGACGCAAGCGGCGACAAAGAGCCGGCGGAAGATACGGATTTTGAAAATGCCGAAACAAACCAGACCGAAGAAACTCTCTCCACAGTTTCTGAAAACAGCAATATGACTGATGTTTCCACGCTCGCCGAGGGAGCTGGTCCGTCTCTGGAGGAGGAAACGCAAGGCTCGTTAGTACTTTATAATGGCGCTGGTACAGATGAAGAAAATATAATTAAAGAACGGATACCCATGTCCCCCGGCGACACACAGCAGATTACTGTGATGGCGGAGCCAGAAGCATTGCAGGCGGATGTTTCATGGGACAGCAGCGACGAGACTGTAGCCACGGTAAAAGCAGACGAAAACGGGACTGCCACAATCAAGGCATCTTCGGAAGGATACGCACGGATTACTGCATCCTGCCGCGGTATCACGGTCTCTGCCGTAGTTGACGTTGTTTCTGATAAAACCAACCCCGATAGCGATAAACTCCTTGATCTTTCGGGTGATATCCGGGTAGCCGGTTTTGTGAAGGAAAGCGACGATCTTATCTATAACGGACAGAAAATCACACAGAATTTCCGTGTATATCATAAAAACACGCTGTTAAAGGAAAAAACAGATTATACGCTGAGCTACAAAAATAACGTCAACGCCGCCGCGTGGAATTCCGCCAAGGCGCCCAGTGTGACCATCAATCTGAAAGGCCAGTACCAGGGCAGCGTAACCTTGTATTATACGATCAAGCCTCTGGATATCAACGATATTGATATCTACAATACGCCCAAGGTTTCACCGGGTTATGAACAGACCGTCAATTACAGCAAAAAACTGAACATTCCCGCTCCCATTCTGACCTACGGCAAGAAGAACCTGGTCGCGAAGAAAGATTTTATCTGTGACTACACGACGCCGGACGAGAATATGACGGCTTTACCTGCAGATTATACAAACGGCGATCTCTATGACCCCAAGAAAGTCTACTCTTATACGGTAAACGGAACGGGAAATTTTACAGGCTCTTTTCCCATGCAGCTTGTCGTTCTGAAGGATAAAACACTGAATTTCAGTTCCGCGTCAGTGAAACTTGATCAGAAGCAGTACGAATATCACGACACACCTCTTGCGAAATCGGATGTTCGTATTACAGAAGTCAAAATAAGTGGGAAGGTTCTCACCGAAGCACAGTATGACTACACTGTTTACGCTTCCGGGACAGAAGGCGCTTATCTTATGCTGTCTCCTACCGCAGACGGAAGAAATGACGGCTACCGCGGCTGCAAAAAAATAGCATTGAAGCTGGTGGGCGACAGACTGCTGAAAGACGCTGTTGCCGGTGCAGATTGGAAAGAAACTATCCCCTTCTCCCAGAAGATAGTGGATAAAGACGGCGGTATGTTCCAGACCGGTTCCGCACTTCTGGCCTTTGGCGAAGGCAGCGTAAAGGAGACGCTTACGGAAGGAACCGATTATACCGTAAAATACGGCAATGCAAAAAAAGCGGGAAAGGTGACCGCCACCTTTACAGGCAAAGGCAGATATACAGGGTCTCTTCGGCTGACTTATACCATTACAGAGAATACGGATATCAAAATTTTCCCAGGAAAAAATGTGACGGGCAAAAACGGGATTTATGAAGTTCCCTATCAAAAAGGCGGCGCTGTGCCCGAGCTCATTTTAAAGGATCAGGATTACACAATCCTCAAAAACAAAACCGATTACACCATAAAGTACAAAGATAACAAAACGCCGGGATCACTCATGACCTGTGAGATTACAGGAAAAGGCAATTATAAGGGATACGAAAAAACAGTGACGCTTATGGTATCGAAAGCCGATATCGGCAATTGCACCATCTCCATCCCCGACAAACCGTATAGCGATAAGCCAGACAAATGGAAATCAACTGTCACGATCACAGATGTGAACGGCAAAAAGCTGTCAGCCAAAACGGATTATGACGCAAACTTCACTTTCAGCCATACGCAGGAACAGTCCCCACCGTCAAACACTACTGTGTCCGTTACCGTAACAGGACTTGGCTGCTATGAGAAAACCATTACCGGGACATATCGGATCTTTGACAAAAATATCAGCACATTAAAGGTTGTCATCGATCCGCAGGAATATACCGGGGAAGAAATCAAATTAAAGAAAAGTGACATCCACATTTATGCCACGGCATCTGATCAGAAAAGCAAAAAAGAACTGCCCGAAAAGGATTCCTGTTTTGAAATCCTCGAATCGGAATACAGGAATAATACCAAAGCAGGCACTGCCAAAGTAACACTGCGCGGCATTGGTGAATACGGTGGAACAAAGACTTATTCCTTTAAAATTAATAAGAAAAAATACCAGATTAACCGTGTGAAAGGAATCAGACTGGATAAGACGAGTCTTACCTTCTCTCTGGCTGAACCGGATACGAAAAAGAGAACACTTACCGCCACAATCACATCGGAAAGCGATGAAAATATCACAAATCCGACCGTGATCTGGACCAGTTCCAACAGCGACATCGTTGCCATAGAAGAAAAGCCTGACGGCGATGTCACCGGCTCCGCTGATGGTAAACAGACTATCTCCACTTCGGTTGTGCTCACACTGAAAAAGGAAGGCAGCGTAACTATCACGGCAGCATCCCAGGACGGTAACAAAAAAACACAATGTAAGATTACTGTGATCGATGCTCCAGTGCTCCTTGAGGCAGACCAGACGATCAAGGAAAATATTGGAAGCACATACCAGCTTCACATGGAATTTGCACCCACACAGGATAAAAGTAAACTCAAGTGGGAAAGCAACAATTCGGATGCGGTATCCGTTGATCAGGAAGGTCTGCTCACCATGAAAAGAGCAGGCGCCGCCATTATCACTGCTGTGTACACTTCCAGCAGCGGCAAGTTCACCCAGCAGTGCTATGCAGTTGCAATCGTAGAAAATGAGACGCCGCCGGAACCGGAAACAGGTGCACTTCTCACTTACAAACAGCAAGAGGGCGTCACCGACGACACACCCTACATTAACAAAATGCTGCGGGATTTTGAGTGGGGTGACGATACACACGAGCGTGAGGTGACGCTGTATCTCCCTGCGGGTGTGTACCATATTGATGCGACAGCTGACGGCAAGGATCTGTTTGGCAAAGATAAGTTTGGCGGCATCGTCCTGACTACCAACCAAAAGCTTGTTATGTCGCCAAGCGCACTGTTAATCGCTCTTCCCAACAGCAAGGGCAACTATCAGGTGATCAACATCAGCGGACGCGATGGTGTCAGCGTTTCCGGCGGGCAGATTATCGGCGAGCGGAAGGAGCACAAAGGAAGCGGCGGCGAGTGGGGACACGGCATCGCTGTATTCGGCAGTACAAACGTCACCATCGAAAATGTAGATATTTCCCAGTGCTGGGGAGACGGGATCTATCTGGGTCTATACAATGGCTGGGATGACTCCGGAAACAAAAAACAGTTTCTCAGTAACGGCGTTACTATTACCAACTGTAATCTGCATCATAACCGCAGAAACAATCTCTCCATCACGGACGTGTCCAATGTTACGGTCAAAA
The DNA here is from genome assembly GCA_947174505.1 of uncultured Lachnospiraceae bacterium. GTDB lineage: Bacteria > Bacillota > Clostridia > Lachnospirales > Lachnospiraceae > UBA3282. The sequence goes on from CAMWJF010000024.1 coordinate 39,729, forward strand.
ACTGCAAATTTAACAACGCAAACGGTACCGCCCCGCAGTACGGTATTGACATTGAACCCAATAGTGGCAACACCTGCAGCAATGTAACTATATCCGATTCCACGTTCCATGGAAACGCCGGCGGAACCATTCAGATTCTCGGACAGTTAAACGCCCATGTGAAAGGCGTCACGATAGAAAACTGCACCGGCGACAAAGCGCCCGTCATATGGGAGGGATTCGGAGGCAGTGTGAGCGGCGTGACACAGAATGGCAACAAATGGTGACCCATCCGTATAATAACATGAGCAGACCAATCGGTCTGCTCATGCTTTTCGTGTCACATGCAAAAATATAGCGGATATCCCTTTACCTAGCCGAAAGGATATCCGCCATCATACCTTACTATCTGTTATGCATCCGCATTCGCTTCCGCAACGGCCTTCGCTCTCGCCGCCACTTCCTTCTCCTGCACGTCGCTGGGCGCCTGCTCGTATCTCGCGAACTCATATTTGTAAGTGCCGCGTCCGCCGGTCATGGAACGGAGATCTGTGCAATAACCGCTTAAGCATGCCACCGGGATATCCGCCTCAACCACGGTCTTGCCGTCCCCTGCCGGATTCATGCCGAGCACTCTTCCTCTTCTCTTGTTCAGATCACCCATCACGTCACCCGTGTAGGAATCGGGTACGGTCACCTGTAAGTTTGCAATCGGCTCAAGGAGAACAGGTCCTGCCTCCATAAAGCCCTTTTTGAACGCCTGAATCGTGGCCATCTTGAATGCCATCTCGGAGGAATCTACCGGATGGTAGGAACCGTCGTAGAGAACCGCCTTCACGCCTACCACGGGGTAAGCTGCCAGAGGTCCTGCGGTAACGGAATCCTGTAAGCCCTTTTCCACTGCGGGGAAATAGTTCTTCGGCACCGCGCCGCCCACTACTTCCTGCTCAAACACGAAGGGCGTCTCCAGATCGCCGGATGCCTCGAAGCGCATCTTCACATGCCCGTACTGGCCGTGTCCGCCGGACTGCTTTTTATACTTATGCTCCACATCGGATTTCTTGCGGATCGTCTCCTTATACGCAATCTTCGGCTCAGTGAGCTCGATCTCTACTTTGTACTCATTGAGAAGGCGGCTGACAACTACCTCCAGATGCAGATCGCCCATTCCATAGAGCAGGGACTGTCTGTTTTCCGCATCATTAACCACCAGAAGCGTCTGATCCTCATGGCGCATCTTCTGCAGCGCCTGGGAAACCTTATCCACATCTCCCTTATTTTTTGCCCGGTACCGCTTGTATGTATAAGGCGTGGAAATTTCTGCCTTTCCGTAGCGGATGATGCGTGCTTTCGTAGAGAGGGTATTGCCCGTTCTGGCAGCCGTCAGCTTCGCGATGGCGCCGATATCGCCCGCGTGAAGTTCCTTGACCTCAATGGGCTTATTCCCCTGCAATACATAAAGCTTGCTGATCTTCTCCTCCACTTCCTTCTCGTCATTGTAGATCACATCGTCGCTCTTAAGAACGCCGGAACATACTTTAATCAGCGAATACTTACCGATAAAAGGATCCACGATGGTCTTAAAGATGTAAGCCGACTTCGCCTTGGAGAAATCAAAGTTCGCCTGAAAGATTTCGTTCGTCTTTAAGTCAATGCCTGCAAACTCCCTATTCTCGGGGCTCGGCATATACTTCACGATGTCGTCAAGCAGCGTAAACACACCCTGACAGAGCACATTGGAACCCATGGACATGGGAACGATGCTGCCGTCCATCACGTTTGTGCGAAGGGCCGCACGGATCTCCGCCTCGGAGAAGGTGTCGCCATTAAAATAGCGCTCCATGAAGTCCTCGCTGGTCTCCGCCACCGCCTCCATCAGCGTGTCGCGGCAAAGCTGCAGGTTCGCCTTGCTGTACTCGGGCATCTCGCACTCCACGACTTCCTTGCCCTCCCAGCGGTAAGCCTGCTCGGTGATCACATTGATATAACCCACAAACTTCTCATTTTCACGGATCGGCAGATGGAACGGCGCGATTTTCTTCCCGTATTTATTGGTCATATCTTCCACTACCTGTCTAAAGGAAGCGTTATCAATATCCATATCCGTCACAAACACAAAACGGGGAAGCTTATATTTATCGCAGATTTCCCACGCTTTCTCCGTTCCCACTTCTACGCCGGCCTTGCCGGAAACGACGATGATCGCCGCATCCGCCGCGCTCACGGCCTCTTCCACTTCTCCCACGAAATCAAAAAAGCCGGGCGAATCCAACACATTGATCTTCGTGCCCTCCCACTCGATCGGAACAACAGATGTGGCAATGGAAATATGGCGCTTCTGCTCCTCCTTACCAAAATCGCTCACCGTGTTCCCGTCGTCTATCTTCCCCATTCTGGATGTGATGCCGGAAAGGTAAGCCATCGCCTCCACCAGACTGGTCTTGCCGCAGCCCCCGTGCCCAAGCAAAACCACATTACGAATCTTATCCGTTGTGTAAACATTCATGCCCTGTAACCCTCCAATTCTGTTGTTCTTTATTCACCACTCTAAGCCAGACATAAATATGGCAATACAGCCGTCATATGATGGACTGTCCAGTCTGTATTGTCATATCCCGCGCGTGGCACTAAGTTGTAAATACATTTTACTAAATTTTCAGAACAATTTCAACAACTAATTATACATTCTGCACAGATTGTCTACCGCACCTCGTTTATATTTGTCAAATTTCCCATCCAATCCTTTTTTATGCTCTTCCTTATCACTCAAATTCTTTCAGAAACCGCTCGTTCACAGGTGTGGCAATGCCGTACTTTTTCCCAAGCTCGCAGATCGTCCCTGCAAAAAGTACCACCTCCGTCTTCCTGCCCGCCTTGCTGTCCTGACGCATGGACGGCTCCCCGTCCGGATTCAGTCCGTCAATAACGGTAATCCAGTCGTCCATATCCTGATCCGAAAGTGCCACGCCCTCCGCATTCGCCACGAGAATGGTCTCACGCATCGCCGCCTTCATCATTTCACGGGCTTCTCCCTCCTGCTGAACGCTCCGATACGTTCCTTCAAAAAGGGATACCGTCTGGTTTACGCCCACATTGCACAGAAGCTTTCCCCACATCGCATGACGCATATCCACCGGACAGGAATAGGCAAACCCCGTCCTGTCGAAAAAGTCTTTCACCGCCACAAGATTTTCCTTCCTGCCGCCATCAAGAACACCGATTGCCAACTCTCCTTTGTTGGTGCAGACCGCCGCGTTTCCCTCCTTCATGGCAGCCATTTTCTGTGCGATACAATGCACCACCTTTTCCCTGCCGAATCTCCGTCCCAAATCCTCCTCGCTGCGAATGCCGTTGAGCACGGATAATAAAATGGTATTCTCTCCGACCAGATGCGCATTTTCCCCCATGGCCGTCTCCAGCGCACCGTATTTTACTGCGAAAAGCATCAATTCTGAGGGACGGCTCTCTTTCGCCGCATCGCAGTACTGAAAATCGCAGATTTCTCCGTTAAAGGTAATCCGGTCATTTTTGTAGCGGTCAATTCTCTCTTTATCAGCCAATATGCGCACGTTTTCTTTTCCCAGCTTTTTTGTAAAAAACTCAGCGTACATAACGCCGAGTGCTCCGAGTCCGACAATATCAATCGTTTGTATGGTTTTTAACATTTCTCTCTTCCTTTCAAAATTTGTAATCCAGACCCTTCTTTTAATGTAATCCGCTTTATTGTAACATAGGTTTTTCTTTTTAGGTAGGCCATTCAAACCATGAAGCTATTATATTCTTAAAATATATTTCCCGTAAAAATCTATGAACTTGCACTGGAATAGTGTTTTACTGCAATTTTCCATAGTAGAATACTCCCCATAAACCATATAAAACAACTAAACAGCATTATTAAAAGAGTTATCCCCTCCACTTTCTTTAAGATAATTTCCATAGGAACAGTACATATCAAAAGTACAGGCAGCAAATATGTAAATACAATTCTCATGACCTTTCCATACACATCAGAGGGATATCTCATAAAAGACCAAAGATTGAAAAACAATGTAGACGCAAAATCTGCTTTCTTCAACCACACCGATAATATAGAAAGGTTAAATAATATAGCATATAAAATCAATATGCCCACACTGGAATACAGCAGTACACTTGCAGCACTCCAAACTGAAATATCAATTTTCATGTGAATACTGCCATAAATCATCAAAATTATACCCGCAGGAACATTTACCATATATCCGAAATTCGCATTTCTTAACGAAATATAGAACTGAGAGTTGACAGGCTTAAGCAGTAAATAATCCAGTTCTCCTCCGTTAATCAACCATGGCAGACTTACCAGATTGGGAAACACAAAAACCATAAATACTGCTAACATCAGTTGAACCAGACCGAGATAGAAAAACCATTCATATTTATCGTAGCCTGCGATATCATCAATATTTCCATAGATGTTATGAAAGAACAAAAGGTGGATTCCCATTTCCACTGTCATGGCGATGCCCCAGACAAAAAAATTCAATCGAAACTCCATATCTCTGATCAAAGTATTTCTGATAAACCCCATATAAATTTTCACATATCGTCTCAATCACACCACCTCCATCCATATTGTCTAATTTCCAACAGAAGAATACCTTTTTTTGCCACTTTCCCAAACTATGACAGATATTCCCCACAAAGCAAGGCACCATATCATCTGTATTCCGATTCCCCGAAATACCATCGCCATAGAAAGCTTTCCAAGATAAATTTTTACCGGTAAATACAATTGATATTGAAACGGCAATATTTCCGATATCACTTTCAGTTCCCGAAACATATCCAGTGGAAACATCCCTCCCGCCAGAAAATAGAATAATGTCCCCAGCGTAATGTACAAGGCAGAACACTCTGTCATCCAAAATGCCACAAGCCCCATAATAAAATACAGAAAAAAACTGAGTATAATACCCAGAAATGCACTGAACAGAAAGGCAAAAGCCGTTCCCGTTGAAAGTGCTGTTTTAAAAAAGCCGAGAGCGCTCATGGGAATGAGCAAAATACTGAACAGTAAACACATCACTACAAAATCCATCAGCTTCTTTCCAATTGTATCAAAAAAGATATAAGCTTTATAATTGATCGGGCGCCACAAAAACTGAGATAATTTTCCTTCCCTGATATCCTGTGAAATAGTATTATGTATTCCGTCACAGATCAGTAATTTTCCTAATAAAGTGGTAAGCATCACATACGTTATAGTGTCACTCAGCTCATAGCCGGCCAACATTTCCCGATCTGCATATACTGTCTTCCAAAATGCAAAGGGTGCAACCAGTGTCATTGTGCTCAGCAGCCAGTTCAAAACTATATTTCCGCGATATTGCAGCATATTTTGCGTTGATATCTTCAATACAGCAATATATTTCCGCAAAGATCTCATTCTATATCCCTCCTGTATATTTTTTCGATAATATCCTCTATCGGCTGCTCCCCAATACTGAAATCTACAGGCATAAGGAGAGATATTTCCCGAACAAATTCATTTACATCTTCCTGCTTCACCTGAAATGTATATTGCAGTTCTTTCTTCTCTTTAATAGATTCATGATATTTTTTTAGAAATGCTTCATCTACCATTTTTGCAAACCGCACATTAACCACCCGATCCGCCTGATACATATGCCTTATCTTTTCTATTTTATCGTCAAATATGATTTCTCCCTGACTGATTATGATAATCCTTGAGCAGAGCGAAGTTATATCTTTCATATAATGACTGGTCAGCACCATCGTTGTCCCATTCCGGTGATTCTGTATATTCAAAAAACTTCTCATTTTCTTTTGTGTAGTTAAATCAAGTCCTATGGTTGGCTCGTCCAAAAACAACAGCTTAGGAGAATGAAGTACCGCTGCAATTATTTCCATTTTCATTCTTTCGCCAAGGGATAAATTTCTGACTGGGACAGATAGCAGATGCTCAACTTCAAGCATTTTTGATAATTCTTTTATTGTTTGTCGAAAACTTTCCTCCTTCAAATCATATATTTCTTTATACAGAAAAAAGGAATCCATTGCCGGTATATCCCATAAAAGCTGTCCCTTCTGTCCCATAAGGAAACTGATATTAGTCAGAAACTCTTTCTTACGTTCCCAAGGTATCCAGTTCAAAATCCTCGCTTCTCCCGCGTCCGGATATAACAGCCCAGATAGCATTTTCATTGTTGTCGTTTTTCCGGCTCCGTTCTGCCCTACAATTCCCAGTATTTCACCCTCTTCAACCTGAAATGAAACATTTTTAACCGCTTCCACATACTGATATTCGCGTTTGATAAGCCCTGATAAAGAACCTTTTATTCCCGCTTTCTTTTTATGTACACGATACCCTTTTGTCAATGAATTTACTTCAATAATACTCATAGTCCGGTTCCCTTTCCTACAGCTTTATGGAAGGATTATACTAAAAAAAATGTGACAACTGTCTGTCACATTTTTCTATCCATATTTTTTAATTATATTGTTAAGAAATTCATTAAAATCTCTACGGTACTCCACGGGTGTCAAAATCTCCGCCTTATCACCGAAAGAAAGAACATATTGAAAAAAAGACTGTTTATCAGACCATTTAATGTTTATCAGAATATTTCCCTTTTCATCAGTCTGAATGAAATCTGCACCAAAACTGTCTGCGAGCCTCCATTTCAGGTCAGCATCAAATTTCACAACTGCCTGAACTTCTTCCTTCCAGTCAAATTTCTTCTTGTAACTATACTCCGGGACATTACGTTTTTCCTGTATTCTTTCTGTACACTTTAAGTCACTTATTCGTGACAATTTAAACAAGCGATAATCTTTACGAGTATCACAGTATCCCCATACATACCAGTCAGCCCATTGAAATACCAGATGATACGGTTCTATTTCCCGAACCGTCTCTCCATTTCCTGTAAAATATTTAAAGGCAATCTTTTCAGCACTATCCATTGCTGTCTTGATCAGTTCAATTTTTTCCCGGTTTCCGGGTTTATCCCAGACAGACAGGTCAATCATAATCTGCCCGTCCGTTTTCGTGTAATTAGCCAAAAGTTTATCAGCTATCTGCCGATAACGTCCTGACACGGCAACACTGTCAAGTCCGTGAAGTCCTGCAAGAATAATCTGTATTTCATCAGACGAAAATATGGTGCGGTCTATCTTGAAATCCTCCATGATTGAGATACCGCCGCCCCTCCCTGGTTCAGTGACAACCGGTATTCCCGCTTTACAGATATCCTCTATATCACGGATTATCGTACGTCTTGACACTTCAAATTTCTCCGCCAATTCAGTGGCAGTAATCTTTTCCTTCTGAAGAAGAATGGATAGAATACCTATCAATCGGTCAATTTTCATTGCACTCTTGTACGATGTTTATAAAAGAAAAAACAACATACTCCTTTCATTTTCTTTTTCCTATGCTTGATACTATTAATAATCCGACAATATGGCTATGCTGATTTTTCTAATAGAATAACACAATCACATTCATTTTTCTATTAAATTTCTTCGGACAGTCACCTTCCTTTGCCTTATCGCCCTCCTTGCTTTCCCCTCCGTTTTGTGATATCTTAAAAAACGGAAATAACAGTTCAAAAACCACGAAAGGGAATGATTTTATGAGCGCTCTCACCTGCGGCTTTATCGGGCTCGGCCTGATCGGCGGCTCCATTGCCAAGGCCCTCCGTCATCATCTGCCGGACACCCGTCTGGTTGCATACGACACCAATACCGCTTCTCTGGAACTGGCAAAAAAAGAACAGATCATAGACCAAATCTGTCCTGCTATCGACGACTCATTTAGAGACTGTGATTATCTGTTTTTGTGCGCGCCGGTCTCCCACAATGCCGAGAATCTGCTCACTCTGAAAAGCGTTCTCTCTCCCGATACCATTCTCACCGATGTGGGAAGTGTCAAAACAGGGATTCACAGACAGATCGAAGAGTTACAGCTGCAGACACAGTTTATCGGCGGACACCCTATGGCGGGCTCCGAGCGTTTTGGCTACCAGAATGCCAAAGCTTCCCTTCTGGAAAACGCTTACTATATTCTGACGCCCTCCGATGAAGTCCCAAAAGAAAAAGTGGACAATTACCGAACGCTGGTGGAGACGATCGGAGCCATTCCGCTGGTATTGTCTTACGGGGAACATGATTATGTGACCGCGGCCATCTCCCATCTGCCCCACGTAATTGCCGCCTCTCTGGTAAACGTGGTAAAGAGCAGCGACTCCGAGGAAGGCATTATGAAGATGATCGCCGCAGGGGGCTTTAAAGATATCACAAGAATCGCCTCCTCCTCCCCCGACATGTGGCAGCAGATCTGTCTGACTAACGCGGATAATATTTCAAAGCTGCTCCGGACATATATCCAATACCTGAATGTCATTGTGGACTATATAGACAATCATCAAAAGGACATGCTCTATCAGTTTTTCGATACGGCAAGAAATTACAGAGAGTCCTTTATCAGCTCGCCAAACGGCCCTATCAAGGCCGAGTATGTGTTTACCGTGGATATCGCGGATAAGCCCGGCTCCATCGCCGCCATCGCTTCCCTTCTTGCCATGCACGATGTAAGCATCAAAAACATCGGCATCAACCACAACAGGGAGCTTGCGGAGGGCGCGCTGCGCATCGAATTTTACAGCCAGGATACGCTCGCCCGGGCAGAGGAGATTATGACGGAGCACGGCTACAAAATTCATACCCGATAAAAAGCGCGAAAAGTCTTCTAAAGACATCCCTCCATAAAACGGGGACGAAAAGTCAGCAGTGCTGACTTGGAAGCACTATGTTTCGCGTAGGAGAATGCCTGAAACACGGCATATTTCGCATAAAAAGAGAAAGGCTCAGGACAGACAGTATGAAATTTCAGAAAGTAAACACATTAAAAGGGGAAGTGACTATCCCCGGCGACAAATCCATCTCCCACCGTGCAGTGATGTTTGGCTCCTTGGCCGAAGGTCTCACGGAGGTCACCAACTTTTTACAGGGAGCGGACTGCCTCTCCACCATAGATGCCTTTCGGAAGATGGGCATTGAGATTGAAAATACCCCGGAGAAAATTCTGATTCACGGCAGGGGCCTTCATGGCCTGAAAGAGCCCTCATCCGTCTTGGATATGGGAAACAGCGGCACCACCACAAGACTGATCAGCGGCATTCTGGCAGGACAGACTTTTGCGAGCACCTTAACAGGCGACGCCTCCATCCAGAAGCGCCCCATGCGGCGTATTATGGAGCCGCTGTCCATGATGGGGGGAAAGATCGTCAGTCTAAACGGCAACGACTGTGCGCCTCTTCAGATCACCGGCTCTCCCCTGCACGGCATCCACTATCACTCCAGGGTGGCCTCCGCACAGGTAAAATCCGCCGTTCTGCTGGCCGGACTCTACGCCGAGGGCGAAACCCTTGTGACAGAGCCGTCTTTGAGCCGTAATCATACGGAAATCATGCTGCGCGCTTTCGGCGCGAAATTGAGCTCCGAAGATAAAACAGCCAGAATATATCCCGAACCCCGTTTACAGGGACAGAAAATTCATGTACCCGGAGACATCTCCTCCGCCGCTTATTTTATTGCCGCCGGACTGCTTGTTCCCGGCGCGGAAATCCTGATTAAAAATGTGGGCATCAATCCCACCCGTGACGGCATTTTGAAAGTGGCGAAAGAAATGGGTGGAAATATCACTCTCTTAAACGAAAATTACGACGGCGAACCGACAGCCGATCTTTTGGTAAAACACAGCCAGCTTCACGGCATTGTCATGGAAGGCGATCTGATTCCAACCCTGATTGATGAACTGCCTGTTATCAATGTTATGGCCGCCTGCGCGGAAGGCACCACCGTCATCCGCGATGCCGCTGAATTAAAAGTAAAAGAATCCAACCGCATCGATGTAATGGTTCAGTATTTAAGCGCAATGGGCTGTGATATCACAGGCACGGACGACGGTATGATCATCGTCGGTGGACGTCCTCTGCACGGCACAGTGGTCGATTCCCATATGGACCACCGCATTGCCATGAGCTTTGCGATCGCTTCTCTAGTCGCAGAAGGGGATACAGAAATAAAGGGCAGCGATGTGGTCACCATCAGCTACCCCGGTTTCTATGCGGATCTTGCCCGCCTGCACCATTAGACATGGATTGCCTCAATGGTGTTTCCTTTCCCTCACGAGAGTTTTACCAGCAGTCTGTTCAGAAAATAGGAACTTACCATACAGAAAATGCCAGCCAGACTTCCATACCAGTTGAGCACTGCGTCAGCTGGATGGAAATGTCTGCCCTCCACAAACTGCTTGTAATATTCCGTGTAATAGGCAAGCACATAGCAGACCGTGCCTGCCCCGATCACACCGAGTATTCTGTAATATCTTCTGAAAACCACCATGCTCACGAAAGTAGTCACAAAGCCAACCACAAAAAACAGACCCAGATGTGCGCCGTAGCGTATGATCCATGACGTGGTTTTGACCTGTTCTTCGGTTGGCTGCTCAAAAATCCGCCCCGCAAGATGCTGCGCAAGCCGCATCGTCACGCCGATGGAGGCTTCCCCGTTCTGAAAAGACACCGCTATCACAAAATATATAAGCAGCAAAAGCGCCGCAAAGGATATGGCAACCACACCCAGTTCCAGAAGAATATGATGCTTCTTATTTTTGTCCATACACGAATCTTTCTAATTTTCCAACGACTCTATGGTGCTGTAAGTCGCAATTCTGCTTGCCTCAATCTCCGACATGCCTATAAAAATCGCCCCATAAGAGAACTGATTTTCCCCGGTTCTCTCTATTCGGACAATTTCAAGGAAGGCGTGAACCACTTCTTTGGTCCAGATGGTCAGAGCCGCTTCGTAAACCGCCCCGATCTCCAATGCCTCACCACACAAAAATCCAACTCCTGTCTTGGATACATCCATTACATCAATATCCACCTCCCTGGATCCATCTTCCGAATCAAGTCGCTTAATCAGCAGCTTCGAAGAAAGCTCCAACCGTTTACTTTTTCTGCGTTCTTCCATATTTACCTGCCTTTCTCTTCTGTAAGGACTTCAAAAATACCCCTTTACATCAAAATCATTATTATAGAAATAATTCCTCTTTAATCCTACCCCATTTATCTCTTTTTGTAAAGGAATGTGCAGGAAAAGAAATCGTTAGAAAAAGAGGATGCCACTTAATTTTCGAACTTCGGAATCTTAAGCTGCGGGCTTAAATACGCCTCCTCGGGATGTATAATTTAAAGCACAAATCAACGTATTTTCTTCATAATCCCTGCATCAATTCCGTACACTTCGTCACAAAGAATATCAATGTCATCCCGGACATGGCTTGCGATAATAATCAGCTTACCTTTTTCCTTCATCTTCAATAAAACCTTTCTCATATCTTCAACGCCATTATTATCAAGTGCGTTCATAGGCTCGTCCAGTATAAGAATATCCGGGTTTTCCATGAATGCCTGTGCAATTCCAAGACGCTGTTTCATGCCAAGCGAATAATTTCCAACGCGTTTTTTGTCATCAGGATTCAATCCCACGAGTTCCATGTATTTTCGTATTTCATCTTCCTTAACCTTCCCCCTGACAGACGCTAAATATTTCAGATTTTTTAACCCTGGATATCTTGGCAGAAAACCCGGTGTCTCAATGATAAATCCTATATTTTCCGGGTAATCCACATCTTTTCCGACAACCTTGCCGCCAACGGTCACTGTTCCTGTTGATGGATACAGTAAGCCACAGATACATTTGAGCAGAACCGTTTTGCCGGAACCGTTTCTTCCTACAATTCCATATATTTTTCCCATTTCAAATTTAACGCATACGGTTTTTAAAACCTCCTGACCACCAAACGCTTTCGTCACATTTTCTACAAAAATCTCACATTTGTCTTCCATGAATATGCCTCCTGCTGATTCTACTGATTACTTTCTCCTTATAATTTGCAGCCACACATAATACACCGAGACTTACGGTTGCAATCATGAAAAATTTCTCTGCGTATGCCAGATTGATTCCCCATTTTGATGCAAAACCATGAAACAATTCCAGCTGCGTCAGGCTTACCGGCGAAAACCCATATGCCCAGTCCAGCCAGTCATTTGAAACACATATATCCAGAACAGCGATTAACGTCCCAATGAATGTTCCCACTGACTTAGCAGTCATCTTATTCCCAAAATAGATAATCAGCCCAATACACAGAATACAGGAAAATTCCAGCAAGATGCTTATAACCAGCGCATTGGCAGGCTCATATTGCCGTATAATATTCTGAGATACTGACAATTCCACGCCGAACTCTGCTCCGGCATTTGTTTTCCCCAACGTCCCCCAAATCTTGCCCCATTCATTTGACCATGTAATATGCCCAAGAAAAGGAATAACCGCTGATATTTTTCCATAATATTCTCATATTATATCTTGATACCTTATTTGCTTTCATAAAACATTCCATCTTTAAGTCCTCTCGCCATCTTTCTCGTAAAAACACATCCCATCAGAAAAACCAAAACACCTGAAACAATGGCAGCAATCATAACTGTGTGTCCACTGTCCTTAATCACTGTTCTGCCTATCAATATCTGGTCAAGCCGTAATTTATCATCAATGGACAACATCTGACTTATCCTGACAATCACATAGCTCCCAAAAAATGGGAACATTGTAATGACTAATCTGTCCGTTACATATAATGACACAAACAAAGAAACTCCGGCCCATATCATCCCACGCATAAATCCAAGCGCCGTCTCTGTCATACAGTAACGAACCGGGGAATGAACCGCCAGCCACTTATGAAATAAATCTGCGGTATCGGCAGCTGCTGTTTCATAATGATCACTTGTCATCGGAAATCTCGTACGCAAAAACAGGATCAGCAAAACTGTACCAAATGCAACAACCAGTCCGCCCATCAGGATATTTACGATCAAATGCAGAACATAACGCCAATAACCGCTATGACAGTGCTTATATTTATTGCCCGTTTCCATTCATTTATGAATACCCTTCTCACGAAATTTCCTCTCCTGTGACTGCATTAAACCGAATTGAATATCTGCTGTCTTCAACCGATTGTCCATCTACTTCAAATTCAACACACCATACCGGAATCAGATCCATCTCCGTAAAGGAGTCCTCCCTCAGAAGCGGGAAATACTCCATCCAGATATTCTTTGCCCTAAACTCGTTTGATAGAATGACATCGCCAAATTTTTTCATGATCGCTTCTTTGATGCCGTCTTCACCTATAACAGCTGTTTCCTTCTGACGTTCCTCATAAGGCTCAAACATTCCCGTCATGCTTATCATTTCAATCCCATTATTTGACAACAACACCGTCACAGCAGCCGGATAAGCCAGAAATCTCTCGCCCGTTTGTCTCAAATTTGGCTCATTTCGGTATACGGGAATCCCATTTACATTCATTCGAAAAATGATTCTGTATACTTCCATATCTTCTTCAAATGTATCGCTTCCATATCCCTTTGCTGACAAAAACTGATAATCGCTGTCTTCCATAATTGCCTTTTTCACGTTCTCAAAATCCATTGAATCCATAGCAACCACATCAAGAGCTTCCAGTTCTCCGCCCACGTCAAACATTCCTACCATGTTTTGTATCCTTGCAACAGCATCTGCCTGAGACATAAACGGCAAATCCCTGTCATCTGTCAATCCCATCTCCCCCGCATAGGAACAATAGGTGTCCAGATGGGTTGCCATATCGTTTCTTTGATAGGTAAGAGAGCCACCCGTAAATTCGTCGCTCCCATCATCGACAGCAAGATTCCCTTCCGCATTTTGCCCTATTGCTTCCTGCACCTTATCATAGTCAAATTTTTTTAACTGCGCAGTATATTCATAAAGGTTATTTTCCGGCATTTTCAATTCTGCACTGATGAACAAATTTTCATCCAGTTTTTCATCTATGAAAACTGCTGTGTCCTGTTCCTCTCTGGAATCAACATTTGTTTCGACCTGTGATCCAACAACCTGAGTGTCTGTACCCAAACTCTCAAAATCAATATTTGATTGTTCTTCACTTTGGGATGTATGAGCACATCCTCCTAATAATGCCAGAAGAACCGCCATACCTATTACAGTTTCTATCATTTTTTTCATCTTAATTAACCTCCACTTATCTTGACATTATTTTGCATATTACTCTTTCGGCTGAAAAGCTCTTTTTCCTTTTTCCGAAAAAAGAATTTATCACAAAAATGAACGCTGTGCCGTTTCTTGTCAAAATTAATATATATTTTTGTAAAAATTGATAAGAGCATGACCAGAATATGGCCATGCCCTTATTGTTCCTATTATTTTTTAGTATTTTTATTTGCCTTTACAGCCCATTTTCCATTCTTGCCATATACAGAAGCAGATTGACGCAGAATATGCCCTCCTGTGCCGTGACCGCCATTGTACCATTATACTTCTCCACAATCTTCTTCACATTTTTCAATCCGATTCCATGCTGTTCCGCAAAAGGCTTCGTTGTCTTTAAGATCGTATCCTTTCTATTCTGTTTCCCGCACAAGATACAGGAGGATTCAAAACTATTCTCAATTTTTACCTTTAGAATCCCTTTTTTCAATTTAATATGAACGCCCAGATATTTATTTTCCGTCTTGCCGGCTGCCTCAATCGCATTTTCAAGCAGGTTTCCCAACATGACATTGATATCAAAAGAATGTCTGACTTTTTCCGGCAGCATTACTTTTACATCCACAGTTTTCAGTTCCTTCTCAGCCTTTTGCAGCATAAAATTGAGTACGCTGTCAATCTCCAGATTTCCAGATGCAACAATCTCATTGGGATTCCTGAGAAATGAATTCATCTCATCAATATACTTCTGTATTTCTGCTACGTCATGTTTATTCGCCAACAGCATCAATTCGTTGAGATGGTGCTTTATATCATGCCGTAAGGCTTTTATCTTTTCTTCTCCCCTCAGGACAACATTCAGTTGGTTTGCGTATGCCTGTAACTGCGTCTTCAGCATTTCCATCTCATATTGCCGTGAAATAGAATGCAGCAATAAATTATACAGATACAGCATAAGAAAATTTGCAATCAACAGACCAATGCTCACAATGGTAAGCCCTATGTCTGTACAAGTATCAGTATAAATCAACAGAGTAATGACTATAATACTGCATAAGGGCATCAGCACCAACGAAATATTTTGAGCAACCTCTGCATCTTTATGAATTGTAATCATTTTTTCAATCACTAACTCACACATAAAAATCAGAAAAAACGATATGACTGCATAAATCTGATTATAGGCTCCTCCATCCCGGTAACTGACAAACAAGGATGTAGCTGCCACATCACAGCCGCAATTTACCAAATAAATCGTACCGGTTATAAACAGATTTGTCCTGACAGACTTCGTATACAGCCATACGATTGCACCGATTCCCATCAGATTACATATCATATTGATCCATACTGTATGAAATTCCCAAAATAACACAGTATTTATAACATAAAAGCAGCCATAGACAATGTGTTTTTTCTTTTTGTCTACGTCTACCCCAAAAAAGATTGACGCACATCTGCCAATCAGAAATATCCGGAAAAGATTGGTCAGCGCACAAAGCATAAAATCAAGCATATCTATTCTTCCCTTAAAAGTTTGTCCCTCACAAGTTTTCGATTTGCCAGGCTGATTGTCAATATCGTGCCATCTACCAATTCCACCATCTCATAGGTGTATCGGAAAACATATTCTTTGTTTATGATATAAGACTGATGTATCACAATAAAATCCTCTGACAGGCATTTCACAACATTTTTTAGTTTGCCATAAAATTCAAATGCTGCTTTCATGGTTACAACCTTTACCTTACGTCCCTTGCTTTCGAGATAAACAATATCTCCCATAGGAATATAATAGTAATCTTTTCCCTGCTGAAATTCAAACCTTTCATTTCTCTTTTTTGCAATTTTGAGCGCCATACCCATAACTTCATTAATCTGCTCCTGCAAGATTGGTTTAATCAGAAAATCCAAAGGCTGTGTTTTGAATAATTGCTGTGCATAGGATGCTTTTCCCGAAATATACACGATCTGCAATCCCATATTATCCAATTGGTTTCTGATATAAGCACCGACTTCAATACCTGTCATTTTAAAAAGTTCTATATCCAGAAAAAGAAGGTCCAGATAACCGCCTGATGCCAGATAGTCTCTTAAGCTTTCTCCTGTATACCAAATATTTGTATCGACTTGAATATTCTTTTCTTGTGCATATTGCAAAAGCATATTTTCAATAGATGTACAAATATTCTCTCCATCATCACAAATTCCAATGTTATACATACTGCATCCCGCAATCCTCTTTCACCAGTGTGTTCCTGCCCTGTAGGATGGTGATACATTTACTCATTATTTGGTTCACCCACGCTATAATTCTGTGTTGCAACAGGATTGTTGGGATTATCATAACATTTTTCAATAACCGGCTCTCCTACACTATAATTTTGCTCAGAAACAGGATTATTAGAGTCGTCATAGCTTTGTTCCGGTTTACTGCCGGTAACAGGCTCTCCCATATTATCATTTTGTTCGGAAACAGGAATGTTGGAATTATCCTGTTTCTGTTCCGGCTTGCTCTCAAAAACAGGCTCTTCTGCATTACCATTTTGTTCGGAAACGGGAATACTGTAATTGTCATTCCTCTGTTCCGGTTCCTCCTCAATAGCGGACGTATCCATATTGTTATCCTGTTTTGAAACAGAGGGATTTATGTCAACATTATTCTGCTCTGATGTACTCTCAATCGGCTCGCCAATATCATAACTTTGCACGGAAACAGGTATTTGAGAATCATCATCACTCTGTCTGATATAATCAGCGCAAACGATAAACGCTGACATAAACATGATAGCTGCACCACAAAGTACAATCAATTTTTTCATTTTTCGTCCTCCATAAGTTAATTAAGAATTGATATATTGTCACTTTCATAAATGATAGATGCCACCACTTTTACGACTTCTTCCAACTGCATTTGATCGGCAATTATCAAATAGTGGGTGCCCCCATACTGGAACTTGGCTGTATACCGTTTGTATGGAGTACTCATACTGCCTTAAATAACGGCGGTATCACCAATACAGGTCGTTTCAAGATTATTTGTGTCAACGTAGACACAATCACCTGTCATTCCAATTTTTGAAATAGCAACTGAAAATCCAATTTTTGCTCCGTTTTCCGTATCTAAAAGCGGATTTCCATTATTGTCATATGCATGGTAAAAATCAAAATAGATAAGGTCATTCACTGCAACGCCGGACTTATCAACAAGGACGGCTGCACTTTCATTGTAAGGGGACGCTGTCAATGTATTCGGAATATATGCAGGGACAGGATTTCGCCCATAATATGCCGTAATTTCGTCCATAGTCCATGTAATAACTTCATGTACTTCCGGGTCATACAGAAAACTTCCCTCTAAAATACTTTGCACATCATTCACACGCACTTGGCTCATATTAACTTGGTGTATCTCCGGGTAATATGGTGCCGGGTCTGTTTGATATGGTAAAGTTATTTCATAATCGGGTGGGGCAACAGGTGTGTCAAATATGTTTGGAATCAGCATTGCCACTGAAATAACGCAAACAAAACACGCTGCTGCAAAATAATATTTCCACGGAAAAGAAGTTCGTCTTAGCTGTGTGGCATATTCCGCTTCTCCCACAAACTTTTCATCAACAAAGCCCATTCCAAATATGTCTACAAATTTTTGTGATATAAGCAAAGAAGTATGTAGGTTTCTGTGGTGGGATAGTATTCCATGTTTTTAGAAGCGTTTCATTAACACACTCTGCCGTATCTTCCCGGCTGTTCAATATCTTCATGGCTAAATGACAGAGTTTTCCTCCATACTTGACTTCTGTATGCTTTATAGCCATTTCATCACGTTTCCAAAACAGACCGATTTTTTTCGCCTAACATACCCAGCAGTTCGACGTCGCTGTATGTAATGGAAGAAACGCTGACAATGCCGCCGAAAGACAACAGTTCCTTTTTTCCCATGGCCGCAAAATCATACAAACCATACGGATAGCCCGCCGGATTTGGTATATCCAGCTTTCCTGCCGCCGTTGCCTCAATACGGTATTTATTATTCACGCAAAGGATAAACGGCATTTCAAAATCAATGGCAATCCTGCCGCCGCTTTTGCAAACGTCCGTTACGAAAAAATCCTCGCTGTCTTGAATCTCTGCGCATTCGGCAGCGACACCGTTCTCCATGCCCGCCTTTTGCAAAAGAACATCCGCTTCATTCCTGCTTTCAATATGGGCACACACAGTTTCCCACAGAAGAGTTGTCCGCAGATTTTCGATAAGTTCATCTCTGTCCATTTACGCTTCGCCGTCCTCGTCATTTTCTTCCTCCACCAATGAATTGATAAATATTGTAATCGACTCTGTCAGATAGGTCACATGGTCCTCCGGATCCTCGCCATATTCAAACTCGTGATCATAATAATAGATTGCGCCGTAATCCTCCTCTCTTACGCTGAAACAGAAAAGGTTTCCGCCGTCTTCATCGGCAAACGGAATCAGCCAGTTTGGAATTGCTTCATCTTCCCTCAAAAGCTTCAGCATATTTTCCACAGACCGCTTTTTTTCACTGCATACGGGAATAAACCAACCGACAATATACGCATTGCCGCTTTTGCCTGTGAAAATGGGCTTTTCCGGGTATCCTCCGTTATAAGCCAAGTAGTGCTCCCTCACCGCCGCCGGGATTTTCACCTGAAATTTTTGCCCGATACATTCCAAATCTTCTGCCTTTGCCTTTTCGTGTGCACATAAAATCCGATTGTCATACATAATGTGCCGTCTCCTTTCTTTGATTTATAGTTCGCATTTTGTTTCAATAGCCTTCAAACAGAATATTGCTTTTTAAACACAAAAACGGAATTAATTACGTAATAGGTTAACACCTAAAGCATGGAATAA
>CAMWJF010000025.1 GCA_947174505.1 uncultured Lachnospiraceae bacterium
CCCCGGCCAGGCTCCCCCGCGGCGGCTATGGAGAATCAGGTGCGGGAGGAAACCGGGCACGAGGGCTTTGACAAACTTCTGGCAGTGGGGCAGGCGACGGCAAGGGAACGGGCCGCGCTTTTGCAGGGAAAGGTCATGGAGGCTCTTGTGGAGGAAGTAAACGAGCAGGATCCGGCCTTTGTCACCGGGCGGCTTGGCAATAACATGCTTGTGCACTTTAAGGCGGACAGGCGGCTTGTCGGCAAATTAGTCATGGTTGCGCTGGACACCTGTCATGGCTTTTACTATACGGGACGAATGGTTGACTGGATGGGTCAAACCAAGCATACGAGATTAGGAAAGATGGTTGATAACCAATGGCTGAACTGACACCTATGATGCAGCAGTATCTGGACACCAAAAAGGAGTATCCGGACTGCATTTTATTTTACAGACTGGGAGATTTTTATGAAATGTTCTTTGAGGACGCGCTGACGGCCTCAAAGGAACTGGAAATTACGCTGACGGGAAAAAGCTGCGGGCAGGAAGAGCGTGCCCCTATGTGCGGCGTTCCCTATCACGCGGTGGACAGTTATCTGAATAAGCTGGTTTCCAAGGGCTATAAGGTAGCAATCTGTGAACAGGTAGAAGATCCCAAAAGCACAAAGGGTATCGTTAAGCGGGAAGTCATCAGGGTGGTTACGCCGGGTACGAACCTGAATATCCAGGCTCTGGACGACAGCAAGAATAATTATCTGCTCTGTGTCACCTATTTTCCCGGAAAGATCGGGCTGTCTGTGGCGGATGTTACCACAGGGGACTATTATCTGACAGAGGTGGAGGACATCCGTAAGCTTCAGGACGAAATCAACAAATACGCGCCCTCGGAGGTGATCTGCAACGAGCAGTTTTTTGTCAGTGGGTACGATATTGAGGATTTGAGAAGCCGATTGAACGTAACCGTCTGTTCTCTGCCTCCACACTATTTCGATGAGGAAGGCTGTAAAAAGACCCTGATGCGTCATTTCCGGGTAAATACGCTGAAAGGTCTTGGCATTGAGGACTTTCCTGTGGGAATGACCGCGGCGGGGGCGCTGCTTTTATATCTCTATGAGACGCAGAAGACGTCTCTTTCCCATTTTACCCATATCTATCCTTATCTGAGCAGCAAGTACATGCTCCTGGACAGCTCTACAAGACGAAATCTGGAATTGATCGAGACGCTGCGGGAGAAACAGAAAAAGGGATCCCTTCTGGGCGTGCTTGACCGTACGAAAACGGCGCTCGGCGGGCGTCTTCTGCGCAAATACATAGAACAGCCCCTGATTGACAGGGAGCGGATCGAAAAACGGCTGGATGCGGTGGAAGCGCTGTGCCAGAGGAGCGTGGACAGGGAGGAGCTCCGGGAATATCTGCACGCCATTTACGACTTGGAGAGGCTTCTTGGCAAGGTAAGCTATAAAACCGCCAATCCACGGGATCTCATTGCGCTCCGCAACTCGCTGGCCATGCTGCCTTCCCTGCGGACGGTGCTTGCCGATTTTGACGCACCGCTCCTGCGGGAAATCCGGGAAAATATGGATCCGCTGCAGGATATCCATAAACTGATTGACGACGCGGTCACGGAGGAGCCGCCCATTGCCATCAAGGAGGGCGGTATTATCAGGGAAGGGTTCAACGAGAACATTGATTCCCTGAAAAAAGCCAAGACTGACGGGAAAAAGTGGCTGGCGGAACTGGAGGAGGCGGACCGGGAGCGCACAGGCATCAGAAACCTGCGTATCAAGTACAATAAAGTCTTCGGCTATTATTTTGAGGTGACCAACTCTTACCGGGATCAGGTGCCGGAGGATTATGTGCGCAAGCAGACACTGGCCAATGCGGAGCGCTACACCACGCCCCGTTTAAAGGAGCTGGAGGACTCCATCCTGAATGCGGAGGATAAGCTGTTTACGCTGGAGTACGACCTGTTCTGCGAAATCCGGGAGGCCATCGCCGGGGAAGTGGAGCGGATACAGAAAACCGCCCGGGCGGTTGCAAAGCTGGATGTGTTTACCTCTTTGGCCTTTGTGGCGGAGCAGAACCACTATGTGCGCCCCGCGCTCAATGAAAAGGGTGTGATCGACATTAAGGAGGGGCGGCATCCTGTGGTGGAGCAGATGATCCAGAACGACATGTTCATCGCAAACGACACCCATCTGGATGATAAAAAACACTGTATCGCGGTGATTACGGGCCCGAATATGGCGGGAAAATCCACCTATATGCGGCAGGTGGCGCTGATTGTCCTGATGACCCAGATCGGCTCCTTCGTGCCTGCGAAAAAGGCGGATATCGGCATTGTGGACCGGATATTCACGAGAGTGGGGGCTTCTGATGATCTGGCAAGCGGGCAGTCCACGTTTATGGTGGAGATGAACGAGGTGGCAAATATTCTGAGGAACGCCACGCCAGACAGCCTGCTGGTGTTAGATGAGATCGGGCGCGGCACTTCCACCTTTGACGGCCTGAGTATCGCGTGGGCCGTGATTGAGCACATCAGCAACAGGCGGATTCTCGGGGCAAAGACGCTGTTCGCCACCCACTACCACGAGCTGACTGAGCTGGAAGGCAAGATGGACAATGTAAACAACTACTGCATCGCGGTCAAGGAGAAGGGGGACGACATCGTATTCTTACGCAAGATCGTGAAGGGCGGGGCCGATAAGAGTTACGGCATTCAGGTGGCGAAGCTGGCGGGCGTTCCGAACATGGTCATCGACCGGGCCAAGGAGATCGTGGAGCAGCTAAGCGACAACGACATCACCGAGAAGGTGCAGAGCATAGAAATCGACCGGGGAAAGGGTGAAAAGAAAAAGAGCGTCAGGTACGACGAGGTGGATCTGGAGCAGATTTCCCTGTTTGACACGGTAACGGACGAGGACGTGATACAGGAACTGAAGGAGATCGACGTGAGCAATCTGACGCCCGTGGATGCGCTGAATACGCTTTACCGGCTGCAGAACCGGCTGAAAAACCGCTGGGGAACGTGAGAAGAACTTCCAACGCTTACAGTATAGGCTGTTTCGCGAAGAAGTTCTAAGTCTCATGTCAGAGAATGCTTGAAAAACAGTATTCTCCGCGCGAATAGGAGGAAAAGTGGCGAAAATAAGTATATTGGACAATCAGACCATAGATAAGATCGCCGCCGGGGAGGTGGTGGAGCGGCCGGCCAGCGTGGTGAAGGAGCTGGTGGAGAACGCCATCGACGCGGGTGCGGATGCCGTTACGGTGGAGATCAAAGACGGCGGCACGAGCCTGATCCGGGTGACAGACAACGGCGGCGGCATTGAGAAATCACAGGTCGGGAACGCGTTTCTGCGCCATGCCACAAGTAAGATTTCTTCTGCTGATGATTTGACCAGACTGGTCAGCCTGGGGTTCAGGGGAGAAGCGCTTGCCAGTATAGCGGCGGTGGCCCAGGTGGAGCTGATCACCAAGACGCCGGAGGAGCTGACGGGAATCCGCTATGTGATCGAGGGCGGCGTGGAGAAGGCACGGGAGGAGATCGGGGCGCCCGGCGGCACGACCCTGCTTGTGCGGAATCTTTTTTACAACACGCCGCCCCGCAAAAAATTCTTAAAGCAGCCACGGACGGAAGGCTCTTATGTGGCCGATCTGATGGAGCATCTGGCCATGTCAAACCCGGAGGTCTCCTTTAAATTTCTCTTAAACGGGCAGACAAAATTTTATACCACGGGCAGCGGCGATCTGCGTGAAATCGTCTACCGCATTTACGGGAAGGATATCGCAGACGCGCTCACGGATTTCCGATTTGGGCAGGAAGGGATGACGGTGACCGGCCTTTTGGGAAAACCCGTGATTAACCGGGCAAACCGTTCCTATGAGATTTTTTACATCAACGGCAGATATATCCGCAGCACGCTAATCAGCAAAGCGGTGGAGGAAGGATACCGGGAATACCTGATGCAGCACAAATTCCCGTTCTGTATCCTGCATTTTCAGATAGATACGGAGAAGATCGACGTGAATGTCCACCCTTCCAAAATGGAGGTGCGGATCGCGGATGCTCCCGTCTTTCATGAGACAGTGCGGGAGGCGGTGGAGGAGGCGCTGCGGGAGAGAGAGATGATTCCTGAGGTGACCCTGTCCGATCCCGGGAAAAAAGAGCCGAAGGACGCGGAAAAAAGAGGCAGGCGTGCGGGGGAGACGGCGCCGGAGCCTTTTGAGAAGAGGCGGATCGCCCGTAATCTGGAAAGGCAGGCCACCGGGGATGGGGCGGAAATACGCATTTCCGGGGTGGCTGGGGAGCCAGAGCAGGCGGCGGCTATCCGGGCAATCTATGAGAAAAGCCGTCCGGCGGAGGCGAACGTGCTCCGGCAGACGACGGCTTATCTTGCGGACGGCAGGATGAACATGGCGGACAGGAAGGACACAGGCGGGCCAAAGGACGCGGAAGGCAGCACAGCCTCCGCCTCACAGAATGCGCCGTTACAGGCAAAGGCCGGAATACCGGCGCACAGGCCGCAGACGGGGATGACAGCCGGGAAGCCGGAACAGATGACCATGTTTGACGATAAGATTCTCTCCGCAGAGGCGAAAGAGCAGTATGAGATCATCGGGCAGCTCTTTGAGACATACTGGCTGCTTTCCTACCAGGATAAGCTCCTGATCATAGACCAGCATGCCGCCCATGAGAAGGTCAGATACGAGCGGCTGATGCGGCATTTCCGGGAGAAGGAGGTTGTCTCCCAGAATATCAACCCGCCCATGATTGTGACATTAAACAATCAGGAGAGAGAATGTCTGAAGAGCCATGCGGAGGATTTCGCGGCGCTGGGTTTCATAATCGAGGAGTTTGGCGGGAACGACTACGCGGTGCGGGGCGTTCCGCTGGACCTGTACGGGTATGCAGAGGGCGCGTTTTTCTATGAGATATTGGATGAGCTTGCCGCGGAGGCGGTGACAGGCACTCCTGAGAGTGTCCGCAGCCGTATTGCAACCATGGCCTGCAAGGCGGCTGTCAAGGGCAATATGCGCATGAGCCGGCAGGAGATGGAGGCTTTGATAGACGAGCTTCTGACTTTGGATAACCCTTACAACTGTCCTCACGGCAGGCCGACGATTATCTCCATGAGCAGACAGGAACTGGAAAAGAAATTTAAGAGAATCGTGTAGAACGCGACAGGAGGGTAACGGATGGAACGGAAAAAGCGTCCGCTGGTGATATTGACCGGCCCCACGGCAGTGGGAAAGACAGCGCTCTCCATCGCTCTTGCAAAGGCCATAGGCGGGGAAATCATCTCCGCCGATTCCATGCAGGTGTACCGCCGCATGGATATCGGTTCCGCCAAGATCATGCCGGAGGAAATGGAGGGCGTACCCCATCATCTGATTGACGTGCTGGAGCCGGATCAGGAATTTAATGTGGTCGTGTTCCAGAAACTGGCGAAACAGGCGGCGGCGGAGATTTACAGCCGGGGCCATATTCCCATTCTGGTGGGCGGCACCGGATTTTATATTCAGGCTTTGGTGTATGACATTGACTTTACGGAAAACGACGAGGACAATGCGCTCCGGCAGTCGCTTGAGGAGCAGGCCGAAAGGGAGGGGGCTGAGGCTCTCTACGAAAGGCTTCGCGCCGTGGACCCGGAATCCTGTGAGAGTATTCACGCCAACAACATCAAGCGGGTGATCCGTGCCATAGAGTTTTATGAAAAGACGGGAAAAAAGATTTCCGACCATAACAGGGAGCAGCGGCAGAACGACTCTCCTTATAACTTCGCCTATTTCGTGCTGACCGACAGCAGGGACAGGATTTACCGGAGAATTGACGAGAGAGTGGAGCTGATGATGGCGCAGGGACTGGAGAGGGAAGTGCGTGCCCTGCGGGAAACGGGATGCAGGAGAGATATGGTATCCATGCAGGGACTCGGCTACAAAGAGCTTTTGGCATATCTGGAAGGGGAAATTTCTCTGGAGGAGGCTGTTTACCTGATCAAACGGGACACCAGACACTTCGCAAAGAGACAGCTCACATGGTTTCGGCGCGAAAAAGAGGTAATTTGGATAGACAAAACCATTTTTGACCAAAATAGTCAAAAGATTTTGGCGTTTATGCAGGATTTCCTGCACGAAAAAGGGATTATCCTGTAAGGATATGTCAAATGCCGGTGAAATGGCTGAAAACCTTTGATTTTACAGGCGTTACAGAGTGAGCGTGTGGAAGAAACCTAAAAAATACGTGCAAAATATACAAAGGCAGGAAGGGTGTCTGCGGACAAGGCCGGAAAGGGAATACAGCGTATGAAAGCGGATATGAGAGAACTGTACAGTTGGTTTGACATTTCAGAAAACGTGTATCGTTTTGGAGAGGAGATACTTGACGCGCTTTCGCCGCGTTTTGCGCGGATCGACGAAAACGCCGAGTACAACCAGCTCAAGGTGATACGGGCCATGCAGAAAGCAGGCGTCAGCGAGGCCTGTCTGTTGGGAACCACGGGCTACGGCTACAATGATTTGGGACGGGACACGTTGGAAGCCGTGTACGCCGATGTCTTCCGGACGGAGGATGCGCTGGTGCGCCCCCAGATTACATGCGGCACCCATGCCCTTGCCCTTGCGCTGATGAGTAATCTGCGGCCCGGAGACGAGCTTTTGTCCCCGGTGGGAAAGCCTTACGATACGCTGGAGGAAGTCATAGGCATCCGTCCCTCCAGAGGCTCCCTTGCGGAGTACGGCGTCACTTACAGACAGGTGGATCTTCTGCCGGACGGGAGCTTTGACTATGAGGGCATCCGTGCCGCCATAAACGGGAAAACGCGGCTGGTTACCGTCCAGCGTTCCAAGGGATACCAGACAAGGCCCACCCTGTCCGTGGCACGGATCGGCGAGCTGATTTCCTTTGTAAAGCAGATCAGACCGGATGTCCTGGTGATGGTGGACAACTGTTACGGGGAGTTTGTGGAGACCACGGAGCCATCCGAGGCGGGGGCGGATATGGTGGTCGGCTCCCTCATCAAGAATCCGGGCGGCGGTCTTGCCCCCATCGGCGGCTATATTGCCGGGAAAAGGGAGTGTGTGGAGAACGCGGCCTGCCGTTTGACTTCCCCGGGACTTGCCAAGGAGGTGGGCGCTTCACTCGGTATACTTCCCGCTTTTTATCAGGGACTGTTTCTTGCGCCCACGGTGACGGCGTCCGCCCTAAAGGGCGCCATATTTGCGGCGAACATCTACGAAAGGCTGGGATTTGCCGTGGTGCCGGACGCCTCGGAGAGCCGTCACGACATTATCCAGGCCGTGACATTCGGTTCGCCGGAGGGAGTGGTTGCTTTCTGCGAGGGCATTCAGGCGGCGGCCCCGGTGGACAGTTTTGTGAAGCCGGAGCCATGGGATATGCCCGGCTATGACTCCAAGGTTATTATGGCGGCAGGAGCCTTTGTGTCCGGCTCCTCCATCGAGCTTTCCGCGGACGGCCCCATCGCGCCGCCCTACGCGGTGTATTTTCAGGGCGGCCTAACTTTCCCCCATGCGAAGCTGGGAATTTTAAAGAGCCTGCAGAATCTGGTGAATCGGGGGATATGCAGTATATAATGACAATTGATTTTCGTGAATATCTGTCCGGGTTTGCACAGTAGAAAAAAATTCCTTTTTTTGTGTACATCAAAATCCGATTGTGTTAAAATGAGCCTTGGAGAAAGGAGATCGTATTTTTTATGCGCAAAAATAACTGGGCCTGTTTCCTGCTGATTCTGGCGGGAATCGTGATCGGCGGCTTTATCGGGAGCCTGTTTCCTTCCACTTGGCTGAATTATGGGCAGTCCTTCGGCCTGTCGCAGCCTATGGTGCTGGATCTGGGTATCCTGAGCGTTACGTTCGCCCTGTCGATTAAAATCACGATAGCAGGCATTTTTGGGATCGCCCTGGCGATCATCATATACCGCATGATCTGACCGTCCTTTTGGAGAGAAGCTGTCGGGAAAGAGACTGCATGAAAACAGCAAAGTGTGAGAACAATGAGTATTACAGGCAGCAAAATCTTCCATTTGAGAAGTTTGCCGCCTTCGGAAGCGAGAGCCTCACGGACTCGGAGCTGCTGGCAATCCTCCTTCGGACGGGAACGAAAGGCGTGAGCGCGAGGGAGCTGGGCGAGCGGGTGCTGTCCCGGACAGCCGGATACGGAAACGGCCTTCTGGGACTGTACCACATATCCGTGAAAGAACTGCAGAAGATTGAAGGAATCGGTGAGGTGAAAGCGGTTCAGCTTAAGGCCATCGCTGAATTTGCAAAAAGAATGGCCCGGGCGAAGGCGAAGAGCGGGCTTTCCTTCCATGATCCCTATTCAGTCGCGGATTATTACATGGAGCGGTTCCGCCACGAGAGCGTGGAGCATATCCTGCTCCTGTTTCTGGATTCGGGATACCATCTGATCGGTGAGGAAATCCTCTCCAAAGGTACGGCAAACGCCTCCCTTCTGTCACCCAGAGAGGTGTTTACGCAGGCCTTCCGAAACGGCGCGGCCGGAATCATGCTTCTGCATAACCATCCGGGCGGAAACCCCGTCCCAAGCGAGAATGACCTTCTGGTCACGGAACGAATCGGACGGACGGGGGCTTTGGCGGACATTCCGCTGATCGACCACATTATTCTGGGTGACAACAATTATTTCAGCTTCCAGGAGAGCAAATTACTGACAGACATGTCATTCTCCTCAGAAATTCGAACGTAGAAAGAAAGGGGTAAATTTACCTTGGCAAACAACGCATTTGGGATCGACCTTGGCACCAGCAATATCAAAATTTACAACCGCGCCGACGACGATGTTTTTGTGGAAAAAAACATGATCGCCATCGAGAATAAGAAGACGCTCTTCGCGTACGGTGACGCGGCGTTTGAGATGTATGAAAAGGCGCCGAGCAACATCAGCATCACCTATCCTTTAAGCAACGGCGTGATCGCGGATATCCAGAACATGGAGACGCTGGTCAGATATTTCCTGAACGGCATGATGCGGAATAATGTGCGCCCGGCCGACTATTATATTGCCGTTCCGTGGGATGTGACGGAGGTGGAGAAGCGCGCTTTTAAGGATCTGATCAAGGAGTCCAACGTGAAGGCCAGAAAGGTCATGGTGGTGGATAAGGCTGTGGCGGACGGTCTCGGTCTCGGTATAGACGTAAAGAATTCCCAGGGCGTCCTGGTGGTCAACGTGGGCTTTGACACGACAGAGATATCCATTCTTTCCCTGGGCGGCATTGTCTTAAGCCGACTGATCAAGGTGGGCGGCAGGAAGTTTGACGAGGCTATAAAGGCGGCGATACGGCGGGAGTACAGTCTGATTATCGGCGGAAAGACGGCCGAGGTTGTAAAAACCTCGCTTCTTGATCTGGAGGATCAGAGAATGGGAGCTGTAGTCTACGGCAGGGATATCGTGACGGGGCTTCCCGTGGAGCGGGAAATTCCCACCGCCCTTGTAGACGAGTGCCTGATAGAGCATTTTAATTCGATTATTGACAATATTAAGGTCATTCTGGAACGTACCCCGCCGGAACTGGCAGCGGACATTTACCGTCACGGCATTTATCTGACGGGCGGCGCCTCCCAGGTAAGTAAGCTGGCTCAGCTTATGAGCAAGGGTACGGGACTGCAGGTGAATGTCTCCGAAAACCCGGTGACCAGCGTGGCTCTCGGCCTTGCGAAGATTATCAAGGAAGAAAATTATAAATCGGTTGCTTACGCGATAGAAGGAATGAGTAAATGAGTCCAATCGTCAAAAGAAAAGGAGAGAAATTTACATTACCCGGTAAATATCTCCTTTTTATTTTAACAATCCTCTGCACGGCCATGGTGCTGCTGACCTTGAACACAAAGGCGTTCAGCGGGCCTTTGTCCGCTGTGGCGGGATATATCGTGGTTCCCTTTGAGGAGGGGATCAGTGCGGTTGGAAGCTGGCTTTCCGGCCGCTCGGAGGAACTTGTGCAGATCAGGGAGCTCCTTGACCAGAATGAGCAGCTAAAAAAACAGGTGGATGAGCTTACTATCGAGAATACCAGACTTCAGCAGGACCGTTATGAGCTGACCAACCTGCGGGAGCTTTACAGCCTCGACGCCCAGTACGATGAGTACGAAATGACAGGCGCGCGCATTATTGCCAGGGATTCCGGCAACTGGTTTTATTCTTTTGTGATCAATAAAGGGGCAAGCGACGGTATCGCCGTGGATATGAATGTGATGGCCGGGAGCGGTCTTGTAGGGCGCGTGGTGGACGTTGGCCCCAACTGGGCGAAGGTGAAGTCCATCATTGCGGACGACTCCAATGTGAGCGCCATGGTGCTTGCGAGCGCAGACCGTATGATCGTTTCCGGGAACCTGAAACTGTATGCTTCGGGCGTCATTGAGTTTGAGCAGCTTGTGGACAGCGACGATGTGGTGGTGGAGGGAGACAAGGTGGTTACCTCCGATATCAGCGATAAGTATCTGCCGGGCATCCTGATCGGATATATCAACACGATCACGCCGGATGCGAACAATCTGACCAAGTCCGGGTACATAACCCCGGCCGTGGATTTTGAGCATCTGGAGGAGGTTCTGGTGATCCGGCAGTTGAAGCAGACGATCCCAGAGTGAGCAGCGTGAGAAGTACTTCTAAACTCAGCAGCAGAGGCTGCTTCGCCAAGAAGTACTAAATCTCACGCGAGAGAATACCAGAAAGCAGGCATTCTCTGCTGTAAATGGAGAATTTACGATGAAACGTGGCGTTATTACCGCATTACTGATTTTTATGTGTTTCCTGCTGCAGTGTACGGTGTTCCGTGCGCTGGCTTTCGGCGGCATTGTGCCCAATTTGCTGATTGTGCTGTCGGCTTCCTTCGGCTTTATGAGGGGGGAGAAGACCGGGCTTATCATCGGGTTTTTCTGCGGTCTGCTGGTGGATATCTTCTTTGCCAGCGTGATTGGGTTCTATGCGCTTCTTTACATGTATATCGGCTATATGAACGGCAAGTTTGCGGCGATTTTTTATCCGCAGGACATTAAGCTGCCGGTGGCGCTTATCCTTTGCAGTGATTTTCTCTATGGCATCGGCTGCTATGTGATCCTGTTTCTTCTGCGGGGGCGTTTTGAATTTACATATTACCTCCTGCATATTATTTTTCCGGAAATTGTGTATACCATTGCAGTTACTTTGCTTTTATATCCGCTCATTCTCTGGATTAACACAGGGCTTGAGCGAAGCGAACTGAGGAGCGGAAAGAAGTTTGTTTGAGGAACTGTTGGAGCATTTTAAAGAAAATTTTATGAATATGGTAACCTCCCGGCTTCTCGTGCTGCTGCTTGTGATTGCCGGTATGGGCGGATACCTGATTTACTGGATCTTTCAGCTCCAGATTGTGGATGGGGAGCAGTATTACAATGACTTCCAGCTAAAGATCAAAAAGGAGAGGACGCTTCCCGCCACCAGAGGCAACATTCTGGACCGGGACGGCAATCTTCTGGCTTACAATGAGCTGGCTTACTCCGTCACCATCGAGGATGTGTATGAGTCGGGACGGGGAAAAAATGCAAAGCTGAACGATGCGATCCGCAGACTGATTGCCATGATTGAAGAAAACGGCGACCATGTGATCAGCGATTTTCATATCGAACTTAACAAGAGCGGGCAGTATGTGTATAACGTGGAGGGCTCGCAGCTTTTGCGTTTTCTGGCGGATATTTACGGATACGCCTCGATAGACGACCTGAAGGAGCGGGAGAAGGCGGCAGCTCCCGAGGATGTAGTCGAATATCTGTGCGGGACAAGCCGTTACGGTATAGGTGATTATACGGATGATGAAGATTCGGACAGCTTCGTGGAAGGGCTCGGATTTTCCAAAGAGGAGGTGTTGAAGATCATCACCATCCGCTATGCCATGAGCGCAAACAGCTACCAGAGGTATATCGCCACCACGGTGGCGGAGAATGTCTCACAGGAGACGGTGGCTGTCATTATGGAGAATGCGGACAGTCTTGACGGCGTATCCATCGCCGAGGGAACGATCCGAAAATATAATGAGAGCATCTATTATGCCCAGGTGATCGGCTACACGGGCCGGGTGGCGCAGGAGGAGCTGCAGGAGCTGCAGGCGCAGGATCCTACGTATGATTTGAATGACACAGTGGGAAAATCCGGGATCGAAGCCTCCATGGAGATGGAACTGCAGGGGAAAAAGGGTTCCGAGACCGTGTACGTGGACAACATGGGTAAGGTGGTGGAGACCAGTGACCGGGTGGAGCCTGCGGCGGGCAACGATATCGTCCTGACACTGGACACAGGGCTGCAGAAGGCATGCTATCATATTCTGGAATCCAAGCTTGCAGCAATTCTGTTAAATAAGATCGAGAATATCAGGGAATACACACCCCCGGAGGGAGGCAGCGGCGGGAATATTCCCATTCCCATCTACGATGTGTATTACGCCTGCATCAACAACAACGTGATCGACACCACCCACTTTACGTCGGAGTATGCGGGAGAGACGGAAAAGGCCGTGCATGAGGCTTATCTGGATAAAAAGGCTCGTGTGTTTGCTACCCTGCAGGACGAGCTGACAGAGAGCTGTACCCCCTATGAGGCGCTGACGGAGGAGTATCAGGTCTATGAGAGCTATGTGGCGGCCACTCTGTATGACAGGGATATTCTGATGGAGGATGTGGTGGATAAAACCGATGCCACCTACCTCGCATGGACGAAGGACGAGGTAATCAGCTTAAACGAGTATCTGAATTATGCCATTGCGCAGAATTGGATTAATGTCTCCAAACTGGATATTGACTCGCGTTATTCAGACTCCGTGGAGATTTACAATAAGATTCTGGAATATATTTTCGGTGTGCTTGACCGGGATCTGGATTTTGACAAAAAAATTTACCGGTACATGATCCTGAATGATGAGCTTTCCGGGCGGCAGATCTGTGAGCTGCTTATGGAGCAGTACGTGGTGGAGCCCACCGAGGAGGAAATCGCGCAGTTTCGGGCCGGGACAGTGACGCCATACGCTTTTATGCGAAACCGCATAGAGCAGCTTGAGCTGACACCGGCGCAGCTTGCTCTTGATCCTTATTCCGGCTCCATAGTCGTCACGGATGTGAATACGGGGGAGGTGCTTGCTATTTCCTCCTATCCCAGTTACGACAATAACCGGATGGCAAACGGCGTGGATGCGGCCTACTTTGCAAGCCTGAGAAACGATCTGTCCAGTCCCATGCTAAACTATGCGACCCAGCAGCGGACGGCGCCCGGTTCTACCTTCAAGCCGGTGTCCGCCACGGCGGGGCTTTTGGAGGGCGTGATTACCCTGACGGACAGCATTACCTGTGCCGGTATTTTTGACAAGGTTTCCCCGCCGGCGCGATGTCATATTTATCCCGGCGCCCACGGTTCCTTAAACATAACAGGAGGTATCCGATACTCCTGCAATGCCTATTTTTATGAGGTTGGCTACCGTCTGGGGACTGTGGGAGACACCTACAATGACAGCGTGGGGCTGAATAAGCTGGCAAAATATGCAGATATGTATGGCCTTTCGGAAACTTCCGGCATTGAGATTGAGGAGTATGCCCCGGGTGTATCCGATCTGGACGCGGTCCGTTCCGCCATCGGCCACGGCACGAACAACTACACCACGGCAGGGCTTGCGCGATATGTTACAACCGTCGCAAACAGCGGAACATGTTATAATTTAACCTTGGTGGATAAGGTGGAAGACCAGAACGGCGGCCTGATCCGGGACAATATGGCCACGGTCAGAAACCGGATTGACATGGACCAGGCATACTGGAATGCCATCCACATGGGAATGCGCCAGGTGGTGGAGAATAAGGCATACTTTGCCGATCTGGATGTGAATGTGGCCGGTAAGACCGGTACGGCGCAGGAGAGCAGAAACCGTCCCAACCACGCGCTCTTTATCAGCTACGCGCCCTATGAAGCGCCGGAAATATCGGTGACGGTGCGTGTGGCGAATGGATATACATCCGATTATGCGGCCCAGATTGGCAAGGACGTATATGAATATTACTATGGGCTGAAGGATGAAAATGAAATCATTACCGGTACGGCAGGTGAACTGGAAGGCGGTGCGATCAATGCCGATTAACGGCCGGACGATATAGTAAACTGCTCTGATGTGGAGGTAAATATGAAAAATGCGGTAATTATCAAGAGTTTCCAGAATGGACTTTCCATCTTTCTGGACAGCGAGCTTCCCTTTTCGCAGCTTCTGGAGGAGATTGCGATGAAGTTCAGCGAGTCCGCCAATTTCTTTAAGGACGCCAGCATGGTGCTCTCCTTTGAGGGCAGGGTGCTTTCCGATCAGGAGGAGCGTCAGATTGTGGACACCATATCGGCCAATTCCCGGCTGAATATTGTCTGTATTATGGGAAAGGATGAGGAGACGGACAGAAGCTTTATCAAGGCGTTGCAGCAGCTTTCCTTCCATCAGGAGGTGCTGGAGAATGCGGGACAGTTCTATAAGGGAACCTTAAAGGACGGCCAGATTCTGGAGACGGAGAACAGTATCATTGTGCTGGGGGACGTCTATCCGGGTGCGTGCATTATATCCAGCAAGGATATTGTGGTGCTGGGCGGCCTTTACGGACAGGCTTACGCCGGAGGTAACGGTGAGGACGGACATTTTGTGGTAGCGCTTGAAATGTCGCCGGAGAAGTTAAAGATCGGCGATTTCAAATATAAAACATCAGAGAAACAGAGCAAATGGTCGATCAAACCGAAGATTCAGCCGAAAATTGCTTATGTAAAGGACGCCAGAGTATTTATTGAGCCGATTACCAAAGAATTACTGAACGATCTGCCATTCTAAAGTTCAGCCATGCTCTGTAAAAATGGGCGAATCATGCTCGCATGGATGAGCCATCTTTACAGAGCATGAGCGGAGCGCCATCTCATGGGCAAAGTTAACTGCGTAAGCAGTGGGAAAGCGCCGCAGGCGCCTTTGCGAATGGCGCGGGCTGAACGATGTGGGCGGAGAGGTTCAGGGGACGATAACAATTCATGTAACGGAGGTTTGGGTATGAGTGAAGTGATTGTCGTCACGTCAGGGAAAGGCGGGGTGGGAAAGACCACCACCTCTGCAAACGTCGGAACAGGTCTGGCAGCTATGGGGAAGAAGGTCATTCTGATCGACACGGATATCGGCCTTCGGAATCTGGATGTGGTGATGGGACTGGAGAACCGGATTGTGTACAATCTGGTGGATGTGGTAGAGGGAAACTGCCGCATCAAGCAGGCAATTATAAGGGACAAGCGTTATCCGACCCTGTTTCTCTTACCGTCGGCGCAGACAAAGGATAAAAGCGCGGTCAATCCTTCCCAGATGGTGCGCATGATCAGCCATCTGCGGGATCAGTTTGATTATATTATACTGGATTGTCCGGCAGGAATTGAACAGGGGTTTCAGAACGCCATCGCGGGTGCGGACAGGGCGCTTGTGGTTACTACGCCGGAGGTTTCCGCGATCCGGGATGCGGACAGGATCATCGGCCTTCTGGAAGCCAATGAAATACATAGGATGGATCTGATTATCAACAGGATCAGACAGGATATGATTAGAAGGGGCGATATGATGTCCTCGGAGGATGTGGTGGATATTTTGTCGCTGCCCCTGATCGGAAGGGTGCCGGATGACGAAAATGTGGTGATAGCCACAAACCAAGGAGAACCGTTAGTCGGGAGCAATACACTGGCGGGGAAGGCATACCAGAATATCTGTTACCGGATCGTAGGCGAGGATGTTCCTTTCATGGATTTTGATAAGGGCGTCTCGTTTTGGACCAGAGTGACGGGTATTTTCCATAAAGGTTAGGGGGGATCAGTGTGTTTAAAAATCTGTTAAAACGGAAAAGCTCCAGAGAAATAGCCAAAGACCGGCTTAAAATACTGCTTATCTCCGACAGGGTCAACTGTTCGCAGGAGATGATGGAGATGATAAAGAACGATATCGCCAAGGTGATATCCAAGTACATGAAGATCGATGCCGAGAGCATGGAGATTCAGATTACGCAGACAAACGGCAAGGGACACGGGATCAAAAATCCGACGCTTTATGCGAATATACCGATTCTGGATTTAAAACAATAACAAATCGAGCTCCGCTCGATTGCGAGCTCCACTCGATTGCGAGCTCCACTCGATTGCGAGGACTGCCTTCGGCAGCCTTGGTGGAAAAACAAATAGATAACAATGCTCGATTGTGAGGACTGCCTGTGGCAGCCTCGGTACATCAGGATGAAGGAGTTTTATGTTAAAGCATTATCATATCAGGGACTATGATTTTAAATTGATCGTTTTGGTGGTGGCGCTCACAGCAGTGGGCGTTCTTGCCATCGGCAGCGCAAAGGAATCCCTGCAGTCCAGACAGCTCGCCGGGGCTGTTTTTGGCTTTTTTCTGATGGTGGTTCTGTCCCTGTTTGATTATTCTGTGATTCTTAGGTTTTACTGGATTATGTATGTGGCGAATCTGGTCCTTCTGTATCTGGTGAGGGCGATCGGCGTGGAGGTGGCCGGCGCCCAGCGATGGCTGAACCTCTTTGGCATCCAGTTCCAGCCTTCGGAGACAGCTAAGATTCTGTTGATTTTATTCTTTGCACAGTTTATCATGAAACATAAGGATGAGATGGGGACATTAAAAATTGTCGGGGGCTGTATCCTTCTGTTTGTCCCCTCGATCATTCTGATTCTCAAGCAGCCGGATCTTTCCACCAGCATTATGGTGGTGATCCTTTTCTGCGTGGTGATGTTTGTAGGCGGCGTGAGCTGGAAATATGTGATTCTGGCCATTTCCGTGGCGGTACCGGCTTTTATCATCGCACTGACGCTTATTTTGCAGCCGGAGCAGGAAATTATCAACGATTTCCAGCAGAGGCGTATTCTGGCATGGCTTTACCCGGACCAGTACTCTGATACGGAGGCCTACCAGCAGAATAATTCCATGATGGCCATCGGCTCCGGGATGCTTTACGGAAAAGGCTACAACACCAACGAAATCAGTTCCGTAAAAAACGGTAATTTCATAGCGGAGGTGGAGACAGACTTTATTTATGCGGTAATCGGCGAAGAATTTGGGTTTGTCGGCGGCTGTGTGGTAATTGTGTTATTGATTTTCATCTCATTTGAATGTATTATGGTAGCTAGGAAGGCAAAAGATCTGGCGGGTACGATTATCGCGGCGGGGGTTGCAGCGCTGATCGGCTTTCAGGGGATGCTGAACATTGCGGTGGCTACCGGCGCAAGTCCGAATACGGGTATCCCGCTTCCGTTTGTCAGTTATGGCCTGACTTCGGTCGTAAGTCTCTATATCGGAATCGGGTTCGTATTGAACATACGGCTGCAATGTAAAAATGACAGGGGTGTTAGCAAATGAATATCGCGTTGATTGCACATGATGCAAAGAAAAAACTGATGCAGAATTTCTGCATCGCTTATCGTGGGATTTTGAGCAAAAACGATCTTTATGCCACGGGGACGACAGGAAGGCTGATTGAGGAAGTGACGAATCTGACCATCCACAAGTATCTGGCCGGGCACTTGGGCGGGGCACAGCAGATCGGGGCGCAGATTGAGCATAACCAGATCGATCTGGTTATCTTCTTAAGAGACCCGCTTTATCCGAAATCCCATGAGCCGGACGTAAACAATGTAGTTATGCTCTGTGACAGGCACAATATTCCGCTTGCCACCAATCTGGCGTCCGCGGAGCTTTTGATTAAATCACTCGACAGAGGAGACATGGAGTGGCGTGAGATGTACAAATAACAAATCGAGCTTCGCTCGATTTCGAGGACTGCCTTGGGCAGCCTCGGAAGAAAAACAAAAAAATATCTGTGCTCGATTGTGGGGACTGCGTTCGGCAGCCTCGGGGAAAAAACAAATAGGCAACAGCGCTCGATTGCGGGGACTGCGTTCGGCAGTCTCTGTAAACAAAAAGGGAAGGTTGTGTGCCCTTCTGGCTGCGGCAGCTCTTGCCCTTACGGGGTGCGGGAGCACGAAGTATGACATGCCTTACGAGCAGCAGGGGAGTGTCAGCACTTATCAGCTCATTAATATCGCAAACAGGGAGACGATAGAACCCTTTACAAAAGATCTGTGTGTGACGGCAGGCGATGTGACGGCGGGCGGCCCGGATCTGCAGCAGGTGGGGGCGGCCGCGCTCTTTGACACGAAGGATCTGGAGACGCTGTATGCGAAAAATGCGCATAACCAAATGAATCCGGCCAGCCTGACGAAGATTATGACGGCGCTTGTAGCGCTGAAATACGGTTCTCCGGATGATATCTATACGGCATCGGAGAATGTGTTGATCACAGAGTCCGGCGCTGTCTTGTGCGGCATTAAACCGGGAGACAGGATGACGCTGGATCAGGCGCTACATGCGCTGTTGATTGCGTCAGGCAACGATGTTGCGGTCCTGATTGCGGAGGGCGTTTCAGGTTCCCTGAATGGCGGTACAGGTTCTGTGGAGGAGTTTGTGGAGCTGATGAACCAGGAGGCACAGGAAATCGGTGCGACGAACTGCCACTTTATGAATCCCAACGGTCTGACGCAGGAGGGGCATTATGTGACGGCCTATGACCTCTATCTGATATTTCAGGAAGCTTTGAAATACGAACTTTTTAATCAGATTATACAGATGTCCTCCTACAGCACTGTCTATACGGCAGCGAATGGTTCCGAAAAAACGATGGAGATAGAAAATTCCAATCTTTTTCTGAGGGGGACTTATGAGGCGCCCGCTAATGTGACGGTAGTGGGTGGAAAAACAGGAACTACCAGCGCGGCAGGGCACTGTCTGATCCTGCTTTCCAGAAGCAGCAGCGGGACGCCTTACATTTCCGTTATCCTGAAAGATGAGTCGAGAGAAGGGCTGTACGGGGATATGGGGGAGCTGCTCGGAATCATCAAATAAGGTGGTTGTTTTTTCAGGGCAGTTCCTGTATAATTGACAGTAAGCCCATACAAGTATTGTATGGGGCGGTCAGGGCAGTAAATAATAATATACGCTAGGAGGGTATCGACATGGTTCAGTTTATTGTAGGAAGGGAAGGAAAGGGAAAGACCAAGCATTTATTAGATAAAGTTAATACAGAGATTAAAGATGCACAGGGCAATGTTGTGTATCTGGACAAAAGCACGAAGCACATGTTTGAACTGAACAACAAGATCAGGCTCATTGACGTACCAGAGTATCTGGTGTCGGACAGCGATGAATTTATCGGTTTTATCTGCGGTATTATATCGCAGGATCACGATTTGCAGAAGATGTATTTTGACAGCTTCTTGAAGATCGCCTGTGTGGAGGCGGACGAGCTGGAGAAGGTGATTGAAAAGATTGAGAAGATCAGCGAAAAGTTCCATGTGGATTTCGTAATCAGCGTGTCTCGCGACGAGAGTGAGCTTCCCGAGAATATGCGTAAAAACGTTATTGTTTCCCTCTGATATGTACATAATCATTATATAAAACGATATAAAACCTCGGAGGAGTCTTCCGGGGTTTTAAAATTTCCGCGCATAAGCAGAGACGGAAGTCTTATAAAACAGCCGCCATGCCTGCATGAGCGGACGATTTATAAGACTTACGGCGAGCAACGCGAACGAGAGATGCGAAGCATCTCGAGTCTCTGCTTATGTGTAGAGACAGAAGTCTTATAAAACAGCCGCCATGCCAGCATGAGCGGATAATTCAGCAATGGAGAATATTTGGTGGCAGATAATCGAAATAACAAGATAGCAAAATACAGAAGGCCCATTAATCTGAACATCGGCATGATGGTTTTTGCCGTGATACTTGTCTATGTGGTGATTTGTGTGATCATGTACTTTCGGACAGATCACATTGTCCGCTACAGCGTACAGGAGGGTTCTCTTACCTCAAACAGCATATACAGGGGAATTGCCTTAAGGACAGAGCAGATTGTGACTGGACAGGATGCCGGTTATGTGAATTATTTTGCCAGGGAAGGCGAGCGCACGGCAGTGGGGGATCTGGTGTACACGGTGGATGAGACGGGAAGGCTGTCCGACTATATAAAAGCGGGGGCAAACGGGGAAAATTCCCTTTCCGACAGCGATTTGTCCGAGCTTAAGACGGATATTACCGCCTTTATGCACGGCTTTGACAGGAAACACTTCGACGAGGTCTACAATTTCCGGCATAATATGGAAAGCATGGCGGTTAAGCTGGCTAACTATAACATTCTGGAAAACGCGGACGCCCTGAACGGTGCTTCGGGGACTGTACTCATTAATTACCGATATGCGGCCAAGAGCGGTATCGTGCTCTATTCCACGGACGGTTACGAGGACTTAAAGCTGGAGGACATGACGTCGGCGCTGTTTGACGAGGAAAACTATGAGCGCAGGTATCTGGTGAATAACGGACTGGTTGCCGCCGGAGAGCCGGTATATAAGCTGGCGACATCGGAGGACTGGTCCATTGTGATTCCGGTAGAAAAGGCGCTGGCGGATCAGCTTCTGGAGAAGGAGTATGTGGAGGTACGTTTTTTAAAGAATCAGTATACGGCCTGGGGAGAGGTGGCGGTCTACACCAACGAGGCGGGAGAGACGTTCGCATCCCTCACCTTTACCAATTCCATGATTACCTTCTGTACAGACCGTTTTATTGATATCGAGCTGCTTCTGGAGGAGGAAAAAGGACTGAAAATACCAAACTCCGCTATTGTGCAGAAGGAGTTTTTTATCGTGCCGAAGGCCTATGTTACAAGAGGCGGGAATAACGGCGGCGACGGTGTGCTTTTAGAAACGTACAATGAAGAGGGCGAGGCTACCACGCAGTTTGTGGAGACGGAGATTTATGAGGAGACGGAGACGGACTATTATCTGGATAATTCCACGCTCCGGGCCGGGAATTACATTGTCATGCCTGAGACAGGAGAAAAATATGCTGTCAGCAAAACCGGTTCCCTGCAGGGCGTCTATAATATCAATAAAGGGTATGCGGACTTTAAGCAGATCAGCATTCTCTATAAAAATGAAGAGTATTCCGTTGTGAAGTCAAACACTACCTACGGCCTTAGCGTATACGACTATATCGTGCTGAATGCGGATATGGTGAAGGATAATGAATTTATTTATGAGTAGACGGGCATCCGTTCGCCTGAGCCGGGAGAGTGGCTGTGCATTTTTTACTATGGTGTGGTGTATGCTGTAGCATTTTATATAAGGACAGGAATGGATATGGGGATAAAAGAAAATCTTGATAATGTGAGGGAGCGTATAATGGATGCCTGCACGACCTGTGGCCGGGCAACGGATGAAGTCAGGCTGATCGCGGTGAGCAAGACAAAGCCGCTTCCGGCACTTGAGGAAGCTTATTCCTGCGGCTGCCGTGATTTCGGAGAAAACAAGGTGCAGGAGCTTGTGGATAAGTATGAGGCCATGCCGAAGGATATCCGTTGGCATATGATCGGGCATCTGCAGCGCAACAAGGTGAAGTATATTGTAGATAAGGTCTTTCTTATTCACAGCGTGGATTCCCTCCGTCTTGCGCAGGAGATCGAGAAGGAGGCCGCGAAGAAGGATCTGTGCGTCAATATTCTTGTGGAAGTGAATGTGGCGGGGGAGGAGAGCAAGTTCGGTACGACGTCCGATGAGGCGGCTGTGCTGGTGGAACAGATTGCGGAATTACCCCATATCAGGATCAGGGGACTGATGACCATAGCACCCTATGTAGAGGATTCGGAACAAAACAGACGGTATTTTGCAAAATTAAAACAAATTTATGTTGACATAATACATAAAAACATTGATAATGTTTTTATGGAGGAACTTTCAATGGGCATGACCGGAGACTACGAAGTCGCAATAACAGAGGGTGCGACCTATATCAGGGTCGGTACGGGCATCTTTGGAGAAAGAAAATACGCGGTAATTTAGTATACATAAGTTGAAACCAGGGGCACAGGGCATCGCCTGGCGTGTGTGGCCCGCAAAACATGAGGAAGTAACCGACGGGTTCCGAATGTTTGCAGGATTGTGGGAGTTGCGAAGCAACGGAGCAGTCCGTGGTATCAAAATCAGTAAAGTGGATGGAGGATTTTACACATGGGTGTTATGGACAAGTTTATCAGCGCCATGAAATTGAGCGAAGACGAGGACGACGGATACTACGATGATGATTTCTATGACGATGAGCCGGAACCGATGCGCAAACCCGTTTCCAGCAAGGATGCGGATAATGCGGAGGACGATAAGGTCAGGAAGATCACCCCGAAAGTAACGCCCCTCAGACAAACGAAAAAAGTAGGCTCCGGCATGGAGGTCTGTGTGATTAAGCCGACTACGGTGGAGGATGCGAGGGAGATTACGGAGACGCTTCTGGCGAACAGAACCGTAGTCCTAAATCTGGAAGGGCTGGATGTGGACATTGCCCAGCGGATCATTGACTTTACTTCAGGCTCCTGCTTTGCGATTTCGGGTAATCTGCAGAAGATATCCCATTATATTTTCATTATTACGCCGGCCAGCGTAGATATTTCCGGCGACTTTCAGGATATCCTGTCAGGCTCCTTCGATGTGCCGATAGACAAAAGGTTTTAAGAAATCGAGTGCATGATGCACTCGATTCTTTCACGTATAAGCAGAGTCAGAATAAAATGCATGAGGAGAAAACACATACTATGGCGAACCGAATGACAATAAACTATGAGAAAAAGCCCTGTTATGACATTGTTTTTGCCGGGGACTTCCGTCTGCTTGCGGAGGAGCTTGCAGATTTAGGAGTGGCAGGGCAGAAGATTGCCGTAATCTGTGACAGTCATACAGAGAAGCTGTTTGGCAGAGAGGTCATGGAGGAGATAGAAAAATGCTGCAAAAAGGTGATTCTGTATGCGTTCCCTGCCGGGGAGGAAAATAAAACGCTGGACACGGTGAAGGAAATCTACAGGAAACTGATTGAGGAAAAGTTTGACAGAAAAGATCTTCTTGTTGCGCTGGGAGGCGGCGTAGTGGGGGACGTTACGGGCTATGCGGCGGCTACATACCTGCGGGGCGTTGGCTTTATCCAGATTCCAACCACTCTGCTCGCCCAGTCGGACAGCAGCATCGGCGGTAAGACCGGCGTCGATTTCGACGGCTATAAAAACATGGTGGGGGCGTTCTATATGCCGAAGCTGGTTTACATGAATGTGGGTACGTTAAAAAGTCTGGATGACAGGCAGTTTTACGCGGGCTTTGCCGAGGTAATGAAGCATGGACTGATCAAGGATGCCGCTTTTTACGAGTGGCTGCTTGACCATATGTACGAGATTCACGAGCGCGACCTGGATGTCTGTGAAGAGATGGTGATGCGAAGCTGCGGCGTCAAAAAACTTGTGGTGGAGAAAGACCCGAAGGAACAGGGGGACCGCGCGCTTCTCAATTTCGGGCATACCATCGGCCACGCCATTGAGAAAGCCATGCATTTCGAGATGCTGCACGGGGAATGTATTGCCCTCGGTATGGTGGCGGCGGCCTATATTTCATGGAAACGTGAGAACATTTCCATGGAGGAATATTATGAAGTGCGGGACATGTTCGTTCCCTTCAATCTGCCAATCAGCATTGAGGATATTGACCCGGAGGAAATCCTTGCGTTGACCAAGTTGGACAAAAAGATGGATGCGGGGCAGGTTAAATTTGTGCTCCTAAAAAAAGTGGGTAAGGCTTTTGTTGACAGGAGCGTTACCGACGGGGAAATCCTTGCGGCGGTGCGGGAGATCCTGTTTTCTGATGAGGATGCGAAGCAATGAGTCTGAAAAAAAAGTTTTTTCTGTTCCTGGATCTGCTTATGATTGTCGGGCTGATCACTTTTGACCAGTACACCAAGCAGTGGGCGAAGGTTTACTTGAAGGATAAGCCTGCCTACAATCTGATTAACGGGATTCTGGAGCTGAATTATCTGGAAAACCAGGGCGCGGCTTTCGGGATGCTCCCGAACCAGAAAGTGTTTTTTGTCTTTGTGGCGATTGTGATTCTGTTTGTGGTA
This sequence comes from uncultured Lachnospiraceae bacterium, assembly GCA_947174505.1. Lineage (GTDB taxonomy): Bacteria > Bacillota > Clostridia > Lachnospirales > Lachnospiraceae > UBA3282. The sequence goes on from CAMWJF010000025.1 coordinate 24,012, forward strand.
GGTTATGTCCTATTGAAGGTGCCGGATCAGAAGAAGTACACGATCCTGCATTTTCTGTTCAGCCTGATTGTGGCAGGCTCCATCGGAAATATGATCGACCGGGTGCGTTATAATTATGTCGTTGACTTTATTTATTTTGTGAGGATTAATTTTCCGATTTTCAATGTGGCGGATATCTATGCGACAGCTTCTGCCATCGTACTGCTTTTCCTGCTTTTGTTTATCTACAGGGAGAATGATCTGTACTTTATCAGTTTCAAGCAGAAACGTTACCGGGAACTCAAATAGCAACATGAAAAGAGCTTCTAAAACTCTGCAGCAGCGGCTGCTTCGCTGAGAAGTTCTAAATCTCACGTGGGAGAATGTGTGGAAAAAAGCATTCTCTGTAACTTCGGCAACTGGAGAGTATACAGATGGATCAATTCAGCTATCAGATCGGAGTAGGGGAGGATGAAGAGCGGCTTGACAAGTGGTTGAGCGCTGCGGTTCCGACGCTGTCCCGTACTTATATTCAGAAGTGTATCAAGGAGGGGCAGGCGTTTGTGAACGGAAAGCCCTGTAAAGCCAATTACCGGCTGCGGGTGGACGACGAGGTGGCTTTTCAGATTCCGGAAGCGGTGGAGCCTTCCGTGGAGGCGGAAAATATTCCGCTTTCCGTTCTCTATGAGGATGAGGACGTCCTAGTGGTGGATAAACCGAAGGGTATGGTGGTGCACCCCGCCCCCGGACATTACAGCGGCACACTGGTCAATGCGGTTTTATACCACTGCAAGGGGCAGCTTTCCGGGATAAACGGCGTGCTGCGGCCGGGGATTGTGCATCGGATTGACCGGGATACGACGGGCTCCCTCATCGTCTGCAAAAATGACGCGGCACACAGAATGATAGCGGAGCAGCTAAAGGCGCATTCCCTGAACCGAAGTTACCGCGCCATCGTGCACGGGACGGTAGAGGAGACGGAGGGCACGGTATGCGCGCCCATCGGCAGGGACGAGAAAGACAGAAAACGGATGGCGGTCAATGAAAAAAACGGGAAAGAGGCTGTCACGCATTACAGAGTCCTTCAGCATTTCCGGGATTATACTTATATAGAGTGCAGGCTGGAGACGGGACGTACCCACCAGATCCGGGTGCATATGACCTCCATCGGGCATCCGCTTTTGGGAGACGAGGTTTATGGGCATGGAAAGACGGCTTTTCATCTGGAAGGACAGACGTTGCATGCATACTGTCTGGGATTTATGCATCCCGTAAGCGGCGCATATATAGAGGTAAAAGCGCCGATCCCAGCGTATTTTTCGCATCTGCTCGAAGTTCTTTGAGTTATTATTTATAAACAAATTATGAATAAACTATTAAAATATCTTGAAATGGTGGCTGTAAAATGTTACTATCTAAGATATGGATTTTGTTAAAATCTGAGGGATTATGAAATATACGAGACAAAACATCATAGATATTTTATTAAAGAGCTATGTGGCTTATTACAACATAACGGATTTCGGGACCAGGCGGGCGCCTCTACGGGCGCTGTGCGAGTATTATGAGCACGCCGAGAAGTATATGGTTTCCAGAAAGGTATCGCTCTGGGCGGCGGACAGCGAGGAGTTTATCTATCTTTTTGATGTGCCGCATCTCACGTTGGAGGCTTTTGAGAACTGCAAAAAAACGGCATATGAGGATGGCATGGATCAGCTTCACATCGGCCCGGGCCATATGTACTCCTATATCACCCCCATCATTGTCTGTGACACCTGTGATGAGGCTGCCGTAAAGGCATTAAAAAAGTGTCACATATACAAAAGTTTTCATTTTTCGCTTCACGGCTGGATGGACTTTCATGCGGCGGCGGTCATTGGGGATAGTGACCGGATTGAAAGCAACCGTGCCGGACGAACGACAGCGAAAATTTTGAAAAAAGTGTTGTATTCCAAAAAATAAGAGAGAAAGGGAGAGTTTGTATGAATTCATTATTACTGTTAATCATCTGTATTGCAATTCTTATCCTCGGCTACATATTCTACGGCGGATGGCTTTGCAGGCAATGGGGTGTGGGCGACAGTAGGAAACCGACACCCGCACATGAGATGGAAGACGGTGTGGACTATGTTCCGGCTAAGGCGCCTGTGCTGATGGGCCACCACTTTTCATCCATTGCTGGAGCAGGCCCGATCACCGGCCCGATCGGCGCAGCTATGTTCGGCTGGGTTCCCGTTGTGCTCTGGATTCTGGTTGGCGGCATTTTCTTCGGCGGCGTGCATGACTTTGGTGCGCTCTTTGCATCCATCCGTCATAAAGGACAGTCCATCGGTGAGATCATCTCCACCAACATGAGCAAGAGGGCGAAGATGCTGTTTACCATTTTTGCTTATCTGACCCTGATCCTTGTGGTTGCGGCATTTGCTTCCATCGTGGCTACTACCTTTGGCGCGGTGGTGGATGACGCGGGTGCAATTGACAGGGCAGCGTCCGCGACCAATGCATCTGTCGCTATGGTATCCCTGCTGTTTATCGTGATTGCTATCGTTTTCGGTTTCATGGTGTATCGCCGCAATGCTTCCATGGCTGTTTCCACGATCCTTGGTGTGGTTGCCATCGCACTCTGTATGGCAGTCGGCATGAACTTCCATCCGATTTACCTGACCACAAATACCTGGATGATCATTGTGGGTATCTATATCGCTATCGCTTCCGTGACGCCGGTATGGATTCTGTTACAGCCCCGTGATTACTTAAGCTCCTTCCTGCTTTACGCGATGTTAGCGGTCGCTCTGGTGGGTGTGGTAATTTCCCATGCGGGAATGGGCGGTGCAGACGGCCTTGCCGCTTTCAATGGCTTTGCGGTTGACAACGGCAACGGCATGCAGTATCTGTTCCCCGTGCTCTTTACTACAGTTGCGTGCGGCGCGATTTCCGGTTTCCACTCGCTGGTATCTTCGGGAACCACCTCCAAGCAGCTTGACAAAGAGACAGATGCGAAGCCGATCGCTTACGGCGGTATGCTCTTAGAGTGTGTGCTGGCTGTTATCACGGTATGCGCAATCAACTTCGCATACAAGAACGGGATCACTGCAGGCGCAACGGCAATTTTTGCGGGCGGTATTTCCCAGATGTATGGCGGTATCGCATCGGAAGGCGTGGTTGCAGTCCTGAATACGCTGCTGGTACTTACTTACTCCGCATTCTGCCTGACCTCCCTGGATACGGCGACCCGTCTGGCCCGTTTCATGTTCCAGGAGTTCTTCCTTGAGCCAGGTCAGACCGTGGACGATATCAAGGACGGCTGGAAGAAGACATTTGTGAATCCCTACGTGGCAACCATTATCACCGTTATTCTCGGCGTTGCGCTCGGTATGACAGGTTACTCCAAAATCTGGGGGCTGTTCGGCGCGGCAAACCAGCTCCTGGCAGGCATCGGTCTGCTGGCTGTTGCTACATGGCTTGGCAATGTAGGCAAGAATAATAAGATGTTCCTGCTTCCGATGGGCTTCATGATCATCGTTACCATCTGCTCCCTGTGCGTAACCGTCAAGAACCAGCTCGGTATTATTTCCGCGGGCGGTGCAGACTGGGGTCCTTATGCACAGGCTATTCTGGCGGTTATTCTGATTATCCTTGCAATTGTACTGGTAATTGAGGGTATTCAGACCTTATCCAAACAGAAAAAGGCAGCGTAAGGCATTAAAATATCATTTTCGGTGAAAATAAGAATTTATGGAGAGGGCAGAGTTTCTGCCCTCTTTCTGCGCGAGTCTGCTTATCGCACAAAAGCAGGCAGAGTCAGGAAACATCGGAGTATGTGCCATGTCTGCTTGGTCAAATTCACCGTTTTGGTATGCCTTTTACTTGACTTTATTGTGCAAAATATATATAATAGTAGTATCAAAAACATTTCATGTTTCAGCACATATGAGGGGAAGCGGATAGCAGGGGATGTAAGGAAAGAAAGGGGATGCATATATGAATACGATTATCACGATAGGACGTCAATTCGGCTCCGGGGGCCGCGAGATCGGCAAGAAGGTAGCGGAGCATTTCGGGATTAAATTTTATGATAAGGATCTGCTGACGAGGGCAGCGAAGGAGAGTGGTTTCTGTGAGGAGATGATTCAGAGCCACGATGAGCGTCCCACCAATTCTTTTCTCTATAATCTGGTGATGGATACCTATTCCTTTGGCTATAATTCTTCCTCCTTTGTGGATATGCCTATCAGCCACAAGGTGTTTCTGGCGCAGTTTGATACGATTAAGAAGATTGCCGGCGAGGGTCCCTGTGTGATTGTGGGACGCTGCGCGGACTATGCGCTGCATGACTATCAGAACTGCCTTCATGTTTTTATCCACGGGGAAGAAAAGTGTAAGGTGAAACGGATCATGGAGCGTTTCGAGGATATCAACACGGAGCAGAAAGCGCTCGACATGATGAATAAGAAGGATAAGCAGAGGCAGAGCTACTATAATTACTATTCCTCCAAGAAGTGGGGACGTGTGGACAGCTATGATCTTTCCGTAAACAGCAGTATTCTTGGCATTGACGGGACGGTGAAGCTGATTACGCAGTTTGTGGAGGATTTCGAGACACGATAATTAGACAACAAATTGGGGAGCGGTGTTCAAATCCGCTCCCTGTTTTCATTCTAAAGGAAATTGCCACAGCGACGATTTTTCATTCACCCCGTTCCCGGTAGTCCTCTGTGCTGTTATATTTTGTGACATATGTCTGGTAACCGCTGTGCCTGTCGCGCAGTTCTCTGCGGGTCTTGATGCGGTCGTAGGATGCATGAAAATCCCTGACAGAATTTAATTCCGCAGAATGTTTCTTCCGCTTCTTTGTCGTGTGGCGCATATATAAAAAGATAAGAACCGAAATCAGGAGTGTAAAGAGAATGACACTGAACATTTTTCCCTCCTAGCTTTTCTTGGAACCGCCGTCTTTGTCGTCCAGCTTAGGGCTGGCGGTTTTGGTTTTGCCTGATGATTTTTTCTTGACAGGCGGCACATATTCCGTAAAGGCCATGGATTCCTCAATCCGGCCGACTGTCATATAGGGGCCGAGATCTGTCGGCAGGCTTTTCTTCTTCAGAACCCTGTTGACAAGGGACTTAACACCGGCATAGAATACCGCAAAGATGGGCACGCCCACAATCATGCCAAGGACGCCGAAGAGGCCGCCGAAAATGGTGATCGAGAAGATAACCCAAAAGCCTGAAAGCCCGGTGGAGTCACCGAGAATCTTCGGACCGAGGATATTGCCGTCAAACTGCTGTATAAAGATAATCAGAATACCGAAGTAAAGCGCCTGCTTGGGATCCACCATCAGTACAAGGAGGGCGCTGGGAATGCCGCCAATCCATGGACCGAAGAAGGGGATAATATTAGTTACGCCGATAATCACGCTTACCAGAATAGAGTAAGGCGTGCCGATAATGCTCGTACAGAAAAAGCAGATAATGCCTATGATAATGGAGTCTACAATTTTGCCGCCGATGAAGCCGATAAAGGTGCTGTGGATAAAGCGGAAGTTCGAAACGATCTCATTACCTGCCTCGCGGTCGAAAACGGCATAGACGATCTTTTTCGCCTGTCCGGCAAACTTCTCCTTGCTCCCCAGCAGATAGACGGAGATAATAAACCCGATGACAAGATTCCAAAGCGCCTTAAATACACCGATCACGCTCAGGGACACCGTCTTTAAGACCTCGTTGATATGGGGCAGAAGATTGGTGTTTACATATTCCATCATCTTCGCAGAATACTGGCTGATCAGTGCGTCCACGGTGGTCTCTAGGTCCGGGTTATCTTTCAGCATAAGGAGCGCCCAGTTTGAGAGGTTATTGACGTAAATGGGAAACTGGAAAATAATGCTCTGTATGCTGCGTACCACTTCCGGCAGGATCAGCGCAAAGAGCTCGTATAATACCAGAAGAACCACCACCAGCGTAGCCAGAATGGAGCATGCGCGCATGCGCTTTTTTACCTTCGGCGTTATTTCAATGCCGGCTTTCCTGTAGAGCGGCTTAATCAGCTTTTTCTCAATGGCATTTAAAATAGGCGTAAACAGATACGCCAGTACAAAGCCGTCGATGATCGGCATGGCGATGGTGACGAATTTGTCGAGTCCGCCCATGAAATTGGAGCGGTGGAAGAGGATATAGTAGAAGAGAATCGCTCCCGCCAGAGCCAGAAACCCTGTGATCCCCCAGTATAAGTATTTTTTGTCAAATTTGAATTTCATTTATGAAACCTTTCTGTATCAAAATAATAAGGATAAATATGGATCCATTCATTTTTCTTTATTATAACAATTCAGAGGTGGGTACACAATACCAAAAAAATAGTGCGAAAAGAGGAAATATTATGTATACTATATGATAGAAAGCGCGCAAGCGCGAAATTACAGATAATAGAAGCGCCAAAGGAATATGACCATGAATTTACAGCAGGTATTGAGCCTTACGAGAAAGGCTGTGGATGATTATCAGATGATTGAGACGGGAGACCATATTGCTGTCGGCATTTCCGGCGGTAAGGACAGCCTGACCCTGCTTTACGCCCTGCAGGGATTACGGCGGTTTTATCCGGCAGCCTTTGAACTTTGCGCGGTGACGGTGGATCTTGGCTTCGGGAACCTGGATCTTTCAGGCATTGAGCAGCTCTGCCGTGAACTGGATGTGGCGTATCATATTATAAAAACTGATATTGGTAAAATCATTTTTGAGGACAGAAAGGAATCCAATCCCTGTTCCCTGTGCGCGAAGATGCGGAAGGGCGCGTTAAATGACGCCATGAAAGCTTTAGGCTGCAATAAGGTAGCCTATGCGCATCACAAGGATGATGTGGTGGAAACCATGATGATGTCACTGATCTACGAGGGGCGGTTTCATACGTTCCGCCCGGTGACGTATCTTGACCGCACAGAGATTACCGTGATCCGGCCTCTTATTTATATGAATGAGGCGGACGTCATTGGTTTCGTTCGAAAGAATAAGGTGCCTGTGGTCAAAAGTCCCTGTCCGGCAGACGGTCATACCAAGCGGGAAACCGTAAAAAACCTTGTACAGCAGATCAATCTGGAGGCGCCGGGCGTGAAAGAACGCATGTTTACAGCCATTTTAAGTGGAAAAATTGACGGCTGGGAGAAGCCATGAAATCCGGCAGAACGAAATGACAAAGCGGTATTTTATCATTTGTGAGAGATTCGTAAATTATGTGGAAAAATGCAGAAATGAACATTGGTTCGATTTTGCGAAAATGAGGTGAGAATATGGCGGGAAAAAACCGGACCTATCATGAAAAGAGGGAAACCGACTATATACTGCAGCTTCGCGGGCTGCTGGCGGATCTGCCGCCTTATGCGAGGGATTATTTCCGCGCGCTGGAACAGAAATCCAGCGCCAAGACAAGGATATCCTATGCCTATGACCTACAGGTTTTCCTGCGGTTCCTGATTGAGAAAAATCCGGCTTTGAAGGATAAAACCATGAAAGAAATTGCGCTGAAGGATCTGGACTGCCTGACCAGCATAGACATTGAGGAATATCAGGAGTACCTGAAATATTATGAGTCCGAAAACGGGGAACAGAAAAACGGGGCCAGCAGCATTGCGCGGAAAATGTCGTCCCTGCGGAGCTTTTTAGATTATTATTATAAGAAGGAACTGCTCACAAGGAATGTGGCGATGCAGGTGGACATGCCCAAACTCCATGAAAAGGCCATTATCCATCTGGAGCCGGACGAGGTGGCCATTTTTCTGGATAGTCTGGAAACCTATGAAAAGGAGCTGACGGGTAAGAAAAAGGATTTTTTCTTAAAGACTAAGGTGCGGGATATCGCCATCGTCACCCTGTTTCTGGGCACCGGCATCCGGGTTTCGGAGTGTGTGGGACTGGATATAAACGATGTAAATTTCAGGGAAAACAGCATCCGTATTATCCGCAAAGGCGGCAACGAGGCGGTGCTTTATTTCGGGGAAGAGGTGGAAAAAGCGCTGCTGGATTATATTGAGGGGCCCCGGGCTGTCATAGCCGCGCAGGCGCTTCCCGGGGAGGAAAACGCGCTCTTTTTCTCTTTACAGAAGAAACGGATCAGCGTGCACGCGGTGGAGAATCTGGTGGAAAAGTATGCGAGAGAGTTCGTACCCCAGAAAAAGATCACGCCCCACAAACTGCGGTCCACTTTCGGTACGTCCCTTTATCAGGAAACCGAGGATATCTATCTGGTGGCGGACGTGCTGGGACACTCGGATGTGGGGACGACAAGAAAGCATTATGCGGCGATCAAGGACCAGAACCGCCGGAAGGCGGCGCAGACGATCAGGTTGCGTGAAAATGGATAAGGTTTTCGGGAAAAAGAATCAAAGACTGTACGAACCTGTTCAACTATGAAATAAATGTGTATTTGTTTCATAGTTGGTTATTGCACTGTTTCTCTTCATATTCTATATTAATCATTGGTAACAGATATTGAAGTAATGGTATTGTTTATACTATCTTCCTTTAATCATTGTATTCTAATCCAAAGTAATTCATATATTCTTTAAATCTGTCTTGGGCGGTCAGACAGGTATCCATTAAATATCCAGGTTCATTTTTCCATTCATTTAGTCCCCGGTAATAAAATTCCTTAATGTCATCGTATATGATAAACGGAGTAATCCCATTTCGCAGACATTCTTTGAACATAATCAGCCTGCCAATGCGTCCGTTTCCATCCTGAAAAGGATGTATCTTTTCAAATTCATAGTGAAATGCTACGATTTCCTGCAATGTTTTTGAACGATTCTGATTGTATGTTTTTAGTAAATTTTTTATTTCTTTAGGAACATCAGCGGGCTTTGTAGTTGGTTTTCCTCCCACCTCATTTTCAAAGCGTTTATAGCCGCCAACCGTAAACCATGCTTTTCTGCTGTCAGAAGTCCCTGTTTTTAATATGATATGAAGCTGTCTGATCAAGGATTCATTTAAACGATAGTTGGCGGATTCTATCACCTGATCAATACATTTAAAGTGATTTGACGTCTCAACAATATCATCTATATTTATCGCTTCATCTTGTATGCCAATTGTGTTCGTTTCAAAAATATACCTTGTCTGGTCATGCGTAAGCCTACTGCCTTCCATATGATTGGAATTGTATGTCAGTTCAATTTGCACCTTATGATAGATACCGCCGGGAATCTGGGACTCTTTTTCAAATTTTAATCTGGTTAATAAGTTTTTTGATACCTTTCCTGCTCGTTGCTTTCTTGCAGGCTTTGCCGCATCAACCGGAATTTTCCATGTTTTACCGTCAAGTACCGCTCCCTGAATTTTACCTTCAGCACAATAATTTCGTACACTTCTCTCAGATACATTCCATTTTTCAGCGGCCATATGGACATTCATATATTGCATAAGTATTTGACCTTTCGTAAAAGTTTTATCGAAATTATTATACCACTATCGGCAAAATATATCCATATTTTTAAGTTCAAAACACAAATATATTTTGCCGATGGGACATGCTGGCTTCCTATTTAACTTCCTATTTTAAATGCAGCAGGACTACGGTTCCGTTTTCTTCTTTACAGGATGCCGGATCACCGTTTTCAGATTTTCCGGCCTGCATTTGCGCACATCACTCAGATAAATTTCATGGTGGCGGCGCGTACCGTCCATATCCGGAAGGAAGCCTTGTTGGCTGGCAAAGGCATCCATGGCCTCTATGGTGGCAGGTTCCTCATCATAGGGGCCTATGTGCATACACTGTACACACAGTCCCTCGTCGTAGGCCATAAATTCCACCTTGGAGAAGTCGGTATGTTTCTTCTCAGTGGCTTCGGTCACCGCCCAGATGAATTCGTCTTTTGTCACAAATTCCGGCAGGCGGATCATGGAGATCCACTCAAAATCCTCTTTTCTGGAATAATCAACGCCACGAGTTCCTTCCTGCCACCACAGCCCTTCCAGAGGCGGCACAACATAGTCGAAATAACCATCTATCCGGTGATCTCCCATCTTGCTCATTTTAATGGTAAAGGCGATTCCGTAAAGCAGACCGATAGACTGTTTGTAAGCGCCACCTTCCTCGTTGGGATTCCCAGTCCCACGAACCGCAATAAAATGCATGGACGGTACAGTGATCAGACTGGGCTGTTTTTTCGGAAGATAAAATTCTTTGTATTCCTTTTTGTAATCAAATGCCATTACGCTCAATCCTCTTTCTCTTTCAGACCAACATAAATATGGATTTCGGCCTCATTTCCCATATCGTCGTTCTGGTATTCTTCAAAATCACACTGAAAGGCTCTGGGCAGATCCATCTGCCAGATTGCCTGCCACGCTTCTGCGACCGCCTGCACCATATTCCCGTGTACCACAAATTTCGCATATTGTCCAGCCGGGATATGACAGACCGCAAAGTCACATCCGGCAGGCTCTTTAGCAGTTTCACAGGCCACAAATGCGGTATAATCCGCTTTTTCGTCTCCGGCGTAGTCGGTGTAGATACCCAATGCCTTCGCATGTTCCTTTTTCGGTATGGAATCATAAATGCCCTCCTTGTAAAAACGGCTCCACAGACCGCCGATGACAGTTCCCATATCAGGCGAGGTATTATTTGTCCTTGCGGATACGCCTACGGCAATTTTTTCCTCCAGAGTTACGATTTCGTATTCCATTTTCATTGATAAATCCATCCTTTCTTATGTTTCCGTGAAAAGAGAGGCAAGATATATGCTAACTTACACGGATAAATGATTTGATGGATGTATTGTAACAAAGTAAACACGACAACTGTATGTCATGTTTCGGAAGATGGACTGTATTTTTTATAAACACCTTCCGCAAAGCACAGAACCTCCCGCCGCAGTTCCACAGGTTCCAAAAGCTCCGCGCCGCTGCCGAAAGAGGCAATCCAGCCTACCACGCTTTGTCTATCATAAAAGTCGGAACAAAAAAGCAACATACCGTCCGGCAAAGTCTCGAAACTTTCCGGGCCAAACTCTTCCACCAGCCGCCATTTATAGGTGGGATCAATTTTTGCCCTGACTTGGAACGGCGGCGGAAATATCTGCTTCGGACTCAGATCAGGCAGGGAAACCTTGCGCTGTTCAAAGGATTCCCCTAAAGAAAGATCTGTCATCCGCATCAGTTTAAACAGCCGGAACGCTTCTCTCCTCTCGCACCATCCCCAAAGATACCAGCCGGACCACTGGAAAATCAGATCATAAGGCTCCACAGTCCGTTCGGACTCTCCTTTTGGTGAAAAATAGGTAAAAGATACTTTTTTTGTTGCAAGAATGGCATTGTGTAAAAGTTCAATCTTGGGGGATAGAGCAGATTTATGCCAGGAAGAAAGATCAATCAGAATATGGGTGTCCCCGGATAAAAGGTTCGATGCGCCTGCGGAAAGTTTCTCCATGAGCTGCAGATACTGTTTTGTGCCGCTTACGCTGTCCAGACTTCGAAGTCCGGCCAGAATGGCCTGCATATCCTGTGCGGTAAAGAGGGCGCGGTCTATCTTATAGCCCTCCATAATGGAGACACCGCCGTTTTGTCCCGGTTCCGTCACAAGCGGAATGCCCGCCATACAGAGCGCTTCGATGTCCCGGTTGATGGTACGGCGGGAAACCTCGAACTTTTCCGCTAGGTATGGCGCGGTGACTTTCTCCTGCTGTAACAGAATGGATAAAATGCCGATCATCCGGTCGATTTTCATGGCGGCTCTCCTGTACGATCATGATAAAAGCAATTCATTGAAATTATAAACCGAAAAGCTAAAATTCTCAATAAATTATGATAATCTATTTCTCTCCTGTCAAAATAAAATGAATGAGCGCTTCCTCATTTTCAAAATCGTCATAATCGCCATGAAATCCCTCCCGGTGATAGATAACACCGTGCTGCTCATTGCGTTCCAGACAGTCCAACAGCTTCTCTTCCCCATACTGTTTCACAAAAAGACTAAATGTATAAGGCTTAATCTGTGCCAGCAATCCCTTTTTGCACATTTCAGGACATTTATAACAATGACTGAGCGTTTTCGAGATCGAGCAGCGTCTGTTCTCGCACCAGTCTTTATCCGGGCATTCGTCAGAACTACAACCACTACAGTTATCGTTCTCGGTGCACAGGCAGCAAGCCAGTCCGCAGCGGGCAATTCCAAGTTCACGTTTCATAGTTGAGGTTTCCTCCCTTATATCTTCATAACTTCTCGGAATCTTCAGCCCTTATTTCATGGGGCTTTCAGAACCTATTTTTCAAAAATCACCCACTTTTTTTGCAAAAGCACTTGACAAACCAGTCAAAAAATGCGGCGCTACGCGCCTTTGATCAAAAAGTACTTTTTTTGATTGGAGGCGATTTTTGATGTTACCTTATAACCCTGGCGGTCATGCCGCCTTTCAGGATACTTTCGTATCCCAGTTCCTTAAATTTTACCCTGATCCATTTGTGCTTCCCAAAAGCACCTGGAATTATATCGTGCAGTTCTGGTTTCTCGATCTTTCCAAGACGGATTCTATCATGCAGGAATGTTACTCTGTTTTTGGCCCGGAACCAAGGCTCCCTTCCTGCATGCTGCGCTCCTATCTGCTTGCTTTGAAACTGAAAATTACTTCCATCACTGTCTGGTGCCGCATGCTTAAGGAAACTCCGCTTTATGCCATCCTCAGCGGTTTCTCTTTCGGGGATACCCCTGGTGTTGGTACTTTTTATGATTTCTTTTCCCGCATCTGGCAGGATGACTCCAACAGCCTTTCCCCGAAAGACCGGTTCCCTAAGATAAAGAAAACTCCCAAAGGCAAAAAGAAAGGCGATAAGACTCCCTGCGACTCTTCCAGCATGGCTTCCAAGCTTCTTCCCCTGCTGGAACATTGGCAGTTAAAACCGCAAAATCCCTTCTTTCTCATTTTCCGGCTTTATCAGCAGCAGTTCCTGGACCAGTCCATCCACAGGGGGCTGGTTAATCCCCGGCACCTGGCTCTTGCCGGTGACGGCACCCCTGTCCGTACTGCCGCACAGCAGCGCAAAAAGCGCATTTGCCATTGTAAAGAGAAAGGCTGTTCTTCTTGTAACTGTAAACGCCATTATTCCCAGCCCGACTGTAACTGGGGATGGGACTCTCACCGGGAATGCTATTTCTTCGGCTACCACCTCTACATGTATGTGGCTTCCGATTCCTACAATGATCTCCCTGTGTTTCCGCTTTTAGAGCGGGCCTCCCGGCATGACATGCTTTCCTTCCTGCATTCCTTTTTCACTATGAAAGCATATCTTCCGAAATTCCGCACTGAAAAGCTCCTTCTGGATTCTGCACACGACGCTTACCCTGTTTATGAATACTGCAGACGGGAACATATCACACCGTTTATCGACCTCAATCCCGGACATACCGGGCATTTTACCTATAAGGACGATTTCACAATCGACGGCGATGGTGTCCCTGTCTGTAAGTTGGGCTTACGTATGCATAAAGATGGATATGAAGCTGCCAAACACCGGGTAAAATACCGATGCCCGAAATCAAACCGGAAACGTGGCTGCTTTTGTGAACACCCTTGTTCACCGGCAAAATATGGAAGAACCGTACACATCTTTACCGATGACAATCCAAGGTTATTTAACATACCGCCAAGGGACTCTAAATCATGGGAAAAGGAATATGACAGAAGGACTTCTGTGGAGCGCTCCAACAAGCGGGAGAAAGAGGACTATAAATTAGAAGACGGCAGGCACCGCTCGACTAAGATGTGGTACTGCCGCCTCTACGGCATCATGATGTTACAGCATCTTGATGCCTGGGAAATGCCCTCTGCTGAGGCATTTCAAGAATCATTATTAGGAATAACCGCCTAATAATGATATCTTAAGCGATTCCATAAGATTTTTCAAGGCATAGTACCCGCTATGTCCAATGTTTATGTCCATTTTTCTCAAATTTCATTTCCTGCACGATATTCAGTTGTCAATTTTCAGTTAGAATCACATTCATTGAGATTCCGAAAAGTTATCTTCATAAATGATGATTCTGACAAATCCTATTTCGTATCATAATATGGCACAATCAGATGCGCGTCCGCGTAGATCGCGTCACTAGTGAGGCTGTTGATCTGCATCACCTCACGGATATACTCATAAATAGATCCGTAGTGCGCCTCGTCCATATACTCTTCCGCGATAGACCAGAGGGTGGCGCTGTCCGATACGACAATGCTCTTATAATATTTGTCAGATTCCTGTGAAGGATCGTTCTTCGCGTTGGAACGAAAAGAGCTGACTGCTATGGAAGCGGTGACAATCAGACAGAAAGTCATCACAAGCAGGAGGAAGTTCTTTCTCATCTCCCGTCTCCTGCGTATGCGGTTATTGCGGATTCTTCTCTCGCTTCTGATATCCTGTTCTCTGTGATAGCGCTGTGTCATGGTTCTGCTCATAAATAGCTCCTTTCTTCCCACGGTAATACATCTTTCATGGATCAGTGCTTTAGACGGTCATGTAGAGTAGATCTGGTGGTGTACAAAATTAAAATTTCTACTGTCTTATGAATTTTAATTACCGAACAGGTGTTGCAAACAAATGTTCTTTATAAATGCATTATATCGAACGTGCTTTCGTATGTCAATACAGTTTTGATAAAAAATCGAACAAATTTTCTGAATATACGTTTGCTTTTTTCGTTTTGTTGTGTTATGATTAAAACATGCAAATTGTCAGAAAATAGGTATCGGCCCAATTAGCCCGGAGAAAGGATAAGGATGTTACGTATGGCACAGGGAAAGATCACTGTAAAACAGCAGCAGATTCTTGATTATATTAAGGATGAAATTTTAAAAAGAGGATATCCCCCGGCTGTCCGGGAGATCTGTGAGGCGGTTAATCTGAAGTCCACTTCCTCGGTGCACTCCCATTTGGAGACGTTGGAAAAAAACGGTTATATTAGGAGAGACCCCACAAAGCCGCGTGCGATTGAAATCTGTGATGACAATTTCCAGATGGTGCGCACGGAGATGGTTTCCCTGCCTGTGATCGGCCAGGTTGCGGCTGGACTGCCGATTTTGGCGGAACAGAATATTGACAGTTATTTCCCGGTTCCGGCGGATATGGTGCCGGGCGGCGATTCCTTTGTCCTTAAGGTAAAGGGCGATTCCATGATTAATGTAGGTATTTACAGCGGCGACCAGATTTTTGTAAACTGCTGTCAGACAGCGTCGAACGGCGATACGGTGGTGGCATTGATTGACGATTCGGCTACGGTGAAGACTTTTTATAAGGAAGACGGACATATCCGCCTGCAGCCGGAAAATGACTCCATGGAGCCTATTATTGTGGAGGACTGCCAGATTCTCGGAAAGGTGTTCGGGGTGTTTCGCCTTTACAAACATTAATGAAAAAGCCGGTAACAGTTTCATAGAAAGGAGGCATTCCGCATTGTCGGGGTGTCGGTGCCGCTGCAAAAGGACATTGAGGACAATTTCACGGTAATTCCAGCTAAATGGCAGGACATATCTATGAACGAAACCCTACAGAGACTGGCCGGTATGATGGATATGCCGCCTATGGGCGTACTTGGCGTAAGCGTTTGTAATGATAAGGAGGCGTGGCGATATTATATAGCGGTTCCGACCTCAAAAGAAAAAACAGATTTTGAGGAGTATACTGTCCCGGCCGCCACATGGGCTGTCTTTCCGGGAGAAGGCACGAACCAGTCCATTCAGGAACTGGAACGGCGCATTGTAACAGAATGGCTCCCCACATCCGGATATGAATACGGTGACGCTCCGGACGTGGAGGTTTACCTGAATCCTGATCCGCAGAATGCAAAATACGAGGTGTGGATTCCGGTGGTAAAAAAGCAGTAGCCTCTTTCATATTTTTTAAATTTATAAATGGCAATGGATTATCAGGTCGTATATGCTTATAGAGAAGTTATTTCCAGCATAGCGTCTTCCGATTCAGACATACTACATAGTGATCGTAGCTGCACAGCTTTCGCGGTTATGATAAACAGTCAGTCTCTCATGTATTATTCAGGGGTTGATGTCTTATGAAGGGGGAAGGGAAATGAGAAACAGAGCTTTAGACTGCCTTGCCCTGACGATTGCCATTATCGGCGCTATCAACTGGGGATTGATCGGACTTTTCAGCTTTGACCTTGTGGCATTTGTTTTCGGTAACATGTCATGGTTTTCCAGAATCATTTACGCCCTGGTGGGTATCGCCGGACTGTATATCATCACATTCTATATGTACACGAACGGCAATATGGCAGAGTCAAACAAGGCATAGGTACGGACAGAGTAAAACAGGCAAAAGAGAGCAACAAAGAGAAAAGCAGAACCGGCTGTATCAGTTTTACCCCGGTTCTGCTCTTTTCATGTGGCCTATTCCTTTTCCAGCGCCTCTTTGTCTGTCAGCACGCCGTCGCGCCAGATCCGTTCCAGATCATAAAACAGACGGTTCTCCCTGTCAAAAATATGGATGATCACATCCTGAAAATCCATCAGAACCCAGTTGGCGTTCTGGTAGCCTTCCATCTGTCTTAAGTTTACGCCGGCTCTTCCGAGAACTTCCGATACATTGTCCGCCATAGCCTGTATCTGGCTCTTATTACTGCCGTCCGCGATGATAAAATAATCGGCAATGGTAGAAATTTCGCTGATATCAATGATGCGGATGTCTTCCGCCTTTTTATCTTCCAGCGCATTCACCGCTAAAAGTGCTGTTTCCTTTGTGTTCATAACAATAACCTTACCTTTCCCAGAGTCATATTGGTATCAGACCTGAATATTTATAGGCGCCGCTGCTATCTTTTATAGTACTGATAGGTTCTGTTTGTCATATCATCTATCTGCCCTTCCGTGGTCCGCAAATAGGCAAGTGTGTCTGACAGTATTTTTTCCATCGTGCTGTCCAGATCCTGATAGGCGAGTCTTCGGATCAGATCCAGGTCTCTGTTCTGCTTCCGGCCAGGTTCAATGTAATCTGCAATATAGACCATTTTTTCCAGCCGGCTCATGTTCGGACGGCCTGTCGTATGGTAACGGATTGCGTTTAGTATATCCTCATCCGTCACGCCGTATTTGCGCTCCGCCAGATAAGCGCCCACCTTGGCGTGCAGTAAGGCCGTCGGATTGCTCCGCTCCACCGCCGTCACGTTGAGATACGCCTTCTCGCAAATGGCGACCAGCTCCGAACCGTGCATGGATTTGGCACAGTCGTGTAAAAGCCCTGCTTTCATGGCTTTCTCCATATCTTCATTGTGGGCCATTGCAAGGGCTGCGGCTGTATAGGCTACCCCTAAAGTGTGGGTATAGCGGCCGGTGGACAATTCCTTTTCCATCGCACGGCGAAGTTTTTCCAGATCTGGCTGATGGTGATTATGACTCATTAAAAACATCCTTTCTTTAGAGGGAAGCAGCTACAGTATCTTTAAATTTATTTTTTACGACTCCTTTTCATAAAGCCGGTTCTCCCGGATATACGCTTCCACCGCCTCCGGAACGAATCCCTGCAAGGACGCGCCCTCGCGCACTCTTTCCCGGATCTGCGTGGAGGATACGTCCATACCAGCAAATGCCAGAATTTCAATGGAGGCACTGTATTTCTCCCGCAGATACTGTGCCTGTCCCCGCAGACGATCCTGCCGTTTCCCGCCGGTTTCAACGTCCCCGCCGTCCACGCGCGTAGAAGTCATCTGTGGATCGGAAGACGGCTCTTCTGTCCGCACCGCCGCCAGAACCGTACAATTCCGAAAAATCAACTCCGGTTTTTTCCAGTCCTCCATGGCATACAGGCTGTCAGCCCCCAAAATAAAATAGTATGCCGCATCAGGGTCTGCAATTTTTAATTTCTGCAGGGTATCGCAAGTGTAAGTGTTTTTCCCCTGCGCCGCATCCGACGCTTCCACCTCGGACAGCTCGAAGCCCGGCACTCCTTTGATGGCGAGAGCCGTCATTTCGCACCGTACCTGTACGGGCAGAACCTGCCGCTGGTTCTTCATATAGGGAACGCCACTTGGCATGAACAGCACCCTTTCCAGCCCGAACTGCTCTCTCGCTTTTTCTGCGATCGCCAGATGCCCGTTGTGGATGGGGTTGAAAGTGCCTCCCATAATGCCGATTCTTCTCATACAGTTCCCCCTTTACGTTTCTGGCCGATACTTGTGATGCGGCGAACAAAATCCGATTCCCACAGTTATTTTGGCAGTACGATTTTCGGATTCTTTTTATCCGGCTTGTAGAGGATGATCTTCTTGCCGATCACCTGCACCACCGTGGAGCGGGTTCTCTCCGCCACCGCCTCGGCAATCATCCGGGGATCGTCCGCGCAGTTCTTCAGGACGGCAATCTTCAAAAGCTCCCTTGTATGGAAAGCATCCGCGATGGACTCTGTGAATTCCGGCGTCAGGCTGGCTTTTCCCACCTGAAAGATGGGATCGATACCGTTTGCCAGACTCTTTAAATGTGCCCGCTGTTTGCTCGTTAATTCCATAAATCAAATCTCCTTCTCAGGATTGAGCTTTACTCAATCACTTATAGTAGTCAAACGACAGTCCGTACATTCGGACGGTGCTGCCCTCCTCGATGCCAAGCGCCTCAAGCTGTTCCAGAATTCCCTGCTTGCGCATAAAATCCTGAAAGAATTTAAAGCCCTTCTCGGATTCCAGATTGGTGTAGGACAGCATCTTCTCAATGCGCGGCCCTTCCACCACATACTCGTCCGCCGCCTCGTCATAGACCACGGTAAACGGTTCGTTTTCAATGTCAAAATGGAATTCAGGGAAGAATTCCTGTTCAAAGGTCAGGGGCTTGCTGTCCTCCATTTCGCCCAGACGGTTATTGATGGCATAGAGAAGCTCTCTGACGCCTTTGCCGCTGATGGCGGAAATGGCGTAGACAGGAATGCCCTGCGGCGCAAACTCAGCCCTGATCTTTTCCACGGGATCACTGTCCTTCTCATAGATCATATCAATCTTGTTGGCAGCGATGATCTGCGGTCTTTCGGAAAGCGTCCGGTCGTAGGTTTCAAGCTCTTTGTTGATGGCATAAATATCCGCAATGGGATCGCGCCCCTCTGTTGACGCCGCATCCACGATGTGCACAATCAGCCGTGTCCGTTCGATGTGGCGCAGAAACTCATGCCCCAGTCCCACCCCCTCCGACGCGCCTTCAATCAGGCCTGGTATATCGGCGATCACAAAACCTTTGGCATCCTCTAGGTCCACCACGCCCAGGTTGGGATTCAGGGTGGTAAAGTGATAGTTGGCTATTTTGGGCCTTGCGTTTGTCACCTTTGATAAAAAGGTAGATTTTCCCACATTGGGAAAGCCCACGAGTCCCACGTCGGCAATCACTTTAAGCTCCAGAAGCAGCTCCAGCTCTTTGGCCGGCTGGCCGGGCTGGGCATACTTGGGCGCCTGCATGGTGCTGGTGGCATAGTGCTGGTTGCCGCTGCCGCCGCGCCCGCCTTTCAGGAGAAGAAAGCGCCTGTTGTCGCCGGACATGTCAGTGATGACCTTGCCGCTCTCCGCCTCGCGGATCACCGTGCCCTCGGGCACTTTGATGACAATATCCTCCCCGTTTCTTCCGGCGCAGTTCTTCTTGCCGCCCTCCTCGCCGTTTTTGGCACAGTATTTGCGGACATGGCGGAAATCAGTCAGTGTGTTTAACCCCTCGTCCACCTCAAAGTAGACGCTGCCGCCACTTCCGCCGTCACCGCCGTCCGGGCCGCCGTTCGGCACATATTTTTCACGCCGGAAGGAGACGTGGCCGTCGCCGCCCTTACCGCTTTTAACAAATATTCTCGCACGATCTGCAAACATAATAAATCCTCATTAGAAAAGCTCCAAACATCAGGATGTTCGGAGCTGTCTTTAAACCTCTTACTTCTCTACAGGATAAACGGACGCCTGCTTCTTATCTCTTCCCTTTCTCTCGAAACGAAGAACACCGTCTACCAGAGCAAACAGCGTATCGTCTCCGCCTCTACCCACGTTCACGCCGGGATGAATCTTGGTTCCGCGCTGTCTGTATAAGATGTTGCCCGCCTTAACAAACTGTCCGTCAGCTCTTTTCGCGCCCAATCTCTTGGATTCGGAATCGCGGCCGTTCTTGGTGGAGCCGACACCCTTCTTATGAGCAAAAAACTGAAGGTTCATATTCAACATGGTATTACACCTCCTTAAATATCAATTTACAATGCTTTTTCCCGTACTGTGCCTCAATCCGGCCCAGTCCGAGAACCAGAGAATCCATCAGTGCGACGGAGGTTTCCCGCAGGGGCTGTTTTAAAAATGAACAACTGATTCTGCCGGCATTTTCGTCCGCCTCCACCTGTACCGGTTCCTTTGTGATTTCATCGAGCGCATTCACCGTGTTTATCACAAGAACAGAAATTGCCGCACAGACAATATCCTGACCATAGTCTGCATACGCCGCGTGGCCGTCACAGGTAAATTTCCGGTATTCTCCTGCCTTGGTTTTATAAATGGTAATCCGGGTCATTACGCGTTGATCTTGTCAATCTTGATCTGCGTGTAAGGCTGTCTGTGACCGTTTTTCTTGTGGTAGCCGGTTTTTCTCTTATACTTGTAAACGATGACCTTGCGCGCCTTACCCTGATCCATAACGGTTCCTGTCACGGTCGCGTTCGCCACATCGCCTGCAACTTTAAGATCCTTATCGCTGACTGCGATCACCTGATCGAAGGTAACAGTAGAACCAACCTCGACGTCAAGCTTTTCCACTCTGATCTCATCGCCCTCGGATACCTTGTACTGTTTTCCGCCTGTTGCAATGATTGCGTACATATCTGCACACCTCCTATTCATGGACTACGTCCATTTACTCGCTAACTGTGGTGATGCCAAATGGGCATACTTCTACCTCGCTATGCGGCATACTCAAATATTGTAACGGGTTTTTGGCTGTTTGTCAACAAAAACTTAGGAAGATTTTGGCTTTCCGAGCCGAAAAAGACAGTCCAGCTCTTCGTCCGTATAATAAAAAAACAGAAGAACCGCCAGTATAGCAACCCCTACGGTAATATAAATATCCGCCACATTAAACTTCGGAAAATTGATCGGCACGAAATAAATAAAATCCACCACATAATGATTTCTCACCCGGTCGATCAGGTTTCCCACCGCGCCGCTTATGATGAGCAGCATACAAAGGCGCATCGGGAGAAACCGTCTCCCCTCCGGCAGCATAAAATATTTCCATAAAACCAGTATAATAACAAACGTTGTCAGGACGATCAGGAAGGTCTGCCTTCCCATGAAGGAGCTGAAGGCGGCGCCTGTGTTTTCCAGATAGGAAAATTCCAGCACACGGCTGATAATCACAAAAGGTTCCTGCCCTTTCAGATGGGAAACGGCAAGCCATTTCGTGTACTGGTCTGCAAGAAGCAGGCTGCATATTACAAAAATGAACAAAAAAAGAGGTTGTTTCTGTATTTTCATGGTGAAACCGGAGTGTTCCTTTCTGTCGATTTATCAATGTTTTTTGAAAATAATGACTATTCAGGTCAAATTATAATTCAGCTTTAAAATGAAGGATTCCCTGCAAAAAAGAAAGCGGCTATCTGCGCGCGGGAACTGAACTCTTCCGTCTCCAGCAATTCCTTTACCTCCTCCTTCGTATAGAAATCTGCGGTAATCTGTTCGTTTTCTGAGGTGTGGTCCTCAAAATTTCCCTCCGCGTCCACAAAGGCGATCTGTGTTTTCACGTCCGAGAAAGCGACCGCTGCGAAAGAAGGCGGCAGGATGCTGTGGATTTTTTTTACGTCCAGTCCTGTCTCCTCATACAGCTCTCTCTGGATACACTCTTCCAGGGACTCCCCCTCGTTGATCATGCCTGCACAGAGATTATAGACGAAACGGTTGACACCCATACGGAATTCCCGGAGGAGCAGCATTTTCCCTTCATGAAATGCCACAATGGAAACGCCGCTGACATGCTGGCCGATGGCCTCCGGCCCTGAAATCTCATGTCGGCTCACAATCTCATACTTTTTTTCACGTCCGGCCTTATTGCGATAAGTCAGCTCATAGTTTTTCAGATATTTTCCGTCCTTTACCTTCTCCATATGTAATAGTTCCATTACCGTAGTCCTTTCTGTTCATGCGACATCATTTTAGCTCCATGCCGTAACGTTTTTTGCGAAGGCACGCATCGGAACCTTCTTTCCTGCCGGAAAAGAGGAGACGGATTTAGCTGTTTACCGGCTCCGCAGCTGCTCCGCAAGGCTGGGAGCTACTTTCTTCCTGGTCAGTTCCATAAGCCCGAGCGCGGTCATATCCACTGCCTTTGCGGGAATGGGATCCCTCTTTAGGAGGCCGCGCATATACTCCAGAAGTTCCTTTTCCCTTTCCTTGCTTTTCAGATTAATAAAATCCACCAGAATCATGCCGGAGAGGTTTCTTGCCCGCAGATGCAGGGCGATCATCTCCGCCGCTTCCCTGTTGATGCGGTAGAAGGTTTCTTCCTTATCCTTTCCGGCCTCGTACTTGCCCGTATTGACATCAATGGAAATAAGAGCCTCCGTAGGCTCAATCACCAGATAACCGCCTGATTTCAGCCACACTTTTTTATCGGAAAGCTCCTGTAAGCGCTGTTCCACCGAATACAGCTTATAAAGTGGCAGAAGGGAATCCTCGTAGAGACGGAGGGGAATATCCGCCCTCCGGCATGTTTCCAGCAGGGTATCGTATACCTCCGGCAGATCGGTGATCACCTCATCATACTCGCTGCGGTAAGCATTTTCCACAAAGGCCGCATAATCCGGTTTATTTCGGTACAGGCAGCTATAGCAGGTACGGGAAGGCGCAATCTCCAGAATATGCGCCAATGTATCTGCCAGTTCCCGGGCCTCCGCAAGAAGCGGTTCCATGCAGTCCAATGCCCCGGCGTTTGTTCTCACAATCAGCCGGAACCGTTCGGAAATCTGCCCAAGCGCCTCCAATTCACGAAAATCTGCCTGTTGTGCGGCATTCAGCTTGGAGGAAACCTGCAAGCCGTCCTTTAAGCTGTTGGGTTTGATACCAACTACCGCGTACTGCCCGGGCAGGGAAAGCCTGGTGGTCACACCGGCAAGCTTGGTTTTCATCGGTTCTTTGGTGACCTGTACCAGCACATCGTCGCCGATTTTTAAGCTGCCGTCCGGCTTACGGTTTAACACATAAGCGGACGTAGCTTCGGTAATCGGAAGGAAGGTCAGATACTTTTCTCCCAAATCTATGAAAGCAGCGTTAATATTTCGGGAAATATTCTGTACTTTTCCGATATAAATATCGCCTACGGTTACGGCTGTACCGCTCTGCGCGCGGGCGGAAAGAACGCGGTTGCCGTTTAAAAGGAGGCTGATGCGCCTGTCATGTAATTTTAGGATGAGAATCTTGCCGTCTTTGGACATTTTTATGGGACTCCCGCTAAATATTCAACGACTATGTTGCCATAGCCTCTGTAGGTTGTCAATGCATTTCGCAGTTTTGTGTGCATAAAATGCTATTTCTATAAAAGAAGCGGCGCAAGCTGTCTCTTCTGCCCCCCTTTGGCCAGGTCTGTATAGGTTTCCAGTCTCG
The DNA here is from genome assembly GCA_947174505.1 of uncultured Lachnospiraceae bacterium. Lineage (GTDB taxonomy): Bacteria > Bacillota > Clostridia > Lachnospirales > Lachnospiraceae > UBA3282. The sequence continues at coordinate 47,574 of CAMWJF010000025.1, forward strand.
TCACCTGAATGGCACAGGCCGGTATATCACAGCCTGTAAAAGCGCAGAATTTCTCAAAGACTACCGTCGGTTTGATGTTGCCGCCGCTGCTGGCGTCCACGGTCATCCGAATGCAGGGAACGGACTTGCGTTTTTCGGCGGAATCAGCGATATACATGGCTGCGGAAGTTGACATAATTTCTTCCAACACCTGCGTTTCATCCGCATACATTTCGTAAATCCCCTGCTTTAGGTCTATTTCCATGACACTTTTTTTCGTCTCCTTCGTAAAAGGAATCCGCTCCTGCGCATAAAAATCTGCCACGGCTTTTGCAAGATCGGGAATCCCAAAAGCTCCCTCTTTTAAATGGATCTGATAGGAGGCGGCCGCCACGCTTGCCATGGCATTTTTCGTCTGATCCGGCAGGACGTTTACGGCAAGCACCTTAACGCCTTCCACCATAACCTGATTCAGCGTGTTTTTCATATCCTCTGAGGAGGACATGGACTGCACCTCCAGGTCCAGATATTCGCCGCAGCTTTCGATTCCTACACCGAGGGGCGCCGCAAAGGACATGATCTGATGGGGACTGAATCCTTCCGAATATTTTACGTCGATGTCAGCTCTTCTGACCGCTTTCTGAAAAAAGCGCATCATGTCCAGATGGCCGATAAATTTCATGGAGCCGTATTTGGCGAATTTGATCCTGACTTTCATTAGGTTACCTCTTTACAGTCTTTCGTTGACACTTTTGTGTTCACTTCTCATGGCAGATCCCCACCCCGAACCGGTTTGCCCCGCAGCCCTGACACTGTGCCTTACAGTTCGGGGAAACTGTCTGGCTCTGCGCTTTCTTCCACTCCCGCAGCAAAAATTCCCTTGTCACGCCGCAGTCTATGAAATCCCAGGGAAAGATTTCGTCGTTCGCCCGCTCTCTTGTGGTGTAGAAACCGATGTCCAGCCCACACGCCTCAAAGCTCTCAAGCCACAGGTCGTTATGGAAGTACTCGCTCCAGGAATCGAACATACAGCCCTTTTCATAAGCCCGCAGAATGGCCTTCGACACGCGGCGGTCACCTCTGGCAAACACACCCTCCAGAACGCTTACATCCGCCTCATGCCAGTTATATTTGATGCTCTTCTGGTTCAACTGTCCCATAATGCCCTTTTTCGTCAGGTGGGCCTTTTCCAGAAATGCTTCTTTGGTACACATGGGCGCCCACTGGAACGCTGTGAACGGCTTCGGAATAAAGAAGGAGGTGCTGGTGACAATCTGTACTTTACCGTTCACCCGTTTCTCCTTCGGCACAGCCTCAAAGAAGGCGGCCGCAATTTTATTGGAAAGATCGCCGATTCCGAGGATGTCCTCCTCCGTTTCCGTGGGAAGTCCCAGCATAAAGTAGAGCTTTACCCGGGTCCAGCCCCCCTTGAAGGCCAAAGTGGCTCCGTTTAAAATGACTTCTTCGGTCAATCCCTTGTTGATCACATCACGCAGCCTCTGGCTTCCCGCCTCCGGCGCAAAGGTCAGGCTGCTCTTCTTGACATCCTGCACCTTGCTCATCACATCCAGCGAAAAGGCGTCGATGCGCAGGGAAGGCAGCGAAATATTGATGTGTTTCTGTCCGCATTCCGCAATCAGAAAATCAAGAAGCTCGTCCAGCTTAGAATAGTCGCTGGAACTTAAGGAGCTTAAGGAAATCTCCTCATGGCCCGTGTTCCGCAGCATTTCCACAGCATATTCTTTTAATTTGTCCACGCTACGTTCCCGCACGGGACGGTAAATCTGTCCTGCCTGACAGAAACGGCAGCCTCTGATACAGCCGCGCTGGATTTCCAGCACCACCCGGTCCTGCGTCACCTTTATGAAGGGAACCACGGGTTTTAAGGGGTAATGCGCCTGCGTCACATCCGTCACGATTTCTTTCATAATTACGTCGGGAATATCCTCGTATTTTTTCCGCCGTCCAGAGACAGTACCGTCTTCATTGTACATTTCTTCATAAAACTGCGGCACATAGATGCCGGGGATTTTCGCCGCGCCGTGCAGAAAATCCTCCCTCGTGCCGCCAAGCCGCCTGTTTTCCAGATACCAGTCAATGAGCGGACGGTACTGCGTCTCCCCCTCGCCGATATAGAACAGGTCAAAGAAATCCGCAATCGGTTCCGGATTGTAAACGCAGGGGCCGCCGCCGATCACGATGGGCATATCCTCCCCGCGCTCCGCGGCTAAAAGCGGGATCTGCGAAAGCTCCAGTATCTGTAGAATATTGGTATAACACATTTCGTACTGGATGGTAATGCCGAGAAAGTCCATATTTTTTACAGGTTCCTGCGATTCCAGACAAAACAGGGGAATGGAGTCCCGGCGCATAATCTGATCCAGATCCGCCCACGGGGAGTAGACGCGCTCGCACCACACGTCCTCCCATCCGTTTAACATACTGTAGAGAATCTGGATGCCCAGATGGGACATGCCGATCTCATAGACGTCGGGAAAACACATGGCGAACCGGACAGAAATCTTCGTCCTGTCCTTTTCGACAGAGTTTACCTCGTTTCCGATATAGCGGGCGGGTTTTTCCACCTGCATCAATATATCGTCATGCAGCGCTAGTTTTCTCATAAACAATGTACCTTGCCTTTTTGTAGTAAGTATATCAAACGAATTTAATCGTATTCTTCCACAATAAACCGGAAGTCTTCGGTCATCTTCCCTTTTTTGAGGACACGGCTTCTGATCCGCTCCGCGAAAGTTTCCGCCGCTTTTTCAAACAGTCTGTTTTTCAGGAGATCGTGGGCGCACATCAGCATGACGCCGAGTGTTTCACCCGCAAGCGCCAGCCTGTTTTCTATGGGGAAATCGCCGCTGTTATCCGCAACTGTGACATCTCCGTCATATTTGTCAATAACAGCCTGCACTTCCTCGGCGGTGGCAGTCTTGGCGGCGATATCTACCGCTTCTCCGTCATAGAACTTCTCAACAAAAATACGCGCCAGCGTCTGTTTCCGCTTAATGATCGCATCGGAAATCCGATCCGCCTCCGCCTTGACAAATTTCAGAATGACCCGCTCGGGTACCATTACATTCTTAAAATAAATGTACAGCAGCCGTGTGCCAGAAAGCATGACCTTCTCAATATCGCCGTTCCCGTCGTACAATGCCGTGAGCGCTTCGGGCATCAGCTCCCGCGGAACGGTATACAGCCTTGCTTCGCCGCCATACATCGGCACATTGTATGTGAGCAGCTGATATTCGCTGTCGTATTCGAGTGTCAGGCAGTCGCCCTCGTCAGCGTCCATTTCGTGAAAGGCAAATTCGCCCGGTCTGTATTTCAGCGGAATGCGATAAATGTCCATCGGTCTGCTTCTCCTTTGTTTTTCAACGTTACACATTGCGTTTTTTAAGCCTTGCGTTTGGTGAATTATTTAACGTCCTTATACTACCACAAATGCACACACAATGCCATTATATTTTGTTTCAATTTTGCCGCTGCCGAGCGACGATTTTTCACTGAAATAAGTTTGTCAGCTCCTCCATCACGGCATTTTCACCGCCATCGTATAAGTGGAAGCTGTCCGCTACAATCATTTCATACACGTCACCCGTGCTGTATGAAAGGATCTTACTGTTTCTCGTATCACAGAGGAGGAATCCCACAAACAGAAGTACGGCAAGCATCATTCGGTATTTAAAGCCTCCCGTGGCATTACCCGGAATCCCCTCGCCGTTTTCTCCGTTTCCATAGCCGGGAAAAGCTCCTGTATCGGCAAGCATTCCCTTATCGTACAGCGGCATGGGATTATCCCTTCCATAAAGAATATGTTCCCGCTGTCTGAGTTTCAGGCGGTTTCCCAGATTTTCCTCCCTGATATGCCTTGCCAGTTCCATTCGCTTCTCTGGCGTCACTTTCTTTTCTGTCATTTTTACCTCCATACCGAAGAAGCTTTTTGCGAAAGCACGCGTCGAAAATTTCAAAGTTTTCCGAAGAAATACGCCTACTGAAAATACTTCTTTTTTCCCTACACTTTATGCAAAATCGCACAAAAAAAGAACGCGCCCCCAAAAAGCCGCGTTCCTATTGCCTGCAAAAGACATCTTGACATAATTTATCTCCCCTTTTCGGAAAAGTGTACCCACTGCTTAATATTTGAAGCATAATGCATATTTTCACATATGATCACTAATTTGTGCTTACCTGACAACTCTTCAAATTGAAATTTCTTTTATTGTAAATCATCTTTAGAAATTGCTATTGAAGGATAATGAGAAAGTTCCGTCAAATCAACATTTAGAGGCACACTATAAACCATGTAATAATTATTAGGATTGACGGCAATCAATTCATTCATTTTTTGTTCTGCTAAGTCTTTATCATTTGTAGCATACACAACTGATACAACACCTACTTTATCATTTTCCGTCTCCTGTATATTTCCGCATAATATTAATTTTAATGGGGCGTTCCCATTCAAGCCTTGCTTAATATAGTCCTTATATTCCAAAGTTGCCCTCCATCAATCCCGATTTATATACTTGATTACAAAATATTTGCCTGTTGCTTGCAATGTATATTTATAAGCCTGTTTTTAGTGGGTACACAATTCCGAAAAGGGAGTAATTTATAGGGTTATCTCTGTGCAAGCTCCGTGGTAATCTCTTCCCATGTAATATTCTTCTCGGCCATCAGCACCATCATATGATATAAAAAGTCCGAAATTTCGTACTTAATTTCGTTGGCATTGGGATTTTTGGCGGCGATGACGATCTCCGTCGCCTCCTCTCCCAGCTTCTTCAAAATTTTATCGGTACCCTTATCGAAGAGATAGTTTGTGTAGGAACCTTCCTTGGGATGGATTTTTCTATCCTTAATTACATCGAACACCTGCTCGAACACCTTGAGGGGATTTGTTTCCTCATACTCCTTCGCCATGATTTCATGGAAAAAGCAGGAGCGGGAGCCGGTATGGCACGCCGCGCCGATCTGGGAAACCTTGGCGAGGATGGTATCCTTGTCGCAGTCCGCTGTGAGGGATTTCACATACTGGAAATGGCCGCTTGTCTCGCCTTTCACCCACAGTTCATCCCTGCTTCTGCTGTAATAGGTCATCTTCCCTGTTTTCAGGGTCGTGTTGTAGGCCTCCTCGTTCATGTAGGCCACCATCAGCACTTCGTCGGTTTTGTAGTCCTGCACCACCACGGTCACATGTCCGTCGCTGTTTAACTTAAACTCTTCCCATGGAATCGACGGTTCAAAGGTATTCACGGTGATATCGTTGTTCTGGCAGAGCGACTTGATTGCCAGAAGCTCCCGGGCATTCTCATTGATGGCAAAGCCTGAAATGCCGCAGATATTGTCGTTTGACAAAATTTCCAGAATTTTATCCAGAGAAACCTCCGGCACGGAAGCAATCATGGGAAACCGGGATATAGAGATCGACTCCTTCAGACAGGTTTCCTTTACGAGAATGATCTCCCCGATATACTCGTCAATAAGGGCTTCGTTTCTTGTTATGCTGTCAGCCTCCGTTATGCAGGCCGCGATCTTGTCCTTTCCGAATTTTTTCGACACCTCCGCCGTAATTTCAATATTGCCCGGCTTGGAATAATTGAGCGCCGCCTTCTTACAGCCCGCATAGAGCAGTTTTTTGATATCCTCCATGCGCTTGACGTTTCCCGCACCGATCACGGGAATCTCCGCTTCACTGCAGATGGCCTTGATGATATCCAGAGCCTCCTCATGGGCGGTGTCGCTTTCGGACATATCGTAAACAATCAGCTCGTCCGCATAGTTGTCGCTGTAATATTTGGCCAGGGCCACTGGGTTTGTGTCGATGATCGTGCTGTCGGAAAACCCTTTAACCGCGTCTCCTTTATATAAATAAATACAGGGGATAAATTTTTTGTATGTCATACTGCCCGTGTTCCCTTTCTTATCATGGTGTATACATTTTATGCGGAGAATGCCGCCTTTCAGGCATTCTCTTGTGTGAGGCTTAGCACTTCTTAACGAAGCAGCCTCTGCTGCTGAGTTTTAGAAGGACTTCTCACACTATGCGAGCGCCCCTTTCGTGCTAAGCACGCCCTTCACCCGCGGATCAAAGGACACCGCCTCGTCAAGCGCTTTGCCGAAAGCCTTAAACATGGCCTCGATCATGTGGTGGGCATTCCCGCCGCTTAACATTTTCAGGTGCAGGTTCATGCCCGCGCTGTAGCTTACCGCATAGAAAAACTCCCGTACAAGCTCCGTGTCAAGCTCTCCCACCCGCTCTGTCGGAAAGTCACAGTCAAACGCGAAATACGGTCTGCCGCAAAGATCGACCGCGCACAGACAGAGGGATTCATCCATCGGCAGAATAAAGGAACCGTAGCGTCTGATCCCGGCCTTATCCCCCAGCGCCTCTCTGATCGCCATGCCAAGCACAATGCCGGTATCTTCCACGGTATGGTGTCCGTCCACGTGGAGATCGCCGTTGACTTGCGCAGTCAAGTTGAAAAACCCGTGTCTGGAGAAGCCTTCCAGCATATGGTCGAAGAAGCCGATGCCTGTGTGCACGTCGCTTTTGCCCGTGCCGTCTAAATGCAGCTCCAATTTAATTTCTGTCTCTTTCGTGTTCCGCTCAATGACTGCTGTTCTGGACATAACGCGCTCCTTTTCTCTGCCTGCCGTTTTTTTCCGGCATCCGGCTTGTCCTTCCTTCACAAATACGGCTGTAAAACGATCTGCATTGCAGGCGGCTCCATAGGCCGGGCCTCTTTACTCAAAACGCACCCGGATGGAGTTTGCGTGGGCTGTCAGCCCTTCTTTCTCCGCAAACAGCTCGATATCCTTATGCGCCTGCGCCAGCGCTTCCCTCGAATAGGAAATCAGACTTGTCTTTTTCATGAAATCATCCACATTTAAGGGGGAGAAGAAACGCGCCGTGCCGTTTGTAGGTAAAATATGGTTCGGTCCCGCATAATAGTCTCCCAGAGGCTCCGAGGCATATTCCCCGAGGAAAATCGCGCCCGCGTTTCTGATCTTTGTCATAACCTGATACGGGTCCTTCGTCAGGATTTCCAGATGCTCCGAAGCGATGGAGTTGGCGGCGTCCACCGCGCTGTCCATGGAATCCGCAAGCAGGATATAACCGTAATTGTCCAGCGACTTTTTGATGATATCCGCCCGGGACAGCTCCTGTAAAAATCCGGCAATCTGTTTTTCCACCTCTCTGGCGACACCCTCGTCCGTGGTAATCAGGATGGCGCTTGCCAGCTCGTCGTGCTCCGCCTGAGAGAGTAAATCAGCCGCCACATAGCGGGGATTTGCGCTTTCATCCGCGATCACAAGGATCTCGCTGGGGCCCGCGATGGAATCGATACTGACATAGCCGAAGCAGGCTTTTTTCGCCAAAGCCACAAAAATATTGCCCGGGCCTGTGATCTTGTCCACCTTGGGAATGCTCTCCGTGCCAAAAGCCATGGCCGCAATGGCCTGTGCGCCGCCCACTTTATAGATTTCATCCACACCCGCAATCTTAGCCGCTACCAGCGTGCCGGGATTGACCCTGCCGTCCGCGCCCGCAGGCGTCGTCATAATGATCCGCTCCACACCCGCCACTTTCGCGGGAATCACATTCATCAGCACACTGCTGGGGTAAGCCGCCTTTCCGCCCGGCACATAAACCCCGGAAACAGCGATGGGTAAAATGCGCTGTCCTAAAAGGGAACCGTCGGGTCTGGTGTCAATCCAACTGTTCTTCATCTGTCTGCGGTGGAAATCCCGGATATTGGCCGCTGATTTTTCCATTACAGCAACGAATGCGGCGTCCGCCTCTGCATAGGCCTTCTCGATCTCCGCGTCTGTCACACGGATCGTATCGGTGGTACAAGTCCATTTATCGAATTGACTAGTATAGTCAAACACAGCTTTGTCTCCGTTTTCACGGACATTCGCGATAATATCCGCCACAACAGACTCATACTGTCCGTAATTGTTGGGACTTCTCTTTAAGAGACTGTCGAGAATGTCCTTTTTTGAATCCTCTGTCAGTCGAACTGTCTTCATCATTCCGTTTTCTCCATTCTATAACCACATGCAGACTTACTTTTTCTTTTGGTCGAGCAAGTGCTTTATAATCAATACGACAACGCCGCCAGCCACGCCGCAGATCGCATAGCAGGCCGCCTTAACCATAAATTCATACATAGCTATGTTCCTCCGTATCTTCCTTAAGCCTCAGTTCACCGCGTAATTCAGGCGCACCGTGATGGACGCCGTTTTATTCCGGGAACTGGTATCGAAATAGCCGCCGTAGCTATACTCCGTGTTGCTGTTCTGGGCTGTAATCTGAAAAACACCCAAGTTTGCGTTTAACAGCTCTCCCACAGTGGCTCCCGTGCCCTGCGCCATCAGATCAATCCGGTCCTTGGCGTTCTTCGTCGCCTCCTCGATTAACTGTAGTTTCAGTTCATCCAGCTTTGTGTAGTAGTATTCCGGCTCCTCCGATGCGAACTGTACGCCGGATTCGATCAGACCGGAAATATCCCGGGAAATGTTTTCGATCTTATCAATGTCCGTTGAGGTGATGGAGACATTCTGATAGAGGTCGTAGCCGTCGATATAATCCCGGATTCGGTCGCCGTTCTCATTGTACTCGGACTCCCAGCGGGCGTTGATGGTAACGGAGCTGAACACCATCTCATCCTCCGTCACACCGCTGTCCACCAAATATTTCCGCACAAGCTCCGCATCCTTTTTGATGGAGCGGTAAGCGTCCTGTGTGGTGGCTCCCTGGCCGGAAAAGCTGCCACGCCAGACAATCAGATCCGCCTCAAAATCGCAGTTTGCGGAACCTGTCGCATTTAGGCCCCCGCCGACGGTACTCTTCTTGTAGGTTACCAGATTTCCCGTAAAAATAGTGACGCAGATGATGGCGCAGATACCCGCGATCAGTGCGATAATTATTCCTTTAAACTCTTTCATGTCAAATCCCCTTTCCGTCATTTTCCGGTGTTGTCATATTTATATAGAATTTTTGTCTTTGTAGACAATGAGAGCCGTCTGCCGTCAGTTTAAATGGCTCCTTAGGTCGGTGATCAGCTTCTTGATCCGTTCCGGTTCCATCTGCATACTCACCTGATTCACAATCATCCGGGCCGACAGCGGACAGATTTCCTCCAGCACCTCCAGACCGTTCTCTTTCAGGGTCGAACCGGTCTCCACGATATCCACAATCACGTCGGCCAGCTTCACAATTGGCCCCAGCTCCACGGAACCGTTCAGCTTGATAATATCCACCGTCTGGTGCTTTTTATTATAGAAATAATCTTTGGCAATATTGGGATATTTGCTGGCGACCCGTATCATTTCATGGTGCTGTAGAAGCTCTCTGGCCCCAGCCGGACCGCAGACGCACATCCGGCATTTGCCGTAACCTAAGTCCAGCACCTCATAGACCCGGCGGTTTTCCTCCATGATCGTATCCTTGCCTACTACGCCGATGTCCGCCGCCCCGTACTCCACATAAGTCGGTACATCCGGTCCCTTCGACAGGAAGAATTTCAGCTTCAGCTCTTCGTTTACAAATATCAGCTTGCGGGAATCCTTATCCTTCATCTCCTCGCAGGTGATGCCGATCTTTTCCAGAAGTTCCATTGTTTTATTGGCAAGACGCCCTTTTCCCAGGGCGAATGTCAGATATCTTTCCTCACTCATTTTTAAGTATGCTCTCTTTTCTTATCCGTTTTTATTTCCATGCGGAGAATGCCGCCTTTCAGACATGCTCCTGTGTGAAATTTTGTACTTACGTCCTTAGAAGTTCTTTTCAGCATTGCGGAAGAAGCTCCACTTTTTGGCCGGAAGACCGCATCCGCTTAGCCTCCGCCAGCTTTTCTTTAAAAGTCTCTTCCGTATAATATAGCTTCACAGGAACCTCTATCCCCGAAATCATGACATTTTGCCGCCCCATGGCCGCAAGGAGGTCATCCACGACAATGACAAATCCGATGGCCGCCGCCTCCTTACCAAAGCGATGCAGCAGACGATCGTACCGCCCGCCCTTCACAATCGCGTCGCCGACGCCGTAAGTGTAGCCCTTGAAAATGATGCCCGTATAATAATTATACTTGCTGAGCATCCCAAGGTCAAAGGAAACATACTTTTCCACCCCATAATCACAGAGCGTCTGATACACCTTCTCAAGCCGCTCGATGGCGTGCCAGGAACGCTTGTTGGAAACCGCCTTTTTCGCATCCTCCAAGATGGAGACTGTCCCGAACAGATCGCTCACTTTGAGAAGCAGTTCCTTATCCTTCTTTTTCACGTGAATCCGGTCAAGCAGCTCCTCCGCGCCGAAATAATTCTTGCCGGAAATATATTCCCGGAGTTCCAGCTCCGTCTCCTCGTCAAGTCCCGCTTCCGCACAGATGCCCTTGAAATATTCCAGATTGCCGACGCTTAACTGAAAGTCGGAAAGTCCCGCGTGATAGAGCGCCTCGATCGTCATGGCGATCATTTCCGCATCCGCCTGTACGGAACCGTCGCCGATCAGCTCCGCGCCCATCTGGGTCGCTTCCTTCAGCTTTCCCTGCAGTTCCGAAGTATTGGTGAAGGTATTGCCCTGATAACAGAAACGGATCGGCACATCCTCATCCATAAAATACTTGGCCGCGCATCTGGCAATAGAAGGGGTGAAGTCCGGGCGCAGAACCAGCGTGTTGCCTTCCTTGTCAAAGAACTTATAAAGCTCTCTGGAGGGTGTCGTCCCCACCTCCTTGGAAAAAACGTCGAAAAACTCAAAGGTCGGCGTCTGGATGTCCCGGTAGCCGTAACCCGTGATCTTTTCATGTAAAAGGCGCTCCACAATCGTCTTCTTCGCCTTCTCTTCCCCGTAAATGTCCCGTACGCCCTCAGGCGTATGTACTAATTTTTTGCTCATAGTCCGCTTGTTCTCCGTCATTCATTTATAGTTATCTATACAGTATTATGGGAACCAGTTGCTTTAGTGTTTTAAAGCGCTAATTCGTTACTAAGTCAAACTCATTATACTATACGATGATTTATTCCATTTGTCAATCTTTCACTTTTCGGTTTCACGGAATTCAATTTTCAAGAATATCGGAAATAAAATAAGGATTGAGCAGGC
>CAMWJF010000026.1 GCA_947174505.1 uncultured Lachnospiraceae bacterium
TCACCATGTTTACATAATATCACATTTCCTCTTTTTTGAAAATTGATTTCCGTGTGTAGAATCAGGCTGCTCCCGGCCCCGACGTCATGCCCCGCTTCCATACAATCAACCACTTATGTCCCATATGCAGCCGACTGTCGAAAATCTGTTGCATCAGAGATCCGTTTTTCCTATAATGACATGACAGAAGGAAGAACACAAAAATCAATGGCTGCTCTGACATGGAGGTGAAACAAAAAATGCAGATTGAGATAAAAATTGACAGCGCCTGTACCGAACCCAAAATCATTATTCAGACCGCTGCCATAACCGAAGAAGTCAATACTCTGATGCAAAGACTCTCAGAACATACACCGCCCCTTCTCACCGGCGTCAAAGACGACAAGACAGAAATCATATCACAGAAGGATCTGTTTCGGATTTATGCCGCAGGCGGCAAAGTTTTTGCGGTAACGGGCAAGGGAGAATATCTTTTGCGCCTCAGGCTCTATGAGGCGGCAGAGCGGTTAAATCCCTCCCATTTTGTCCGCATATCCAACTCGGAAATCATCAATCTGAACAAGGTGAAAAACTTTGACTTAAGCTTTAGCGGCACGATCTATGTGGAACTGACAAACGGTACGACAACCTATGTTTCCAGAAGGTATGTCTCCAAAATCAAAAAAATACTAGGAATGTGAGGTAAAGATATGTTAAAGAAAATTATTTTACGCGGACTAATGGGTTTTCCCCTGGGGCTTTCCATCGGCTACACCTTCTCGATCATCACTTCCCTGATCTGGGCGGACGGTTACTACGTTCCCTGCATGCCGGAACTGGTGGAAATGGTGGGAAGTGAAATAGGTGCCGTTATCGTACAGGCGCTCCTGTGCGGTCTGCTGGGAGCCGGATGCGCCGGATGCTCCGTGATCTGGGACGTGGAGACTTGGGGGCTTGCCAAACAGACCGGTATTTACTTTTTGCTCATCACCGTTTTGATGATGCCGATCGCCTATATCACTTACTGGACGGAGCACAGTCTGACAGGCATTATAAACTATTTCAGCATGTTCGCCTGTAATTATGCCGTCATATGGCTGATACAGTATGCCATCATCAGACATAATATAAAAAAGATAAATGCAACGCTGCATCAGCAGAACAGGGAAACGCTTTAATCGGCGTTTCCCGTTTTGCTGTCTCTTCCCGGCTTTTCCGTTCCTATATCGCCGCAGTGGCCTCCCCCAGCCATGTGAGTTCCTCCCCCGTAAAGTAAGGCGCCAGCATCTCATAGACCTTCGTATGGTAATCGTTTAACAGACCGATTTCCTGCGGCGTCATCAGTTCTACATCAATCGCATCCCTGTCGAAGGGAACCATGGTGAGCGGCTCCAAATACATAAACTGCCCATAATCCGTCTTTTCTCCTTTTCTGACAAGCACCAGATTCTCATGCCGGATGCCAAACTGCCCTGTCACGTACAGCCCTGGCTCATTGGAGATAATCATACCTTCCTCCAGAGGCACGGCTGTCTCTCTGTCCATACGCCACCGAAAATTCTGGGGGCCCTCATGCACACTTAAGAGATAACCCACACCGTGGCCTGTGCCGTGGTTGTAGTCCAGACCTTCCTCCCAGAGCGGCTGTCTCGCCAGTACGTCCAGATTCTGTCCGCAGGCGCCCTCTAAAAATTTCGCCGCTCCCAGGCGCAGATGACCTTTTAACACCAGCGTATAGGCCCTCTTCTCCCCCGCTGTCAATTCGCCCAGTGCAATCGTGCGGGTAATGTCTGTGGTACCCTCGCTGTAATGCCCGCCTGTATCGGCGAGGCAAAAGCCCCTTGGCTGCATCACCACATCTGTCTCCGGGGTGGCCTCGTAATGCACGATAGCGCCATGAGATCCGTAAGCCATAATAGGATCAAAGCTGGGTCCCAGATACCCATCCATCTCGGCCCGAAAGGTCTCCAGCTTAGAAGCCGCACTGATCTCCGTGATCTCCTCCGCCCCCACATGGGATTTCAACCAATATATAAACCGGGTCACTGCCACCCCGTCCTTCACGTGGACCGAGCGCATACGCATGATCTCCCGCTCCGTCTTCACCGCCTTTAACAGGGCGATCGGACTGGGTTTATTGATCTTCTCCACCCCTTTGGAAATAGCTTTTAACAGCCGGTAGCTGACCCTTTTTTCATCCACCAGGATTCTCTGGCCCGCCGGCAGGGAAGCCACCATCTCCTCTATGCTCTCGTAGGGCAGAAGCGTTACACCCGCCTTCGCCAGTTCGTTACAGACAGTTTCAGAAAAAGCGTTCTTCTGTGCGCATAGCAGGGCGCGTTTCTTCGTGATAAACATATAGGCAAGAAAAACCGGTGTGTGCCTCACATCACCGCCGCGGAGATTTAAAAGCCAGGCCGTCTCGTCAAGCGCCGTCACCAGAAAGGCATCAGCCCGCTCCTTCTCCATCTCCTGCCGCACCTTCGCAAGCTTATCCTCCCGGGAAAGCCCTGCATAAGATACCCCCAGCTCCCACACAGGCTCCGCCGACATGGGCGGTCTCTCCTCCCAGACCCGGTCGACCAGATCCCTTTTCCCGTAAAAGGTGACCTGCTTTTCCGCCGTCTTTTCCCTGAGCAGCTCCACAAAAGCGCCCGTCACGGTCCGTCCATCGAAACCGACCACCGCCCCCTTTCCCAGATGCTCTTCCAGAAAGTCCGGAAGCGTGGGGACACCCGGCTGTCCGCTCTTCATCAGCTCAATGCCGCTGCCCGAAAGCTGATCCTCCGCCTGTAAAAAATATCTGCCGTCCGTCCACAGCAAAGCCCGGTCCGGCATCACTAAAAGCGTGCCCGCAGACCCCGTAAATCCTGACAGATATTCCCGCGCCTTAAAATAATCCCCCACATACTCGGAACAGTGAAAGTCCTCCGTGGGGACAATGTATGCCGAAAGATTCTTTTTTCGCATTTCCCCCCGGAGCGCCCGCAGTTTTTCTATCGTATTCATACCCACCTCATTTCCGCGCTTTATATAGCGCTTTATTTTCCCTTATATTAATTCCGCTCACTTTCCCTGCTCTGGCGGATCAACGGATTTCTCCAAAACGCCCACAATAGCTCCATGTCCATAAATGCCCAGATCACCGGCTCGCAGAAAATCACCGCCATATACTGAAACCTCGGTATCAGAAACGCCACGAACAGATACTTCCCGATCAGCTCAATCACGCTGGAAACAATGGGCAGTATCTTGTTTCCGATGCTCTGCAGGGCAAACCGGGAAGGATTTAACAGCGCCAGGATCATCAGACAGGGCGCCACCACCTGCAGATACAGCGCGCCGTTTTCTATCACCACCGCCTCCGAGGACCCGGACAGCATCCGTACCATCCATGGCGCAAGAGGAATGGTAAACAGCGTGATCCCCGCCGTCAGTACCGCGCCGCACAGATAGGAAATCTTTACCGCCCTGCGGATGCGCCCTATCTGCCCCGCGCCGTAGTTTTGCGCCACAAAGGTGCTGACCGTCTGGCTCACCGCCATATAAGGCATCATCAGAAACATAAAAATTTTTCTGGCCGCAACATGTCCCGCGATCACCAGATATCCCAGACTGTTGATGCCGGACTGTAAAATGGCGGAACCCGCATGGACAATGGCGCTCATAAAGGCCATGGAAAATCCCTGCGCCAGCATCTCCCGGTACAGCTCCCGATCTCGGACAAAATGTTTCCGTCCCGGAATCAGTATGCCCGCCTTTTTCCAGATATAAAACAGACAGGCAATCACCGACACCCCTTGGGCAATCACCGTGGCCACCGCCGCACCCTGCACTCCCATATGTAACTGTGTGATAAAAAACAGATCCAGCGCGATATTTAACAGCGAGGACAAAATCAAAAAAAGTAACGGCATCACGCTGTTTCCGATCGCCCGCAGAAGCCCCGCACACAGGTTATACGCAAACATTACGCCAATAAACAGCGTAATCGTGGATATATAGGCGTATGCCTGTCCAATAATCTCTACCGGTGTGTTCAATACCTCCAAAAAGGGATAGAGAATAAAGCGCGCCGCCACGGTCATCACCAGCGTGATGCCGACGCCGATCACCAGGGACGCCGCCACAGACCGTTTCAGATAGTCCTCATCACCGCTCCCGAAGCTTCTGGCTGTCACAATCGCCAGTCCGCTGCCGATTCCCAGCGCAAAACCGATGAGAAGGTCATATACCGCTCCCGCCGCGCCCATGGCCGCCAGCGCCTCGTCTCCCAGCGTATGCCCGATAATCACGGTATCCATGGTATTATAGAGCTGCTGGAATACGCCGGAAAAGAAAAGGGGTACCGCAAATACAAGCATCGCCTTCAGAATCGGCCCGTGCAGCAGATCCACCTCAAACTTCTTCTGTGTCATGTTATTATCTCCATACTTCTGTCATGCGGAGAATGCCGTATTTGGGCATTCTCCTGAGTGAAACGGAGTTGCCAAGCAACTCCTGGAACTTCTTGGCGTCCCGTCCTATGGCGGGACGTCCTTAGAAGTTCTTTTCACTCTACGACCGCATAAAATTCGATCGTCTCATCGCTCTCATTGCGCAGGCTGTGGCTGTGGCCCTTCGGGCAGTAATGGCAGCTCCCCGCAGGCAGCATTTCCTTTCCGTCATCGTAGAGAACCACTCCCGTCCCCTTTAACATGAAAATGATCTCACTGTTGGTTTCATGGGTATGTAAGCCGATCGTCGCTCCCGGTTCTAAGGACGCCCGCATGATTTTGCACGCCTCATCCGTGTACATGTGTGACTTAATCTGCTTCTCCCCACCCTTGAAATTGGGGATTACCTGTTCCTCAATTGCATTAAAATCTAAAATCATAAGCCCCTCCATTCCGAAATATCACGATTCCGTTATAGTAAATACATTATAATATTCCACTCCCCTAAGCGCAAGCGGGAAATCCTCTGTCCGGTTACTTTTTCCTGTTTGACAAAAGAATAATGCAGTGTTAGAATGATTTTATCTTTTAGGAGAGAGGTGAAAGGATGAAGAAATAATCTACTTTTGATTGCATGAAGGTTATCGCTGTACGGACATTGGATTCCGTACCGTTTTTCGTGCCGCCAGAAGTGGATTATGTTCTCTCCGCCTCTCTTTTTGTGTGCGCTTTTTTGATGTGTTTCACTTTTCCGCACTTCCACAGAGACGGTTACGAATGTAAGAGAACCTTCCGGCAGCGGAGGTTTTTTTGTTGCACAGTTCATGCAGCAGCCAAAACCCGCTACCGCTTCTGACGGCGATCTGTGAAGGGAGAGATGCATATGTCACAAATCAATGTAACAAATCTGACGTTTTCCTATGAAGGAAGTTTCGATGATATTTTTGAAAACGTCTCCTTTTCCATCGACACCGACTGGAAATTGGGCTTTATCGGACGAAACGGAAAAGGCAAGACCACCTTCCTGCGCCTGTTGACGGGAAACTATGCCTATCAGGGTTCCATAAGCGCGTCCGCAGCCTTTGATTATTTTCCTTATTCCGTCACAGAGGCGCAAAGACACCTCCCCGCCTCCGCCTTTCTTGGTGAGCTGAAAGCGGGATGTGAGGAATGGCGGGTGATCTGCGAGCTGACGCAGCTTGGAGAGAGTGCGGAGATCCTTTACCGTCCCTTTCGGACGCTGAGTTTCGGGGAACAGACCAAGGTGCTGCTGGCCGTTCTGTTCTCCGGCGAAAATGATTTCCTGCTGATCGACGAGCCGACAAACCATCTGGACCAGACGGCCAGAGAATGTGTGAAAGAATATCTGGCCTCCAAAAAAGGATTTATACTGGTATCCCATGACAGAGATCTGCTGGACGCCTGCACCGACCATGTCCTCGTCTTAAACAGGCAGACCATTGAGGTGCAGTGCGGCAACTTCTCCGTCTGGTGGGAAAACAAACAGAAAAAGGATATGTTTGCCCTTGCGGAAAACGAAAAACATGTAAGGGAAATCCGAACGCTGAGACAGGCCGCCAGACGCACTGCCGAATGGGCCGACAAAAGCGAGCGCACCAAGATCGGCTATGATCCCATTAGGGAGCATGACCGCGGAAACGGCACAAGACCTTATATCGGGGCCAAAACCAAAAAGCTGCAAAGCCGGGTGGCGCAGTTGAAACAGAGAATTGACCGGGAAATAGAGGAAAAGGAAGGGCTTTTGCAGGATCTGGAAAAAACGGTGGATTTGAAGTTAACTCCCCTCACCCACCACAAGGACAGACTCGTCAGCATCAGAGAGTACAGTCTGCAATATGCGGGTGCAGCACATCCCGTCTTTACGGACGTGACCTTTGAGATCCAGAACGGGGAGCGGATTGCCCTGCATGGGGAAAACGGCTGTGGAAAATCCACGCTCATAAAGGTGCTTCTACAGAAGGCCGGATTCGCCTCCTATGACATGACATTCTCGGATGCGGGAATCTGCGAAACAGCCGCGGGACTCGTGATTTCCTATGTCAGTCAGGATACCTCCGGTCTGACAGGCGGCATTGCCGATTTCTGCAAAAAACAAAATCTGGATCAGAGCCTGTTCTGTTCCATCCTGAGACAGCTTGACTTTGAACGGGTACAGTTTGTGAAAAATATGGAGGATTACTCCGAAGGACAGAAGAAAAAGGTGCTGCTGGCGGCAAGCCTGCTGACTCCCGCCCACCTCTATATCTGGGATGAACCGTTGAATTATATTGACGTTTTTTCCCAGATGCAGATTGAAAAGCTGCTATTGGAATACCGGCCGACACTTCTCTTTGTGGAGCATGACGTGCGGTTCCGGGAGAAGGTGGCAACGAAGGTGGTTACAC
The DNA here is from genome assembly GCA_947174505.1 of uncultured Lachnospiraceae bacterium. Classification (GTDB taxonomy): domain Bacteria; phylum Bacillota; class Clostridia; order Lachnospirales; family Lachnospiraceae; genus UBA3282. Next base: position 6,821 of record CAMWJF010000026.1, read on the forward strand.
TTGCCCCTTCATGCGCTGACTCCTCTTCAGATTCCGATTAGGTAAATCAGTTCTGGCTCCCGTCGGAAGTATGCGATACCGTTTCCCGAAACGTCATATAGGGACGGCTCTCTCTATACCGTCCCTTCCCAACTCATACTGTGCAATCATAACCTTACATCAAAAGGCATATACCCCTCGGGTATTCCTGCCGCGCTTTCCGCTTCCTTTTCTGCTGCCTCCGACGCTGCGGCCGCCTTCGCAACCTCCTCCACAGACAGTTCTGCATTCTCGGGCAGCTCTTCCGCAAGCTCTTCAGTCATCTCTTCGGTCAGTTCCTCTGTCAGCTCTTCCGCAACCTCCTCGAGTTCCTCCATGACCTCCTCGAGTTCGCCGCCGTCCTCGATGCCCATCGCTTCTTCCACAAGCTCTTCCAGACGCTCTTCCGGGGTCTTTGGCGCCATCTTGTCAACTGCCTCCGCGATCTGCTCCCCGCGCTCTGTGGACTCATCCAGGATATGGAACATCTGCTCCTGATTGTAAGCCGCCTTTATCGATGCAATCTGATCCTCATAGGACTGGAACATTTTCAGCTTTTCGGCGATCTCCTCCACGCTTCCACAGGATACATTTTTCAGATTTTCTTTCTGTTTCTCAAAAAAATCCACCTGCTTCTGTGTCTGCTCCTGACGCTCCAGCCTGTCCTGCGTGCTCTTTAACATGCCTGCGGTGTTCATCCTCCGCAAAATACTGCTGGTCTGATCCCATGAAATATTCATAAACACTAACCGCCTTTCTGCCTGAAATATCTCTGTGTTCCTGCTCCTTTATGTTATTAATTATTTCGGTTAATACTACCTTTTTCTTAATCGCTTTCGTCACTAACAGGCTTTTTTTTGTCATGGATGGAAAAGCAGCAGTCATGTGTTAAGATTTCAAGCGCCGCGCCTGCTGCAGCGTGTGGAAAATTTCTCGACAAAACCACAGAACTATATTATAATTAGAATAATTCTAATTCCAGAATCTGCCATCTCGTTTTACACAGAAAACACAAAGGAGGGATTTACAATGATCTACAAATGCAGCATCTGCGGGTACGAATATGATGAAGAAAAGGAGGGAAAGCCTTTTTCCGAACTGACAGCATGTCCCATCTGTAAACAGCCGCCGGAGAAATTTAATGCGCTGGAAACCGAAAAGCCCACAGCAGCAGAGGGACAGTCCCCTTGCACAAACGCCGGGGAACTGGATTTAAGCTACCCGAAGGAAACCAGGAAGACAGACAGCAATTACCGCTACATGAAAGAAATCCATGAGATGGCCGTCACCGGAAAATCAGCGATCGAGGCTATGGGCACACAGATGAAAATGCCAAACTGGGACGATGTGCTGATACTCGGCGCGCAGTTAAATCCGATGCCCCTGGACGAGCACGCCGAAGTATCTTTGGAAACCGTAATTGGCAGGCATGCAAAAAAGCCGATGACGCTTGCCATGCCGGTCTATATTTCCCATATGTCCTTCGGCGCGCTTTCCCGGGAGACAAAAATCGCGATGGCAAAGGGAAGCGCCGCCGCGGAAACGGCAATGTGCAGTGGGGAAGGCGGTATTCTTCCGGAAGAAAAAGCCGCCGCCTGCAAATACATATTTGAATATGTCCCGAACCAGTACAGCGTTACCGATGAAAATCTGCAAACCTCCGATGCCATTGAAATTAAAATCGGACAAGGCACGAAACCGGGCATGGGCGGCCATCTGCCGGGCGGAAAGGTAACTCCCGAAATCGCAAAAATCCGAAACAAACCGCTTGGCGAAGATGTCATCAGCCCTTCCAAATTCCCCGGCATAGACAGTGCGGACGATTTAAAGAAGCTGGTAACCGGACTGCGCGAAAGAAGCGGCGGCAGACCCATCGGCATCAAAATTGCTGCCGGACGCATCGAGAAAGATCTGGAATTTTGTGTTTATGCCGGACCCGACTTCATTACCATAGACGGCCGGGGCGGCGCAACCGGCGCATCCCCTGCCATTGTCCGGGATTCCACCAGCGTGCCGACGATCTATGCCCTTTACCGTGCAAGAAAATATCTTGACTCCGTGGGCGCAGATATCGATCTGGTCATCACAGGCGGTTTGAGGGTATCCTCTGATTTTGCAAAAGCACTCGCCATGGGGGCGGACGCTGTCGCCGTCGCCTCAGCAGCCATGGTGGCGGCCGCCTGCCAGCAGTACCGTATCTGTGGCAGCGGCATGTGCCCTGTCGGCGTGGCGACGCAGGATGAGAAGCTGCGGGAAAGATTGCACATTGACGCCGCCGCTAAGCGGGTGGAAAATTATCTGAAATGCTCCGCACAGGAATTACGGACCTTTGCGAGAATCACCGGAAATACAGATATTCACGGTTTATCTGTGGATGATCTGTGCACGATCAGCCGGGAAATATCGGAGCACACCAATATCCCGCACGCGGGCGAAGCACGGTAATCCCGGCCAGCTGATCTGTCAGGGCAGGCTCTATACGGATATGCCCATACTGTAATCAGCTTTTTTCGTAAAAGCGGTGTAAAAGCCAAAATAAAAACGGCCTCCGGGCATTCCCTCAATAAGGGGGCTGCCGGAGGTCGTTTTACGATTCCCTTTTATTCCGTGTCTTTCTGTTTTATGGTCACCGGCCCTTTAGACCGTCACCAGCTCGTACTGGTCCGTTCCCAGCCCGATTTTCACCGCATGGGCGATACAGGACTTCCATTCCGTATCCGGGTGGGTCATAAAGAAGTGGTCGTGCCCCGCCTCATTGCCGTGCCTGTGCAGATTCTCACCCAGCACGCTCTCTTCCACCGGCGCCATCTTATTGCACAGGTCGGCACATGCCTGATCCAGCGCCACCGGGTCAAAGGATGCCAGCATCCCCACATTAGGAATAATCGGAATATCGTTCTCCGCATGGCAGTCACAGTTGGGCGACACATCGCAGATCAGGGACACATGGAAGCAGGGTTTATCCTTGCAGACCGCCCACGCGTACTCCGCCATCTTGTAATTCAACATGGCAATGGAATCCTCGAAGCTGGCCGCAATGGCGTCTTTCGGGCACACCGCCAGACAACGTCCGCATCCCACACATTTGTCATGGTCAATATGCGCCCTGCCGCCCTCAATGACGGGGGCGCCGTGTGCACAGATTCTGTCACAGGCGCCACAGCCCACGCAGAGAGACGGGTCCACCTCCGGCTTCCCGTCACAGTGCTGCTCCATCTTGCCCGCCCGGGAGCCGCAGCCCATACCGATATTTTTCAGGGCGCCGCCAAAGCCTGCCATCTCATGTCCCTTAAAATGGGTCAGGGAAATAAACACATCCGCATCCATAACCGCATGGCCGATCTTTGCCTCTTTCACATACTCCCCGTCAATGGGAACCAGTGTCTCGTCCGTCCCCTTTAAGCCGTCGCCGATGATCACGTGGCATCCTGTCTGATAGGGGGAAAATCCATTTACATAGGCCGTCTCCAGATGGTCAAGCGCGTTCTTCCTGCTGCCCACATAGAGCGTGTTGCAGTCCGTCAGATAGGGCCTGCCGCCCAGCTCTTTCACATAATCCGCCACCACTCTCGCATAGTTCGGGCGCAGGAACGCCAGATTCCCGTACTCGCCGAAATGAATCTTGATTGCCGTGTACTTGTCCGTAAAGTCTATGTTCTCAAAACCGGCCGTCTTCATCAGACGGTGAAGCTTCTGTAATAAATTCTCATGCTCCGTTGCCTTAAAAGATGTAAAATATACCTTTGCCTGTTCCATGTCTGATATGCCTCCTCCTTTTAATCAAATCGCTTAAAACGCTCAATCATAATCGCGTACTGTTCCTTAATTTTCAGATACAGTCCGATGGTATTTTCCTTCTCCTTCTCGAACTCTGCAATGATACTGTCGTAATTTTTTTCAAGGGTCGCCACCACATTGCGGTTGATCTTGCCCTTGTCCGCGTCAGAGTTCATAATATCGAGAATCTTCTCCTTACTGAACGCCTCCTTGTAGCTGCGTTTGCCGTAGAGCGCGCTCAGGATATCCGCCACCGCAATGATCTGCTGCGGAAGGGTCAGGTCCGCCGCTGAAAGTCCCTTATGATAGCCCGTCCCATCCAGCTTCTCATGATGTCTGGCCGCAATCTCCAAAACGTCATCGTCCACAACGCCCTCCAGAATCATCTCCGTGATCCGCACATGGGCCTTCATCACCTTCATTTCCTCATCGCTTAACCGTCCTGTGGACTCCAAGATATGTAAAGGAATCGCAATCTTGCCCAGATCGTGAAGCAGCGCGCCGTAATGCAGGTCTCTGAGGTCTTTTCCAGAGACGCGGGAAAGCCTGCCAAGCTTCTCCGCGAAATTCACAGTCGCCAGCGTGTGGATCACTGTGTGCTCGCTCCGAAAATCAATGGTGTAGACAAGCATTTCCAGAAAGCCTTTCTTATACTGCTCGGAAAAGGCCCGCTTCGCCAAAAGCACATCCAGCTCCTCACGGTATTTGCCGTTCACCAGATTTTCCGTAATCCCGTAGCACTTTTCTGCCTTCTGGAAAACATCCATCGCCGCACCGGAAAATTTAATGTTGCGGTACTTGGAAAAATAATCCGGCTCCATCTTCTCATCCTTCAGATGCAGAAACGTATCCATCTTATCCGCCAGATTCAGAAGCTCGGTCACGTGCAGATAACGGCTCTGAATCATGCCGTAGCGGTTATAATCCAGATGATGATAGAGTATGACCTCCGCCCTGTCCCCTATGGGCGACAGGTACTTCAAAAAGAGAAAACCATAGATCGAGTGCGGCCAGAGATTTTTCGTCTCAAAATCCGCCACCTTTTTGACATTTTCCTCCTTATAAAGACCAATGTCATGCAGAATGCCGAGCATGGTATAATCCACCAGCTCCTGCTCCGTATAGTTCTGCTCGGTATAAGTATTTTCATACTCCATCATCTTATATAAGATATACCCTGTGATCTCCCCGTGATGCATGATCTTATTGTTGATGATGCCGAGAGTCTTTCGAATGATTTCGTTGACATCCTTACTGCTGATAACGCTCATTGTCTTTTACCCCTTCATATGTATAAGGGTATTCTAACATTAAATTGTGTTTTTGTCCTCACTTTTTTCTCTTCCCCTCTTCTCCTCCCGGATTTGCTATCCTCGTGCTTCCATTTTTTGGCCTTGCCAAACATACGTTCTTGTGCTATGCTGTATTCCAGAAAGGAGCATGTCATGAGCCACACCTATCTGTGCATTGACCTAAAATCCTTCTATGCCTCGGTAGAGTGCGTGGAGAGAAACTTAGACCCCATGACCACCAATCTGGTCGTGGCGGACCCGGACAGAACGGAGAAGACCATCTGTCTGGCGATCACACCCGCCATGAAAGCGCTGGGGATTAAAAACCGGTGCCGTATCTTTGAAATTCCAAAGACAGTAGACTATATCGTGGCGCCACCCCGTATGCAGAGGTATGTGGACGTCTCCGCAGACATTTATGCCATCTATCTGAAGTATATATCCAAAGAGGACATCCACGTCTACTCCATCGACGAGGCGTTCATGGATGTGACGGATTACCTTGCGCTCTACCGGCTCTCCGCCAGACAGCTTGGCTTTCAGATCATGCAGGATATCTATGAGCAGACCGGCATCCGCGCCTCCTGCGGCGTCGGCTCCAACCTGTATCTGGCGAAGGTCGCTCTTGATATCACCGCCAAACATGCCTCTGACTTTATCGGTGAACTGACAGAGGAGCGCTACCGAAAAACCCTCTGGTCCCACAAGCCCCTCACGGACTTCTGGCGTGTCGGCGCAGGCACCGCCAGACGGCTTGAAACCTTTGGCATCCGTACCATGGGAGATATCGCCGCCGCAGACGAAGCTCTTCTGTATAAGCTGTTCGGCATAGATGCGGAGCTGCTGATCGACCACGCCTGGGGCAGGGAGCCTGTCACCATCGCCGATATCAAAAACTACCGCCCCCGCACAAACTGTCTCACCAGCGGACAGGTGCTGGGCTGCGACTATTCTTTTGACAAAGGGCTTCTCATTGTCAAGGAGATGATGGATCTTTTGTGTCTGGATCTGGTGGAAAAGAATCTGGTCACCCGCTCCGTCACGCTCCACGTAGGCTATTCCAACCGCACAAATGCGTCGTCAGCCCACGGCACAACCGACTTACAGACCGACGCCAATTCAGACCTCATCCTGATCCCCGCGGTGACGGCCCTCTACGAAAAAATCGTCAATCCCGAATGGCCGATCCACCGTATTAACCTGACGTGCAATCATGTGATGCCGGAGGAATACCATCAGTACAATTTCTTTGTGGACGCCGAAGAGCTTGAGAAGAACCGTAAAGTACAGGAGGCGGTAATCCGCATTAAGAATAAGTTTGGTAAGGACGCCATCCTGAAAGGCATGAATCTGGAGGAGGGCGCTACCACCAGAGAGCGGAATCACCAGATCGGAGGACATAAAAGTGGCGAGTAAACCAAAAACCCAAATGCCAATCGAAGAAAGAGCCAAACAGTTTATGCCCTTTGCGGCGCTGCGGGGGCTGCCGGACGCCCTTGCCGCAAAGGAAAAAGTACTTGTCCCGAAAGTCGAGCTCTCCCCGGAAAGGGAGGAGGAACTGGACAGACAGATGCACCGGCTTGTCAAAGGGAACATGGCGACGGTGGTCTACTTTCAAAATGGGGAATACATCAAAATAACCGGTCTGGTCGCCCGTATCGACGAGACCAGCCGGTTACTGCAGATCGTAAATACAAAAATTCGGTTTGAGGATATTCTGCAAGTGGAGACATAAAAGGTTATTCCGCCATATATAAGGCTGCTCTCTTCCCAATCCTCTCAAGCGTGTTTTCCAGACTCAGCGTCCCCTCCAGATACAAAGCCCCTTCCTCGTATACGGCTTCTTCCAATAAGTCATCCTCTATATAAGGAACGCTTACCGATTCCATCCAGTTCTGCAAACGCTGAATCTCTTTTTCGCCTGGGAAGCCGCCTGTGATCGTGTATACTTTTCCATTCTCGTCCATCACGCCCATGTCGATATACACCTCATCGCCCGTCTCTTTTGCTGTTTCCCGAATCGTATCAAACGCGGACCGATTCACCGAAAATCCCATAAAAAGTGAGGACTGGTTTTCTTTTCCAAGCAGGAAACGCAAGAAACTCTGTGCCTGCTCTTTATGTTCGGAAACGGCGCTGATGCCTGTCAGCGTCTGCGGATAAAAAGTCTCCGGCTTCATCAATACGGTTTCACAGTCTTCATATTCCTCCATCTGCTGCACGGCATACAATGTTGCATAAGTAAAATCTCCGCCCAATGTACCGTAAAGAAACTGCCGGTCTCCCACAACAAAATCCACATAGTTGACTCCCGTTCTTATCATTTCAGCGCTGTCATCCAGGCTATAACCGTATCTTTCCCGATAAGACTCGCTTAAGTCATAATACCTCTCGATGTCCTCCTTTGCCAGTCCCTGCATCTGCGCATCATAAATTCTCTTTACATTTACGAGATAACCGCTCAGCCCTTCCTCATTGATTTCGCCCTTTTCTGTTGTCCAATCGGGAACGGAAATCATGGAAAATAATTTCATAACGCTCTTTTTCGTACAGAAACCGTATAAGTTTTTCCCCGGAACATTTTCACGCAGACGCTCCATCGTATCGGCAATCCCTTCCAAATCTGTCATCCCCTGCGTATACTCCCTCTTACCGAATGCCACCGGAAGCTGTATCTCGCAGGGCATCATATAGATCCCATCCTCCGTCCGAAACGCCGATACAATATTCTCAAACAGCGCGTCCTCTCCGCTCAGGCTTTCCACAACGGGACTTAAATCCGCCAGAAGGCCCTTTTCTATATAGGAATCAACAGGCATATGATCCAGAATCAGAACATCCGGCCCGTTTCCGGCAAGCAGCTTCATATTCAGATTTTTTAATGTGTCCTCCCTTGTCACAGAGCTGTCGGTCTCTGTACCGACCTCATATTCTATATAGACATCCGGATAAGCCGTCTGGTACAAGTTCACTGCCTGTCTTACCGTGCTGTTGTCCCTTAAGCTGTAGACCTTCAGTTTCTCCCCAGGAACCGTTGGAATGTCCGGGTTATAGGTATACCGGACCGCTCTGCCGTTAGAAAACAGCGCCATAAACTCACTGTCACCGACCATTGCCATGCCGCACAGTTGATAGGAAGGATTGCCCAGAGAGCTAAGATTTCCGTCTATAACCTGCTCTATCGCATTGCCGCCGATGACATGGCGGTGCAGCCCTTTTTCCCCGGCAAGATACAGCACATTTTCCTCTCCCATGAAAAAGTATAAATCATAGAATGAGCCGCCGTTGCCGGATCTGTCCTTATAATTTTCTTCCACAAAATCATGCAGGACATCGTCTTCGATATACTGCTCCTGCTCCATATCATAGATCGTCAGACCGTCACCATCAAATCTGTCAAGAATCATCAGTTGATTCTGAAATCTGATCAATGAGGTGGCTGATTCCAGTGTAAGAAATCTGTCACTGCTGCCGTCTTCCTCTATCTCATACAAACCGGGATTCGGACCGAATGTACTGACAAAAATTCTGCCCGTATCCGATATCCATATCCGATATGGCGTCTCTTCCTCCTCCAATCCTGCCATTTCGACCGGCACCTGTGTACCGTCAGCCTTGACGACCATCACCTCCAGATTTTCTTCAAAAGGGTTGTAATCTTCCGTTAGCGGGCTCTGGGCTGCCGTATCATAAATAACGCCGACCGTATTATCCTTTCCTACGGCAAGCGATCTGATGCTGCACTCCTCCTGCATCCGCGTTTTCCAGCTTCTTGCATCCGTCTCCCATACTTCGCCGTTCTCTTTCATCAGCAGGAAATCTTTTTCCGTATCGGCAATAATAAGACTTCCGTCCTCCAGCTTAAAAATATCGGATGCAAAACCGATACTGCCTGATAAGTCGGTGGCCGTCTCCACATAGCGTCCCATCACTGTACCTTCTGATAAAGCGTCCGTGCCGTCCGCGTTCCCGCCATTCTCTATCCGGTTTTTCCCCGTATGATCCGATAAATCGCCATGACTTCCGCATCCGCCAAGTGCTATGGCAAGCATGCAGACGGAGAATACAAAAGCCCATACCTTCTTTTCCGCTTTCATGTTTAAGACTCCTCCCTGTAAGCGCCCCCTATTTTCGAGCAGCCTCTGGATAACATTATAATGGGCTTATCTCTAAATAATCTCTAAAAAGCGTTAAGACCGGCAAGCATGAAATCCTCCCACCTCATTTCCTATACATTTTTAAAATGTTTAAAATACGCTACTGTTTCATTATAATCCTCTTCATCTGCAAAAATATCTGCCGCCTTCCCTACCGCCAGTGCAAAATCAACGTACTCATTTCCCGGACTGAGGACAATATGGTCAAACACACATGTCTTCTCTGGAAATTTCAATTCCCCAACAGCGTCCGAAATGATAGTTCTGCCTGCACAGATACCACCGACTATTTTCTTATTCTCTATGCACTCGTTTATTATTTCAAATAGCAGTTGTTTATTATTGATATTATTAATTTCACCGCCGCAAATAATAAACGCATCAATACTTTCCCGTTTCACTTGCGTAAGATTGATATCCTTTTGAATCTTAATACCTTCATTTGTGCATATAGCCTGATGCTCATCTTCTGCGACTATATAAATATCGCCTTTTGTCTTCATAAAATAAGCAACCAGATTTACCTCAAAAAATGAAGTTTCCGGATATAAAAAAATGTATGTATTCATTCCCACTCCTCCTGCAATAAATCCGCCCGGATATAACACGCATCCACGGAGACATCCGGCGGCTCCGGCAGCGACTCCTGATCCAGAAGATACCACATCTGACCGTCTTTTCCCACCTTCTTTCCAAGGACAGTGACGCTTTCCCCTTCCCCGACCAGACCGACAACCTTATACGCTTCTCCTGCGCCTTCCCTGACATTGCACACAGGCATTTTCACAACCAGCTCACGCGGGAACTCCTCTGTCTCCTCTTCATCCAGCTCCACCCACTCCGGTGTATCATCGCCATACAGATCTCCAAAAAGCGTCTCCGCCTCCGTCTCACTCATGTAAGCGACGCCCGTAATCTGTCCCGCCGGCGTGCGTACGATCTTAATATCAACCTTCCCCGCCGGATTCATGTCCAGCGTATAGAAAGACTGGTTCGGCGTATGGATATCCAGAAAAATACGGACAAGCTGTTCCTTGTAATAACACTTCTTCCCGTTCCATGTGACCCCGACTGCCTGATATGCTTTCCTCTGCTCTTCTTCCACTGCTTTTTCCAGCTCATCCATTTCCTCGTCCCTGCCAAGCTCATGATAAAGCATCGTCTGGAAGTTCAGCTTCTGATCCGCCATTGCCCGGTCAAGCCATCCTTCCTGCGTCTCCTCATCCATCAGTTTCGCCAGAATGGAGAAAAAGGCAATGGTGCCGTCCTCATAGGTTTTCTCCGCATAAGACTGCATCAGAGGACTGTCCGCATCAAGCGCCCATACACTGACGGAGAAAAAGTCAACCGCTCCGTCTGCATAGATTCTGTCAAGCCAGATCTTCTGTTCCTTCTCTTCCATCTCATTAAAAGCGATATAAAACATGGGCAGAGCGCCTGATCTGTAATACCGTTCTGCGTCCGCATTCACGCTTTCCTGCGCAGCGATTCCCTCATCCGCATTCTTTCCTGCCCCGTCACCTGCTGCCTTCCGCTGCGAACCGACCGCCTCTCCCAACATATAACCCGCCACGGATGTCAGGGCTTCTTCATGCAGCACAGCCAGTTCCACACTGTCAGGTTGTGATGCTTCGGTCTTTCCAGCCCGCGCGGCAGTTTCAGCTCTGTCCGGTTCCGGTCCCGCAGCGTCAACCGGGTACACGCCGATAAAAAATGCCCCAAGAGCGACGCCCAAAGTCAGCCCTGCCGTTATCATCCCCATTGCTTTCGTCTTTTTCTTACAGCTCATAATCGCACCCAGCCTTTCCTTTAAGAGTTCTTTATTGGCACTCATGGTAACGGCGGCAGACGGCTCCCTGTATGTCCCGCCTGCTGCCATGGCATCAAGCAGCGTTTTTCCGTAATCTGCCGCATGATCGTACCCCACCTTCGAAACTACCGCCTCATCACAGGAAAATTCACATGCCCTGCCGATTTCCCGGCTCATCAGATAAACAAACGGGTTAAACCAGTGCAGACATACCGTAATCTGTACCAGCCATTTATAGTAAATATCCCGCCGCCTGTAATGTATCAGCTCATGCATCACAATCCACGGAAACTCCTTATCCGAAACATCCGCCTCAGGCAGTATGATACAGGGATGGAAGCACCCCACTAACATCGGTGATGCAACCAGCGGATTCGCACATAGCTCCACAGTCCTGCCGACCCCCATCTCCTGTGCCGTCACCGCAAGCTGATCCAAAAGCGCGACGTCACAGACCGGCTCCGCCCCTGCCGTCACAGACCTGATATAACTCTGGTATATGCTTATTTTTCGGATCAGCATACCAAACGCCACTGCCAGCCAGATCACCCAGAGATATTTCCCCGCCCACGCTGCCGTCTCCGAAAAGTTTTCCGCGTCCGGCTCTTTCGGCTGCTCTGCAAATTGCAGGCTGTTCTGTACGGAACCCGCCCCCTCATCCTGCTCTGTCCTCTGCCCGGCGCCCTGCCCTAAGCCCACTTCAAATCTCTGTTCTGCGCTCTGCCCAGTCGGACGCGCCGCCTGCGTAGCCTGTGTCATTTGCGCCATCATGCGCTCCGCCGCCTGATATGCCCGCCCCATCACACTTGCCTCCGGCCCAAAGGGAAGGAAAAGGCGCATCACGGCAATCAGCCAGATATAATACTGCCACTGCCTGCCGAGCCTTCCTTTCAAAAGCCGGGTGCCCGCAAGCAGTACAAAAATCAGCGCCGCCCCGGACAACGACATGGACAAAACTATCTTAAAGATCTGTGTCATCCTCTTCTCCCTCCTTCCAGAAGCGCTTTCAGTTCCTCGTATTCCTCCTCGGTGAGCATATCCCCCGCAATCAGATTGGTAACCAGCCCCTTAACGCTTCCCTCATAAACCTTGTCAATAAAATGCCGGGTCTGCGCAGACTGGTATGCCGTCTCCAGGACGAGCGGTGTATATTCGTTGCGCCGTCCGATTTTTGTCGCGCCAAGATATCCCTTGCTGACAAGCCGGGATAAAAGGACGATCAGCGTGTTTTTCTGGCAGGGCTTCCCCCGCGCCGCCAGTTCGTCCATGAGATAGGAAAACAGAGTATTTTCCTCCGGGTTCTCCCAGATAATTTTCATAATTTCAAGTTCCGCATCGGATAATTTCTGCTGCATCTGTATCTCTCCTTTTATGTATAACATTATGTTATGCATAAAATATAACACCTTGTTATACTAATGTCAATAGGTATTGCGTGATCTGCCACACTGCCTGCCGCCATGTCCCCTTTCACGCAAAAAAGCAGGGACTCTATTACATCCCTGCCTCACGTGCTGTATTTCCCGCTGCCTTATACAATATTCTTCTGGCTTACCGTCTGGATCCTGTTCTTATTGACTTTCTTCATAAATACGATGGAGACCAGTACAGACAAAACCTCACCAATCACAAACGTCATCCAGACCAGCCAGGTCCCGCACATGCCGGATAACACCATTATAGATAATACATAGGCGACAGGAATTACAAATAAAAACTGTCTGCACACGGATATGATAAGTGACTCAAGTCCGCTGTCCAGCGCCTGAAAAATCCCCTGAAATGCAATATTTGCGCCTGCAGGCATATAGCTTATGGAAACAATCCGCATTGCGCTGATACACAATGCCTTTGTCTCTCCGGACAGCCCGAAAATATCTGCTAATGGTTCTGCAAATACTTCCAGTCCCACAAACCCAGTTAACATAATTCCTAACGTGTACAGCAGACCATATTTTACACCGTCCCTGACACGTTCCCTGCTTCCCATACCATGGTTATATGAAACAATCGGCGTTATGGCGTCCCTCAGACCAAAGGCTGCAAACAAAATAAACTGCTGTATCTTAAAATATAATCCGTACGCAGTAACTACATTTTCCCCAATGCGGACAAAAATAACATTCAAAAGATATGTCATGACAGACATCAAAGCCTGTGCGATAATAGCCGGAACTCCTATGGCATAAATGCCCTTAATAATTTTTCCTGACGGTTTCATATATGAAAGACTGTTTTTAATCTCTTTATTTGCCGCTAAATGTAATATCAGTCCACACGAAGCGGATGCCACCTGCCCGATTACCGTCGCATAGGCAGCGCCCTTTACCCCAAATTCAGGACAACCGAGCAATCCATAAATCATAATCGGATCAAGCACGATATTCACTACTGCCCCTGTGATCTGTGCAATGGTGGAATACATGCTTTTTCCGGCCGCCTGTAATACCTTTTCGTACAAAGCAAAATACAGGACACCAAATGAGCATCCACAGCAGATCTGTAAATACTGTGTCGCCATCTGTTCAATAACAGGATTTTTCGTCTGCGACGCGATATAGCTTTGTGTTCCAAACAATCCGAACAGTAAGAACACAACATAAAGGACAGCCATTATAAATACACCGTTTCCGGCAGTCTTACTGGCTTTTTCCATATCTCCCTGTCCCAAACTCTTTGCAAGGAGTGCATTGACCCCTACACCGGTTCCTACCCCAATGGCTATCATCAGCATCTGCACCGGAAAAGCCAGTGTCAATGCATTTAGCGCCAATTCCCCTGTACCTTCCATATTGGCTACAAATGCGCTGTCTACAATGTTATATACTGCCTGTAACATCATGGAAACAATCACAGGTACACCCATATTTATGATCAGTCTGTTTACCGGCATAACCGCCATCTTGTTATCCTTTTCTGCCGGATGATTCATGGTCTGCTGCACCTCCTACTGCGTCCGCAATTATTGCAGCCGCTCTCTCAATTCCCCAAAACCACTGTCAGTACTCAGGTGGTGATTTTCTCTCCTGCTCCTACATGCTGACAGTCCTTTCGTTCCTTCAAAACATAAAATGCGTGTAATCACTGTAGTAAAACTACTTTAGATTACACGCATTCGTTTCTGCCGGACTTACATCTACTGGTTACAAAGTTATATTTTTATGATTTTGTATTTTACCATATAAAAACTTTTTATGTAAGTACTTTTTGTAACTTTCTTCTGTGCAAAGACCTACTGCCGCAATTTTCTATAGTAAAAAGGCAATTCATTTAATGCATGATCGAAAAATAATTTATTAAAATGTCTTTGATGTGGTTATACCTTCTGGCATATGAATTTTCCACACGAATTAGCTGTAGGTTATGCTCTTTACAGATTTCATTTTTCTTTTTGTCCCTGTTAATGACTACCTCACTTTCAAAATGTTCTTTACCGTCCAGTTCAATAGCCAGAATCGGCAGTTCTCTCTTTCCAAGCTTTTCATATACAACAAAGTCAAAGCGTCCGTTATAAAACAGGTCGTTATAACTCTCATTGCCCTGAAAGACATGCGCGATCGCAACCTCTTTATGTATCGTATAACGGCTCTGCGTCAGCCATATATTTTCCAGCGCATGGGTCAGATTCTGCAAAAAAGCTTCCTCCGTCGCGCTGCTGAACGGCTTCACGCCCAAGGCTCTGGACGCAGCCTGTTTCGGCGTTACCCTGGATGTACCGTTGGTCCAGACATACTGCGCAAGTTCGTATAAATCATCGTCACCTTCCTTCTGGTGAAGCCGTTCCAGATTCTTTTTGCTGGAAAGCACGATCAGTTTATCCTTTGCCCTGGATGTCGCCACGTTGATCAGTTCCTTGTTATTCTTAAGCCACTCATACGTGCCCGCCTGCGTCTGGTCCGTGATTGCTGTAGAAAACAAAATTACATCTTTTTCGTCTCCCTGAAAAGCGTGGACCGTTCCGCAGCTTACATTCGTTACCCTGGCGCGTTCCAGTTCCTCTTCAATCATCTTTTTCTGATTCACAAAAGGCGTAATGACACCGATATTTTTATCACGGTTTAACGAAGCGTATTTTGCAATCGCATACGCCTCTGCCGGCGCGGTATTTTTATAATCTGAAAACGTCTCCTGCATATCCACATAAAGAAGCGGCTGCGTCTCTTTACTCCCTGACAGAATGTTCAGGCGGGAATTATAATATTTGCGATTGTTAAACTCAATAATGCTCTTATGGCAGCGGTAATGATTATGCAGGAGCGTTTCGTCACTGACCGCATCACAGGCAAGAAACGTCTTGTAAACTGAGTTTTTGCGGTAATCATACTCATCCGTAACCTTATAGCGTTTCTTCAATTTTTCATTCGTTATCTCATCTAACAGGATAACCGGATTAAGCTGCTGCGGATCACCCACAAGCATAAGGCTCTCCCCTCGCACAATCGGCACAAGGGAAACCGCAATATTGCACTGACTCGCTTCGTCCATAATCACCATATCAAACATCGGCGCCGGTTCTCCGAGACGATGTGCTGAAATACATGTTGTGACAATGATCGGAAAAATTTTCTGAAGCTTCGCAATGTTCTCCTTCTGTCCCAGATATTTTGTAAAAGCCTCAAGCTGCGTTTCTCCTTCTCCCATATCCAGAATTTCTTTGAGCTCCGCATTGGCGGACTCATCGATCCTCTTAATATATCCGGCGGAAGTATAATAGAGATATTCCTTCAACGTCTCAATATCCTTGTCCAAAAGCGAAATCGCCTCTTCCTCCGATACTTCTCCAGTCGATTTGATCTTATTGCTGATCTGATCCTGCTGCCTGACTCTCAGATCCTCCTCAAAAGACATCATCTCAAAAGAAAGTCCCTTTTTCTTCTCAAATTCAAGCACCCTGTCAATGGTTTCCTTGCGTTCCTTTAAATCCAGTAAATCTTCGTACCTTTTTAACATTTCCGACAAACGCTTCGCACGATTTTTTCGGTCATCTTTATTCCGGTCAAGCGTCCGTTCAAAGACCTTTATATTTTTTACCTCCTCATAAAGCCTCTTCATGGTGACAAGCGCCTCTTTGACCTTTTCATTATTCCCAAGCCGCAAAATGGGAAAAGGAATGGTCCTGCCGCAATATTTAATCGAAGATAACTTTTCATACACACCGTTGATCGGATGATTATTATAGGACGCAAAAAGAACTGTGCGCTCATTGAAAAATGCCGTCACAATGGTATTGATAATCGTATTTGTCTTTCCGGTTCCGGGCGGTCCCTGAATATATGCCACCGGGTATTTCATGGCATTATGAATCGCTAGCAGCTGATCCAGATTAATCCTTTGATTAATTAAAACGATCGGATAAACTTTCCTCTTTTTGGGGCGCTCCAGCAAGTCTCCGAAAAAAGCCCGGATCGGCACTGGCACCGGCTTTTCCCCTTGCCGGTACATTTTCATGATTGCCTGATATTCCTTATGCAAATCCAATGCAATATCCGACTCTAACCCTATGATATAAGGCATATCATCTACATTGCCGCCGCCCTGCTTCATGCGCTTCGTTATAGAGTCTTTAATTCTCTCCTGATTCGTCCCAAAGTCGGCAAGCAGTTCATATTCATCCCCGTCCAAAAATCTGCGGATACTCTGTTTTGTCCCATCTATGGTAAATTCCGTGCAGATCGTAATTTCTTCGTCCGGTTTCAGTGCACGCTGCTTCACATCCAAATTAAGCTTGCGGTAAGCCAGTACATAAAGTCCCTGTGCCATATGAATACTTAAAACGTTCATGGCAAGCTGCTTTATTTGCAGTCTGCCATCCGCACGCTCCCGTTTTTCTGACTGATACTGGAAATTCTTCACAATTTCGCGAAACTGTTCCGCATTCAGCTGATATAGCTCGCCCCGGATCCGGTCATGGTCAAGATACTGTACAAGGCTGAAATCCGATTTATAGGGCACGGTATCCAATCGGTTGCACATTTCAAGATAACCGAGTATTTTCAAATTCGCGGTATTGTCAAATATAGAATTATACTTATGGGGATTCAAATAAATGTCCTTAACCAGCGCTTCGTTGACAGGATAAAAAGAACCTTCTATGATTCTGGAATTTTGGATGGCATCCATCTTAATTTTATCGAAAGCCTCCACCGTATGCCGTACAAGATGCAGACCTTCTACCGCCAATGTGCGGTTTCGAACATCCAGGTTACGAATGCCGATCCAGTACTTTGTGATCTGCCCTTCTCTGTTGCGGTACTCAATACTGACCCACTTCCCCTCATGGATGGCACGGAATATATCCCGAAAAACTGCATTCATTGGTTTCCCCTTTTACATAATCTGACATGAAGTAATGCAAAATGTATCTGACTGCTATTTTACACCTTTTACTGTATCCATTCCACTATCTGAACGTATCATAATAAATATAAACAAGTATTCGCAGACCCCTTCCAGCGGATCCTCTGAAAAGACATCCAGTTTTTTGTCCAGCGTTCCTTCTCTCAGACCAAGCCACGCCTCCGAAGCCGTAACAAACTTTCGGCGCGGCAGGTCAAACTGGCTGTAGCCGAAACGCGGCTCGTATTCATAATAACCGTCCACATCCGCCAGAATCCATCTCTCTTCCCTGAAATCCCAATATTCATTCACCCAGTGTTCCATAAAACTTTCGCCCGCATCGCCAAAATCCATAAATTCGGCAGCGACAATATAAACTCCTTATATATCCCCACATCCGTATAGACACTGGTTTCCATATAGTATTGTAGCATTTCTTCATTCATGTGCCTGTATAACCTCCTGTTCTTTAGGCGTAGGCGCCTGCTGTTCATAAATGCTATCAAATTAAAAAAATTACGTCAATATAATAGAATGACAGTAAAGCCCGTATGTGTTTTGCCGGGAAACGCACCCCAGCCGCAAAATGCCGGACTTACCATAGACGACCTGAAAAAGGAAAAAGCCATTCTTTTCAACCCACAGATCGCACCCAACTGCTTCAACGCCATTCAGCGCACGATCATGGACCAGAAAACCATGGCAGATATTTATATGCAGGACTTCCCGGAAGCCTGTATCGCGCTTGCCAAAGCAGGATTTGGCATCGCGGTGCTTCCGGATTTAAGCCTGCCGGAAATCCGGTTTTAAAACTGTTTTTGCGGCCCTGCCGTGAACGCTTTACCTGTTAAACGGTTCCACCCAATGCTACGCCATCCGGCTAAGAAATTGGAAACCCATAACCGCAACTCCCAGCACCACCAGCACAATTCCCGTCGCCCGGTTCAGCGTTTTCGGCTCCGCCTTATTGGCAAAGACCGCCGCAACCCTAGCCCAGATAAAAGTAAAGACCACGCACAGCACCCACACCGGCCAGTCTGGCAGCCCGCCTATGGCGAAGTGGGACGCCGCCCCCGTAAAAGCAGTAAACGCCATAATAAATACGCTGGTACCGACCGCCGTTTTCAGCTCATAATGCAGGATCGACGTCAAAATCAGAAGCATCATCATCCCGCCGCCCGCACCGATAAAACCGCAGATAAATCCGATCATGACACCGGCTATGAGAGACTGCACCGCCCGCTTCCCCGCGGCGATCTCACCCATCGCTTCCTTTGTGGTCATAACGGGTTTTACAATAAACTTAATGCCGAGCAAAAACGTCATAAATACGGAAAATCCGCCCATCGTCGCCGGCGGAACCAGGCTTGCCACATAACTGCCCACCACCGTGAAAGCTAACACGCTCCCCATCATAATCAGGCCGTTTCTGATATCCAGATTTTTATTCTTCCCATATGTGTACGCCGACACTGCACTGGCAAGCACATCCGAGGACAAGGCAATTCCCACCGCCATATAAGAATCCATGCCAAGAAAAGTAATCAGCATGGGACTGATGACGGCCGCCGCGCTCATCCCGGCAAATCCCGTCCCCAGCCCGGCTCCCATCCCTGCAAAAAATGTAACCACAACCATCCATAACCAGTTCATCCTAATCCTGTCCCTCCTGCATTTCTTTGAGATTCCTCTCCATCATACCCAGCACCTGATAAAAATCAGCCTTCAACCGCTCGTCCACATTTTTAAACAGTTCTTCGGTAAAATGATCCTGAAGCTGCCTGCCCCGCTCCACAACCGGCCCCGCTTTCTCTGTGCATACAAGCCGGATCTTTCTTCTGTCACCGGGGCTTTTCTCCCTTCTCAGATAGCCCTCCTTCACAAGACTCTCCACATTGACGGAAACCAGATTTGCCTTGATATATCTGGCCCCGACAATGTCCCTGGCTGTGTCAAATTCAGGATTATTGGCCAGAAACATCAGTATATCAAAGGCCGTCTGTGGTATCCCGATTTCCTGACACAGGGGTTTACACTTTTCACCGTACGCCCGCAAAAGATTGCGTGCCATCCTGATGCTCTTTTTCATAGATACCTCTCCAAATTTATACAAAATTGAATATTTCGTTTTTGAACTAATTTTAGGCCATAAAAAGTCACTTGTCAAGCAACAAGTGACTTTCCTCTCTCCCTACATACCGATCGTCTCCACCACCGACATCCTGCGGATCCTGTGTACAGGCCCCAACATGGCCGCCGCGGCTGCTGCAGTCATGACTGCCGCAATAATGAGACATTCCGCAACCGGCAGGCTCCATGCGTCGCCCCACCTTTGGGTAACCGCCTGCCGATACAGGTAATAATGGAGCGGCAGTCCCACCAAAAGCCCCTCCGCCATGCCTCCGGCAAGATAAGCGAACGTCTCCGCCGCA
The DNA here is from genome assembly GCA_947174505.1 of uncultured Lachnospiraceae bacterium. Lineage (GTDB taxonomy): Bacteria > Bacillota > Clostridia > Lachnospirales > Lachnospiraceae > UBA3282. The sequence continues at coordinate 26,643 of CAMWJF010000026.1, forward strand.
ATCATGGACTGCAGCTGCCGGATGCTGATACCGATGGCTCTCATGGCGCCGTACTGCCGCATCCGCGCAGATACGCTCATGCCGACGCTGTTGATGATATGAAAGACTGCAATCAGGGCAACCACCGCCAGAAAGCCGTATACAAACAGTGCAAAAGAAAAATAAACTGCCCGTGTTTCCCGGTTACTGGCCCGGCTGTCAGAGAAACTGTACGCATCCCCCGCCATGCTTCGGAGCTTTTCCACCGTTTCATCTGATCTGTCCCTCAACTGGATATCCAGAATGGTGTATCCCGTTTCGCCCGTCAGTTCCCGGAACAGGTCTTCGGAACAGATGATCGTGCCCACATCCTCGCCTCCGTCGAAGGGCGCATCTCTCAACACACCGGACACCCTCACTCTCTGTATTCCCCTATCTGTTTCCAGCTCTATTTCGCTGCCCGGCTCTGACACAAATCCCTGTTTTTCCACAAGGAGGATCCCCTCTCCGTTTTCTGCGCTTTCCATATCGCCCTGCGTCAGACTGCTCTCCGCCCAGCCAAACTGGTATGCCTCGTAGGAGACCAGCATGGCTGTTTTGCTTTCCCCCTGCATATGCACCGGCAGATCATAGGCAAAGCTGCGGCCGTAAACCCGCCTGATTCCTACATTCCCTTTCTGCTCCATTCCCTTCAGCTCCGCGTACAGCGAATCCGGTATGGAACAGGCGTTATCATGACTGATCATGGCCACATCCGGCGTATAGGGCCGCAGCGTCTTAATCGCATGTTTCATAAAATCAACGCCTATGCCGAATCCCAAAAACAGGATTATGCTGAAAGCAAAGGAGGACGTGAGTAAAATCAGGTTTTTCCTGCTGCCCGCCGCGTGGTGCAGCCCCAGCGCCGTCTCCACATGCATCCGCCCTGTATTGGCCGCCCGCTTTGCGGCAAACACCGTATCGGCATTACCCGAAACCGCCGTCAGCGGAGAAACCTCCGCGGCTTTGCGGGTCGGCGTCCGGCTTGCAAAAAACACCGTCAGGAAACCGATGACCGCCCCGAAAAACACCCCGGGCATACTGACTCCGAACCCCGGCATTTCCCCAAACCAGGTTGGCGTAATCACCTTTAACATCCGGCACAGTCCCCACACCGTCAGCACACTGGCGAAAAGCCCCGGCGGAATCGCCTTCAGGCACCAGAAAGCCGCCTCCATCCGCACATAGCGCCGCACCTGTTTCCCGGTCGCGCCCAGACACCGCATCATCCCGAAAAATTCCGTCCGCTGCGCCACATTGCTGTTCATACTGCCAAGAATCATCATCATGCCCGAAACCGCCACCAGTACCGCCAGTAGAAAGGCGATCAGATACAACATCAAAATATAATGGTCGCTGCTCTGCATCAACGTTCCCATCAGCCTCGCGTTTTCACTGACCTTATCCTCCGGTATATGCAATTGTCCGCAGATATCTCTGATAGCTTTCTGTATCCTGCAATGCGGTAGAAACTCTACATAACAGACGAAATCTTCCCGAAGCGTCGCCTCTCTGAAACAGGACAGATAAGTATCCGTATTTACAAAAAGACCGAAAGCGTCCGTCTTTAACATCATGGAGGTATCTTCCACAAAACCGCTGATTCTGAAAGACAGGGAACCGCCCGGCGTCGTCATTTCCACCTCGTCCCCTATGCCCAGTCCCAGCCTGTTCCTCATACCTTCCGACACAAGCGCCTCCTCCGTCCCTTTCGGGAAACTGCCCTCAAGCAGTCCGGCCGCCGGATAAATTTCAAAAAAGGTTTCGTCAAATCCGCACAGGACTGTCTGCACGCCTCCCACCTCATAGTCCATATTCAGTTTATAGTTTGCTGCCGCATAGCGGGTGACCGTCTTCACTTCCGGCCTTGCGGAAAGGAACGCCATCTGTTCCGCATCCAGTTCCCGAAACGCCACATGCCATGCGCCGTCAATCATAATGGCCAGATTTTTCTGGCTCTGCAGAAACATATCCGCCATACCAAAAATCACGGAGATCAAAAAGACGGAAATCACAATGCACCATCTTGTCATGCGGGTCTGCCTGCGGTGTATCTTCGCCGAAACGGGAATCAGTTCAAGATAATTTTTCATTGGCATTCCCTCCTAAATCGGACAGCACGCCATCCGCCACCTGCATGACACGGTCTACCGACGTAATCAGATTCGGATTGTGCGTAATCATCAATATGGTCTGCTGGTACTGTCTGGATGCTTTCGTCAGAAGCTCTATCACTTCCCTGCTGTTCTTTCTGTCCAGATTGCCTGTGGGTTCATCCGCCAGAATCAGTTTGGGTCTTGTAATCAGCGCCCGGCCAATCGCCACTCTCTGCTGCTGCCCGCCGGAAAGCTGCCCCGGCAAATGCCCGCGCCGCTCCTGTAATCCCAGCACCTCCAGAATCCCGTCCACCTGACGTAAATCCGGTTTCTTATAGTCCAATAAAAGCGGAAAAATAATATTCTGCTCCACATTCAGTTCCGGGATCAGATGAAAGGATTGAAAGATAAAACCAATATTGCGCCGCCTGAAAATCGTGCGCTCCTCCTCCCCCATGGCAAGCAGATCCTGTCCGTCCACCAGAATCTTTCCGCCATCCGGTTCGTCCAGGGCGCCGATACAGTTCAAAAGGGTGCTTTTGCCAGAACCAGACTCCCCGACTACCGCCGCAAACTCTCCCTTTTGAAGTGTAAAAGAGACATACTTTAAGGCTTCCACTTTCGCTTCGCCTTTCCCATAAGTCTTACACAGATCTTGTACTTCCATGATTTCCATTGTATTGCCAATCCTCCTTTTCAAAACAGCCTGCCGCTATAAAGCCTATCGGAAATCCCTAATTTCCGACAGCGTTCCAAGCTCTTATGGCAAGGATAGCAGGAACAGCTTACAATCCCATGAATACAACCTTACGAATCTGTAAGAAACCGAGTGTCCATGCGCTCGATTCAGAGAATGCTTCGCATTCTCCCTCAATGTTTCACGCTATCGTTCATAAAAAAAGAAATAGTGAAAATGGCGCCCTGCCCCGGTGTACTGCTCACCGATAGCATACCTCCCTGTCCTTCCACAATGGATTTGGCGAGTGGCAGCCCAAGACCCAGCCCCGGTCTGCCGCCATCCCGTTTGCTCCGATAAAACCGCTTGAACACGTGAGACATATCTTCTGCGGCAATACCGCATCCGTCGTCTGCTACCGACAGCCGGAACATGCCCGGAGACTGCTCCCAGACAACGGTAACCGTACCGCCCTCCCCGGTATGGTCCAGCGCGTTCTTGATCAGATTGGCGACCGCTTCCCTGGTCCATTCCCTGTCGCAGAAAAGCATCTGCGCCGGATCTCCCTCCATCACCAGCTGTTTTCCCTCCTGCTGTGCCCTTACAGCCAGATCCGCCGCCGCACTTTCGGCCAGCCCGGACGCAGACTGCCACTCCCTGTGAAATACGATGCTTCCCGCATCGATACGGCTCACCTTAAGCAGCGTCTGCACCAACTGCTCGATCCGTTCCAGGGACTGCATGGTTTTTGGGGAAAACCGCTCCACCGTCTCCTTGCGGTCCGGTTCCTCCGCTATGATTTCCGTGTACATATGCAGAGCCGCCAGCGGTGTTTTTAGTTGGTGGGAAATATCAGAAATCATATCCCGCAAAAATGCTTTCCCTCGCTGTTCTCCTTCACTTTTCGCCCGCAGCGCCACAGCCAGCTCTTCCACCGCCGCAAACAGCTGGTAGACGCTCCCGCTTTCATTCTGTGGCAGATGACACGCAAAGTTTCCATCGGAAAATTGGGTGATAATGCCTTCGGCCTGCCGATACAGCTTCTCCCGTTCCCACAGAAAGCAAGCAGTCACGCCAAGCAGAAGAAGAACCAAAACACCCGCCATACCAACTGCTGTTTTTCCAAACAGGCGCACAGACCTGTCTATGGCTGGAAACAGCCGAAAGGAAACAGACTGCGTATGACCAAGCTGCCGCAACAGTTCCTCCCCTTCCCCGGTAGACTCTGCGCTCCTGACAGCCCGGGCAATTGAGACACGGGAAATGCCCTGTTCCACCAGGGAAGAAACCATCGTCTGTTCCCTCTCAAAAAGAAGGCTCTGTACTTCCTTTCCGTGAAGCCAGCAGAGAAAACATGTCCATACGATCAGTGCAGCCATCAGATACATAAGAAAGACCGCATACATACGCGTGCTTTTTTCCTGCAAAATGCCCATATCCTTCCTCCACTCTTTTACCCTGCAAAACCTAAATGCCATGCCAAGAATGGCGCCGCTCTTTAGAAGCGCTTCCCACACCCCTAGGGCCGCCACATATACCCGAATCCCCGCACAGTCAGAAGGTGCGCCGGTTTAGACGGATCCTCCTCTATGCTCTCGCGCAGTCTGTGGATATACACGGACAGCGTATTGTCGTCTACAAAGTTGCCGTTTCCATCCCACAGCGCATCCAGTATTGTATTTCTTAAAACAGTCCGCCCCGCATTTCTGACCAGCAGACTAAGCAGACGGTATTCCGTATTGGTCAGCCCCAGCGGCTGGTTGTTTAAGAAAACGCTGCCCTCAAGCAGATCCATGGATAAAGGCCCGGAGGAAAGCCGGTTCTCCCCGCCCCCATCACTGATTCCGCTTCGCCGCAGCAACGCCCGGATTCTGGAACACAGTTCCCCCAACTTAAACGGCTTTGTGACATAGTCGTCCGCACCACTGTCCAGCCCCCGGATCACATTGACCTCGTCATCCATCGCCGTCAGAAATATAATGGGCACCCGGTTACCCCGTTCCCGCACAAAACGGCAGACGTCCACGCCGTTTCCGTCAGGCAGCGTAATGTCCAATAACAAAAGACTGTACGTCCTTTTTTCCAGACAGGCGTACGCCGTCCTGACCGTCTGCGCCACGTCTACGGTATAGCCGTCTTTGCCCAGAGAATAGGTTAGCCCATCGATTAAGTCAACATCATCTTCCAGTAAAAGTATCGTATGCTCCACTGTCTCCGTCTCCCTGTTTTCATAAAATTACTATCTCATTTTGCCTCAAAACACTTCCTTACGTCAAGCAGATATCCCGCCGCAAAGACAGGATGTCTGCTCATCGCGCCGTTCCCCGGCGCATGATTTGCCGGAGCAGACATATTACATACAGAAAAGCGTTCCCCGGCTTCTGCCAGCAAACGCTCTCCTGCCCCGAACACAATCTTATGATTATTCTTCCGTAAAGGTGGAATTCTGCTTTCTGTAAGTGTCTGTGTCTTTCTGGCTCAGCTCGCGCTCTACCTGTGCCAGTTTGTTCTCCAGTTCCTTCGTTTTCTTCTCGTCCCCGGAAGCCTGCTTAATCTGCTGTTCTAACTTTTTCTTCTTTTCTTTCAGTTCCCGGATTTCCCGGTCCACCTTATCCGTATTTCCGACGCACTTCTCCTCGCCACGATCCGGGTCCTCCCCATTTACCTTAGGCTGCCTGCCGCCCTTTTCTTCAGGCTGTTCATTCCCTTTTGCCTTTTTCGGGTCGTTAAAATAAACCTTTTTGTTGCCGTTTTCATCCTGCCCTACATGGTACAGGCCGTTTGGCTTCTCACCCGACTTCTCGCTGCTGATATACGCATCCTGCTGCACCGGTTTCTGGTTAGACGTCTTTTCCTCCTTCTGCGCGTTCCCGGCTTTCTTTACCTCCTCACGCTCCGCCTGCAGACGATCCGCATAATCGGTTTTGTAAGTGCTCCCTTTTACGCTGATTTCCATTGCCATATGCTAATCCTCCTTTTTTCCTTGCGGAACATCCCGCAAATATATGTCTTCCCTATCCTTTTCGACATACAAAAACAGGATTTAACCGATTTGCCGTGGGATGCTTTCTCCATGCCGTGGAATGACAAGCAGAACGCTGAGAAGAAAGGAACTGTCCTGTGTTTTGATACTTATTGCCCCCTGATATTTTTCCGCTACCGACTTTATATTGGACAGGCCCGTCCCTGTTACAGCCGCCCCCGTTCCCAAAAAGCTGTTCTCCACCTCCACTAAAACAAAATCTCCCTGAATCCGCCCCGTCACGCGGATATACTTTTCTGAACCGTCACTTACATCCCGGCAGGCCCTGATCGCATTGTCCAGTGCATTTGACAGGATAATGCCAAAATCAATATCCCGTATCGGGCAGGGATACGGCAGATGCAGGGAGCAATCGACGTCAATCCCCATGCTTTCTGCAATTCCCAATTTATTTCCCAGCAGAATATCCGCCACCGGGTTACCTGTGCTGCACGGAAAGGAAAGCCCTTCTGACAGCTCCGCCATATCGCCGATATACGCAAGCGCCTCCTCTGATTTCCCGTTCTGCAAAAGATCTTTCACGACCGTGATATGATTCCTTATATCGTGCCGGAAGGATTTTGTCTTTTCATAGCGTGCCCGCGCCTCCTCCACGTACTGGTTCAGGGAACTCTCCTCCTGTTCCAGCAACGACAGCTCCGTGTTTAATTGAAAATTCTGGAGCAGCTTTTTGTATGCGAACATCAGGCAGAACAAACTTGCCATGCCAAAAAGCTGTATCGCAAGCATATGATAATGATTGACCGATATGCCGCTGCCACCGGCATTTTTGAGCACAATATTTCCATAAAGGATGGAGCTGATATATTCATCCATGAAGAAAATCATCAGGATCGGAATCAGAACGATAAAGAGATACTGCTTCTCTACTGTCTCATAATACAAAAAATCATCGCCCGGCAGCGACGGTTCAGAGAATGCTCCGCATTCTCCTCGAATTGTTTTACACTGTCGCAATTTCCCATAGAATAAAAAATAGCGGTACGCCGCACGGTAACAAAAGACAGCCAGCGTCAGCGCCACAATTCCCATCAGTACAGACATCACGGCGGCTGTATTCTGATGTAAAAAGAGCCCCCCTGAAAACAGTATGCCTGACAGAGAATTGACCATACCAAAACTGAGCTGCATAATCTCCACTGTCAGCGCCGCATATAAAATAACGGATTTCCAGTCGGCGCGGCATATAAAAAGCCCGATCACTATGAGGAGCAGCGTATAGATCAGATATTCCGCGATGCCTCCCGTCGGCGCCGCCTGCATAACAGCCAGGCCAAACGCCGCAAACAGCAGATAATAGACACGCCTGCCTTTTTTGGGGAAAAACCGAATAAAAAAGGCAAAGCCGAATATCATCTGGATACTGCCTATGATATATCTGTTAAAAAATTCAACATAGTGCTCCATCTCACAGTCTCCACTCCTTCATATACTGCAAAACCACCTCGGAAAACGCTTTGCTGCGCAGCCGGGAAATGGGGATTTCCTTCCCATTCTCCATATATGCCACGCCGTTTTTGTAGCTTTTCAGATATTGCAGATTAATCAGATAACTCCTGTGACACCGGAAAAAGCGGCTGTCCAGCCTGTCCTCCAGATTTTCAATCCTGTCGTAAAAATCCACTATCTCCGACGACGCCAAATGCAGATACACCTTTCTGTCAATGATCTCGCAAAAAACAACGTCGCCAAAAGAAATAATGCTTCTCTCATACCCCTTCTGCACAAGCAGCTTTTCCTCACTGACATTTTTCATGGAAACAAACAGCCGCTCCATCGTCCTTTGAAGCTTCTCCTCTTCGATCGGTTTTACCAGATAATCGTATGCCTGCACTTCAAAGGACTGGAATACCAGCTCCTTTAAAACCGTTATAAAAATGAGAAAACCTTTAAAATTCCGGCTGCGCAGTTTCCTAGCGGCTTCCATGCCGTCCATCCCCTTCATCTGGATGTCGAGAAAAAGAATGTCTATGTTTTTTTCATATTTGAGCAATTCTTCCCCGCCGGAAAAACAGACAACCGACGCCTCCATATTTTTTTCACGGAAAAAACCGGACACCTGTTTCCTGATTTGCTCCGCTGTATATTTCTCGTCGTCACAGACCGCAATCGTAATCACCTGACCGCCTCCTTTAAGGATGGTATTATATCACGTTCTTTTGGGGGAGACAATACAAGTGCGGCGAGATGCGGCGGTGGTGTTACGGAATGCAAAAACTGGCTGAAAGGGGCAATTCACGGCTATTCACGTCACGTAACACCGGGCAATTCACGGGCATGAAACATTCCAGAGGCGTAATATCCAAGAAAAATTGACAAGTTAATTGAACAGATAAACCACCCCTTTCTGCTAACATTTAGGGGTGGCTGCTCCATCACTCTATATCCTCATCATAGACATACTCTATCATTTCTTCTTCCTCTACTTGACTAATTTGATGCTCATATAAATACTTGTCTATATTTTTGACTCCATGTTCCTTCAAAAATTTCACACATGTTTTCTCAATATTTCCCCAATTATTATTATACGCTTCATCAAAATATTTTTCACAGTCCTTGAGCATCATTAACGTTCTAAGCAATCCAATGTATGTATCATTTTCCTCATAAACACTCAAATAGTAATTTATATCATCTTCTATCTCCTGAACTTTTTTATATCCAAATCTTACCAACTCTTCAACAACTATTTCCGTGACAATTTCTCCTCCGGGGCAAGGTTCTATATTATCCACATTTTCAAACTTTCTCAATAAGTACTGCTCTACCGACTTTGAATCTATATCTAAATCATAATCCCCTTTTGATACTGCCTTTTTCATGCTTTTCGCATATTCATCTATATCTTCCGACAGCTTATCAAACTCATGATCCATCATCTCTAAAACACCAGCTATCAAATAGAATCTTCTCTTAATTTCTTTGGGCAGCACCCCTGCAAATTTATAATTTCTATCATGCTCTATTTCTGCCCAAGCGTGCTGTAACAATGTTCTTACCTGCACCTCGCATTTTAAGCCTTCATACAGTTTATACTCAGATAGTTCAAGACGTTTTGAACTTAACTGCAATATATAATGAACAGATAAATATCCTACCTTATCTGTTTCTAAAATATCTGCTTTATTCTCAGAATTACCTTTATCAACACAAAATTCATCCTGCAAAATCTTACATATGCTCGCAACGTCTTGATTTGTATAGGCAATAATCCTAATTCCTGATATATCGGTTATTTGATTGACTGGATCTGTATATTTTTCATATTTGCATTTGTTCAAATAGCTTTCTTTTTCCTTTACCCGATGGCAGACACTTTGATAAGGTATATCTTTTGATTTCAAAATTTTAGTAATAATTTCTTCGATTTCTTGAGAAAATTGTTCATATAATGCCTTATTCTTATCATACCATTGTTCTATATCTTTCATCTTCTGCTCCATAATACTTCCTACTTGTCTTTATCTTTCGGCCGCAATTCCTTAATTATAATAGTACATAATATATTCTCAATTTGAGCATATATTTCCCGAATGGTCCTTACTGCCATTTCTTCATTATCTTCAGCAATATACTCTTTAATGTCCTTTAAGTCCTCTGCCACAACAGGATTAATTCGCAATTTCATCATAGACTATACCCCGACAGAATTCTTCAGTTCATCCAAACTCATCCAGGCACTCTCATCTTTAACTGCATCTTCCGCTTCCCGCAACTTCATCAACAGCTTTTTCTCCGCCTTCTCGCGCTCATAGTCCTCAATATCCATAACTACAAACTTACCTCTTCCATTTTTTGTCAAAAAAACAGGTTCTCCAATCTGACAGTTTTTGAGCACCTCATTATAGTTTCTTAAATCTGATACAGGTAATATATTTGGCATAGATTGACTTCCTTTCTGTAAATAGTTTCTTTATCCTACTTATATATTATATCTATTTATCGTAAAATTCAACTTAAAATTTTACAGCACTAAATTCAATAACATCCATAAAGATTCACACTGACAGAGACACAATTCAGGCTATCCTCTCAATTAATATGTTTCCCTCCGATGCTGCAAATGAATCCCGATATGTCCTATCCCTAAAATAATGCTTGCCACCAGCATCCATATGACTTTCCCGTAGATACCAAGCAGAAAAAAAGCCATTACAGGCAATGTGGCTCCGGCCACAGAAATCCCAAAGAAACTACTGTAAAAATCGCTTAATCTGCGCTCACTTTTAAAGTACCGCACCCACCAGATTTCATACATAATCATCAGGGCAAATGCCGCCACAAGCCACCATGACCATTTCGACCATTCCCTCAAATTAAAATCGGAGAAAATGAGGGCACAGCAGGTCGTCAGCACCTCTCCCGCCCTTTCCAAAAGCACGAGAAACCTGTTCTCCTTTTCCGCGCTGTAACCCTGCGGCTGATTTTTCGTCCAGATCAGATTCGGAACAATCAGCATCAGCAGAAAAAACAGACCTACATATGAAAATCCCGGATGTCCAAGCATAGCGCTTACCCGCCTCCTTTAAAAAAAATTTTTAACTTGTGACACAAAAAATCCCATATACAAGCAAGTTCACCTGTATATGGGATTCTTGATTTTTAATACATATACATTAAACAACACCCTGCGCCTTCATCGCCTCAGCAACCTTCAAAAAGCCCGCGATATTCGCGCCTGCCACGTAGTCGCCTTCCTTGCCGTACTTCTTGGATGCCTCATCCAGACTGTGGAAGATATTTACCATAATACCCTGCAGTTTGGAATCTACCTCCTCGAACGTCCAGGAAAGTCTCTCGGAGTTCTGGCTCATCTCCAGTGCGGAGGTTGCCACACCGCCTGCGTTTGACGCCTTGCCAGGGCAGAACAACACGCCATTCTTCTGCAGATACTCTGTCGCCTCCATGGTAGTAGGCATGTTTGCGCCCTCAGCAACCGCGAAGCAGCCGTTTGCCACAAGCATCTTCGCGTCCTCTAAATCCAGCTCATTCTGGGTCGCGCAGGGAAGAGCGATATCGCACTTCACGCTCCATACGCCGTGCTCGCCGTTCTTCTTCTCATGGTACTCCGCGTTAGGCCGCTTAGCCGCATACTCCGTCAGGCGGGCACGCTTCACTTCCTTCACTTCCTGCAAGGTCGCTACATCGATGCCATCGGGATCATAAATCCAGCCCGTGGAATCGGAACAGGTCACAGGCTTGCCGCCCAGCTGGATTGCCTTCTGGATCGCGTAAATCGCAACGTTTCCTGCGCCGGATACCACGATCGTCTTGTCCTTCATATCCTTACCGTTACATTTCAGCATTTCCTCTGTCAGGTAAAGCAGTCCATAACCTGTTGCCTCGGTTCTTGCAAGGGAACCACCGTAGGTAAGACCCTTACCGGTCAGCACACCCTCATACAGATTACGGATTCTCTTATACTGGCCGAACATAAAGCCGATCTCACGGCCGCCGACACCGATATCTCCGGCAGGTACATCGGTATCCGCGCCGATATGTCTGCAAAGTTCTGTCATAAAGCTCTGGCAGAATGCCATCACTTCTCTATCTGATTTTCCCTTGGGATCAAAATCGGAACCGCCTTTGCCGCCGCCGATAGGCAGGCCTGTCAGGGAATTTTTGAAAATCTGCTCAAAGCCCAGGAATTTGATGATACCCAGGTTTACGGAAGGATGGAATCTCAAGCCTCCCTTATAAGGGCCAATCGCGCTGTTAAACTGCACGCGGAAGCCGTTATTCACCTGTACCTGTCCCTTGTCATCCACCCAGGGAACACGGAACTGCACGATTCTCTCCGGAACTGTCAGACGCTCCAAAAGCGCATCCTTTCTGTAAGCATCCTCATCCGCCTCGATCACCACACGCAGAGACTCCAGTACCTCCTTCACTGCCTGATGGAACTCGGGCTGAGCGGGATTCTTCGCTACAACTAACTCGTAAACCTCATCAACATATGACATTGTGTTATGTCCTCCTTCTTGCTTGTATACATTACCACGTACAATTATAGTATGTCGAATGGAAATCCACAAGACAATTTAGCGAATTAAAGTGTAAAAATTTCCTCTGTATTTTTTAGATAAATTGTACAATAATACTAAAATACTTGTATACAAACTTTCTCATCCGTATACTCTTGCACGGTAAAATGCGCCTATAGCCGAATGAGTTACAGATATTCCTTCAGCCGTTCAATGCTTTTTTCCTCAAAATCCATCAGCTCCTTGGCCAATTCCACAGTCGCATCCGTGGCAAGACCATTGTGTTTTAAGCTCTTCCACATGCTGGTAATGCCTCTGTTGCTCCCCTGAATCATCATTTCCGCCAGGTGCTCTGTGCTGATATTAAAGGCTGTATTCGCATGTATGCTCCCCTTGAGCATCATTTCCCCGATCTGACTGCCGCGGTACCCCTCCCCGTCCTGCTGCAGAATCTGATCCAGCGCCCGGTTATGGATATCCGCATAATGCAGTGACTGTCTGGACAAAGTGATAGAGAAATCATCATTCCCGATTTTGTCCAGGATCGTATCGATGGCCGTCATTCCCATCTGCGTGTTTTTCTGTATTTCCTTCAAAACCATCTCGTCATCATGTTTCATGGATACACTCCTTCCTTCTCTGCTGTCATCCGACTCCGCTTATCCGCGCAAAGAAAACAGATGAGAGCAATATACCCTCATCTGTCCAGTCTTTCCGTTTTATTCGGTTTTAATCCGATTTTATTCAACAAACTCCGATTTCACATAGGCCGTTTCCCCGTTGTACTTAATCTTCGTCCAGCCATCGGCCTGTTTCATAATCACTTCAAATGTCTCACCCATATAGGCCGTCGCTATCTTCTCAGAGTTCTCGCTTGCGCCTTTTCGGATTCTGACAGTTTCCTTGACCCTCACCGTACCGTTTGTAGTCGTAGAATCCCCGCTGTTATCCGCCTGCTGCTCCTGCGCATTCTCTTCTTCATTGTCATCATCCTCTGTCTGCTCCACTTCGGATGCTGCCATCGTCTCGGAAGGCTCCAGATAATCGCTCTTGATATAAGCTTCCCCACCGTCGTACCTGATCTTACTCCATCCGTTGCCCTTCTCTTCCAGAAGCTCAAATTCGTCTCCGATATCCGCTTTACCCAGCTTATCCGCCGTCTCGCTGTCGGAAGTCCTTATATTAACAACGTCTGTCGCTTTTACCTTGGTAACAACCTCGGCAGGCGCTTCCTCCCCGGTTTCCTCAGGTGTTTCCTCCCCCGTCTCTTCCGGCTCCTCACTCTGCTCCGCACGCGCCAGTGCTTCACCTACATTCTTTTCGATCTCCTCCCGCAGCTCTAAGAGAAAATCAGCTAACTGTGGATCATCTACCACCATTTTGTTATAAGACTCAGCCGCTTTATTATTCAGATCAATCACATCCGCCTGCAGCTGGATTTCCCGCATGTAATGCAGTTCGCTATCGCTTTCCTCGCCGTCCTCATTGATGTAAAGCTCTCCGTCCTCATTGGTACAAACATAGTACGTCCGCATTCCGGGAATTGCTTTATCATAATCAGTGAACTTCAATTCTGCGTAGACATAGGCAATATAGGTACCGTCCTTCGGCCCTGCCTTTGTATAAATCTCCAGTGGCGGATAGGAATCGATATATTTACTTGTCTCCGCCGCTCTCAGAATCTCCGTCGCATCCATGTAGTAGACCAGCTTCTCCATGGTAGCTGTGTCGCCTTCCACCATCGCCTTATAGTAGACATCAAACAGCTCATTGATTCCCGGAACGGCATCTTTCTCTAAAGGTACTTCCGGCACGTTAAGCAGCGCATCATCTTCCGCTGCACCTTCTTCCGGCGCAACCACCGTCTCTTCCTGCTCCACCTTCCGCTTATTCGCCTGAACCGCTATCACTATCGTTAATGCGACGCAGACCACTAAGATGACAGGAAGAACAATTTTGGAGTATCGTACCAGCCAGTCCTTGAACACTTCGAACTTTGCCTTCAGACCCTCCCCTATTGTATTGTTTGTCATATTCATACTCCTCCATCCGCCGACCCGGAACCGTAGTCCCCCTCGTCAACCCGGAACGGAACTGGCACTGTGTAATGTGGCTCCAGCAGAACTCTGCTGAAACCTCAGTCTTAGAATTTCCGGGACGATATCCACATATCATCCCGGAAACCATGCTCATGCACCCGACAGGACTCGAACCTGCATCAAAGGCGTCGGAGGCCTACGTTTTATCCATTAGACTACGGGTGCCCGCCTCAATGAAACAAACTTTACGCAATCAATAAAATTGTTACAAATTTGTTACATCTTTTGTATCATACAGCATGCGGGCACACTTGTCAAGTAATGATGTCTAAGAAATAATTTCCTCGATTTCCGAATTTTTACGACTATAGCGGTAAAGCCCGTAAGAAAGCACTTCCTCCGGTTCCACCTGAGTTCGGTTGACCTCCCCCACCATCTGTCTGTAAAAGTCATATTCCCTCACATGATCATCAGGTATCAGCAGCACCTCATGAACAGAGCTTGGCAGAATCAGGAGATCACAGCCAAGCCGCTCCGCCAGCTTCCCAATCTTTTCGGAATACAGCATAGCCGACGCACCAAACCGCTTTTCCTGATTTGTCAGCACATACATCAGTGCCGTGTCGCTCTCCCGCACAGTAACACCCGTCATCTCCGAAACCAGTTCCCGCATGGAAACCAGAAGCTCTGGCATACTTCTCCTCGTATTGCGTCCAGCGGTCCGATAGAGCGATTCCGCATTCTGTTTCCACATCAGCATATGCTGCCGCTTGACCGTAATAGAGCCGCCTGCCATCACATCCTCCTCCAGCGCATAATAAAAAACGATTGCCAGATCATGCCATCTCAGATGGGGAGCATCCCTCAAAAACTTTTTATTCTTTTCAAAGCTGACCAGCTTATAGAAGATTCTTTCCTTCACCTTGCTGTAATCACGAAAAAAATCCATATCCAGATCCAGGGCCATGGACTGTTCCTCATAACAGTTGATGATCCGCTCCACAAGAAAGCCGAGCCGCTCGCCTTCCAGGTACTCCTGATAAAGTCCCTCCAGATAGATGGTCGGAAAAATGCTGTCCTCCTGCCGTGTTATGGCAATTCCCGTCTGCTCCACGTCGTTATTTTTTGTCACGCGGATTACCCTGATCTCATAGGCATCCCCCATTCTCTCCTGTAATAAATCCACAATACTGTCCACAAATTTCTGAAATCCCATATTTTCCTCTTTCCCATTCTCTCCGGGCATATTGGATTTCTGACTCTGCCAATTCATGCATAAGCAGATTCGAGATGCTCCGCATCTCTTATGCGCGCAAAAAAGACAATACAGACCTAAGTCTATATTGTCTTATGGGCTTTGACGTAATGTGATGCTTTTATACTCTGGACAGATACTCGCCTGATCTGGTATCAATCTTGATCTTCTCACCGTTTTCCACAAACAGCGGCACCATAACCTTCGCGCCGGTCTCCACGATAGCGGGCTTTGTTGCGCCTGTAGCGGTATCTCCCTTAAATCCCGGCTCGGTGTCGGTGATTTCCAGCTCTACAAACAGCGGCGGCTCGATTGCAAATACATTACCGTTATAAGAACAGATCTTAACCATCTCATTCTCTTTCACGAATTTCAGCGCATCGCCAACTGCCTCTGCATTCAACGCGATCTGGTCGTATGTCTCCGTGTCCATGAAATTGAACAGGTCACCGTCAGAATATAAATACTGCATGTCCTTTCTGTCAATACGTGCCTGAGGGAATTTCTCGGTGGGACGGAAGCTCTTTTCCACCACACCGCCGTTGATGATGTTTTTCAGCTTCGTTCTGACAAAAGCAGCGCCTTTGCCCGGTTTTACATGCTGAAATTCAATTATCTGATAAACATTACCCTCCATTTCGACGGTAATGCCGTTTCTGAAATCACCCGCTGATACCATATTTCTATCTCCTCCTAAGCTTTCACAAATATAATTCTTTTCTAGTTTATACTAAAAAAATCTATTTTTCAACCTCTTTTGTAAAAAAGATCGTGCAACCGTTATTTGATATGTAAGATAAAATCGATTGCCTGCAGATAGCCGTCAAATCCCTGCCCGTAAATCTGCCTGTCGCATACGGGCACCGTCACCGATACTTTACGGAACTCCTCCCTCTGCGTAATATCGGAAATATGGATTTCCACTTTCGGTACGGTAATACTTGCCAGTGCGTCCCTGATGGCATAGCTGTAATGGGTAAAGGCGCCCGGATTGATCACAATCCCCTCTGTGCCGTCGAAGTAAGCGTCCTGAATCCGGTCGATAATCGCGCCTTCATGGTTACTCTGAAACACCTCTATGGTGCTGTCCGTCTCCTCTCCCTTTTTCGCAATCATCTGTAACAGATCATCATAATTCTGCGTGCCATACACACTTTTTTCCCGAATCCCCAGAAAATTCAAATTCGGTCCGTTAATTACCAGTATCTTCATCCTATTCACTCCTTTCTCCTTTACGCCCAGGCGCCTTTCCCCTGTTCAGGTATCTTATATTTCCTCTACATTCTTCTCAATCTCGTCCAAAATCTCCGAAAAGCTCTTGCCATCCACCGTAATCACCACATCCGAGGCTTCCATGTAATAAGGATCTCTCTCCTCTAAAAGCGTCTCTATCTTCGACAGCGGATCATCCACCTGCAGAAGCGGTCTCGTGGTGTCATCTTTCAGTCTCTCATAAATCGTTCCGCCTTTGGCACGCAGATAAAAAACCTGTCCCAGCTCATGCAGAAGCGCCCTGTTTTCCTCCCGCACAGGCAGACCACCGCCCACCGATATGATCTGGTTTCCTGTCATGCCTGTCAGCTTTCTCAGGCAGGCCGTCTCTCTGTCCCGGAAATACGCCTCCCCGTCTGTTGCAAAAATATCCGATATGGTTCTTTGCTCCTCTTTCTCAATTTCCTTATCCGTATCTATGATCGTCCGCCGCAGACGGTAGGACAGCCTAAGCCCGACTGTGGACTTGCCGCATCCCATAAACCCGATCAATATTACATTTCTCATGTTCTCCTCCATGTCAGAACTGTCCACTGCGATGACATGCCCTTTTTCTGCCGTAAGGTAACACCTTATATAAAATGTTCTTTCAGTTTCTCATAAACCACGCCCGCGTCCTCCTCGGACACCTTCACCCCGTTCCACAGCTCATAGGCAATGATTCCCTGATAAAGAAGCATCTTCAGGCCATTATATGCACGACCGCCGTTCTCCTTCACCAGCTTCATAAACCGCGTCTCCCACGGGCTGTAAATCAGGTCAAAACCCGTGTGAACCTTTGCGTAAAACCTCTCATCGTCAATCACCACATCTTCCACATGTGGCGCAAGCCCTACAGAAGTGCCCTGTATGGCCAGAAACCTCCGATCCGGCAGACTGTCAACCCCCGAAAGAGCTATCGGGAAAATCACCTCCCGCTCCACTGAGCGGTTTACCTCCTCCGCCACCTTCTGCGCCTTTTCCAGCGTACGGTTCATGAGATATACCCGCTTCGCCCCCCTCATGGCACACAGGTAGGCCACTGCCCTGGAAGCCCCTCCCGCCCCCAGCAGAATGATCTCCTCGTCCGCAATCTGAATATTCTCCACCATCATGGCACGGTAAAGACCTTCCATATCCGTATTATAACCCTTAAATCCGCCCGGTACTGCCGCCAGCGTATTGACCGCGCCGATGGCCGCCGCCAGGGAATCCACCTCCCACAGGCAGGGAATCACCTCGCTCTTATATGGCACCGTCACATTAAGCCCCAAAAGCCGCAGCGCTGCAGCGCCCTTCACAGCATCCGCCAGCCGTCCCGTCTCCACCGGAAAAGGCACATACACAAGATTATGCCCAAATCTTTCCGCCAGCGTGTTATGTATCACCGGTGAAAGCGTATGCTCCACCGGATTTCCAATCAGCCCACAGGTTCTTGTCCTGCCGTCTATTTCCATCTTTACCTCCATTCCTGCACAGCCCAAAGGCCTACCTCCGTCCCCGCTGTTTCTTTCCAGAAGAGCGCCTGTAAAAGAACAGCACGATCCACTCCAACCGCCTCTTCAGGACAATCTGAATTTCCTCCTTCGGATGAATAGGTTTGACAAGATAGGTCAATATCCCCGCCCGTTTTGCCCCCCATACATCCGTAAAAAGCTGGTCACCCACGAAGAGCGTGGTGGCAGGCTCTGTTTTCATAAGCTCCATAGCGCGCAGATAGCCCTTTTTAGCTGGTTTCCCCGCCTTATATATATAGCGTGAATGTACCTTGTCGCTAAACATTTTTACCCGCGGTTCCTTATTGTTGGACAAAAGCACGCTCTCAAAACCTATGTTTCCCAGTCTTTCAAAAAGCGCAATACTTCGTGCATCCGCGGGTGCACCGTGAGGTACCAGCGTATTGTCAATATCAAAAATAATCCCCCGGAATCCCTCCCTGTATAATGCCTCAAAATCAATCTCATATACGGAATCCAGATATACATCCGGATAAAAACATGCAAGCCCTGCCATCTCTGTACTCCTTCTGGTTTCATTCGCAGTACAGGTTCTCACGGATTGTCTGCACGCCGCTTCGGTCCGCGCCCGGCAAGCGCCCCTATCCATCCAGCCGAATGAACACTTCGGTGGTCAAACTGCCGCTGCGCCTATTTTTCTGCCTGTCACTGCTCATTGCTTCCGTGCATATCATAACAAAACACCCTGCATTTATGCAAGGTGTTTTTCTATGCCTCTTACTTATCCAGCACGTTTTTCAGTTCTTCCATAAAGGTATTAATATCTTTAAACTCCCTGTAAACAGAAGCAAACCTGACATAGGCGACGGCCTCCAGATCCTTGAGCTTATTCATCACCATCTCGCCGATCACCTGACTGGGGATTTCTTTTTCTTCCCGGTTAAAAATTTCCGTTTCCACCTCGTCCACCAGCTGATTGATCTGGTTTGCGCTGATGGGCCTCTTATGACATGCTCTCAGCACACCCGCTTCAATCTTGGATCTGTCATAGGTCTCTCTGTTATTGTCCTTCTTAATGACAATAAGCGGTATTGTCTCCACCTTCTCATAAGTAGTAAACCGTTTGTCGCACTCGTCACAGACGCGCCGTCTGCGGATAGAGCTGTTGTCCTCCGCCGGCCTGCTGTCAATTACTCTCGTATTCTCATGTCCGCAAAATGGGCATTTCATCCCGGATATCCTCCTTATCCACCTGTACTTGAGCCGCTGACAGACCGCCGCACTCAATATGCTTATTATAGGATAAAATATTCATTATGTCAACTATCTTATGGTAACCAGATTATGTCCGGCAATGTAGCAGTACCAAAGACAGGACTATAACATTTACAGGCAGATATCAACCACAATAATATCCGGTCCGATTTTTTTGATATCCTTATAGCAGATCACATAATCCGGCTCATTTCCGAAAAAGCCGCACCATTTATTGTCTCCCGGAATAATCAGCTTGAAAATCTGTCCCGTGCACTCGTCAAACTCAAAATCGCTCACCTTTCCCAGCCGCTCACAGTTTTTCAGATTGATGACTTCCTTTTTCTTTAATTCCGAAAATAACATAGGAACCTCCCCGGGCTTTTTATTATCATATGCCCCTGCCCGGAAAAGGTTCCTGTTTTACCATTTCTTCGACAAAGATTATTGCTGCTCTACATAGTCCGCACTGACATAACCGAACTCGTACCCATATTCATCGGGAAGATAGATTTTATACCAGTGGCCGCCTTCCACGACCTCCGCATATTCATAACTGTCACCCTTTTTCGCCGTCGTAATGACGGTGGTGCCCTGTGTACTCGGGTTATCCCTGATCCTCACATCGGCGACCGCGACAACCGTACCTTCCACAGAGGCGGCAGCCATCTCCTCCTGTTCCGAACCATTCGAATCTTCCGGGGGATCCTCCAGTCTCTGTCCGTCCTCCTGTTCTTCCTCCCCGTCATCTCCCTCTTCCGCTTCTGTTTCCTGCTCATCAGCCGCTTTATCATAATTCTTAGGCACATACCGCTGATACAGATTAAAGCCCAATACAGCCACGATCACCAGAAGAATACAGCCGACTGCAACCGTCATAATGGAAAGAATATCCACGTTCTCCTCGTCGTCATCCCAATCTTCGTCGTCCCAGTCTTCGTCCTCCCAGTCCCTTCTCCTTCTGGGCCTCTCGTCCTGAACCGGCCGTTTCTTCGGCGGCGGCGCAGGGCTCGCCTTCCTTCTGGGCGCGTCGGGATTCGTCCTTCTTTTAGGCGTCTCCTCGGAAACCGCTCTCCTTCTCGGTGTTTCCTCAGAAACCTCCCTCCTTCTCGGTGTTTCCTCGGAAACCTCCCTCCTTCTCGGTGTTTCCTCAGAATCAGACTTTTTCACCCGGCGCTCCTCTCCCACTTCGGAACCGCAGCTCGGGCAGAAACGGGTTCCCTCCCGAAGCGTTTCCCCACATTCGGGACACCGTTTCTTCCTTATGACCTTCGCGCCGCATTCAGGACAAAACTGATCATCCTCCAGCAGAGGCGCACCACATTTTTTGCAAACCATAACTCTCACTCCTCATTTATCTTATGTCCTAGATTTAGTCCATAGACTATGGTATCAAAAAACTCTCTGTTTGTAAAATCTTCTCCGCCGTTTTTTCTTAAGATTTTGTGAATAATTTCCCATGAATCGCACATGCTTGTTACATACCCCAAAAAGTAACCATTCCGTATCTTCATTATTTATAAGTATCAAGCCACGCTAATATCCTTTTGCGGTTGGCCTGGTGCAAAAACTTTCACGAAAGGGTGGTAGCGTCATGGTACAGGGAAAAGTAGAAATCTGCGGCGTCAACACTGCCAAACTGCCGCTTTTAAAAAACGCGGAAAAGGAAGAATTATTTAAAAAAATTGAAGAAGGCGACCAGGATGCCCGAATGGCATATATCAACGGCAATCTCCGCCTCGTCTTAAGCGTAATCAAACGGTTCCATTCCAGCAGCGAAAATGTGGACGATCTTTTCCAGATCGGCTGCGTCGGTCTGATTAAGGCTATCGACAACTTCGACAGCTCCCTCAACGTAAAATTCAGCACTTATGCCGTTCCTATGATCGTGGGCGAGATCAGGCGCTATCTTCGGGACGCCAACTCCATCCGGGTGTCCCGCTCCTTAAAGGACACCGCCTATAAGGCCATCTACGCCAAGGAGCACCTGACCCGCACCAATTCCCGTGAACCCACCGTCACGGAGATCGCCACGGAGATCGGCATCCCCAAGGAGGATATCGTCTATGCGCTGGACGCCATCCAAAGTCCCTTAAGCCTCTATGAACCGGTCTACACAGACGGCGGCGACACGCTCTATGTGATGGACCAGATCAGCGACAAGAAAAATGGCGAGGAGGTATGGGTGGAGCACATCTCCCTGACGGAAGCCATGAAAAAGCTGACCAAACGGGAGCACGAAATTATCTCCCTGCGCTTCTTCGAGGGCAAGACACAGATGGAGGTAGCTGAAAAAATCGGCATCTCACAGGCACAGGTGTCAAGGCTTGAGAAAAACGCGCTGAAAACCATGCGCCTGTATCTGACGGCGTGACACACCGGGAGGGGCTATCCCTTCCCGGATGGGAATAAATACAGCATTTTGTAATATTTCTCTGATCCCTTTATTTCTCTTCCGTCATCTCTTGCAATCATACACTATATTTTTCTCCTGACATTCAACACATCCATCAATGCCTCCTGCAATACTCTCGATACATTGATGCCTGCATGTTCGGCTTCGTAATTGAGCCAGCCAGGAAGCGCCACGTTTCTCCTGACAGTTTTTGTGTCAACTTTTTTCCTGTACTCAGAAAAATCAACATCTACATAAGTCAAAATACCTTTGGTAAAATCAATCACTTCTGCATCCTGTTTCACTTTTTCCATGGCAGATTCCTGATCTGATGGCACAGGCAGTTCTTCTTTATTATCTTCCATTGAAATTCCTGCCAACCCGATCGCATCTCTGGCCATCTCAATAGCATCAGCAAAACTATCTCCTTCCGTAAAAATTCCCATATCAGGAACGCACACCAGAAAAGGATGTTCTGATCCGTCATTCGTATTTAATATAAAAGTAGGATAAACTTGTTTCATAGATGGTCTCCTCATAGCAATTTCCGCTTTCTAAGTATCATTTTCGCCAATTTCTCATTTACCTCTTTGTGTCTTGGCACTTTTTCAATATCATTGCCTCTCCTGTAAATATCATGGTTCCCACCATGCCTTTCAAATAAGAAGCCGGCGTCTTCGAGCTTTTTATCAAATCTCTTTGTTTCATTAGTGTCTCTCCCCGCAGCAATATTATACACACTTATTACACAACAGTCAACGCGCCTATACTCCACTTATTACACAGTCAAATTCAGATGACACTGCTCAGTCAGGAATCTTTATCCCTTCCCGGCCAAAAACCGTTCAAAATCCGCCCTCATCTGCTGAAAGTTCTTTCTCTGATCCACCAGATACCCTGTATGCTTTCCGGCGTAGACCGCCATCCATTCATCCAGATCCTTATCTTCTTTATAGGAATATACCATCATCGCCAACAGGGACGGCCTGTTCCCCGCGCTGCGTATTTTAGAGCCGATTTTCACCGTATCGTCCAACAGTGCATCCAGCGACTCACTGTACAGATCCATATCCGCCTGAATATCCATCCTGCTCATACCCAGATTTTCCGCAATGAAATCCGCAAGGCCATCTGCCTGCTGCTCCTCCTCTCTCCCTTTCCCCTCATGTAAAAACGCCGCCAGCAATGTCTCCAGCATAGCAAGCTTATCGGCAACCACCTGCCTGTCCTTCGTGCTCAGCTCCCTGTCGATCTCATCGAAGAGAAGTCCTTTTTCGTTCTTTCTAACTCCTCTGAGCTGCAACTGGAACTCCCTTAAAAATTCAGCGAACCTGATATCATCCGTTTTATAATCTGTAAATTTATCGAAGAGCGTAAGAAAAATAAAGGAATCCTTTTTATTAAATATTTCCTTCATGCCGTCTTTCACGATATGCTCCAGCCGACGCAGATTATCCGCAAGCCGGTCAAACTCTTCCTCTCTTGCATGTTCATTCAGATATTTGCAGGCCGCCTTAGGCTGTGTCTTCCAGTGCTCGAAATGGTTCGTACACATAATCGTCTCCACCACCACACGCTCCACCGCGCCCTTCGTCCTCTCCTTCTCCGTATAGCTGCTGCATTCCACAAAAAAGCGGCTTTCCACAAGCTTTCGGATACGGCTTGCAAATCTGTCAATGTATGTGAACGCCCTCTGATCCGGATTCATGGACACATGGTTGTTATAACGCTTAATATACTTGGAAATCCGGGAACTGTCACAGCACTCGTGAATAACGGTTTCAATCTGATACTCGTCAAACTTTTCCTGTAACTCTACCGGCAGCTTCTCAAAAGTCTTATTGCGGATATCAAATACGGCGTCCTCATATAAGATATTGCCTTCTTCATCCACATACTTTCTCTTATAGGGAATCAGGGCATTTTCCACAACAGAAGTAATTTTATAATTCATCTCCCTGAATTTCCTTAAGGCAGCCGTCCTGCATCCGCCGTCTACAATATGCAGCTTCGAGTCCTCCTCCTCGCCGAGAATAATGGGCGGAATATAGTCGTCCGTCAGCACGGTAACCACCAGCTCGTTGATCTGCTCCTTATTCCAGACAAAATTTCTCTGCACGTCCGCGTTGTTATCAATATCGCCCTTTTTATTCTTTTTCAGATACATTTCCAATGTATAGGTCTGTTTCCGTGGTCTTGCCATTTCAAATCCCCCTTTATCCCTCTCCTGCACTGACTAAAGTAGTGCAGAAATATTTCTATACGAATGAATCGCCGCCCTGCAGTCCGCATACTGCTTTTTACTGATCCGCAATTCCTTCCTGATTTCATCGGAAGAATACCCGTCCGCACGCATACATAGAACGTCCTTTTGCATTTTCGACAGTCTGCTCAGATACAGCCGTGTTCTCCTGCTGTACCCCTCTTCCCCCTTTTCGAGCACCTCCCTTTCAATCACAAAGTCCCCCGCAATGATATCTCCCAGCGTGATATTTTCCTCCTCGTCAATACACGTATCTATCGAGACCGCAAGCCTGTCTGCCCGTCGTTTCTCCCTGTTCATCCGTGTCAGTTCCGTCTTAATCCTGTTAAAGAGGCAGGAATATAAAAAGGCGTCAAAATTTCTGGTTCCATCATGCCTTTCTATGACATCTGCAAACACCTCATTGGCCAGCGAATAGAACTCGTCCAGATCCCACTCCGACAATTTCCCAAATTTCAACAATATCCTATCCACCATTCTGCGAAGCTTCCCCGCATTATTTTCATAGTATCCCGCAATCACCTGTTCCATGTGCATTCCCTCTCTGTCTGTTTATCTCATCGGACATATTCTAAGCTGTCCGCTTACTCTTTGTAGTTGATATAGCCAAGTATAGAACATATGTTCCCGCTTGTCAATGCTTTTTCGAACAAACGTTTGTTATTTAATTTCAGAACTGTTTTTCTTTTTAAAAAACTTATCGCTTCCTTGCATTGTATCCCTTTTCCCGTCCAAAAAATCGGACTCTGTTTTTTTGAGCTGTTTTTTTCTGCGTGTCAAATTTCAGAAAAATTGAAATCCAAATGTAGAAATACATAGTGTGGGACATACCTCGAAAGTTCAAACACGAAAATGCAAAAAATACACGTTCCACGAAACACAAAGAAAGGAGAATGAAACAATGCAAGAGACATATAACAGACAGCGCATCATGCGGAAAGACCACACCAAATTCGGAGGCGTTATTTACCCGTCCGATTTCAACACGGAATCCAGAGGAAAACCGCGCGTGAACGGCTCCCTGACCGCAAGCCGTATTGCCCAGGACCAGCGATTCGACGACGCCTGCAGAAAAAACGTCCAGAAGCTGAAAATGCAGACTGAAACAAGCGCTGCACCTAAGAAAGGAGCGGAGCCCATTGCTTGACAGACAATATCATTTATATTCGGTTGACACCGGAAACTTTTACAGCAATCACGAAAAATATCTGCATGAAATGAACTGCAGATACCGCAAGGAACGAAACTACATACAGAATAAACTGCCGGAAATTGAAAAAAAGCTGAAACAATACGGATATACGGTGGAAGCCCTGCACCTCTTAAGAAAGGGGAATGCTGAAAACATTCCCCCTACAGCCTCCCACGCCGATACCGTAAATGCCTATCTGCACTGGATCAGGCTGATTCGCCATAAGAGGGAAAAAGCAAAGGAATCCAAGGAGAAGCTGATTGCCCTTTTGTCCAACAAAGTCAGACAGAACGAACTGACAGACGGCAGGGACCATATCCGCACACTGAGGACGGATTCCCTGAACGACACCAACGTAATCTCCGCTTTCGATTCCGCGCTGAGCCGGGCAGTCGGCATCAGGCAGGACGAACTGACAGAGGCTCTGATCATTGTACAGGTTTACTATTTTGACGTATTCAAAGATCTGTTCTTTAACGGCTTTGTCCACAATGGTGAAACATACATTTATTTTACCTCCTCAGCCGGGCAGATCCGCAGCAAAAAAGCGGTGTTTATGAAAGAAACCGTATGGAACCGGATCAAAAAGACCATTATGTGCGGCCTTACCATAGAGAAAATCAATGAAAAAGGCGGCAACAATGTCAACAAACATCTGGCTTACATGGCGCTGTCAAACTCCGCCACGGACGAGTGGAACGAATTTGACATCGACAAGTCCATTGTCGTCGAAGACTTTGAGACAAAGGTATACGGCACTTTCGACTTTGTGGATGAGACAGATTACTCCATCACCAGAAAAGAGGACGCCGTTCCCGTTCCACACACCGACGGCGCCGGGATGATCCTGCCCTCTGTGTCCACCAAAAACTTTATGTTCCGCGCGCCTTGGATTAAGGGACTGCTCGGCGTGTTTGATTTTCGGAAATTCGTGGAAGTAAACGGCTGCTCCCCCGTCATCAGCGACATTTACGGCAAAACGCATGACATAATAAAGGAAGATATCCGGATTATCTTCACCAAAAGCCAGTTTAAAATGTATCCCTACTACGACTCCTGGGACGAATATAAATCTTACTTTAAAAAGTATCATTGCAGCGCGGGAAAATGCAATGTGGAGGAGGACAGAATCAAAAGAACAAAAATCAATTACCAGATGCTGCAGACGCTCACCGACATCTCCGATGCGGAAATCGACCTGCTGACACAAAAATCAGCAGACCGCATCCGCAATATCTGCACCTCAAAGGAAACCATGCTTGACGTTTTAGGGATTTCCCCCTACAACACGGACATGACGCCCTTTCAGCAGGCCCTTAAGCTGTACCCTTCCCTGCTTGGCGACACCTACACCAAAGACATTCTCCGGGACGTAAAAAACAGCCTGCTCAAAAAATATCGGAGCGGAAAGCTTGAGGTAAACGGCAGATATACCTTCCTGCTCCCCGATTTCTATGCAGCCTGCGAATACTGGTTCGGAAAGATGGAGCATCCCGAAGGGCTTTTGGCGGACACAGAGGTATTCTGCCACCTGTTCCGGCATTTCGACAAACTGGACTGTCTCAGAAGCCCGCATTTATACAGAGAACATGCCGTGCGTCACAATGTGGCAGGCGAGACAGACACAGGCCGCGCCGAAAAAATACGGGAATGGTTTTCCACAGACGGCCTCTATGCCAGTACCCATGACCTGATCAGCAAGCTTCTGATGTACGACGTGGACGGGGACAAGTCCCTTGTTGTGGCCGATCCGAAGCTGATAGAAATTGCAGAGCGGAATATGAAGGGAATCGTCCCTCTCTACTATAATATGAGAAAAGCCAGACCCGCCCTGCTGAATAAACAGAACATCTACGCCGGACTGCACGCCGCCTTCACCGGCGGCAATATCGGAATCTACAGCAACGCCATCTCAAAGATCTGGAACAGCGAAGTGTTTCTGTCAGGTTCTGATGCAGAAAAGCAGGATGCCATCGACTGCGTAAAACAGCTCTGCTGTCAGAACAACTTTGTCATTGATTTTGCAAAAACCTTATATAAACCTGAATTTCCCAAAAAGGTCAGTGAGCGGATCGCCGGATATACCGGCAGCAAGCTTCCCGCTTTCTTCGAATTTGCAAAAGATAAAGAAAAGACACAGATCCAGGCGCGGAACGGCAGCTTCGTGAACAGGCTGTACGACAAGATCCCGGACAAGCCGATCAACACCCGCAGCCTTCATCTGGAAACGCTCAACTATCATAAACTGATGTCTGACCAGAACATCCGATGCAGCGAAGAAACGGCCGACCTGTACGATACCTTAAATAAGCAGTACCGCCACATGGTTCACATGAAAGACGCGCGCGCGGACAATATGGCCTATATCGCAAATAAAATCCGTGCATCCTTCTCCGCCCTCGGCTGTTCCGAAGAAACCGTCACCGACATGCTGGTCGAATACCTGTACGGCAGGGGGAAACGGTACAAACAGCTTCTGTGGTTCTGCTATGGGGAACAGGTGGTAACAAACCTCAGAAAAAATATAGGGACGCAGAACACCAAATACATCCCCTGCGCCGACTGCGGGGAATGGATCGAAATCCGCGCCAGGGACAACCGCACCAGACGCTGCCCCTCCTGCCAGAAGGAATATGTGCGGATGCGCGACCGAAAACGCAAACAGAAAAATTCCGTTTAACAAAACGGACTAAAACAGGCCATTCCCAATGGCCGAAAGGAAACCGACAAAAAAGCAAACAGCCATCCGCAGTGGGTTTTCCCTTGTGTATATAAGGGAACCAGCATATTGCGCAATGGCTGTGAACAGGAGGAACCCATCTTGATTATCACGCAGGAAAACCTCATAAACCAAATTGCCGACAAAGAAGAGATCAGCCCTGCAACCGTCCGCAGAATATTTAAATCCGCGGAGGATATCATTTTCAGCTGCCTGTCTTCTACTACCTCCTCTGAAAATACGGTGGTAAAAGTACTGGATGGATTAAGTCTGGAATGCACCCTCCTTCCCGAACGGGAAATCCATACCTACGATACCATCGTATGCAAACCGCGTCTTTGGACAAAGCCCAAAGTCACACGGTACTACAACCGAAAGCTGAACGGCTATTTTAAACGAAAGCAGGTGATCCTTTGAAGCTGAACTATTTTGAACTGCTATCTCCCGACCCGGTACAGGTTCCGTCGGTAGGAGGCGTCAAATCTCCCACTCTGCGGGAAATCTCTTCCCTTGGTCTGCGCACCTACCGGCATTATCTGGCGATTCTTTCTCTGGATCTTGCCTCGTATCTGTCCATGACCGACACAGCCGGACTCTATGCGCTCTTATCCGATGAGGAAAAAGCGAAAATGACCCTGTTCGATCTGCTCCTTTCCAGTCCGCCCTCCTGCGCACTGATACAGAACATGCTGGACTTTTTTATGGAAGGGACCGTCACCTACTCCGAGTCCCAGCATGCTTTTCTGGTCTGCAATGACAACGGACAGAACGGAATGATTACAAGGGAAAACTACCTGACTGTGTGCGATCTGATCGGACAGCGAAACTACCTGAAGCGAAGACGCGACGAGGACTTATCGAAGGTGAAAAGCAAAAAGGCGCTGGAGATTATGAAAAAGCTTCAGAAGGGAAGAGCCGAAAAAGAAAAGCTGGCAAAGACAGATAAAAATATGGAATTGGGAAATATCATTTCCGCCGTCGCAAACAGGAGCCAGTCCCTCCATATCCTAAACATCTGGGATCTGACCGTATACCAGCTCTGGGACTGCTTTGCCAGACTTTCCGGCAATAACCTGTACAACATCCAATCCATGAGCGTTGCTGCCTGGGGTGACAAGAATCACTCCTTTGACGCCGCCGCATGGTTCAAAAAGATAGAAACTGAAAATTAACAACATCTAAAGGAGGAACACACTATGACAAACCCTAACATGGCAAACAGAGAGGTCTGCGATCTGCTTTTCGTGGACTACGCCACAAAGAAGCCTTTTCTCAATCTGGATTTCGCAAACGTCAGCACAACTGAGCTGACCGGCGAATCCGTATTTGCCCACGGCGGAAAGGGCCATCCCAAGCGCGTCCAGTTCTCTGGCGAGAGAGGCGGCACCATTACCATCGAGACACAGATTCAGACCGTTAAGCTCTGGCAGCTGATTACCGGCGGCGAGATCTCCAAGTCTGCCAAGTTTGTGACAAGAATGGAGATGTCCGTGGATGACACCGGAACCGGCATTACCCTGCCCGACGCACCGGCAGCAGACAGCGTGGTTGTCTACAAAGCAGCCGACGACTGTGGCACAGAGCTGGCATGCACTGTGGCCGATAAGGTCATCACACTCACGACCGCACTGGCAGGCGGCGAAACAGTCATCGTTTACTACATGAAGGAGGTAAACGAGGGCGTACAGAGAATCAACATCAAGTCCACCAGCTTCCCGAAGAATTTCATTGTCTACGGCGACACGGTTATGAAGACCGAGGACGACGAGGCAGTGCCGCTTAAGCTGACAGCTTACAAGTGCGCACCCCAGTCCAATATGTCTCTCAGCTTCAGTAACAATGGGGATCCCGGAAGCCTGACCATCACCGCTGATCTGATGGCGGATCAGGATAACAACATTCTCGATCTCACTCTCATCGAGGAGTAATCCCGTCCGGCTGCCTTTTCGAAAAGAAGGGCAGCCGGATGACACGATTTCTTCCTTATCGAAAACCACATCTCAGGGATAACACTTACAGTCTGTATCTGTTATCCCTTTTTTTTACGACAACTGAAAACATGGAATTGCAACGGCAAAAAACACGCCGTGGTTAGGAGTGCATATGGAATTTACAGAATTAATACAGTATATCCTTTACGTTGTCCTGACAGCCATTTTACCTGTGGCCGCAAAGTATGCCATCAGCCTCATTCAGACCAAAATCAGGGAAAGCGCCTTCATCGAGGAGGCCGCTAAGACAGAGGCCAGAAGTATCCTCATAAAGGACGCCCTGTCCGACGTCATGGACGCCGTGCTGTATGTCAACCAGACCTTTGTGGATACACTGAAGGCGAAGGGCGAATTTACGGAAAGCGCATGGAAAGAGGCGAAACAGAAAGCATACAATGCCGCCCTGCTCACTGTCTCCGAAGAGTCAAAAAAAGCGGTGGCAGCCGTTTACGGTTCCTTTGACAACTGGCTGCAGTTAAAAATAGAAGCCTCCGTCAAGGCAGCTAAAACCAGTAAGGACGTGATTTTATGAATAAAATAATCAGTGAAAACGGTCTCTCCCTGATCAGGCGGTTTGAGGGCTGTCGGTTAACCGCCTATCAGGACAGCGCCGGCGTGTGGACCGTCGGATACGGTCACACCTCTGGCGTATCCAAAGGACAGACCATTACCCAGACACAGGCCGACGCCTATCTGCGCGCCGACTGTGCAACCGCAGAGAAAGCGGTAAACCGCTATATGGATACCTACCAGTGGAACCAGAACCAGTTTGACGCCCTCGTCAGCTTTACCTTTAACTGCGGCACGGGGAACCTGAAAACCCTGCTCGACGGCGGCACACGAAGCATCTCCCAGATCAGTGAAAAAATCCCTGCCTACCGCAAAGCAGGCGGCCGCGTATTGCAGGGTCTGGTCAACCGGCGCGCCGCAGAAAAATCATTATTTGATACCCCTGTTACTCCGACCGAAAATCCTGCTCTTCCTCCCACATACATAAAACCTATCTGTTATCTGCAGACCGATCCCCGCTGGAAATCGCACAACTACTCCGCCAAAGGCGAACAGAAAACGATCGGCAGCTCCGGCTGCGGCGTCACGGCCTCCGCCATGGTGATTGCCACCCTGAAAAATCTGGCGGTAACGCCCGTCACCACCGCAGAATGGTCTATGTCACACGGCTATAAGGCTTTGAACCAGGGAACCTACTACTCCTATTTTGTCCCCCAGTTTTCCGCCTATGGCATCACATGCGAGCGGCTAAACCAGTCCAATCTCTACGGCACCCCCTCCTCTGCCACCCACGAAAAGGCTCTTTGCGCACTGCAAAACGGCAATTGGGTGATCGCCTGTATGGGGAAAGGAAACTGGACAAGCGCAGGCCATTTTATTCTTCTGTACCGTTATGAAAACGGTTATGTCCATATCAATGATCCCGCATCCACAAAAGAATGCAGGATCCGAAATACCTGGGACTTATTTTCCCGGCAGGTCAAATATATGTGGGTCGTTCACGTTTCCGATGGAACGGTCTCCCCGGCAGGCGTCTGACTGCCTGCCGAGAAAGGAATCCGATGTAAAATGAATGAAATAATAGAACTCACAAAGATTGACTATCTGTCCCTATTTCCCGCCATGTTTGCCATTCTGGCCGGGACAAAAGCCTTCCTCTCCCTCTTTGAATGGCTGATTCATAAGCTCGGCCTTGAGACAAAATGGATGCGGCAGCGTCGGGAAGAACACGAGCTGCTGATCCAGACCTCCCAGAATCTCTCTGCCCTGCAAAAACAGCATGTGCGCGATATGGAAAAATCAGACAGGCGGGATGAGGTGATTTCCTCGGACATCAAAAAACTTACCCGCATGTTTGTGGATAAGGAAATCGATGATATGCGCTGGGAAATCAACAATTTCGCCACCACAGTTTCCGAGGGGAAGCCATGCAATAAGGACAGTTTCAAACACTGCATCCACATCTATGAAAAATACGAACAGATCCTTGCGGAAAACGGCCTTGAAAACGGCGAGGTGGAGATTTCCATGGAGCTGATCAATGATGCTTATATGCGGAGGCTGCGGGAGGGGTTTTAGAAACAGTTAAACAGCACCACGGAAATCAATTTTCAAAAAAGAGGAAATATGATATTATGTAAACATGGTGAATAGCACAATAACAGAATATTTTAC
>CAMWJF010000027.1 GCA_947174505.1 uncultured Lachnospiraceae bacterium
AAGAAATAGAGATTCCCCAGAGCCTGAAAGATGTTAGTAACTATGCAGTCTTTAATGGAAGCGGCATTGAAACCGTTACTTTTGAGGCGGGAACAACAAAGATTGCGGAGCACATATTGGATAGCATCACGAGCCTTAAGACGGTGATAATACCGGAAACAGTAACAGAAATTGGAGATTTTGCATTTAACGAATGTACAGGATTGGAGACGGTTGCATTACCAGATAGTGTAACGCAAATAGGAAGCCGGGTATTTTATGGCTGCACCAACTTATCAGAGATGAGTCTGCCAAAGAGTCTGTTAAGCATAGGTGATCGGTCATTTGTGAAATGCATGGCACTGAAAGAAGTCGAGATTCCGAAAGGGTTGGGAAAGGTCAGTACCAATGGGGGATTTAGTGGAAGCGGCATCGAATCCGTCACCTTCGAGGCAGGCACAACAAAGGTTATAGATTATCTCTTTAAAGGATGTGGACAACTGCGGTCAGTCACGGTTCCGCCAACGGTTACGTCGATAGGGGGTTCGTCTTTCGAGGATTGTACCAGTCTGGCTGCAATCGAGATACCGGGCAGCATCACAACGATCGGTAATTACGCTTTTTCAGGCTGTTCCAGTCTGGAGGGCGCCATTATTCCGGACAGTGTCACATCGATAGGAAGTTATGCATTTTCAGACTGTGCGGGTCTGGCGCAGCTGGTATTGTCAAAGAGAGTGACGGATATAGGGCAGAAGGCTTTCCGCGATTGTACCTCTCTGGTGGAAGTGGAAATCCCGAAAAGCCTTACAAAGGTAGACGGCATTTTTGATGGATGCAGCAGTCTGAAAAAGATCGCTTTTGAAGAAGGAACGGAAAAGATCAACGATCATCTGCTTAAGGGATGTAATGGTCTGGAGGAGATTGTGATACCGGACACTGTCACGGTGATCGGGAACAGTGCTTTTCAGGAATGCAGCGGCCTTACAAAAATTGACATTCCGAATTCTGTCATAAGTATCGGGGATAGTGCCATGAGCGGCTGTATCAGCCTGCCGACGGTGGAGATACCTGACAGTGTTGAGACCATTGGCAAATCCGCATTCTCCGGATGCACCGCGCTGACATCTGCAGAAATAGCCGACAGTGTCACAACCCTTGGGGATTCTGTGTTCTCAGGTTGTACGGCCTTGAAATCCATAGTGCTGCCGGATAGCGTTACGGTTCTTGGAAATGGGGCATTTAGAGGCTGTACGCAGTTGTCATCGGTAGCGCTTTCACAGAGTATGACAACAATTGGGGGCAGCACATTTCAGAATAGCGGGGTGACGGAAATTACAGTACCGTCTTCCGTTACAGCCATCGGCGAGCGGGCTTTTGAAAATTGTACGGCTCTTAATGGGGTAACGCTTTCGGAGGAAATTACGTCTATTGGAAGCTATGCTTTTCATAACTGTGAAAAGCTGACGGAAATTACGGTACCGGACAGCGTAAGAAGCCTGGGCACTTATGTTTTTGCGGAATGTGACCTTCTTGAGGGAGTAACGTTCGGAACGGGGATTACGACGATTCCGGCATATGCCTTTAATCTGTGTCCGGCATTGAAAGAAATTATCCTGCCATATCGCGTGAAGTCAGTGGAGGACAATGCATTTACGAATTGTATTGCACTTGTGGATATTACTATCCCGAGAGCCACAACAAGTATCGGTGAAAATGCGTTCAGCTATGCTTATCTTGATAAGCTGACGATACATGGCGTCAGGGGAACCTATGCGGAAATATTTGCGAATGACAGAAAGGTTACCTTTGATCCGATTGAGATACCAGCGACGGAGATAAAACTGAATAAAACGGAGCTGTCACTCTACAAGGATGATAAGGCGGAGCTGTTTTTGACTGTACGGCCTGTCGAGTTTACCGATGAAGTGGTGTGGAGAAGCCAGGATGAGAGTGTGGCAAAGGTGACGGACGAGGGTATTGTCACGGCCGTAGGAGTAGGCAGGACACAGATTAAGGTGACGGTCGGAGATACGGAAGTTTTTTGTGAAGTCACGGTAGTTCAGCCGGTCACGGGCATATGGCTGGATAAATCATCGCTGGAGCTTGAAGCATGGGAGACAGACATGCTGACGGCATATGTGAGCCCGGCAGATGCATTGAATAAAGACCTGACATGGAGTTCATCGGATAATGCGATTGCATCTGTAGATCAGGATGGTGTGGTGACGGCGCTGATGAAAGGAACGGCGACAATCCGCGTAACAGCTGAGGATGGAAGCGGTGTTTACGGAACATGCAGCGTCACTGTGACCAATAGCGGTTATCTGTGTGCCAGTACAGAAGAGATGCAGAGTCTGCACGATTATCTTCCGAATTGTACGGATTTCTGGGTGTATACGAAGAAAGGCGCAGAGAAACTGACACTTACTTTTGACGAAAAGACAGAAGTGGAAGAGGGTTATGATTTCATCTATATATATGATGGAAAGGATAAACAGACGGGCAGATATACCGGCACACAGTTGGCAGGCCGGACCGTTGAAGTAGCAGGGGATACCGTTAAGATCAGGCTGGTGACGGATGATAAAGGAAATATGTGGGGATTCCGGGTAATCTCCATATCCGATCCGGAGAGTGTATTGGAGGAGGATATGCCGGAGGATGGACATATACCTGAGGGTATGTGGATTGCCGGTGTGGATCAGGCTGGTTATGCCTATACGGGAAGTGCTATCAAACCGGATATACGGGTATATAATGGAAACCGCAGACTGAAGGCAGGGGTGGACTATAGTGTCTCTTACAGGAATAACAAAGAGGCAAACGACGCTGGTGTGCCGGGCAAAGCGCCGACGATCACAGTCAAGGGTAAAGGTAATTATTCGGAGACGGTACCTGTTCTTTTTAAAATCAATCAAGTGAATCTGGAAGACAGTTCCGTTACAGCAGCAGATATGCTTCTTGCCGCTACAGGAAAAGAGCAGAAAAAGGTGCCGACGGTAACTTTGGGCAGTAAGAAGCTGAATAAGGGTCGCGATTTTGGATTATCCTATCCGAGCGAAGGGGAAGACGCTTATAAAGCTCCGGGAGTATATGAGATACGGCTGGAAGGGAAAGGAAACTTTACCGGGACGAAGACGGTAAAACTTGAGATTACCGAGAAGACGATGATTTCGAAGGCGAAAACAGCCAAAATCCCCAATAAGGTTTACAGCAATGGGCAGTACGAAGAGAATTACAGGGTTACTTTATCGGAGGCGGAACTGGTAGTATATATGAAATCCAAAAATGAACCGCTGAAAAGGGACGTGGACTACACAGTTTCTTATGAGAATAATGATAAACCAGGTACGGCTACAGCGGTTATTACCGGAATTGGAAATTGTATCGGGACAAAACGGGTAAATTTCAAGATCACAGGCATTTCGCTGGCGAAGGCAAAAGTAAGCGGTATTACAACACCGAAAATTTACAACGGTGCAGAACAGACGCAGCAGATGGAAGTGAAACTGAATAATGTTACGCTTAACAAAGATAGGGATTACACGGTTACTTACGACAGGAATGAGAATGCAGGCACAGCACGCATAATTATAACAGGTGTGGGGGAATATACCGGTACGATTAGGAAAAACTTTAAGATCAACGCATGCCCATTGACCAGTTCTATGCTTGTTACATCGCAAAGTGCATTGACGGTGAAATATGTAAAAGGCGGCTGCAAACCGAAGGTAAGGCTTCAATTGAAGGACGAGGATGGCAGAGTGATTCAGGAGCTGACAGAAGGTACAGATTATCAGCTTAGCTATTCGAACAATAAGAATATCTCCAGTGCTACGTCAGGAAAAGCGCCGACCATTACGATTAAGGGGAAAGGAAATTTTCGAGGAACCCTGACACAGAAGTTTACGATCGAGAAAAAGGCGCTCAATGACAGTCGGGAGCCGGTAATCATGAAGGTTGCAGACATCGGTTATGCAAGCGGTGCAGGCAAGTATATTAGTAAACCGGTGCTGACGGATGCAGACGGTAAAGTGTTGAAGGAAAACACGGATTATACTGTGGAATACAGTCTGGCAGACGGCACTCTGCTCAATAAAGGAAGCATCGTAGAAGCGGGCAGGGAAGTATATGTGACCGCAACCGGTAAGGGAAATTATATTGAGTCAGGGACATTACAGGGAAAATACCGCGTGGCGCAGTATGATTTCAAGCAGGCGGCAGTGACAGTTGATCCGCAGGTTTATACGGGCAGGGAGATTGAACTGACGCAGGAAGATATACATGTCAAGATAAAGGGAAATACGTCGGAACTTGTATTTGACAAGGATTTTGTAATCGTGGAAAACAGTTACGTGAACAATGTTAAAACAGGAACGGCCAGTGTACAGATTAGAGGGATTGGAAACTATGGCGGTACAAAAACCGTGAAGTTTAAAATTCTTAAAAAGAGAATAAGCTTTCTGTAAACGATACGTTACAGATCGGTTTTGGCAAAAGAAACAGTATGACATGAGACATGTCCCGGACTGGTTAGCAATAAGCGGTTCCGGGGCATTGTTATGTATCTCAGAAACGGGTACGGTGGGACTGATAATCGGAATGTGTATTTGGACGGATAGAAATCACGTGACGCAAGAAAAGGGTTGTGATATAATGTTCGCGATGAAAGTATGCATGTATTGCGAATTTAAAATAAAATGTATGTACCACAGAGAGGAGACGATATGATTCATTTAACACAGGGCGGCGCATATCTGTTAAACGGGACGGAAATCATTCCGGACGGCGCGGATGCGGCGGCGCAGATTAAGAATAAGACCGGACGGGACGTATCTAAGAGCGAGGCGGCGAAGAATACCATTGCCTACGGTATTCTGGAATCGCATAACACTTCCGGCAATATGGAGAAATTAAAGATCAAATTTGATAAACTGACGTCCCATGACATTACGTTTGTGGGGATTATCCAGACTGCCAGGGCTTCGGGGCTTACCAAATTTCCGATTCCCTATGTGCTTACCAACTGCCACAATTCCCTGTGTGCGGTGGGCGGCACGATCAACGAGGACGACCACATGTTCGGCCTTACCTGTGCCAAGAGGTATGGCGGGGTCTATGTACCGCCCCATCAGGCAGTGATCCATCAGTATGCGCGGGAGATGCTTGCAGGCGGCGGCAGGATGATTTTAGGCTCCGATTCCCATACAAGGTACGGCGCGCTCGGCACGATGGCTATGGGAGAGGGCGGACCGGAGCTTGTAAAGCAGCTCTTATCCCAGACTTACGATATCAACATGCCCGGCGTGGTGGGCGTGTATCTGACGGGCGAACCTGTGAAGGGCGTCGGCCCGCAGGACGTGGCGCTGGCTATCATCGGCGCGGTGTTTGGAAACGGTTATGTGAAAAACAAGGTGATGGAGTTTGTGGGTCCGGGTGTGTCGGCTCTGAGCGCGGACTTCCGTATCGGCATCGATGTGATGACCACGGAAACCACCTGTCTTTCCTCCATCTGGCGTACGGATGAGCAGATAAAAGAATTTTATGATATCCATGGCAGGAAAGAGGAATATAAGGAGTTAAATCCGGGAGAGATCGCTTATTATGACGGCATGATTACGGTAGATCTGTCGAAAATCCGTCCCATGATCGCCATGCC
The DNA here is from genome assembly GCA_947174505.1 of uncultured Lachnospiraceae bacterium. Taxonomy (GTDB): domain Bacteria; phylum Bacillota; class Clostridia; order Lachnospirales; family Lachnospiraceae; genus UBA3282. Next base: position 5,639 of record CAMWJF010000027.1, read on the forward strand.
TTTCCATCCGAGCAATACCTACACTATCGACGAGGTAAATGCGAATCTGAAAGATGTGCTCCACGACGTGGAGGAGCGGGCGAAGGTCAGTCTGGACGGCGCGGTGCCTTATTCTTTACAGGATAAGGTGCAGGGCGGTAAATTTATGGTGGATCAGGGCATTATCGCGGGCTGCGCGGGCGGCGGATTTGAAAATATCTGTGCGGCGGCGGATATCCTGCGGGGCTCCTATACCGGTTCCGACGGCTTTACTTTAAGCGTGTATCCGGCATCCATGCCTGTCTATATGGAGCTGATTAAAAACGGCTGTGCGGCGGCCATTCTGGAGACGGGCGCAGTGCTTAAGACGGCGTTCTGCGGCCCCTGCTTCGGCGCGGGCGATACGCCGGCCAACAATGCGTTCAGTATAAGGCACTCCACGAGGAACTTCCCCAACAGGGAAGGCTCCAAGCTGCAGAACGGCCAGATTTCCTCCGTGGCGCTCATGGATGCCAGATCAATCGCGGCTACGGCGGCCAATAAGGGTATGCTGACGCCGGCCACAGAGTTTGACGGGGAAATCGGAAAATACAAATACCACTTTGACGCCAATATTTATAAGAACCGTGTCTTTGATTCCAAGGGCGCTGTAGATGAGAGCGTGGAGATTCAGTTTGGGCCAAATATCAAAGACTGGCCCGCTATGGGTGCGCTGCCGGAGAATCTGGTGCTGCGTGTAGTTTCGGAAATCCATGATCCCGTCACCACAACGGACGAGCTGATTCCTTCCGGGGAGACTTCCTCTTACCGGTCCAATCCTCTGGGGCTTGCCGAGTTTACGCTGTCCAGAAAGGACCCGGAATATGTGGGAAGGGCCAAGGATATCCAGAGGGCGGAGAAAGCCAGGATGCAGGGAGAGCATCCCTGTCAGGCGCATCCAGACGTGAAGCCGGTGATGGGTGTGGTGAAGCAGACGTTTGCGGATGCGTCCCATGAAAATACCGGGTTCGGTTCCACGATCTTTGCGGTGAAGCCGGGCGATGGTTCCGCCAGGGAGCAGGCGGCAAGCTGCCAGAAGGTACTTGGCGGCTGGGCGAATATTGCCAATGAGTACGCGACCAAGAGGTACCGTTCCAACCTGATCAACTGGGGGATGCTGCCGTTTCTGATCGAAGCGGGTGAGCTGCCGTTTCAAAACCTGGACTATCTGTTCTTCCCGGGCATCCGTAAGGCGGTAGAGGAGAAAGCGGAAACCATCGAGGCTTACCGCGTGTGCGTGGAGGAAGGAACGCTTCGGCCGTTTACCCTGACTTTAGGGGAGCTGACAGACGAGGAGAGGCAGATTATTTTAAAGGGCTGCCTCATCAATTACAACAGGGTAGAGTGAGAAACGCCTGAAAAGAGGCATTCTCCGCACGGGCTTAGAGGGATTATGCATAATGGGGTGAATCAGGAGAAGGGGGGCAGCAGGCGCTCCCTTGTCTCTATCGTGATTGTCTTGTTTGTGGCGACCGTGTTCATCTATGCGGCGGTGCAGAGCGGGACACAACAGAATAATGATGCACAGGAGAGCGTGCCGGTAGATGGGGCTTCTACAGATGCTTTGGCGAATGTTGCCCTGCCGGAGTTGGGGCCGGAAAAGCCGGAGGTGGATTCCTCTTCCAAGGAGATCATAAATGACGTGCTTTTGAGTAACGTTCCCAAGGCAGACTACAGCTATTCCTTTAACGGAAAGCTGAACGATGCGGTTGTGGTGACGAGAGCGGGAGATGAGGGCCGTTTCAACAGCGGTACTTACCCGGAACCGTCTGAGGATGTATTTCCTTTATTTACGGAAGGGGTTGAGGGCGATGCGCTCTATCTGGACGGCAGTTACGGCGTGGCGCTTCAGGACGTGGAGCCTTTGAACGAGTCCTATACGATTTCTTTCTGGTTCCGTGCCGACGAGCTGTTTGACTGGTCGCCGTTTCTGGTGATCGGCTCTCATCTGATGGACGTGGGAGGCAGTCAGAGCTATCTCTCCATTAACAGAAAAACTACAGAGGAGGGAGAACAGGTCGTACCGATTTTTAATACCATCGACGCGATTTTAAATAATTCCTGCGAGATCCGGCCGTCTATGGAACAGAAAAGATGGATCAACCTGAATGAATGGGCTTACATAACGGTATGCGTGGACGCTTCCGCATCCTCCGGGGCTGCGGAGGGAAGGGCGATGGGTTATCTGTATATGAACAGCGAGCTGATCGGTTCGGGAGAGGTGTCGCTGTTACATATGGACGGGGAGAGCGTGTGCGCTTATCTGGGTATCAGCTGTTACGACGAGCTGTTCCGCGCCAGCTACGACGAGGTACATATCTGGAAATATGTGCTTGACGAGAGCCAGATCAGCAGTATGTATACGGCATATATTTCAGCGTAAAAGAATGCCTGAAAACAGCATTCTCCGTATAGAGGTGTTAAGTAAATCGGAAAAGTTCCGATATATAAAGTACGGGGGAACAGCTCATGGCCAGAGCCTGTTCCATCGGAATTTGAATCATGTAGAGACCAGGGACGGTGTTTTTAGGGAAAAGGATTTTCCATAAGAATGCCGTCTTTTTCTATGACCGGGCGTCAGGGAAGGCGCTGTCTGGTGCACAGGCAGGTGTAGAAGTCGGTCTTGTACAAAAAGGAGGGAACATTGATCATTGAATCCGGTACCATAGGGATGCAGTCCTCCAGAACCAGCCGCACCGTGATGAAGGCGAGCGCCAGATTTGTAGGCGGTACGTTTGCGGGCGGAAAAGAAGGATTAAATTCTCTTTTTGAGAATCAGCTTGGCACTGGAGAAAAGACTGCCGGGGAGGAGACTGACAAGGATAAGGCGAATCTGGAAGACCTCTCCGCACATATGCGCAACACGGCCGGCGGGTGGCAGATCTCAACAAGAAATGACGAGAAGGAGGCTGTGCGCAGTATCAAACAGCAGTGCGTGGAATTTCTGCTGGAGCTTCTGTTCCGGTTTCGCGGGAAGAGGAGCACACAGGATAATCCCATAGCCGCGGCAGGCGGCACGACCATGATTACGGTGCAGGGTTATCAGATGCAGCGCTACTACATGGAGGAGGAACATACCACTTTTGCTACTCAGGGTACGGTGAAAACTGCGGACGGGAGGGAGCTGTCCTTCAATCTGGAGTTTGGTATGAGCCGCAGATTCGAAGAGTACTATGAGGAAAATGTGGTTACATCCATTGCAACCTTTAAGGATCCGCTGGTAATCAATCTGGATACCAATATCGCGCAGGTTTCCGATCAGAAGTTTTTCTTTGATCTGGACTGTGACGGTGAGGAGGAAGAGATTTCAAGCCTGCAGGCGGGCAGCGGCTTTTTGGCCCTTGATCTGAACGGCGACGGGCAGATCAATGACGGCAGTGAACTTTTCGGCACAAAAAGCGGCGACGGCTTTAAAGATCTTTCCAAGTATGATCTGGACGGCAATGGCTGGATTGATGAGGCAGATCCCATCTGGGATAAGCTTCTGATCTGGACAAAGGATGAAACCGGGGAGGATAAACTGTATCATCTCTCCGATCTGGGTGTAGGAGCCATCGGCCTTTCCCAGGTGGGAACGCAGTTTTCCCTGAATGCCGAAAAGACCAATGAAACAAATGCCATGATCCGAAAGACAGGTATTTTCCTGTATGAAAACGGGTCAGTATCTACACTGCAGCAGTTGGATATGGCGGTATACAATGAAAAAGGATAACTGCCGGATGGCGGTATAAAAAGCGGGACATCCACATAAGATTGATGTGGGGTGTCGCATGAAAAATAATGGAATCGTTTCAAAAAGAACAAACAAAAGGGATGCGGGCAGCTTTCTTTTGTTTGTTTTTTTATTGCCCTATGTATGCGCCTGCCTTTGGGGACACGTGGGGGAAGAGGCGGACCGCCTGAAGGAGAATGATACGGAAGAGAAATATCTGGTGGAGGCTTCCGTGGAATGGGGTACGTGGGAGCTACCTTTGGAGGAGTATCTTGCGTACAGGCTCTGTCTCGTGCTGCCGGAGGATTGTGAGGCGGAGACGAGAAAGGCGCAGGCAGTACTTCTGCGAACCGAGCTGGCGGCTCTTTATGCGGAACAGAGAGAAACAAGAGTCACTGTAGACGGAGACGGGCTGGCACAGTTTTATACGAATGCGGCGGTTTCGGAAGAAATCCTGAAAAAGAGCAGACAGGCGGTGAAGGGGACAGATGGAGAAATTCTGACTTATCGGGGCGATCCGATCCGGGCCTCCTATTTCCGGGTGAGCAACGGCTCTACCAGAGATGCGGGAGATGAGGACTGCCCGTATCTTTCGGCGGTTCCCTGTGCGCAGGATCAGGAGGCGCCTGATTACCATAGTGTGGTGAGGGTGGAGCGGGAACGCTATATTGAAAAGCTGCAGGGTATTTTGGAGGGGGACTTTGAGGAACAGGCGCTTTGGGAAGAGGGAAAATTTTCTTTTGACGGGACAGGATATATGACAGGGGTCTCCTACATGGGCAAAGACGGAAAGGTAGAGAGGATAGACGGGGAGACGTTCCGCCATCTTTTCGGTCTGTCCTCCGCTTCCTTTGAGTTGGACAGAGAGGAGGATCAGGCGGTTTTCCGTGTTAAGGGTGTAGGACACGGTTTTGGTATGAGTCAGTATGCGGCCGAGCGCAGGGCAAAAAACGGAGAAAACTATAGGGAGATTCTTGCCTCCTTCTTTTTTCAGACAGAATTAGCAAATTTTGAATAAGGCGGAAAATTTGGGTAAAACTATCAGAGAAACCCGGTGCAGGGGCTGCTTGCGTTTCAGCGGATGGTCTTGTGCGGCATCGGAAGAAAAACAGGAGGCGAGTTTCATGGCGAGAAGAAACAGAAGCAGTATCAGAAAAGAAAGAATTATCATGCTGGCGTCCTCGGTGTTCGTTCTGGCGGCGCTGACGGTGACCGGTGTTTATGTAAGAAACAGCAACCGCGCGGAGAAGGAGGACTATGTGGTGGACTTCGAGGCGCTGGAACAGGGCGGTACGGAGCTGGCGGAAAATATGGTGTCCGGCGAGGAGCTTGACACGCTTTTTGCGGGTGTCGGGACAGACGATCTGGACTATGACCCCAGCTTTCAGGAGGCCAATTCCCTGCATGTGGAAAACACGGAGGGCCAGGCAGGCGCGGAAAAGAAATCTGAGAAAAATACAGTGGAAAAGAAAACCATTGAAGAGGGCATAAAGGAAAAGGAGAAGGAAGAGGATCAGGATGAGATGTCCGGGCAGACAAAGAAGGACGAGCCCAAGAAGGATGATCCGGTAGAAAAATCCGCTGACGGTAAGAAGGGCAGCGATACAGATAAAAGTGCGGAGGAAGAAGAGGCGGGCATGTTCGATGAGACGGTGGATTCCGTTATGAGCGACGAGGTGCAGGCGGAGGCGATTTCCACTACGGTACAGCCGGAACTTGACTTTAATGAGGAAGATGGGCTGGTGTGGCCTATCGTGGGCGACGTGCTCATCAATTACAGCATGGATCAGACCATATATTTTCCGACCCTGGACCAATATAAATATAATCCGGCCATTGTCATTGCGGCCACACAGGGGGAGAACATTTCGGCGGCCGCCGACGGCCGCGTGACCTCTGTCAGCTATGACCGCGATACCGGCAATACGGTGGTGATGGAACTGGGGAACGGTTATGAACTGACTTATGGACAGCTTGAGAATATTACCGTCTCTGAAGGAAGCTTCGTGCATGTGGGAGACGGGATCGGCACAGTGGCCGCGCCTACGAAATATTACAGTCTGGAAGGCACAAATGTGTATTTTAAGCTGACGAAGGACGGGGAGCCGGTGAATCCCATGAGTAAACTACAATAACAATGTGAGAAGTACTTCTAAGGCTCAGCAGCAAAGGCTGCTTCGTCAAGAGGTACTAAATCTCACATGAGAGAATGCCTGAAAAGAGGCATTCTCTGTATGGATTTTTGAATTAGGCTGCGTCGGAGGAAGAAAATGTTAATTGTGCACGGTAATATAAAGACGATGGAAGGACGCGACTTCCCGGACGGTTATGTGGAAATCCGGGATGGGAAAATCGCCGCGCTTGGAGAGATGAAGGACTGTCCGAAGACGGAAGGACAAGTCCTTGACGTGCAGGGCAGTCTGGTGATGCCGGGCATCATCGAGGCGCACTGTCATATGGGAATCACTGAGGAGAAGAAAGGAATGGAGGGGGATGACTGCAACGAAAACGTCAATCCCGTCACTCCCTATCTGCGGGCTATTGATGCCATCAATCCCATGGATGCTGCATTCAGGGACGCTATGCAGGCGGGCATCACCTCTGCGATGATCGGTCCCGGCAGCGCCAATGTGGTGGGCGGGCAGTTTGCCTTCGTGAAAACCCACGGCAGATGCATAGACGACATGATTGTAAAGGCGCCGGCGGCCATGAAGGTGGCCTTTGGGGAAAACCCGAAGGTGAATTATTCGGGGCAGGGGGTATCCCCCTCTACCCGCATGGCCATCGCCGCGCTTCTCAGGGAGGAGCTGACCAAGGCGGCATCGTACCGGGAGAAGCGGGAAAAGAACAGTGACGCGGAGAAAGATTTCCGCTATGAGTGCTGGCTTCCGGTTCTTCGCGGAGAAATTCCTTTAAAGGCTCATGCGCACCGGGCCGATGACATTTTGACCGCTGTGCGTATTGCCAAGGAATTTCAGCTTCGGATGACGCTGGACCACTGCAGCGAGGGACATCTTATTATGGAAGAATTAAAGGCAGCGGGATTCCCGGCGATCGTTGGTCCCGATATGGCCAGCCGTAATAAGATTGAGGTACAGAATATGGCCTTTAAGACGGCGGGACTGTTGGCAGGGCATGGAATTATGACGGCTATTACCACGGACCACCCTGTCTCCAAAATTCAGTTTCTGCCGATCTGTGCGGGTCTTGCGGTGAAAGCAGGCATGTCTCCGGAGGAGGGAATTCGCTCCATCACAATCAATGCGGCGAAAATCTGCGGTGTGGATGACCGGGTGGGAAGCCTTGCGCCGGGGAAGGATGCCGATATCGCGGTCTTTGCTGGAAACCCCATGGAAGTATTTACCAAAACGCTGTATACACTGATTGACGGCGAAATTGTGTATTCATCGGAGAGCAGCGATACTTCTTTCTAAAATGATATCTGTTACGATGACGGTAAATGTGTTAAACTGGATAGGTAATAAATATGCGGGGAAAATAGACAGTCAGGAAATGAACTATGGGAAAGAGTGGTATTTTTCAAGAAATAACAGGCAGGATTCTCGTCCTCAGCCTTCTGCTTACGGTGGTGACAGGCTGTGGCAATCTACAGGATTTTCAGGTGGATTCGCTGCCGGACAGGGAGGAGACGGACGAGTTTACCAGTCTCGGGCTTTTGCCGGAGTTTGACTATGAGGTGCCGGAGAGTCTGCCGAGTATTCTGGTGGATCAGGTGGGGTATGCCGTCGGCAGTAAAAAGGTGGCTATGATAAACGACGAAACGCCGCCTGAAACTTTTTCGGTTCTGGATGCCGATACGGGCCGGGAAGTTTATACGGGTAAGATTGAGAGTAAAGGCTATGACCTTTCCGTAAATGCCTATATCAGCTATGCGGATTTTACGGAATTTAATGCGGTGGGGACATATTACATACAGGCGGCCACGATCGGCCGTTCCTATGCCTTTGAGATAATCGAAGAGCCTTACCAGGAACTTTTAACTAAGGTTTTTAACCAGTATTATTTTAACAGATGCGGCCTGACGCTTTCCTCTTCGCTTGCCGGTGATGCGGCACACAATGCCTGTCACTCCAGAGAGGCGCAGATGAAGGAGGAGGCCATGAACAAGCGGGACGTGTCGGGCGGCTGGCATGTGGATGAGATCGGGAGCCGGGATGTGGTAAGAGGCTGTCAGGCGGTGAACACCCTGCTGCTGGCATTCGAGATTTATCCTGATGATATGGGCGACGATATGGGAATACCTGAGAGCGGAAACGGAATTCCCGATGTGCTCGACGAGGTAAAGTATGAGATTGACTGGCTTCTTAAGATGCAGGATGCGAAGAGTGGGGCGGTGTATGCTTCCGTCAGCTCCGTCGATAATAAGAATGCGGGCTATATTCTCTATATAGATAGCATTACCATGGAGGCGACCATTCATTTTGCGGCGACCATGGCTAAATTCAGCTATCTGTACCAGGGCTACGACAGGGAATTTGCGACCCTGTGCCTGCAGGCTTCGGACAGGGCTTACCGCTATGCGCAGAATTATCTGGCGGCCGTATCGGAGAAACAGTATTTCTTTGCGGCGGCGGAGCTTTACCGTGCTACGGGAGGCTACCAGTACCACAGTGTGGTCAAGTCCTATCTGACGCAGAATTCGGACGTGGATCTGGAAGACGACTACGTTTTCTGGGGATGCGTGACTTACCTTTCCACGAAGCAGAAGGTGGATGTGGATTTATGCGAAGCTGTGACGCAGAATCTGATGCGCAAGGGGGAAACTATTTCCTATGCCTCCAAGGAGTCCAAGATTCTGGTGAATGCGGATGAAAAGCAGGGTGGCAATGCCGCGCTTTTGCGGGACATGGCAAGACTGGCCGTGGTGGACCACATTATTACGAACCATGAGTATGGGATGGTGCTGGAAAACCATATTCACTATATGCTGGGACGCAATCTGCGGTCCATATCCTATGTGGACGGTGTGGGTGAGCGCAATTACCGCGATGTGGACGTGAATCTGGGGATCATGAATCAGGTCGACCAGAACGCGGAGCTGCTGCTTTTGCTTGCCGCCATTTTGGATGATGAGCTGGTGGTGGGGGAAGAATAACAACGTGAGAAGTACTTCTAAAGACGTCCCGCCATTTGACGGGACGCCAAGAAGTACTTCTCACGTGGGAGAATACCAAAGGACGGTATTCTCCGTATAAATGATAAACTTAAACGAACGATTTGTTTTTAAAATACATTTCCTTGATGACAGACAATACCGTGTCGTCGATGCGGCGTTTCTGGTCCTTGTCGAGATCTTTTATGTAGATGGGTTTGCCGTATTCAATGACGACATGGGTCTTTTTGATTTTCGGGAGATGGGCCTCCCAGACCTGATCGGCATTGTTGATGCTGATGGGGACGATGGGACAGCCTGATTTCTCGGCTATCTTAAAACTGCCGCCATGGAAGGGAAGAAAGGCGTCCGGCTCGGTGCTGCGGCTTCCTTCCGGGAAAATGCAGATAGAGATACCGGATTTTACTTTTTCCACCGCTGTGAGAATGGTTTTCATGCCCTGCTTAATATCCTTTCTGTCAAGGAAGAGGCAGTGCAGGTTTTTCATCCAGCTTGAGAGAAGTGGCACTTTTAACATGCCGATTTTAGCGATATATCCCGTGGGTCTGGGAACGCGCACATAAGTCATGACGATATCGAAATAGCTTCGGTGGTTCCCGATATACAGTACGGGAACGTCCTTTGGGACGTTCTCCTCACCGATTACCGTAACGGACACGCCAGACAGAAAGAGAACGCCGCGAAATGCCCAGTTTACGATAGCCAGAGAGCTTTTGTCCCTGGCGGCCGGGTTATATTTACCAAGGAAGTATTCAATCATTAAAAGCGGAATGCTGAAAATCAGGAACAGAACAACGAAGGTGCCAACTAATATCAGACGTATCATAAGAAAAACCTTTCTGTGTTTTGGGTGATAGGAATTTGTAACAGAATAAGTATAGCATTATTCTATAGGAATAGACAATGCCTTCGCATAATAAATTAGATAGTAAGAGGATATGCGGAGGAAATTATGGCCGGATTAAGCGAGTACCAGAGGAGAATGGTAAGTATAGGGCTGGTATGTCTGTTGTGCTTTGCGGTGTACTCCTGCGGGCAGAAACAGGACCCTATGGAAAAAATCAAGGACTTGGAATACACGGTGATAGCAGAGGACAATATACCGGAGGAGCTTCTTTTAAAGATTGAGGAGCGGAAGGAAGAAACCTTCAAGCTGACCTTTGAGGATCAGGGCTTTCTCTATATCTGCGTGGGGTACGGGACGCAGCAGACAGGCGGCTACAGCATTGCGGTGAATGATTTGTATGAGACGGCGAATGCGGTCTATATCGACACCAATCTCATCGGGCCGTCGCCGGAGGAGAAGAGCAAGCCGGTGGCGAGCTATCCTTATGTGGTGGTTAAGACGGAATTTTTGCAGAAGCCGGTGGTGTTTGACTAGACTTTATGTACATATGGAAGTGGCCGGGCAGGAGGCGTCAGGTTACGGAAGGGATGAAACTATGCTGTATTTAAAAAACGGATATATGATAGACCCGGCGTCGGGTACAGAAGGATATAGGGATATTCTGATTGATGCGGAAAGCGGAAAAGTTGTGAAGATTGTGCCCCCGGGGACGTCGATGGAAGAAGTGTCAGGCGGTATGGGGGCAGAACAGGCTGGCCGCGGGATGGACGGAGGCGGGGAACAGGCAGAGATAATTGACCTAAATGGTCAAATTGTGGCTCCGGGTCTGGTAGATGTACACGTGCATTTCCGTGACCCGGGGTTTACGCATAAGGAAGATATCCATACCGGGGCAGCCGCGGCGGCAAGGGGCGGCTTTACTTCCGTGGTGCTGATGGCAAACACGAAACCGGCTGTGGACAACTCGGAGACGCTGGCATATGTGATCAATAAAGGAAACGAGACGGGCATCCATGTTTATTCCTGCGCCAATGTGACCATGGGATTACAGGGCAAAGAGCTGACAGATATGGAGACGCTGAGCGCGCAGGGGGCAGCAGGCTTTACCGACGACGGCATACCGCTGATGGATGAAACACTACTCAGGGAGGCGTTACGGCGGGCGGCCAAATGCGGGAAACCCGTCAGTCTCCATGAAGAAAACCCGGCGCTTATAAAAAACAACGGTGTGAATGCGGGGAAGGCAGCCGCACATTACGGGATAGGCGGTTCGCCAAGAGAGGCGGAGATTTCCATGGTGGAGCGGGATCTGCGGATTGCTGCGGAGGAGGAGGCTGATCTTTCCATCCAGCATATCAGCACGAAGGAGGCTGTGGAGCTGGTGCGGCAGGCGAAAAAGAGAAGTGGTCATATTTTCGCGGAGGCGGCGCCCCATCATTTTACCCTGACGGAGGAGGCTGTCATCAGACACGGAACGCTTGCGAAGATGAACCCGCCCCTGCGGGAAGAGGCAGACCGTCTCGCGATTATTGAAGGGCTGAGGGACGGCACCATTGACATGATCGCCACGGACCATGCGCCCCACAGCGCTGAAGAAAAGGCAAAGCCCATTACCGAGGCGCCAAGCGGCATTATTGGTCTGGAGACAGCCCTGTCTTTGGGGATTCGGGAGCTGGTGGACAAGGCGTATCTTTCCATGATGGCGCTGATAGAAAAGATGAGCCTTGCCCCTGCAAAGCTGTACCATCTCGACGCCGGATATCTGGCGGAGGACGGTCCGGCAGATCTGGTGGTATTTGATCCGAAGAAGGAACGGGTGGTGAAAGATTTCGCGTCAAAGGCCGCAAACTCACCTTTTGTGGGAGAGACAATGCCGGGGGTGGTCAGCTATACCATATGCGGCGGGAAGATTGTGTACCGCAAAGAAACTGTCTGAAAAGACGGTGGGGGGGACGCATATACAAATGAAAAGACCGGAGATGATATTGTTTGATTATGGACATACGCTGCTCTATGAGCCGGGGTTTGACGCGCTGCGCTGTGAGGAGGCGGCATTTCCCTATATTGTGGAAAATCCGCTGCAGCTCACCGCAAAGCAGATTTACGCTGAGGTACAGAAGCTGTTTGAACGGTTTCAGGGGGAGAGAGATAACGGCATAGAAATCCATCAGTGGCAGTTTATGAGGCTGGCTTATGAATATCTGGGGCTTACCTTCCGCATTTCTTACGAGGAGCTGGAGGAAATCGAGTGGACGGCGGCTTCATCAGGAGCGGTGATGCCGAAGACCGAAAAGATGCTGGCTTATCTGGAGGAGGCAGGCATCCGCACCGCAGTGATCAGCAACATCGGCTGGTCGGGACAGGCCCTTACCAGACGGATCAACAGGCTTTTGCCGGGGAACCGGTTTGAGTTTATCATGGCTTCCAGTGAATATGCGGTCAGGAAGCCGGACAGGATGCTGTTTGAGACTGCGCTGCGAAAGGCCGGTCTCGTTGCGGAACAGGTCTGGTACTGCGGCGACAGCATGGAGGCGGACGTGATCGGCGCCCATGGAGCAGGCATTTATCCCGTGCTTTACGAAGGCAGCGCAACGTATGGCCTGCACCCTTTTGCACATCAGAATGACAGGGTGGAGGCTGCTTTCAGCTATCTGCATATTTATGATTGGGATGAACTGATTGGGGTTTTGTCGGCCATGTAAGCGCAGACAGGATGGAACCGGGGTAGGAGGAGTGAAAGAACATGCAGGATCAATACAGTGATATCAGGATTGAAAACGAAACGAGGGGGGATTTCGAGGAAGTGGAGGCGATGACGAGAAAAGCCTTCTGGAATGTGAACGTCCCCGGATGCGAGGAACATTACCTCGCTCATATTCTCCGGGAACATGAGGATTTTATACCAGAGCTTGATTTTGTAGCCAAAACCGCAGATGGTAATATCGTGGGGAACGTGATGTACACCAAGGCGAAACTCATCGGTGAGGCGGGAAAGGAGATGACGGTTCTTACCTTTGGACCGCTCAGCGTTCATCCCGATTATCAGCGCAGGGGAATTGGAAAGCGGCTGCTGGAGCACAGTTTTCAAAGGGCGGAAGCGCTGGGGTACGGTGTGATTGTAATCTTCGGTGATCCCGGCAATTATGTGGCGAGAGGTTTTCAGAGCTGCCAAAAGTTTCGGGTCAGCGTCCCGGACGGAAAATATCCGGCAGCCATGCTTGTGAAAGAACTGAGGGAGGGGGCTTTGGCCGACGGCAAATGGGTTTATCAGGAAAGCCCTGCTTATGAATACAGCAGTGCCGATGCAGTGGAATTTGATAAACGGTTTGAACCTATGAAGAAGGAATGGCAGCCGGGCCAGGAAGTCTTCTATATCCTCAGCCATGCCGTGATACAGGAGGCGTAATGAAGAACGCAGGGGCAGGGTAATCTCTTTGGACATGGACGGTGTGCTGGCATTAGAGAATGCGAAAAAAGCGGTCGGGATTCTGATAAATTGCTGATCCGGCCGCCTGCCTGAAAACGGGTATGTATTCTGCCATATTTTGTCAGCGCTGTCTAAGTCACCCGATTGACAGAATTTCTGAGTGTCAGCAGCTCATAATAATCCAAAAGAGCAGCGGTGTTGTGTCGGTCCAGCTCCAATGTTGCATTCATAAGGTCGCTGACGGTGTAGTCGGCGGAAAGCCGTTTATTCAATGTGCTGATGCTTGCACGGTATCCTGTCCGCTGTAACAGGAAATCCGTGGACACGTCGTAAAAATCCGCAAGCTTAATAAGCGTATTGAGATCAGGTGTATGTACGCCCTTCTCATAGTTGGAAACTGTTGCCACAGTCACGTTCAGATAGGCGGCAATCTCTTTTTGCAAATAACCTCTTTCTTTTCGCAGTTTAGCGAGAAATTCACCAAATTCCATTGTTGTCTCCATGCCAAAGCAAGGGTGCTCCAGCCTTTTTCTGATAGTAAGACAGACCGCATAAAGAGCCTGTATGTCATTGTGTTTCACATAAAGATAAAATCATATCTTTACTGTATTGTATTTTAATGTAGAAAAAAGCAAATTTAATACAAAGAATAAAATATGGAAGATAATGTAAAAAATTTCATGAAACATTTATTTGACGGGAATATAAAGTGGATTTTTGTGAGGGAAATTGTATTTACGATAGCGATATGTTAGGATAAAGCTGAACAAATTCTCTTGATTATGTATGCGTGGGCGGAGGGAGGATCCTATGATTTTACTTGTGGTAGATACGCAAAAGGGTATTACGGATGAAAGGCTGTTTGCCTTTGAACGGTTGAAGGAGAACATAAAGACGCTGATCGCGCAGGCCAGAAAGCACCATGTGGAAGTCGTTTATGTCAGGCATGACGACGGGCCGGGCACAGGGTTTTCCGTGGGAGACGTCGAGTTTGCAATATTTGAGGAGTTCGCGCCCCTTGAGGGGGAGCGCATTTTTGACAAGACCGTAAACAGTGCGCTGCACGAATCGACGGGGCTTGCGCAGTATTTGTCGGAGAAAAGCGAAACGAAAATTATGATTGTGGGCCTGCAGACAAATTTCTGCATAGACGCCACCATTCAAAGCGGTTTTAACCGGGGATATGAGATGATTGTACCAGCCTATGCGAACAGCACCTTTGATAATGCGTATATGGCGAAGGATGTGTGCTATCATTATTACAATGATTTCCTGTGGAAGGGCAGATATGCAAGATGCGTTTCAGTGGAGGAAGCGGTGGAGATGCTTGCGGAGGGGGAATGAGAAGAAAACGGAGGCACGCCAAATGGAATATATACATTACTATGATTCAATTCTCGGAAGAATCATGCTCGCGGCTGATGGACAGGCCCTGACAGGCCTGTGGTTTGAGGGGCAGAAATATTTTGCGGCAAAACTTGACCCTAACCATGAGCAGAGAAGCCTGCCTGTTTTTGCGCAGACGGCGGAATGGCTTACCCTGTATTTTAGTGGGAAGAAGCCGGCCTTTATACCGCCGCTTTCCATGAAAGGCACCTCTTTCCAGAAAGAAGTGTGGGAGGCGCTGCTTGCAGTTCCGTTCGGACAGACGACGACCTACGCGAAAATTGCCGCAGGAATTGCGGCGCATAGGGGCCTTTCGTCCATGTCGGCACAGGCGGTTGGCAGTGCGGTGGCGCACAATCCTGTTTCCCTGATCATTCCGTGCCACAGGGTCATAGGGTCGGACGGGAGCCTGACGGGATATGCGGGCGGCCTTGAAAAAAAGGAATGGCTTCTTGCCATGGAAAGACAGGCGTCGGAGATTGTGGTATAATCTATGCGATGGCAGCCGAAGGTTTTTCGGACGACACTGTGGGATTAAAGTAAGTCAACCAGAAAGGAACTTCATATGGCGCAGAAGAGAAAAGTAACGGCGACGGTAATATCGCAAAAACAGATAGGAGAGCAGATCTTTGATCTCTGGCTGGAGACGAAGATTGCAAAAAACGCCCTTCCGGGACAGTTTGTGGCGGTTTATCCACACGGCGAAAGTATGCTTTTACCCCGTCCCATCAGCATTTGTGAGACGGATAAGGCGAAAAACAGGCTGCGGCTTGTGTACCGCGTGGCGGGAAAGGGAACGGCAGAGTTTTCGACCTGTAAAGCAGGGGACCAGATGGCTGTTCTCGGCGTACTGGGGAACGGATTTCCCGTTGAAAAGGCGAAGGGGAAACGGGTCTTTCTGATGGGGGGCGGGATCGGTATTCCGCCCATGCTGGAGCTGGCAAAGGCGATGGATGAGAAGAAGCAGATTCTCCTCGGCTATCGGGATAAAGACCTGTTTCTGGAAGAGGATCTGGCACAGTACGGCGACGTCTATGTGGCGACGGAGGACGGCAGTGTGGGGACGAAGGGAAATGTGATGGATATCATCAGGGCTTATTCTCTCCATACCGATGTGATTATGGCCTGCGGGCCGATGCCGATGCTTCGTGCGATTAAAAACTATGCGGCGGAGAACGGGATCGAAGCATATATTTCTTTGGAGGAGCGCATGGCCTGCGGTGTGGGCGCGTGCCTGGGCTGCGTATGCCGTACGACGAAGACAGACGCCCATTCCCATGTACACAATGCCCGTATCTGCACGGAAGGGCCGGTTTTTGAAGCCGGGGAGGTGGACATATGAATACAGAGGTAAAAATTGCGGGAGTCACCTTTAAAAATCCCGTTATGACGGCGTCCGGCACTTTCGGTTCCGGGATGGAGTACAGTGATTTTGTGGATTTAAACAGGCTGGGCGCGGTGGTGACCAAGGGGGTGGCCAATGTGCCCTGGGAGGGAAACCCGACGCCCCGTGTGGCGGAAGTGTACGGCGGCATGTTAAATGCGATTGGCCTGCAGAATCCGGGGATTGATGTTTTTATAGAAAGAGATCTGGCTTTTTTGAAAAATTATGACACAAATGTCATTGTAAATGTCTGCGGCAAGACCGTGGAAGATTATCTGGAAGTGGTGGAGCGGCTTTCGGACACATCCGTTTCCATGCTGGAAATCAATGTGTCCTGCCCCAATGTGAAGGAGGGGGCAATTGCCTTCGGCCAAAAGGCGGATTCCCTCTACGATATCACGTCGCAGATTAAAAGAAAAGCAAAACAGCCGGTAATTATGAAACTGAGTCCCAACGTGACGGATATTACGGAGATGGCGAAGGCTGCGGAGGCGGCGGGAGCCGATGCGCTTTCCATGATCAATACGATCACGGGCATGAAGATCGATATTCACAGGAAAAAGTTTGTGCTGGCCAATAAGACTGGCGGCATGTCCGGCCCTGCGGTCAAGCCGGTGGCTGTGCGCATGGTTTACCAGACGGCGCAGGCTGTGAAGATTCCCATTATCGGCATGGGTGGCATCGGCAGTGCGGAGGATGCGATTGAGTTTCTGCTTGCGGGGGCCAGCGCCGTAGCCGTGGGCGCGATGAATTTTGTGAATCCCTACACCACCGTGGAAGTGGTGGAAGGGATTGAGGCTTATATGAAGCAGTACGGGATTGAGAATGTGACGGATCTGGTTGGGGCTGTAACGTGAGCAAAGCGAAAAGTACTTCTAAAGCCCGGCAGCAAAGGCTGCCTTGCTAAGAAGTACTAAGTTTCTCGTGAGAGAATGCCTGAAAAGCGGCATTCTCTGTAGTGTTTGTTATGAAAAATCATATCTTGCCCTTCCTGTGCATAGATTTATAGTAACTATACGCAGGGAGGGCATTTTTGTGGAATTGGTGAAGAAAAAGATACATATGGATCGTATAAACGGCAGAGCCGGTACGCAGATGGTATTGGAAGAGGACGTCAACATTTCAGATAATAAGCTGGATGCAAACTATCTGCTCAGCAGCAAAGGCGAGATCATTTTGGAGGAGGTCCGCCCCGGTGAAAACGCAGTCAGCCTGAAAGGCAAGCTGGTGGTGTCCATACTGTATCTGACGGACATGGAGGGGATGTGCGCCAGTATGGAGGCAGTAATTCCCTTTGAGGAGAAGGTGAATATGGAAGGGATTGGCAACGGCGACACGATCCTGACGGAAAGCTGCATCGAGGATCTGACGGTGGGTCTGATCAACTCGCGGAAATTCAGCGTGCAGGCGGTGGTTTCCTTTACGCTGGAGCGGGAGGAGCAGGTGGAGTGTGAGACGGCCGTTGACCTTTATCATGAGGAGCCTGTGGAGTACCGTAAGTGCGTCTATCCTGTGGTAGAGCTGGTGCTGCATAAGAAAGACATTTTCCGCCTAAAGGAAGAGATGGAGCTGACGGGCAATCTGCCAAATGTGTTTCAGACCATATGGCATCATATCTGCTTTGACCATGTAGAATTTAAGGCGCTGGAGGAGAAGCTTTCGATTCAGGGAGAGATGCGGGCCTTTTTCTTATATGAGGGAGAAGGGGATAACGATAAGACACAGTGGTATGAAAACACCGTGCCGTTCAGCGGTATTATCGAGTGTCACGGCTGCCGGGAAAATATGATTCCCGATATCAAGTATCATCTTGGGCAGTGCAATGTAGAGGTACGGCAGGATTTTGACGGAGAAGAGAGAGTATTCTGTGTGGAGCCGGTACTGGATCTGGATATCCACCTCTATGAGGAGGAAAATCTGGAGGTGATTTCCGATGTTTACGGCGTGGATAAGGAGATTGAGGCGCTGACTACACAGATGCCCGTAAAGAGTCTGCTTCTGGCCGGAAGCGGAAAGTGTAAGATTGCGGAACATGTGCGGATTCAGAATCCGGAAATGTCAATGTACCAGCTCATCCATTCCGACGGGGAAATCAGAATTGACGAGCAGAGCATCGTGGAGAACGGGATTGCCGTCACGGGAACGCTGGTGGTGACGACTCTGTACCTGAGTGCGGGCGGCGCGAAATCCATTTATTCCACGGTTAATGAGCTGCCGTTCCAGTATGTGATCGAGGCAGAGAATATTCTGCCTGCCTGTGTCTATAAATTGCGGAGCAGTATCGAGCAGTTGACGGTGACCATGCTTGACAGCGACGAGCTGGATGTGAAAGCCGCGCTGCAGTTTAAGGTGATTGTCTTTGCCGTGCAGAACCGTGATCTGGTCACGGATATCAGGGTAGAGCCGTTGGATCTGAATAAGCTCAGCGACCTTCCCGGTATGGTGATCTGTATTGTGGGACCGGGGGAGACGCTGTGGGATATCGGCAAGAAATACTATGTGCCGGTGGCGCAGTTGAAGGAGGTCAACGAGCTGCCGACGGAGGAGATTTCGGCGGGGGATAAAATTCTCGTTGTGAAGGGCGGGATTTAGATTTTGTAAGCGGACGCGCGGGCGGCTGGGTATTCTACGTCGCCGCGCTTCCGCTCCGCAAAAAGCGTAGCAGACATTAAACTCGTGAAACACCTTGTTAAGCGCTGACGCTTTTTGAGGGGCTCCTTAAGAATCATTTCACGACTGCGCTGTGTATTGAGGGGCGAAGGCAGAGGAACTGTCCACCGCTCGCGCTGTGTCTTGGCAGGCGGCCCGCCTTCGCTTCGCTGGGCGTGGTGCGGGAATTTACTCAAAAGCTTCCCGCATCCATTCATCTACTTCTTTCCAAAAATTAATATTGTAATATGGTTCATAATCGGTATACCAGATAGTAGCGTTATCATTGTCACAATTTTCATAATCAATAGCTATATATACACCTGCCGCATTGTTATAAAAGCCGTATGTAGTGTCTAAATTAATTTGAAGGGGTTCTTCTAAGTCTTCAATAATACCCCATTCGCTCTGGGCGAAACATGTTACTTTCTCAAGCGGCAATATTCCCATAGACCTAATCGGGAAGAAATAGAATCCATTGTGAACGGATAAGTAAAATTTCTTTAATTCTTTGGGCATTCTGGTAAGTAAATCATTCGGCTGACAATCAAGAGGGTTTCCGCCTTCAAAATAGTTTATTTCCCCTGTTCCCATTTGTATTCCGTATAAAACGGAAAATTTACCGTCATATGATATTAAATCCAATGTTTTCACATTCTGCTCTAAATAAGAGAATGTATTGGGTAATTTTGAAGATATGTGATCTCTCCAGATATTTAATATTTTGCTAATCCGTTCCTGCATATCCGTTGTAGCAAAAACAAGAATCCAATTATCTGGAACAGACGTCTTGATCTGCTCATTTATCTCATCAATTATTTTTATTTCTTTTCGGAATTTCCTTAAATATGCTAATGTTTCCATTAAATTTGCGCTCCTTTTTAAGATATTATTCTATTTTTATAGATCGGTTTATCAGTGCCAGTTGATAATATATTTTGCTGGATTTTAATAATTCAGAGGGGATGTTTAGTAAAATTTAATGGAACTGTGTGTGCGGGTGTGGTAGAATAACAGCATTGAACAATTTAGTAATCTGGAATTTAAGCTGGAATTGGCTGTATTCCTACTAGTGCGCCATTTTCCAATTGCATACTAGGAATAGTCATTGTGTCATCCCTTTGGCAGCGACTTACAGAGTTAAAATACGGAAAAGGATAAATTGAGCATGAACACAACACCGATTTTAAAGAATAGAATCTTTCTGTACCTGACGGAATTTTTCGCCGGCATGTCCGTGATGGCGGTGGAGCTGGGGGCGAGCAGGCTGCTTGCTCCCTATTTCAGCTCCTCGCAGATTGTGTGGACAATCATCATCGGCACTATTATGATTGCCATGGCATTAGGCAATATTTACGGCGGGAAGAGCGCGGACAGGAATCCGGACCCGGACAGGCTCTATACGCGGATTCTGATTGCGGGGGTCTGGATCGCGGCGATACCCGTGGTAGGGAAATATATTATTCTTGGGATTTCCGCGCTGCTGATCTTTGCGGTGAATACAAATTTCCTGATCTGGGCGGCTTTTGCAGCGTGTATGGTGATCTTTGTGTTCCCGCTTTTCCTGCTGGGAACGGTGACCCCTTCTCTGGCGAAATATACGGTGCAGAGCCTTTCGGACAGCGGCAGTATCGTTGGAACGCTGGGAGCGTTTAATACGATCGGCAGTATTATCGGCACTTTTGTGCCGACTTTTGTCTCGATTCCGGCGGTGGGCACTTCGGTTACCTTTTTGATTTTCGCGGCGATTCTGCTGGGATTAGGCATTATTTATTTTGTCAGCAAGAAGAGCGGGCTGAAAAAGAGCGCCGCGTCGGCGGTCATCTTTCTTCTGTGCTGTATTTTTGGGGCGTCGAACAGTTTTGCCTTCTGGGAGAACAGTCTGGCTTACGAGGGGGAGTCCATTTATAATTACTTACAGGTGAAAGAAAACGACAGAAGCGTCATATTATCGACAAATGTGCTTTTCGGGGTGCAGTCCATTCTAATAAAGGACGAGGGACTGACGGGTATGTACTACGACTATGCCATGGCAGCGCCGCTTATGACGGGAAAAGAAAATCCGGCGGACTGCAATACGCTGATTCTCGGCATGGGCACGGGCACTTATGCGCACCAGTGCCGGGCTTATTACGGGGACATGCCTGTGGAGGGTGTGGAGATCGACGAAAAGATCACGGATCTGGCGCGGACATATTTTGAACTGCCGGAGGATGTGCCGGTGACCACTTATGATGGCAGGGCTTATCTGAATGCGATTGACGGTAAGTATGACGTGATTATGGTGGACGCGTATCAGGATATCACGATTCCTTTTCAGATGTCCTCTGTGGAATTTTTCTCGCTGGTGAAGGAGCATCTGACGGAGGACGGCGTGATGGTGGTCAACATGAACATGCGCGGCAGCGGTGAGGACAGCATCAACGCTTATCTTTCCGATACCATAAGCAGCGTTTTCGGCGAGGTTTACACAGTGGACGTGAAGGGTTCCACCAACAGGGAGCTTTTTGCCTCCGACAATCCGCAGATGATTGAGAATCTGAAAAAGAACAAGGAGACCGTCGCGGACGAAAGTCTCCTTGCAATGATGCATACGGTTTCCGAAAATCTCATTCCCTATGAGGCGGGGGAACGGATTATGACCGATGACAAGGCGCCGGTGGAGCTGCTTGGTATGCGCGTCATCGACGAACTGATCAGAAACGAAGTTGCTTATTACAAAACTATTTTTGAGGAGCAGGGCATACAGGGTGTCATTGACGCCCTGTAAATGCGGTCAGTTCAGGCGGATAATTGCCACATCCTTCGCGGTCAGAGTGAGCGCATCTCCTTCTTTATAGCTCTTTTCTGACAACAGATCGGTTCCGGCAAAGGGCATTGCCATTACCCGGTCCTCATCTGCGTGGTTTAGCAGAAATACAAAGGTGCCATTCTTGTTGACTCTTCTGGTCACTTCTATGCCATCCGGCGTTTCCATAATCGGTTCAATGCCCGCTTCCCGGCATATTTCGCCAAGATATACCCGGTAAAAAGCATCGTCAGACTGCGTTGCCACATAATAACCGAAGCCTTTGCCGAAGGCGTTTTTCGTGAGTACGGGCATCCCCGCGTAGAAATCTTTTTCGTAAAAGGCGAGCGCCTCGGCCCCTTCCGTGTGCAGCAGGTCGCAGAGCATGGAGGCGGGGTAGGTCTTGCCCTGATAGTGGAAACAGTTGTGCATGTCCTCCGGCAGCGCGTCTTCTTCCTCCACCCAGATGCCGAGAATATCCCGCAGTTTTCCGGGATAGCCGCCTACAGTCACGAGATCGTGTTCGTCCACATAACCGCTGAAAAAAGTGGTCAGGAAACGGCCGCCGTTTTTCACATAGGCGCGAAGCTTTTCGTCATACCCGGTTTTCACCATATAGAGCACGGGAGCGATGACAAGATCATATGCAGACAGATCGTCCTCCACGCCGATCATATCCACGGGAATATGCAGATCGAACAGGGCTTTGTAGTACCGCTCCACCTCCCGACAGTAATCCAGATAGACGGACGGTCCTGCGGAGTAGGAGATGCCCCACCAGTTGTCCCAGTCAAAGACGATGGCGGCTTTCGCCTCGCTTCTTGCGCCGAGGGTCTGCTCACCCAGCTTGTCAAGTTCCGCGCCAAGCTCTGCTACCTCGCGAAATACACGGGTGTTCTCATGTCCGGCATGGTCGATCACCGCGCCGTGGTATTTTTCACAGGCGCCGATGCTGCGTTTCATCTGGAAAAACATAACGGTGTCCGCTCCGTGGGCAACCGCCTGATAGCTCCACAGCCGCATCACGCCGGGGCGTTTGAGCATATTGTAAGGCAGCCAGTTGGTGACGGAGGGCGTCTGCTCCATCAGGGCGAAGGGCTTCCCCTGCTTTAAGCCGCGCATCAGGTCGTGGCGCAGGGCAACGCCGGAGACGGGCGTGTCGTTTGCGGGATAATTATCCCAGGAAACGAAATCCATGTATTTGGCCCACATCTGGTAATCCAGAGGCTGGTAAGTGCCCATCAGGTTCGTGGTGATGGGGACATCGGGGGTAATGGCGCGGACCGCGTCATACTCCAGCCGGTAAGCGTTTAAAATGCTCTCCGAATTAAAACGGCGGTAGTCCAGGGAGATGCCCTGAAAAGTACTGCGGTCATTGCCCCAGTGCTCGGAAAGGTGATTGGGTGCGACGATATCCTCAAAATCATAGAAGGTGTGACCCCAGAATGCGGTGTCCCAGACGCGGTTCACCTCATCGATCGTTTTGTATTTTTCTTTCAGCCATTCCCGGAATTTTTTCTCGCAGTTTTCACAGTAGCATTCCCCGCCGTACTCGTTGGAAATGTGCCATGCGACAAGATTCTCATATTTCCCGTAGCGTTCGGCCAGCCTGGAAGCCAGCGCTGCTGCGTATTTCCGATAGGCAGGGCTGTTGGGACAGGAGTTGTGGCGGCTGCCGAATTTGCGCTTCATGCCGTTTGCCTCCACACGCAGGATGTCGGGATGCTTCCTGGCCATCCATGCGGGATGCGCTCCGGTGGAGGTAGCCAGACAAACCTTCAGACCGTGCTGCTTCACCAGCTCCATAATCTTGTCCAGCTTTTCGAAATGGTAAACGTCGTCATCGGACTGTAAGCTGGCCCAGCTGAAGACGTTCAGGGTGACAATGTCGATGTGCGCAAGCTTTAACAGCCGCATATCCTCCTCCCAAGTCTCCTCCGGCCACTGTTCCGGGTTGTAGTCCCCGCCGTAGGGGATTTTTTTGATTTTTTCGTATTCGACCATATGATTTTCTCCTTGATTAATATGATTATTTCATTATATCCGATTTGCATGAATTGGAATACTTGACAAAATGCTGATTTATAAAAGTGTTTTTTAGTAATAACGATAAAAGGAACCGGGTCTGCACCCGGTTCCTTCGGTCTCTTCATCTTAAAACGTTTAGTTGGTAGCAGTAGTCTGCGCTGCATCCTCAGCCATTTTGTCAAAGCCCGCCATCACAGCGTCATAGGTCTGCTTGGAGATTTCGGGAAGCTCGCCGCCCCAAGTCTTCTCAGCCTGCTTGTAGCCTTTCTTGAAAGCCTCACGCATATCTTCGATCTTGCTCGGATCGCCGCCTGTCAGAGCCGTTGCGAAATCAAGAATTCTGCTGGAGGTCTGCTTCACGCCCCAGTAACCGTCCTCGGAGACATCTTTCTGCGCCTGCAGTCTGGTAGCTTCATCAACTTCAAACTTGCCGCTGGCAAGGAATTTCCACATGTCACCGCCTGCAATGCCGGAGGTCTGGCTCTGCTTGGTCATCATCTGCTCAACGATGTTCCGAAGCTGCTTTGAATGTTCCTCTGCATCGGCTTTCATTTTATTTATAAGCTCGGTGTTCTGCACATACTTTTTAACAGGCACGGTGGCACTATCCTTTGAAGGCTCGTAAACAACACCGTTTTCTCCCTTTTCGGTAGTATTGTCTTTTGTCTCTTCAACAGGCTTGTTCTCTGTCTGTGTGGTTGTGAGAGTTTCGTAAGCATTAGCGCCTACTCCTGCAATTCCGTTTACGCTCATGGGTATCCCTCCTTGGAAATAATAATGTATATTTGTAGTTACGAAAAGACTGCCATCCGGACAATCTCCCTTTTCTATTTACTATATCGTACCATTTTCCTAAATTGATTAGAAGAGAAGCAGGAGAAATTCATAAAACTTCCATAAAATACCTTCAAGTACGGCGCAGTCGGCATGTGAGGGAGCCTGCGCTTGACATTTTGTACAAAATTAAGTACAATTCTTGTATACAAAGTACACGGACTTCTGCGGGAAAGCGGCGAAAAAAGAAAATGGCTGACAGATATCCGGGTCAGTGACAAAAAAGGAGCAGCTATGGTAAAACAGAAAGCCTACGCAAAAATTAATCTGGGACTGGACGTGCTGCGGCGCAGACCTGACGGATACCATGAGGTGAAAATGATTATGCAGACTGTGGATATCTGCGATGAGCTGACCTTTGAGAAGAGAGAGGAGCCGGGGATCGGGTTTCAGATAGAGGGCGCCGATCTGCCTGCGGACGAGAATAATCTGGTTTACCGGGCGGCAGCTCTTCTGATGGAGAAGCGTCAGATCCGGGAGGGCGTTTCCATTACCCTGCAGAAAAGGATTCCCATTGCGGCGGGCATGGCGGGCGGCAGTGCGGATGCGGCAGCGGCCCTGCGGGGTCTGAATGATCTTTTTGGTATGGGATATTCCGTGGAAGAACTGCAGGAGATCGGCGTGACGCTGGGGGCGGACATTCCTTACTGCATTCAGGGGGGGACGATGCTTTCGGAGGGCATCGGAGAAATACTGACACCATTGTCAGTTCCACCGGCCTGCCATCTGGTGATAGCGAAGCCGGACATCGGCGTGTCCACGGCATTTGTCTACGGGCATCTGCAGGCGGACAGACTGTCTTTTCACCCGGATATTGACGGGATGGCGGCGGCGCTTGCTGCGGGAGACCTGAAAGGTATAACGGACAGAATGGGGAATGTGCTGGAAACGGTTACCGTAAAGGAATACCCCATTATTGACAGGCTGAAACAGATGATGTGCGATCTGGGAGCGGAAAACGCACTGATGAGCGGCAGCGGGCCTACGGTGTTCGGCATTTATCAAGAGAAACAGACGGCGGAGAAAGCTGCGGCCGCCATAAGGGAAGAGGAACCGGCAAGTGCGATTTTTGTGACGAGGTTTGTCAAGGGGGTAGTGTATGGATCATGATTTCACTGTGAATATGGATGAATTCCTTCCTTTGCGGGATGTGGTGTTTAACACGCTGCGCCGTGCCATTTTGACCGGTGAACTGAAACCGGGGGAGAGGCTGATGGAGATTCATCTGGCTAACCGTCTGGGGGTGAGCCGCACGCCGATCCGGGAAGCAATACGAAAGCTGGAACTGGAAGGTCTGGTGACCATGATACCCAGGCGGGGCGCGGAGGTGGCGCAGATCACGGAGAAGAGCCTGCAGGATGTGCTGGAGGTGAGACGCGCTCTGGACGCGCTCTGCGCGGAGCTTGCCTGTGACAGGATTACGGTGGAGGGGAAGGCGGCTCTGAAAAAGGCATGTGACAGCTTTGAGGAGGCCACAAAGACGGGAGAGGTGGTGACCATTGCGGAAGCGGACGTGGCATTACACGATATCATTGTGCAGGCGACGGGAAACCAGCGGCTGATCCAGCTGATCAATAACCTGTCCGAACAGATGTACCGCTACCGCTTTGAGTATATCAAGGATGAGAGTGGGCATGAAAATCTGGTCAATGAGCATAGGATGATATATGAGAGCATTATGGATGGCGACAGGGAGAAGGCGGCGGCAGCGGCCAGACTCCACATTGATAATCAGGAGCAGTCCATTATCAGGCAGATACGCATTGATCCCAGAGGGAAGCCGCGCAGGCATTGAAAAAGATTGTATCAGAACGGCTTGAAGCGGGAATACTCCCAATGCAAGGATAACGGCAGATGGGAGTATGGAGCATGAAGAAAAAAGGAAAAACAATGGCGGCCTGTCTTTTTGCGGCAGTCTGGTGGGGGATATTTTATCCGGAATTATGTTTTACGGAGGAGACCTGCGAGGCGGTAACGTCAGATGGGACGCAGTCGGACGGTGTGCCGGAACAGATCGAGGCGGCAGAGGTCTGGCGAGCCTCCGAGGATGAGATTGTGATAAGCAGCAGATTTTTGGAATGGTTTGAGGAAAATCTGTCTGTGAGGAAAGATTAGGAAGGGTCGGGAACCATGAACGGACAGGAAGAGTGGCATAACAGCCCCATAGGCGTGTTTGATTCGGGGGTGGGAGGGCTGACTGTGGCCCGTGAGATTATGCGGCAGCTCCCCAACGAGCGGATTGTTTATTTCGGGGACACGGCGCGGGTGCCCTACGGAAGTAAGTCGAAGGAGACGGTGACAAGATTTTCCAGACAGATCGTGCGTTTTCTGGAGACGCAGCAGGTGAAGGCCATCGTGGTCGCCTGCAATACGGCCAGCGCCTATGCGCTGGAGGATCTGGAAAAAGAGGTGGACATCCCGATGATCGGTGTGGTCAAGCCGGGGGCAAGAGTGGCTCTTTCGGCTACCGCGAATAAGAAAATCGGCGTTGTGGCGACTGAGGCTACTATAAACAGCGGCATATACAGCCGTTACATAGAAGAACATGACAGCAGTGTCAGCGTTATCGGAAAGGCATGCCCGCTCTTTGTGCCGCTGGTGGAGGAGGGGCTGTGGGAAGACCCGGTGACCGACGAGATTGCCCGCCGTTATCTGACGGAGCTGATTGACAGCGGCATAGACACTTTGATTCTGGGATGCACGCACTACCCGATGCTGCGTTCCACGGTGGGAAAAATTATGGGGGAAGGCGTGACTTTAGTCAACCCGGCTTATGAGACGGCACGGGAGCTGAAAGCGCTTTTGACGGAACATGGTCTGGAGAGTGAGCACCGGCCGGGGCTGGGGACAGAGCTGTACCGCTTTTTTGTCAGCGACGCCGCCGACAAATTCCAACGCTTTGCCAACTCCATTCTGCCTTACGGTATTTTGTCCGCAAGGGTGATCCGAATTGACGAATTTTAAGCAACAGTTCAGCCAGAACTGTTACAATGTTTAGAGGGAAAATATCATGACAAAAGAAGTGCTATTAACTTTACAGGGATTACAGTTCGACCAGCGGGAGGAAAACGCCGATAAAATCGAGACGGTCACTGTGGGCGATTATTACAAGAAAAATGACAGGCACTACGTGGTCTATGAGGAGGTTGCGGAGGGGTTTGACCAGGCTACGAAGAACCGCCTTAAATTCGGCGGCCAGATGGTGGAGCTGACGCGCCACGGGCTGGTGAATGTACATATGGTTTTTCAGGAAAACAAAAAGAACCTGTCAAACTACAATACGCCCTTCGGCCAGATTCTGGTGGGGATCGACACGAAGCGGATAACGATCGACGAAAAGGAAGATACTATTGTGGTGGACGTGGACTATGCGCTGGACATCAATTATGAGTTTCTGTCGGACTGCCATATCAGAATCGACATCCGCTCCAAAGAAAACGGCAGCTTTACGCTCATGCCGTAAAACTGCCGGGTGTGATTTGTTCGAATAGGAAATTGTGACAGTGTAAACCATTCAAGGAGAATGCGGAGCATTCTCTGAATCGAGCGCGCGGGCGCTCGATTTGTTATTTGACAGGTTTCGCCCCCGCTTTTTCCTGTGCCTTTTCAACCAGCTGTTTAAATTTACTCTTTTTCTTCTGCTCAACAACCGGCGCCCTTCCGTGCAGACCCTTTACATCCGTGATGTAAATGCCGCTGACAACAGCTTTTACTTCCTTCTTGACGGGAACGGCGTCAAAAATTTTTTCGTCGCAGATAAGCGTCATGATCTGCGGCCCTACCTTAGCCTTCACCACAGGGAGCTTGGAGCCGCGCAGGAGCTTGGGTGTCTGCGCCAATATGACTTGGGGCAGTCCCGCATCCTTTAGTTTCATTCGCTTTTTGTCGATGATGAGCATGGATACGGTCTGCTTCATCGCATCGATCTGTTCCTGCTGTTCGGCCTGTCTTTTCTGTGCTTTCTTTCCTAAGAAATATAATACGACCACGGCGACCAGCAGAACCGCCAGAATCACCAGTAAGACAATGGTTAACGTACTCATGGGAATGCCTCCGTTTTCAAAAATATATGTAAAAAATATTTTAACATTGATCTGCGCGTTGCGCAAGCGTCAAAATGCGACTTTGGGGCTTTTATGTGTGTCGGGCGTTACAAGGCGGACCGGAGCAGGGCTGTGGCGGAGCGCGTAAATAGGGAAGGCCGGATATAGACAAATGAAGGACGGCTGTGGTAAGATAAAAGCTGGATTTGCTTCGTTACTGTGAAGGTACGGAACCGTTACAATTTTTGATTTAGGAAAAGAGGAATTGAGGAGATTATGAAAAGAAAAACTTTCGTTGCTGCAGCGGTGTTTGCCTCATCGCTGTTTCTGACTGCCTGCGGCAGTAAGGAGTATCTGAAGGATATAAAGGCGGAGAAATATGTGACGCTTGGCACATATACGGGAATTGAGGCCAGGGTGAATAAGCCGGAGGTGCCGGAGGGTGCGGTGGACAAATATATATACGATAATTATCTTGGGCCAAGGGCGGAAAAGGTGCCGGTGACGGACAGGGCGGTGCAGGAAGGCGATGTGGCGAACATTGACTTCGTGGGATACCATGACGGCGTAGCCTTTGACGGCGGGACAGGGACAGGCTTTGATCTGACTATCGGTTCCGGACGGTTTATAGAAGGATTTGAGGAAGGGCTGATCGGCGCGGACATCGGGGAAACGCGCAGTCTGGATCTGACGTTTCCTGACCCTTATACCAATCCCGATCTGGCGGGAGAGGACGTGGTGTTTGAGGTGACGGTGAACAGCATCAGCGAGAGCAGGGCGCCGGAGCTTACGGATGCACTGGTGAAACAGCTTGGAGAGGATGGCTACAATATCGGCGGCGCGCAGACAGTGCAGGAGTTGAACGACTGGGTATATAATCTCTATGACCAGTCGGTGCAGAGCACTTACGATAACGAGATTGAGACTGCAATGGCGTCCACCATTATGGAAAACAGCACGTTTCAGGAGCCGCCGGAGGAGATGATAAAGCGTTTTACCACGAGTATTGAAAACAATATGAATGCCAGGGCGGCTTCCTTGGGAATGACGCTGGCGCAGTATATGCAGCTTTATCAGGGGATGGACGAGACGGCCTACCGGGCGGCTTTCGAGGAGGAAGGCGTGCGGATGACCAAGCAGTATATTATGTATCAGGCTATCGCGGATCAGGAGGGGCTGGCCCCCACGGAGGAAGAGCTTTCCGGGGAAATTTCCGCACTGATGACGATTTACGGCTATGCCTCTGAGGAGGAGCTGAAAAAGAGCGTGGATGTGGAATCCCTGAGGGAAGATCTGATGCGCAAAAAAGTGCTGGCATTTTTAAAGGAGAACGGAAATATTCAGGAAACGGCGACAATCGTGGACTGAGATCATAAATAAGGGGGTATTGTAAGATGGATTTAACAGATATCAGGGATTTGTACCGCAACAGCGAAGCGTATATGGATAAGGAAGTAACGGTAGGCGGCTGGGTGAGAAGCATCCGGGATTCCAAGACCTTTGGCTTTATTGTGGTAAACGACGGCACCTTTTTTGAGCCGCTGCAGATTGTGTACGCGGACAGGCTCGAAAACTTTGAGGCGATTTCCAAACTGAACGTGGGTTCCGCGATTGTGGCTCGGGGCAAGATCGTGGCGACGCCGCAGGCGAAACAGAAATTTGAGATGCAGGCGGATGAAATTATTGTGGAAGGACTTTCCACGGCGGATTACCCGCTGCAGAAAAAAAGGCACAGCTTTGAGTATCTGCGCACTATTTCCCATCTGCGTCCCAGAACCAACACCTTTCAGGCGGTATTTCGCGTGCGCTCCCTGATTGCTTACGCGATTCACACCTTCTTCCAGGAGAGGGGATTCGTCTATGTGCACACGCCGATCATTACAGGCAGCGACTGTGAGGGCGCGGGCGAAATGTTTCAGGTGACGACCATGGATTTGAAAAATTTATCCATGACGGAGGACGGTGAAGTGGACTACAGCTCCGATTTCTTCGGCAAACCCACCAACCTGACGGTGAGTGGGCAGTTGAACGTGGAAACATACGCGTTTGCGTTTAAAAACGTATATACATTCGGGCCTACTTTCCGGGCGGAAAATTCCAACACCACCAGACATGCGGCGGAGTTCTGGATGATCGAGCCGGAGATGGCATTTGCGGATCTGACGGACGACATGATGGTGGCGGAAGCGATGCTAAAGCATGTGATCAGCTATGTGCTGGAAAATGCGCCCGAGGAGATGAACTTCTTTAATCAGTTTGTGGACAAGGGGCTGATTGAGCGGCTGAACCATGTGCTGCATTCCGACTTTGCCCATGTGACCTACACGGAAGCCATTGAAATTCTGAAAAAGCACAATGACAGCTTTGAATACAAGGTGGAGTGGGGCTGTGATTTACAGACTGAGCATGAGCGGTTCCTGACGGAGCAGGAGTTTAAGCGTCCCGTGTTTGTGACGGATTATCCGAAGGAAATCAAGGCTTTTTATATGAAATTAAACGAGGATGGCAAAACGGTCGCGGCGATGGACTGTCTTGTGCCGGGCATCGGCGAGATCATCGGCGGCAGCCAGAGGGAGGACGATCTGGCGCTTCTGGAGCGCAGGATGGACGAGCTTGGACTGCGTAAGGAAGACTACCAGTTTTATCTGGATCTTCGCAAGTACGGTTCTGCCAGACATGCGGGCTTCGGACTTGGCTTTGAGCGCTGTGTGATGTATCTGACCGGCATGGGCAACATCCGCGATGTGATTCCTTTCCCCAGAACGGTCAATAACTGTGAACTATAAGAGAGTGAAAAGAACTTCTAAAACTCAGCAGCAGAGGCTGCTTCGCTAAGAAGTTCTAAGTCTGCTGCGCAGACTTTTTTCACTCGGGAGAATGCCCAAAAGGCGGCATTCTCCGCACTGATTTGCGAAACGACAGAAATAGGGCAGAGCTATGAAAAAGTACAAGAGACGGCTGTACGTCATATTATCCTTCATATTGTGCCTGTCAGTGGTAGACCCGATATCGGCTACCACTATTTCCGAGCTTCGGGATAACGTGAAGAAAAACCAGTCCCAGTTGAAAAACGCCCAGCAGAGGGCTGACGAAGCACAGGAAGCGCAGGAGGGCGTGGAAGAGGAGATCGAGGAGATCGATGCGGAGCTGGTGAATCTGATCACGGATATCAATTTGTGCGAAGAGGCTATCAATGATAAAGAGGAGGAAATTTACAGGACGCAGCTTGATTATGACGCGGCGGTGGCGGAGAAGGACGAGCAGTACGCTTCCATGAAAATCCGTATCCAGTTTATGTACGAGAAGGGTGATTCCTCTTATCTGCACATGTTTTTCGGCGCGAGTAACATGGGCGATATGGTAAATAAAGCGAAGTATGTGGAAGAGCTTTACGACTATGACAGAAAGCTCCTCGCCGAATACGAAGACACGGTCAGGCGTGTGCAGGAGCTTTGGGATACGCTGGAGGAGGATAAGTCGGAGCTTGAGACTTCCAGGACCGAGCTGAAGGAGGGGCAGGCCTATATGGAAGAACTGCTTGCCCAAAAGCAGAAGGAATACGAGAATTACGGCGTCATGCTCACCAAGGCGAAGCAGGAGGCAGCCACCTACACGGCGCGGATCAAGCAGGAGACGGCCCAGATCAGAAAGCTGGAGGAGGAAGAGCGCAAACGCCGGGAGGAAGAAGAGAGAAAGCGGAAGGAAGAGGAAGAACGGAAAAAGAAAGAGCAGGAGGCTCTGCTGGCGCAGGAAGACGGGGATTCCGGTTCGGAAGAGAAACCGAAAAAGGAAGAGACGCCGAAACCCACGTCCTCCGGCGGCGGGAAAGGACAGGATATTGCGAATTATGCCTGCAAGTTTATCGGGAATCCTTATGTGGCGGGCGGTACCAGCCTGACCAACGGGGCGGACTGTTCCGGCTTTGTGATGTCGGTCTACAAGAATTTCGGCATTAATCTTCCAAGAAGCTCCTATTCACAGTCTACTGTGGGCAAGGGGGTGTCATACGCCGACGCCAGACCGGGAGATGTGATCTATTACGGCGGCCATGTGGGCATTTACATAGGAAACGGACAGATCGTGCACGCCAGTACGGAGCGGACTGGGATTAAGATTACCTCGGCGACTTATCGGAACATCGTTACGGTGAGGCGTATCGTGTAGGCGGTGCGGGGGTGACCGGCTGGACGCTGATTTATTATGAAAATATACACGCTTAATCAATATTTACATGATATCTTTGGTCAAAAACTGTACAAAATAGCTTTGGATGGAGGATTTACCTGTCCGAACCGGGATGGCACGATTGATACGCGCGGCTGTATTTTCTGCTCTGGGGCAGGCTCGGGAGAATTTGCGGGGGATCGCACGATGAGCGTCACACAGCAGATTGAAAAGGGCAGGGAGCGAGTGGCGGGAAAGATAAAGGACGGCAGATACATTGCGTATTTTCAGGCATTTACAAATACGTACGCGCCTGTCGAAAAACTGCGCTCCCTGTATATGGAGGCGATAAGCCATAGGGATATAGCGGTGTTGTCCATTGCAACGCGCCCGGACTGTCTTCCGGATGATGTGTTAGAACTGTTATGTGAGTGCAATAAGATTAAGCCGGTCTGGGTAGAACTTGGGCTGCAGACGATTCATCCCGCGACAGCTAAATACATCCGCCGGGGGTATCCGCTGTCCGTGTATGATGATGCGGTAACCTGCCTGAAGGCGTCAGGCATTGCAGTGATAGCGCATGTGATGCTTGGACTTCCGGGTGAGTCGAGGCAGGATATGCTTGACACGGTATCTTATGTGGGAAAAAGCCACGCAGACGGCATAAAGCTGCAGCTTTTGCATGTGATCAAAGGCACAGACCTGGAAAAGGATTATCTGGAAGGAAAGTTTGAAACGCTTGCTTTCGAAAGCTATGTGCAACTGGTCGCAGACTGTATTGCCCTGCTTCCGGAAAATATGGTCATCCATCGCATGACAGGTGACGGAGACAAACGCACACTTGTGGCGCCGATGTGGAGCGCCGATAAAAAGCGTGTACTAAATGCGATTAAAATGGCAGTTTCTCAAAAAGACAGGATAGGGGATTGACTTATTCGCTGCATTTAATATAAAATAGACAAAGGCAAAAGCTGGCACGAAGCCGGCATGGGGACTGACGTTCCCGGATGAAATACAGCAGTGTAATCCATTTATGATATGGCGTAATGTATACACAGGAAGGTATACGGTTTCTCAAAGAGAGATCATGTGTCTTCCTTTTTTGTGCGCATGGAAGCACCGGGCATCGTGAGTCCGTTTATGCGCATAAACAGAGTCAGAAGGCTTCCGAAGGAGGGGAAAATGAACCTGTCAGATTTTTTTAAGGAAAACCGCAAAGCGGCGCTTGCCTTCTCGGGCGGCGTGGACTCGGCGTATCTGCTCTACGCTGCGAAAGCGGCGGGGGCGGATGTGCTGGCATACTATGTAAAAAGCGCTTTTCAGCCGCAGTTTGAGCTGGAGGATGCGAAACGTCTCTGCGGGGAGCTGAACGCCGGTTTAAAGATTCTCACAGCGGATGTGCTGGCGGATCAGGCAGTCCGGGAAAATCCGGCTGACCGTTGTTATCATTGTAAAAAAATGATTTTTACAACCATTGCGGAAGCGGCGAAAGCGGACGGATACGGAATGCTGTTAGACGGCACGAATGCTTCCGACGAGGAAGACGACCGTCCGGGGATGCAGGCGTTACGGGAGCTGTCCGTGCGTTCCCCTTTGCGGGAATGCGATCTCACCAAGGAGGAGATCCGCAGACTATCCAGGGAGGCGGGACTGTTTACCTGGGAGAAACCGGCTTACGCCTGTCTGGCTACGAGGATACCGACAGGAGAGGAAATTACGGCGGAAAAGCTGAAAAGCACGGAGGCGGCGGAGGACTTTCTCTTTTCGCTGGGCTTTACGGATTTTAGGGTAAGGCGCTTTGACGGGGCGGCCAGACTACAGTTTCCGGCTTCGCAGCTTGCGCGGGTGTTGGAAAAACGGGAAGAAATTGTGCGAGAATTGAAAAAATATTATCGGGCGGTTTTACTGGACATGGAGGCGAGGACATGAGCGATTATCGAAAAATGCTGGAACAGGTGAGGGACGGGGAGATTTCCGTGGAGGAGGCGCTGCTCGCCATCAAAAAGAAGCCTTTTGAGGATATCGGTTACGCGAAGGTGGATCACCACAGAAGCGTCAGGCAGGGTGCGCCGGAGGTGATTTTTGGCGCGGGAAAAGAGGCGTCGCAGATTGCAGGCATTATCGGCAGCATGGAGAAAAACGGGCAGGAAACGATCCTGATTACGAGGCTTTCCCGGAAGAAGGCGAAGAAGGTGGCAAAGCTTCACGGCCTGACCTATCATGAGCAGGCGCGGATCGGTATTGTCGGTGAGATCCCGGAGCCGTCCGGGATTGGAAAAATTGTGGTGGCTACAGGAGGGACTTCGGATATTCCCGTGGCGGAGGAGGCGGCGCTCACAGCGGAGGCACACGGCAATGAGGTGGTGCGGCTTTACGATGTGGGCGTGGCAGGTCTGCACCGGCTTTTGTCCCATATGGATGAGATCATGGACGCCTCGGTGATCATTGCCATCGCGGGCATGGAGGGAGCGCTGGCCAGTGTAATCGGGGGACTGGCGGACTGCCCCGTAATCGCGGTGCCCACCAGTGTCGGTTACGGCGCGTCCATGCACGGGGTTTCTGCACTTTTGTCCATGCTCAATTCCTGTGCCAGCGGCGTGTCGGTGGTGAATATTGACAATGGGTTCGGGGCTGGATATCTGGCAAGTATGATCAACCACAACATGAGAAGTACTTCTAAAGACGTCTCGCCATAGGACGAAGGCGCAAAGTCAGCAGAACTGGCTTGGAAGTACTAAATCTCATATGGGGGATGCCGAAAGCAGGCATTCTCCGCACGAATTCAGGAGGATTAATATGAAAACTTTATACTTAGACTGTAGTATGGGGGCGGCTGGGGATATGCTGACGGCGGCCCTTCTGGAGCTTCTGCCGGATCGGGAGAAGGTGATGGAAGAATTGAATGCGCTGGGGATTCCCGGTGTGGAGATGGTGTGCGGGAAGGCGCAGAAGTGCGGTATCGGCGGCACCCATATTTCTGTGCGGGTACACGGGGAGGAAGAGTCGGAGGAGATGCATACGCAGGAAGCGGGGCATGTTCATGACCATGCACATACGAATGAGGCAGGGCATGTCCATGATCATAGGCATACGCAAGAAGCGGAACACGTTCACGGCAATGAGCATACACATGAAGCCGGGGAAGCCCACAGCCATGCGCATCACCACCACAGCGGTATGCACGAGATTGCGCACATCGTGGGCGGCCTTCTCCTGTCCGAACGGATACGGAAAGACATTCTTGCGGTGTTCGGGATGATAGCGGAGGCGGAGAGTCATGTGCACGGCGTGCCGGTCAACGAGATTCACTTCCACGAGGTGGGAACCATGGACGCGGTGGCGGATATCACGGCGGTCTGTGTGCTGATGGACAGAATTGCGCCGGATCAGGTGGTTGTGTCGCCCGTCCATGTAGGCAGCGGACAGGTGAAATGCGCCCACGGGATTCTGCCGGTGCCTGCGCCTGCCACGGCCTATATATTAAAGGATGTGCCGATTTACGGCGGGGAGATCCGGGGAGAACTCTGCACGCCGACCGGGGCGGCGCTTTTAAAGTATTTTGCCAGCCGTTTCGGGGCGATGCCTGTCATGCGCACGCTCTCGATCGGCTACGGTATGGGAAAAAAAGATTTTCCGGCGGCGAACTGTGTGCGCGCATTGCTCGGGGAAACAGAGGGCGTGGGAGATACGGTGGCGGAGCTTGTCTGTAATGTGGACGATATGACGGCGGAGGCCATCGGGTTTGCGTCGGAGACGCTTCTGGAGGCTGGCGCGCTGGAGGTCTATACGGTAGCGGCGGGAATGAAGAAATCCCGTCCCGGCACCGTGCTGCATGTGATGTGCGCGGACTCCATGAAGGATAAAATGGTGGAGCTGATTTTTAAGCATACGACCACCATCGGCATCCGGGAAAATATTTCCAGAAGATACACACTTGCCCGCTCCATACAGAGAGTACGGACGCCTTACGGGGAAGTGCGGAAAAAAATCTCGGAGGGTTATGGCGTGAAGAGAGAAAAATATGAGTATGAGGATCTGGCGCGGATTGCGAGAGAACAGGGTATGTCAATCCTGGAAGTGACGGATTCTTTGTGAGAAAGCCGGATAACGGTTAACGAAAAAGGCGGACAGAGGTAGAAAGGCTGTATCAATTCTCTGATGACAATTTATGCAGCCAGGAATTTGTGATGCTTCGGAATGGAGGAAAATGAGAAAGAGGGAAAACAGATTGAGAAGTCTGACAGGGAGAATGAGAAGGGAAACAAGCCTGTTTGCGGCGGTTCTGCTGTTAAGCGCAGGAATGCTGGCATCTTGTGGTAAGACGGATGCGGAGGAAAATGTGCAGACGGCAGGCGGCCGGACGGGTGACGGGCAGGAAGTCGGCGGCCAGACAGGCGATGCGCGGGCGGATGGCACACAGACGGAGCCTGTCACCTTAGTTTACGGCAGCGGGGACTTTACCCGCATTAATCCGGCGATGGATGAACACGGGGAGATCAATCTGTTGCTTTTCAACGGGCTGACTGCCCATAACGGAGAAAATGAAGTAGTACCCGGACTGGCAAAGAGCTGGGAGTTTGACGAGGCGGCCTGTACCTACACCTTTCATCTGGAGGAGGGCGTCACCTGGCATGACGGCGAGCCTTTTACGGCAAAGGACGTGAAGTTCACGATCGAGACGATCATGGACCCGGAAAACGCTTCTGAGAATGCGCCCAACTATGAGGATGTGGAGGCGATCACGGTGGAGGACGACCATACGGTGTCCTTCCGGCTGGCCGCGCCGAATGTGGCGTTTCTGGACTATATGACTATGGCGGTGCTTCCTGAGCATCTGCTTGCGGGGGAGGATATGCAGACCTCGGATTTTTTCCGTGCGCCCGTGGGAACCGGACCGTATAAGCTGGAGAGCTGGGATGTGGGGCAGGCGATTATCCTGACAAAAAACGAGTCCTATTTTCGGGGGACGCCCCATATTGACAGAGTGATTTTTAAGATTGTGAATGACGACAACGCAAAGACGCTCCAGATGGAAGCGGGTGAACTGGATCTGGCGCTCCTTCCGCCGAAGGCCGCGCAGTCTTTTGAGAACCGGGAGGAGTATGCCTGCTATCACATGCAGACTTCCGATTACAGAGGGATTCTCTTTAACTTTAACAATGCATACTGGCAGGAAAACCGTGATATCATTCCCGCCATCTGTTATGCGATAGACAGGCAGGCTATTGTTGACGCGGTTCTGCTTGGACAGGGAATGCCCGCCTACGGGCCGTTGCAGCGCAATATTTATAACAATGAGAATGTGGAGCATTATGACTACAACCCGGAAAAGTCGGCGGAGATTCTGGAGTCTGCCGGATGCGTCAAAGGGGAAGACGGGATATATACGAGAAATGGAGAGCCCCTTTCCTTTGTAATCAGTGTGGGGGCGGGCGATCAGGTGCGGGTGGATATTGCGCAGGCGGCGGCGCAGCAGATCCGGGAGATTGGAATTGACTGTACCGTGGAGATTCCAACCAAGGTTGACTGGAATGGTCAAATAGCATATCTGATCGGCTGGGGCAGTCCCTTTGATGCGGACGACCATACTTATAAGGTATTCGCCACGGGAAAGGGCGCAAATTACAGTGGCTATTCCAATGTGGCGGTGGACCGGTATCTGGCGCAGGCGCGCGAATCGGATGATCCTCAGGTGCGGGCTGAAAGCTACGCCCGGTTTCAGGAGGAGCTGGCAAAAGATCCGGCCTACGCATTTATCTGCTATATTGACGCCGATTATGTGGCGGACGCTTCGATTCACGGGATTTCTCCCGATACGGTGATGGGACATCACGGCGTGGGCATATTCTGGAATATTGCGGAGTGGACAAAGTAAGAAACGCGAAAAGTACTTCTAAAGACGTCCCGCCATAGTACGGGACACCAGGAAGTACGAAGTTTCGCGTAAGAGAATGTCTGAAAAGCGACATTCTCTTATTGGCGGAGGAATATGGGAATGGATGTGCTTACCGTAAAAAATTTGTCGGTCAGTTTTTTCAGGCCGGAGGGAGAGATTGAGGCTTTGAAAAATGTCAGTTTTTCCCTGCGGGAGGGGGAAATACTGGCGGTTATGGGGGAGACCGGCTGCGGGAAAAGCGTGCTGTGCAAAAGTATACTGAAGCTTTTACCGGATATCGCCCAAATCAAGACGGGACATATTGATATCCGGGGAGAAGAGATTACCGGCTATTCGGAAAAGCAGATGCGGAAACTGCGCGGTCACTTTTTTTCCATGGTATTCCAGAATCCCATGACGGCCCTAAATCCCTGTATGTCCGTGGGAGAGCAGATTGCGGAGGCAGTGCGTCTGCGGCAGCCGTGTCTTACCGGGAGAGAGCGGCGGAGGAGGACGGCGGAGCTGATGGAGCTGGTGGGACTGAATCCGCCGGGAGAGCGGGCGAAGCAGTACCCGTTCCAGCTTTCGGGCGGCATGGCGCAAAGATGCGTGATTGCCATTGCATTGGCAGCGGAGCCAACGGTTCTGTTTGCGGATGAAGCGACCACGGCGCTGGATGTGACGGTGCAGGCGCAGATCCTGGAGCTGTTTCTGGAACTGCGTAAAAGGATGGGCATGTCCATTGTCCTTGTCACGCATAATCCGGGCGTGGCGGCGCGGATAGCCGACCGCGTGGCACTGATGAGAGACGGAGCGCTTTTCAGGATCGGGGATGTGGAGGAAATTCTTGAGGAGATCATACATAATCGGAATCTTACATAATGCGGTGAAATTTGCGCTGAGCGTGTTTGCTCTGTCTGTTCTTGTATTCGCCATATCCAGACTTGCGCCGGGCGATCCCCTTTACGCTTATTACGGGGAGCGGGTAGAGAAAATGAGCGCGGCCCAGCAGGAGGAGGCAATGGAGAGGCTTGGCCTGCGCGAACCGATTTCTGCGCAGTATGCGCGTTGGCTGCAGGGGGCAGTTCACGGCGACTTCGGCATTTCTTATCAGTATAAGAGGGACGTGAAGGAAGTGATAGCCGCAAGGATCGGAAATACCCTTCTTCTGGGCGGACTGGGCTTTCTTCTGATCTTTGCGCTGGCGCTTTTGCTGGGGCTTTTCTGCGCGTGGAGAGAGGATCGTGCTGCGGATCGGCTCATTTGTAAAATCGGCACCGTTACAAGCTGTATTCCCGAGTTCTGGCTGTCCCTGCTTTTGATTCTGGTATTTGCTGTGTGGCTCGACTGGCTGCCAAGCTCAGGGGCGTATTCTGTGGGAGAGGAGGGGAATGTGGCGGACAGGGCGGCGCATCTGATTCTGCCGCTTGCCGTGGTGGTGCTGGGGCATCTGTGGTACTATGCCTTTCAAGTCCGCAACAGACTGCTGGAGGAAGTGCGGGCGGACTATGTGCTGTTAGCCAGAATGAAGGGACTGAGCGGCAGACAGGTGCTATACAGACACTGTCTGCGGGGGGCTTTGCCTTCCTATCTGAGCATGATGTCGGTTGCCCTGCCTCATATTCTCGGAGGCACTTATGTGGTGGAAGCTGTGTTTTCCTATCCGGGAATCGGTACGCTGGCTTATGAGAGCGCCAGATATCAGGATTACAACTTATTGATGGTGGTGAGTCTGCTTACGGGGGCGCTGGTCATTTTCTGCAATATGCTGGCCCGGACCGTCAGCGGGCGAATTGACCCCCGGATGCGCATGCGCTTCACAGGGGGCGGCGGGGAGGTGGGCGGCCTGTGAAAAAGAAGGTTCCGGTTCTTTCTTTACTTGTATTGACTGGAATAGTCATATCCTGTCTGGCCTGTGGCCTGATTATGACAAAGGACCCACTTTACATGGATCTGGCGCACTGTAATGAAGCGCCGGGAAAAGAATTTCTTTTCGGTACGGACACAATGGGGCGGGATATTTTTTCCATGATCTGGTACGGTGGCAGAATTTCTCTCACAATTGGTTTTCTGGCAACCTTGCTCTCCACGGCACTGGCAGTTCTCGTGGGGAGCGTGAGCGGCTGCGCGCCCGCCCGGATGGACGGTATTTTAATGAGGCTGACTGAGCTGATTCTGAGCGTCCCGGGACTTTTACTTACCGTTTTTCTACAGGCAGTGTTTGGCGGGGCGAATGTGTACAGTCTGTCTGTTGTGATCGGGCTGACGGGTTGGATGAGTATGGCGAAAGTGGTGCGGACGGAAGTTCTACAGCTGAATCATACGGATTATGTGCTGGCGGCAAAGTGTCTTGGCGGCGGTTTTTTTCATGTGCTGTTCCGGCATCTG
Source organism: uncultured Lachnospiraceae bacterium (assembly GCA_947174505.1). Lineage (GTDB taxonomy): Bacteria > Bacillota > Clostridia > Lachnospirales > Lachnospiraceae > UBA3282. Next base: position 46,316 of record CAMWJF010000027.1, read on the forward strand.
GCGCCCAATTTTTTCCCGTCTGTTTTATTTATGGCAGTTATGAATGTGAGAAATGCGATTGTTGCGGAATCCACTTTGAGCTTCCTGGGGCTGGGACTTCCGGTGGAGGTGGTTTCCTGGGGCAGCATGCTGTCCCTGTCGGAAAATGCGCTTCTGACGCGCGCGTGGTGGATTATACTGGTTCCCGGCCTTTTCCTGACGGCGACGCTGCTATGCCTGACAAATCTTGGAAATTATATGAGAGGGAGTGCAAATAAACGGCACAGCAATCTCGGATGCAGAGAGTGACTGAAATATAAAAAAAGTATAAAATTAATGTAAATTAAATGTAAAAATTTGCGGCCGTGTGGTACAATAGAAACGCAACTATTATCTTTAATAACTTAGATGAATATACTGGTTTATTGCCAAATCGTTTTCTGTCAGTCTTCCATTATGGTGATCTATTCGATTTCGTTCTATTTTGGTCTGTTTATCTATTTTATTAATCCAACATGCGAACGGGGGAAAATTTCATGCAAAGAAAAGAGGGGGACAGTGCGGAAAAGGGTTTACGCGGGAAAAAGGAGCAGGACGAGGGGCGGTTTATCGGCATCGGGGAAAGGATTTCAAAGCGCTTTGGTCAGGTCGTTATGGTCTGCTGTATTGTGCTGGGGGCGGTGACATCTGTTTTGAGCTATATTTCTTCGATCAGTGCGGTGTCGGAGACGATCGATAACACGTCTGATGTGGCGGCAGATTATGTTTCCGCGTCCCTGCAGCAGTTTGTTGCGATCGCGTATGAGACGGGCAGTATTGCGCGGCTCGCAGATGCAGAGAAAACAGCGGAGGAAAAAGCGGCTATATTAGAGCAGAGGATTCAGGACCATAATTTGGACGGCGGATATCTGCTTGACAGCAACGGGGTTGACGTCATCACAGGCCAGAATCTTTCCGACAGGGAATACTTTAAGGAAGGTATGAAGGGAAATACCTACATATCAACGCCCGCATACAGCGAGGTGACGGGCAAGGTATCGTATGTGGTAGCGGCTCCGTTATGGGAGGGCGGCATTCCCGGAACGACATCGGTCGGCGTAATTGCCTATGTGCCAAACGGTGAGTTTTTGAACGATATCATGCGTTCCATACAGGTCGGAAAGGGCGGCACCGCTTTTATGCTGGACAGGAACGGCATTACGATTGCGGACGTAAACTCCGAACTGGTCGGGGTGGAGGACAGCGTTGCGCTTGGCGATACGAATCCCAGGCTTAAGAAATACAGCGCCATCTGTAAAAAAATGATCGCAGGACAAAACGGTACGGGTACATACAGTTATAACGGTAAGACAAAGGTGGTCGCTTACTCTCCCGTTCCCGGGACAGACGGCTGGAGTATCGGTGTGGCGGCAGTGAGAAATGAATTTTTAAAGATGTTTTATATTTCGCTGGCGCTTACGGTTATCTTCGTAGTGGTATTCACGGTTGTTGGAATAAAGAATGGCATTGCGATGGGGAAAGCGGTTGCCGCGCCGCTTGGCAGGGCGGTAGACAGACTGAAGCTTCTGGCGGAGGGGGATATTCATTCAGAGGTGCCTGAGCCGGCGGAAAACGACGAAACGAAAATCCTGCTGGATTGTCTTTCGGAGACAATCCGCGACCTGAATACGGTTATCACGGGTATCAGCAGCGATCTGGCGGAGATGGCGGACGGTAACTTTATGATTGATGTGGAAGAGAATTATAAAGGGGATTTTGCCCAGATCAGCGACTCCTTCCGGGATATTGTCGGCTCGCTTGGCGCCGCCATGGGAGAGATTGATACCAATGCGGAAAGCGTCAGAAAGGGCGCAACGGATCTGGCGGGCGCATCCCAGCTTCTGGCCGAAGGCGCGACGGATCAGGCGAGTGCGATTGAAGAGCTGACGGCCACGATGACGGATATATCGGAAAAAATTCATACCAATGCCGAGAATGCGGCGAAAGCCAAAAAAGTGGTGCTTGATATGAACGGTCAGGTGAGCGAGAGCAACGCCCAGATGAAACAGAGTACGGAGGCCATGGAAAGAATCAGGGAGGCATCTGATAAGATAGCGGAGATCATCAGCAGTATTGAAGAAATCGCATCCCAGACGAATCTTCTTGCCCTAAACGCGTCTATCGAAGCAGCGAGGGCGGGAGAGGCTGGAAAAGGCTTTGCGGTGGTTGCCACGCAGGTCGGTACGCTCTCTGAGCAGAGCAGCGAGGCGGCGAAGAATACAAAACAGCTGATCCAGAATGCGATTCAGGCAGTAGAGGAGGGGACAAAGCTGGCAAATTCCACAGCGGAGTCGCTGCTGCTTGTGGTTGAGAATGCAATGACGGTGGGACAGGCGATTGATGAGATCGCGGCAGCTTCCGGGGAACAGGCGGATGCCACGGCCCAGATCACGGAGGGCATCAATCAGATCGCCCAGGTTGTGGAATCCAATTCTGCTACCTCGGAGGAGAGCGCGGCGGCGTCGCAGGAGCTGTCGGCGCAGGCGGATCTGCTCAAAGAACTGGTTGACCGGTTCAAATATCACGCATAAATACCGTTATACAGAAACGGCGGCGTCTGCATAAGGACGCCGCCGTTTTTCCGGGGAAGATTTACGAAAATAGGAATTTGTGATATAATAGCCAAGGTTGAAAAAGGCAGCCTGTTGTCGCAATTTCCTATACTATAAGAGAACGAACGCTGCCAGACATCAATGGAGGGTTGGATGGAGCGGAAATGAAAAGAATTTTAAAAGGAAGCAGCTTTTTCTGGGCTTTACTTAAAATGAATATGCTGCCGCTTATTTTACTTACATTAGTAATCACAACATTCAGCGCCGTTCGGTTTGCGGCTTCCCTGAACGTAGAGACCCAAAACGGCCTTGTGAATTTAAGCCGCACGGTTGTCACGCTATATGATACGGTGTATGAAGGGGAATATCATACAGTAGAAAAAGACGGTACCTTTTATCTGATGAAAGGGGATCATACGATAAACGGCAATTTTGCGATTATTGATTCCATCAAGGAAAAAACGGGAGTCGATATCAGCGTTTTTTATCAGGACACCCGTGTCATTACCACGATTCGGACGGACAAAGGTGAGCGCGTCATCGGAACGAAGGCAAACGATACGGTGGTGCAGGATGTACTGAGGGGCGGACAGCCTCATTTTTATGCGAGCACGATGGTAGAGGACGTCCGCTATTTTTCCTATTATGAACCGCTCTACGATGCGGATGGGGCGTGTATCGGCATGATTTTCCTGGGAAAACCTTCGGCGGAAGTGGAGAGGCTGGTCGTCAGCTCACTCAGCCCAATCATTATTTTTGGTTTACTGACGATGCTGATCGCCTGTTTTGTGACCATCCGTTTTTCCGGCAGACTGGTGAGTGCCATCCGAAAAATGGAATTGTTTCTCGTCGCCATTGCGAAGGGGGATCTCCACGAGGAATTTGACCAGGATGTTTTGGCACGCAGGGATGAGCTTGGGGAGATGAGCCGCTATCTGATCAAAATGCAGAAGTCGCTGCAGAAACTGGTGGAGCAGGATATTCTGACCGGCTTATACAACCGCAGGAGCGGAGAAAAAATTCTGAAGCGGGTCTGCGATAATTACGCGAAGAATGGAACGCCATTCTGTGTTGCTATCGGCGATGTGGATCACTTTAAAAACGTGAATGATACATATGGGCATGAATGCGGCGATGTGGCGCTCACAGAGCTTTCTTCACGGATGAAGGAGCATATGCGCGGGCGCGGATTTGTGGCCAGATGGGGCGGCGAGGAAATGCTGCTCATATATGACGGCGTGCATTTGGACACGGCAGTCACCTATATGCAGGACCTGCTGGAGTCGATCCGCACCAAACCCATCGCGTATGGGGATGTGGAGCTTAACGTTACGATGACCTTTGGTCTCACGGAAGGAAACGGGGATAAAATCGAACACATTGTCCGGGACGCGGACGAGAAGCTGTATCAGGGGAAAAACAGCGGCAGGAATAAAATTGTATGCTGAAAACAGGATATGATTTTGGCGGTTCCCGGGCTTGCCAGAGACTGTGAAAAACCTCCTGCTGCTGGTAAGGCAGCAGGAAAAAATAACCCGATAAAATCCACACGTCATTAGAAAAAATGATCTAAGCTATAAAAGGTTTCTCCAAAAGAGACAGGTCACGTTGCTCTAATTTGTTTTTCAACTGTTCTGGCGAAAGCAAAGCTTCAAGATATTCCCTTGCAACGTCATCTGTAAAATCTGCATTCCTTGTGTATCTGTATTCTTTGCTTTTATCCTGTATTATCGGTTCATATTTAAATATTTCTTTATTAGCAATTCGTTCTATTAATGATTCGTGCGCCACTTTTACAGCTTTCATTCCCAAAACAAAAGGATCGACAATCTCTGCTCTGGGCAAAGCATGATAGAGCATATTTCCGGAGTCCAGCCCCTTTCCTAAAAGATGTATGGTTGCACCGACAAGATCCGGGTGTCCATCGTATGCCGCCCAGAAGTTACATGAACTTCCCCTATAATATGGACTTACTCCCATGTGAATATTAATAGCTCTCTGTTCAACCAGATAATCGATAAGCCATCCCTTTATATAGCTTGAACCGAAAACAACGTATACATCTGATTTCAATGCCGGGGACAATACCTCCTGCGGTATTTTATTCAAATCTCCGCTTTTCAATGCCAGATGATCCACATTTCCAGATAAAAACCCTACACTGCCAAACACCTCGTTTTCTGCAGCCCTAACACGTTGAAAATATGTATTCATAACATCTGAGTTGTCAAAAAAATCTTTAATTTCTCCAGGAAACACGGTGTTACATTCCTGGATTGCGAATACCCTGTGTGCAATTGTGGCCAAGGAATTTATAAGGCTGATGTGACGCGGCTGATTACTTGTAAATACAGTTATGTTCATCTTGCAACCTCCATTGCCTTCATAATATTTGCGTGATCCTCCCTCGGGTATTCATACAGATATTCTGCCAGACACACCTCTGCCATGTTTGCTCTGAATCCTATTTTCATCCCGAGTTCTTTCATACATTTTAAAGTATCGGAATTATAGGAATTACATGGATATGATACTGCTACGATTTCTTCTTTGAGTACCTCTTCAAGCTGTCTCTTATTTGTTGCATACTCCTTGAGCTGCTCTGAATAATTCTTTTTTATCATAACAGTTGGATGAGAATAAGAATGCAATCCGATAATGTTCCCCTGTTGACGCAGATCTCTCATATTATCAGTGCTTAACCATAATATTTGTGAGTTTTTTTCGATATCATACCGATACATTTCCAGCATCTTATCCATAATGACATTATATTTCTTTTCACCCAATCCCACATCACGCATATACCTAAAGCGCTTATCATTCGGTGTGTAAAATGGAAATTCCTTTAAGTATTCATCCGGGTTATAGCATTGCATTGCTTTCATTGCTTCGGTATCATGGGCAGATACAATACTAAAAAATGCGGCATAAAAATCCTCAATGTCTGGAAACATTAAGGATCTAAAATGCCGGTATATCTCCAGTCTCTCCATAACGCCGTCAAGCGGAGATGTGTAGATGAACCAGAAAGCGGTTAATCCTCTATCTTTCATTACAGGGTATGCAACATCGTACTGACAAAGCAGCCCATCATCAAAGGTGAGACAGACATCCGAAGGTGAAAGCGTACCTGTTTCTGATTTCCGTAAAAATTCTTCTGCACCAATGATATTATGGGATTTACCATAAAAATCAAGCATATCATTGAATGATTCAGCCGAAATAGATCCTTGACCAACAATATGCTTTTGCTCATCGTGAAAATGATGATACATAATTCCGTGCGCTCTGTTTTGTACTTTGACTATCGCCATGCTCGTAATGGTTACCTCTCCCTGATTTTATTTCTTTTATATTGATATTTTAAATCATATAATATTTTACGAATAAAACAGGCAAAAATCAAGTAGTATTAATACCGCTGCAGTATTTGATCAAGCTGCCGTGCCGGCCGAACTTGTTATTTCCCCTGTGCCTCTGCAGATGTGCTGATTCTCTTACATTTCGCCTGAAACAGTGCATTGGCTTTTGGATTTCTGCCGATTCCTTACTGACAGAAGAAGACAATAGAAAAACAAAAAGCTGACTGATACTCGGGTAAATACTTCTGCGATCTGTTCGCTGAAAGTGACTGACAATATCATGCGTACTATAATAATGCCTACCATAAAAGTTGCTGCAATTAATGCTTTTTTCATATTTTGATATCTCCTTTTCTTTGTATTACCGTGAGGTGTTTTCTTTTCTGAAATCAGGATATCAAATATGAAGAGCCGTTTCCATTGGTTTAACTTACAGTTTGCGATAGTAACTTACATTTGTGTAAGGTTGGATGTTTTCTCCTGCCAGGAAGAGCCTGACGTGGTGTTACTTACTTCTTACATACGCATGCATCGGTTTTACAAGATAATAATTTACCGGCATTTTTTCTGTAGTAATATATCCAGAGGGTGCGTCTATCAGCATCGGGATGCGGTTGGTTAGTGTCGCGCAGGTCAGTTCCACCGTCGCGGGGCGGTTTATCACTATTGTTGTATCAGGTTCCCCCTCCAACGTCCACTCGTTCCGGTCCATATCTTCCGGGCCATATACATAGCCAAGACACCGTGTCTCCAACGTAATTCCTTCCTCAGTCTCAGTTGTCACAATAGCGGACATTCCGGTCGCATTTCCCGCTTTGATTGTCATGCCAAGGGTGCTTGACTTCAGATCCTCATCATGTGTGATAGGAATGCATTCCTGCGTCTGGGAAACAATGTGAAGACCAAGTTGGCTGCAGAGCCAGCCGTTCTGGTTCCACATGTAAGAGGGCTCAATCACGCCGTCAACAATCAGCTTTTCGGTTTCTTTGTAGGACAGTCCATTATAATTTCCAATCTGTTTTTTAAACTCCTCAGTCGAGAGTCCGGCGCCGTGTCCTTCTGCAAGCGCAATACCATAGTCTTCCACATTATAGCTGCTGCTTCCACTGATTTTCTTCAAATGATGAATAGAACCTGCCAGCGTTGTGATAAGAGAACCCCAGTACATATCTGGATATCCGCTACCGCAGAGAGTGCAGTTGTTTGCCTTTGCCAGCTTATCCAGCTCTTTGGTAATCTGATAGGATGAATTCCACGGATACAGGGATTCCTCACAGGTAGAGATGGCATTCACTCCGTTTTTGGCACAAATGGTAAAGGCTTCTTTCACGTCAATCATAGTGGAGCGGGTGGCGATGATACAGGCCTCCGGCTTCAGCTCGCCTAAGATTCTGTCCGCGTCTTTGGCATCGGAAACTTTGACGCCAACGATGCCCGTTCCCATAATCTCTCCGATATCTTTGCCGATGACTGCCGGATTCATGTCAAATGCAGCGACCAGCTCCGCGCCTTTTTCCAATACATACCGCATCAGGTATACACTCATTTTCCCGCATCCGTATTGGGCGATCTGTACTTTTCTATTCATTGAAAATACCTCCTGTTGAATTTTCCTAAGATTATATTTTTAACATTAATATTATTATTATCCGATTCAAACGGTCATAACCCCTTAAAATTCTCAACAGGATGGTATGGCAGAGTTTTGGGACAGAGATATAGATGAGCTTGTAAGAGCGGCAATGCCTGATGCAATATGGTAGTAACAGAATAGAACGGTCCGGGTGGGCGGTGAAATAGAAAAACCTGACTTACCTTTATAAAATATGGATTGTGAAATGATATTGGTGAGGGTATAATGAGTACAAGAATTGAATACAAGAAATTTGCGGAGGAACGATGGGAAATTATTTAAATCCTGGTAACAGCGGATTTGCCGGTATAAGAAATGATATTTATATTGACAAATCAGGCCTGATCGGACTGATCAATCAGACGATTGACACCCCGAGGCGTATGACCTGTGTCAGCAGACCCCGCCGTTTCGGGAAATTATTTGCGGCACAGATGCTGTGCGCCTATTATGACAAGACGTGTGACTCGGCAGGGTTTTTTTGACGGTCTGGAAATTGCCAGTGATGCACGGTTTCGGGATTATCTAAACCGATTTGATGTGATATATCTGGATATGACAGGAGTGATTGGAGAAACATCCATTGAGGACATGATACCATACATCCAGAGGAATGTGACACGTGAGCTGATGGAGCAGTATCCGAAATGGAAAGCAGCAGAAGGATTTGTGGCAACGCTGGCCAACGCAGCGGCAGCAGCGGGCAATAAATTTATTATGATTATCGATGAGTGGGATGCACCGATCAGGGAGGCAAAGAATCGTCCGGATAATGAAACAGTGGTACGATGGATATTTTTTCAGAGACCTGGCGGCTGTTTATAATCCCAGTTCGGTTATGAAGGCAATCCGTAATGATGATTTCGATTCCTACTGGACGCAGACTTCTGCGGCGGAGAGCCTAATGGAATATATCAGCCTTGATTTTGACGGACTAAGTAAGACGGTGGCGGAGCTGATTGGCGGCGCCGAAACAAAAGTGGATACAAAAGGCTTTGCCAACGATCTGGTGACTTTTCGGGACAGGAACGATGTGCTGACGCTGCTGATTCATTTGGGATATCTGGCCTATGCTGAGGAGGCACAGAAGGCACGTATTCCCAATGAGGAGATCCGTCTGGAATTTGCAAGGGCAATACGACAGGTTAAGCGGGATGAAACCATTCGGCGGGTGCCGGATATGCAGATGTTGTGTATCTGCCGAAGAGAGATTCCGCGTTGCCGGTTTTGATTGTCGAACTGAAGTGGAATCAGTCGGCGGAAACCGCCTTGGAACAGATTAGAGACAAGCGTTATCCGATGGCATTTAAGCGTTATGGAAGTGATATACTGCTGGTGGGGATCAGCTATGACAGAGAGGCTTTAGCAGGGAAGAGAAAACATCAATGCAGGATAGAGAAATACAGGGAACAGCTGTCGGAGTGACGGCATAGATCAGTACTAATGAGGGAAAGAGAAGGTTGAAAATAAGTCTGATGACCTTATTTTTCAACCGCGAGTTTGTGCCGGAGCCACAAACTCGGATTCGCAGCTGAGAATAAAAGTATTCTTTCGGAAAACTTTGAAATTCTCGGCGCGTGCCTTCGCAAAAAAACGCTCCGGCATGGAGGAAAAGATGAGATTTATTATAACGGAAAAAAGTTTTTACATGGAAGAAGGAGGTGTGCTTTCAGAGGAACTTCAGGCGTGGCAGGAAGAATTTAAGAAAGACAAGGGATACGCATGGTATTTGCTGGGGTTAAAAGGATGCCCTTCGGATGCCGATAGTTCTATGCGTTTTCTGTGCAGGGTAACGGAAAGCTATTTCCGATGTCTGACTTCATTGCCTGAATTGGAACTCTCCAGGGAAAAGACAGAAGTGTTTTTGGATGTGGACACCGTATCCCGGCTGGAGGCGGAGACTCCCTTTATAATTGGTGCCGAATATCTGGATGAGAAGTGGATAGGCCGCGCATTTGACAGATTGCACGATATTTTTCAAAGAGAGATTGAGGCGTACCAGGGTACGGTGGCAATGTATCTGGCAGAACAGAGTCAGCAGCTGCGTGTGCCGGAGCGTATTTTCTTTCATCTTGTGGAGAGCAATGCGGAAGAAGGATTTCCTTTTGCTTTTCTCGCAACCTATGCAACAAAAAGTGATGGCGGAAAGATTAACCATATGCCATTACAATATGCACTGGTGGAGTATCAGACGGAACGGGAAAAGCTGTTAAAATTGTTGGCCT